>CAZFMY010000056.1:0-41346 GCA_964520345.1 uncultured Gemmatimonadaceae bacterium | reverse complement strand
TGGACGTGGTGCTTGTGGTCTTCGGGATCGTGACCGGCGTAGAAGGTGAAGGTGCCTTTGCCGGTGCGGCCGTGAATGTACTTGACGTTGTCGGTGCCATCCTCCTGGCCGAGGAGGATCACCGAATCCTTGATCAGCGATTTGCGAAAGGCCGTGGTCTGACCGAGGAAGCCATCGACGATATTGGTATGGCACTGGGTGAGCATTGTCGGGACCGGGTCGTATTTGGCCGAAAACTCAAAGAGGGTGAAATATTCCGCTTCAGCGGAGCGGATCTGGCGTACATCGGTGGGGGTCGTATCGATATCGGAAAATTCGTAAACCAGGGGATTTGATTCGAGCTTGAAGTTTTTGAAGGCGATCGTGCGATCGAAATCGAGCTTGTGCTGTGCATTCGCATCGTACCCATCACCATCGAAGACCTGATGGCAAATGTCGATATCGAGGGCGGCGAGAGCGATATCGAAGGTATCGGTGGCCGAGCACATGGCAAAGAGGAAGCCGCCTGAATTCATGTATTCATAGATTTTGATCACCACAGCTTTCTTCTGATCCGATACCTTGCCGTAGCCCAGACGTCGGGCCATCTCCTCGTATGCGTCTTGCTGCTCGCGGTACCAGGCTTCGCGGTTGTAGGAGCTGTAGAACTTGCCGTACTGACCGGTGAAATCCTCGTGGTGCAGGTGTAGCCAGTCGTAGTCGTCCAGAGCGCCCGCGAGCACCTCTTCATCCCAGATTTTTTCGTAGTGGATCTGCGCGTATTCCAACGCCAGGGTTACTGCGTCATCCCAGGGTTGTTTGTTGGGTGGGGTGTAGACGGCGATCTTGGGTGCTTTTTCCAAATTCACGATATCCATATTGGACTCGTCGATTTCGGCGTAGATCTGGGCGGCCTGGGCAGCGGAGATCCGCAGGCTAGTGATGCCGCGAATCTGGGCTTCGGAGGCGATGAGCGGGTGGTATTCGATCAAGAAAGCACCGCCCTGGTAATTGAGCAGCCATTCGACGGAGACGCCCCGTTCAAGAATCCAGAAGGCTAGACCGTAGGATTTGAGGTGATTGCGTTGGGTGGTGTCCATCGGCACCAGCAGGTGCTCGGCTTGAGCCGGCCGGAGGCCAAGGATGCAAAGGGCTAGTATGAATAGGATTCGCATGGTTTTCCTTCAACCATTATTGTGCAGTGCTCTGAGGCGTTGAATGCGCAGGCGTATAGCGGGGGCGCGGGCATCTTCTGGATGCTGAAGGAGTGTCGCCTCGCAGATCTTGAGCGCTTCTTGGATTTCGCCCCGACGCTCGTAGAGTGTGGCGATACCCAGCCTGGCGGAGACGATCCGTTCTCCCTGTGGGAAACGAGAGAGTTGGCGTTCGTAGATGGCCATAGCCAGCGAAAAGCGTTCTTCTTGGGTTCGGAGTCGGGCCTGGATGAGCAAGCTCAGCTCTGCCAGGGCGGGCTCGGCATGGCTCTCGAGCCAGGCCCATTGTTCTGTGGCGGAGCGAGTCTGCCCCTGGCGCTCGAGGAGTTGGGCTCGGCTCAGGATCGCGAGGCCGTTTGATCCGGCGTAGTCTTCGCAGATCAGTAAAAGGTCGAATGCGTCATTGGCGAGGGGGTGGGCTGGATCGGTTCTGCCCAGCTCGGCAAAAATTTGCTCTGCGGTTGAAAAATCTCCGCGGAAGTAGAGCAATTCGGCGCGGCGGAAGCGAGCTTCGTACGCAGTGGCCGAATTCTTTTTTTCCAGCTCGGACAAAAAGCGTTCGCAGCGCTCTAAATCGCCCAGGCGCAAAGAGCACTCGGCGATGAGCAAGAGGGCCTGCGGAGTCCAGGGACCGCGTCGTGGTGAATCGACGACCGTTTGCAGCGAGGTAATCGCTCCTTCTATGTCGCCTTGCTTTTCGAGTTGCAGGCGGGCCATGCCGACCAGTGCTTGCAGGGTTTCGGGGCGGTCGGGAAAGTTGTGTGCCAGGCGGCGATAGAGGTCGAGCGCGGTTTCGCTATCGCCTATCGCCGTCAGCGCCGCCTGCCGGCTGAGGGCCTGGTAGCTATAGGGCGACTCGGGACGACGCTCGGCAAAATGGGCATAAGCTTGGGCTGCTACTGCAGTATACCCAAGGGCCTCGGTGCGGACGCCGTATTGGAAGAGTTGTTCGGCCCAGGTATCATCGAGGTCCATAAGCGTTGCCAGACCGCTTTCCGGCTGGTTTGCGGCTAGGGCGCAGGAGGCGGTCAACTGGGCGATGAGCAGAGGGTCGCTGGCTATGAATTGTCGCAGGGATTCAAGCACCTCATCGCCATTGGTGCGACAGGTTTTTTCGAGACGATTGGTAACGACGGATACGCGTTGGGGGTTCTGGTGCAGACTGGCGATGAAGATCTCTATCGCGGAAGGGTACTCGGCTTCCTCCAGGTAGAGCGAGGCCAGCTCCCAATTGTAAAGCTTGGACGACGCGGCATCTTTTTGGGATTTGCGGTTGGCAATGAGGGTTTGCTGGCCCTCGCGCAGGATGCGAATCGCTTCCTGGCGCAACCCCGCAGCGCGGCAACGATCGGCGACCGGACCGTAGCTGGCGGCACTTCCATCGATCGCTCGACGCCAACTCGCCAGCGCTTTGCCGAGATCATCCAGATCGCGGTGGGCATCGCCCAATAGCAGGGCGGCGAGATCGTCGTCTTTGTTGCCCTCGAGCCAGGTATCGAGCAAGGCGACGACGCGCTGGTGTTGTCCTATCGCGGCCAGTGCGCGCGCGTGACCGTGGACGATAGGGGCCTGGTCGGGGGCGAGATCTTGCCATTCTTCGTAGAGTGGGATCGCAGCGGCGAAGCGCCCGGCGCGTTCCAGAGCTTGAATGTGTTGGCGGAGTCTCGTTGAGCGCTGAGCCTCGGTCTCGTTTATTCGTGCGGCCCTTGCTGCTGCTTGTCCTGTTGCTGGGGGTTTTTCATCCGCTAACAAAGCCACAGCCGATAGACTCGTTGCTCCAATGAGGAATCGCATCATTTTCACGGGGCTTCGCTCTCCTGGATGTCCTGGTAGATCTGATCGTAGTATCGCTTGAGCAGGGCGCGGTACTCGTCGGGGTAGGGTCCTGCCAGGGCTTGGTGCAGGGCCTGGCGCCAGCGGTCGGGGGTCTGTCCGAAATCTGTGGGTATGGTCGTGGGGCCGGCATAGGGTTGGTCGGTCCCGGTTTTGCCCTGGCGCTTTTCTTTAAAGCCTCGGCTGTGGAGCGAGCGGCTGGCATCGAGCATGCGCTGGTAAATGCGTTCCTGCTTTAGTAAAGTGCGCTGGTTGAGGCGGCGTTGGCGCAGGTCGGAGTGTACTTCCCGCATCTCCTTTGCGATGGCTTCAACCCGCTCTTTGGCGCCCCGGTGTCCGCGCAGAGAGCGCCCGAGCTCATCGAGTGCCTGCACCAGACGGTTCTGTTCGGCACTGAGGCGTCCGAGTTGTCGCTGGAATTGTTGAGTGCCAAGTCCTGGGCCCTGTTGTTGCGCTTGCAGGGCTTGTTGGGAGGCCTGGTTGAGTTGGGATTGTTGTTCGGAGAGGCCGAGCATCTTCTGCATGGCTTCGCCAAAGCCGGAGGGTGTTTGGGACTGGGCTAAATTGTCGAGACTTTGCCGCAGCAGCAGAACGGTTTCGTTGAGGTAGCGCATGGCTTCCCCTTGCGGTTTTTGTGCCTGAATTGCGTCCTCCTGGCCCAGGCTCTGCGCGGCTTTGCCCATGTTGCGCAGCGCGTAGCCTATCGTGGCGTTGAGCCCCTGGGCCAAGCTCATGGTCCGCCGGCCCAGCGCGGCGAGCTTTTCGGTCACCTGACCGGCACCTTGCAGTAGTGCATACTGATCTTCGGCGAGTGTGTTCCCGGTCGATTGGCGCAGCTTGCGGGTGGTGTCGAGCAGGTCTTCCTGGCGCCGGGAGAGTCCGACGACTTCGCGCATCGCCCGACGTACTTCGCGGCTTAGCTGGTCTTTTTTTTCGGCAGTGTATTCAGCCTGAATTTGTTGCAGGTTGGCCGCCAGCGTACCCAGGTCCTCCTCGAGTCCTTTGCCGAGACGCTGGGCGTTGGTATTGGCTTTAGCCTGCATTTCCTGTACCATCTTGCGCATTCGTCCGCTCAACTGCCCGCGTTCCATAGCCTGCACTTCCTGGTTCAGTTTCGCGGCAGTTTCCGGGTTTTGAGCCGCCATCGATTCGCTCAGTCGTGCCAGTTGCTCTGCGAGACGTTCGGTGTCGCGTTGGAGGCTGCCTTCCTGTTTTTGTTGGCGCAGACCGCTTTCGCCTGCAGCAAGTTCATCGTCGATCTGTTTTTGTCGTTTGGCTAGGTTGGCCGCTTGATCAACGGCGGCTTGAAGTTCTTGTTCGGTTCGGACCTGCTCGAGCAGGGCGATGGTGCGGTCCAGGCGTTCCTGGAAGGCTTGCTGGTCTTCGTTGAATCGCTTCAGGGCTGTGGCCAGCGCTTTGGGATCTGGTTCCTCGACTGCTTGTTGCAATTCGGCGAGGGCTCGCTGGAGTTCAGGTGTAGAGATATCGCCCATCAACTCGCGAATCTGCTCGAGTTTGTCGAGCAGGTTTTCAGAGCCGGTGCCTTGTTCCTCCATTAATTGGGCGGTTTGCTCCAATTCGGCGGCGAGCTCTTCGAGCGCGCGCGCCCGTTCGGCTTCGCGCTCTAATGTAGATTCGATTTCCTTCTTCTGCTCCCAACTCAGGTCTTCGCTTTTGAGTACCTCGCGGCGCACGCGTTCGAGGTACTGCTGCCGCTCCTGTCCCTCTGCACTTAGTTCCTCTAGGCTCTCAAGTTGTTCTTGCTGGGCCTGGTGGGTTTCCTGATAGAGTTCGTAAACCGAGGGTAAACGCAGTGTATAACGACGGCTCTGGCCCTTTTTGGGGCCCGATACCTGATCATTATCGGAGACCTCGAGATAGTAGTAGATGCGGTCCTCGGGTAAGAGATTGGTTGCCGCTAGATCCCAAACTTCGCTGATCAGCACCTCGCGTCCGGGTTCGCTGCTCAGGGTTCGGCGCTTTTCCGGGCCGTCGTTGACGCGGTGGACCAGAGTGATTTCTTCGACGGAGAAGTCGTCGGTGGCTTCGGCTTTGAGCAAGACCTTGAGCGATTCGGGCAAATCGATATCGCGTCCGGGTTCGACCAGGGTAATTACAGGCGGCCGGTCTTCACTTACCTGGATGGTGTAGCGGATCGGATCGCGGTTCTCCACGCCTTTGCGGTCTACGAGCTTAAGGTGGTAGTAACCCGAGCGCTGTATGTCGAGGGAGGTGCGGGCAATCCGGCCTTCGATTTGAGCTGGTGTGGTCAATGTATCATCGAGGATCAGTGCGGCCTCGGTGAGGGGTTTGCTGGCCACAAGTTCAATATCGACTCGGGTGCCGGCCAAACACTGGATATCACCGCTTTCTTCCTCGATTCGGGCTGAGAGTCGGCTGTAGTCCGGATAGTGGTAGCTTAGACGCAGGCGTGCGACAACGGGGGGATCGATAACCTGTACCCGGTACTCGGCCGAATGGCCGTCATCGGCAGACAGGGCATAGCTGAACGGTCGCTGCACCTGGCGGAAGGTATAGGCGATCGAGTCGGCCCGTTCGACGATGAGTGTTTCGCTTTGCCAGGAGACATCGGGAGTAGTGCGGCGCATGATGCGGGCCAGGCGCGGTTTGTAGCCGGGAAAGTGTATTTGCAGTGTCGCATCTTCGCCTTTGACAACTTCGAGATCACCGGGCCGGATTTCGATCTGGGTGCGCGCTGGGCGGTTGTAGACAGTGAGGGGATGCGCACAGCGCTCGGCGGCGCGGGCCAGTTCATCGTAAAAGAACAAGCTGCAAGCAAGGACCAATACCGCGCTGCCGCCGAGCAGGCGTAGGTGGCGGTAAAGTGGTTGGCGATCGAGGATTCGATCTGGTTTGGCGGTGCGCAACAATTCGGCGGCCTGGCTGGTTGTTGCGGCTAGGAGTTCGGGTGAGTAGCTGGGGGAGGGGGGGGCGGCTGCGAGTTGGAGAGCGCTGATCAGCCGCTCTTTGAACTGGGGGCAGCGGTTTTCGATGAAGAGCGCGAAGCGGTGCTGCGAGAGATAGACTGGAAGGTGTTTTTTGAGAAAAAGAGCCAGTACTGATCCCGCACCGAGGAGCCCGAGAGCGCCCAAACTTGTGCGCCAGGCGGGCGCCAGAAATAACAGCGCTTCGAGCAAAACCCAGAGCAGCGAGAGGGCCAGTCCCACGGCGAGAGCCAGGACCAAACCGGTGCAGAGGCTCAGGACCAGCGCGCGGTGGCGCAGCGCGGTCAGATGTGCGAGAATGGACTGGAGTTGATTTTGGTCCATAGCGAAGTTGGCCACGCGGCGTCGGCATTAACAGGTGCCCAAGTGTCGCAGCCTCTTGTATAGATGATACGGGGCGGATCTGGTTCCGCACTAGTGGGCCAGGTTTCGGCTAAGACAAACTTAGAGCAGGATCGCCTGGTTCGCCAGATAGTTCAGTAGAGCACCGGTACTATGTTACCCATAGTGCCGGTGAATGCGTCGATGATGAGCCACAAACCAGCGACGACGAACTGGCCCATGATAAGTCCCATGAAAAAGGGGCGGCTGCGCTGATACGTCCCGGCACCGCCGTATCTGAGGACCAGGATCTTGATGAGCCAGGCGACCAGGATCGAAGACCAGGCGATGCCCATGGTCCAGCCGCCACTAACGGCAAAACCAAGCGGATGGAAGGGCCAGCCGGTCAGGCGGTGGCGGGCGATGAGCAAGAGCGTCATAACTCCTGCACCGAAGAGGGTCCAGAGCCAACCGGTGAAGCTGGGGCCGGTGGGGTGGGTCAATCGCTCGAGGGCAAATTGGGCGGGATAAGTGGGGAAGGATATAAAGAACTGGCCCGATAGGTTGACGCCGCCGTGATGGTAGGCGAGATCCAGGGTATACCAGGTGGACAGGACTAGCGTTAGGGCAATGGCGATTCCGATTCCCGTGCACAGGCGGCGGGTGTGTATGGTCTCGCTGCACAGGCGCAGGCTATTGGCCAGGGGGGCCATGAAGAACACCAGCAGTTCGCCGACCCAGACCAGCGTGTAGGCGGTGGCGATCATGCCCGTCGGTCCCAGTGCGGGTACCCCGATGCTGGAGACTATGAAGCCGGCTGGAACAATGGCTGGCGAGATGGTCGGCAATCCGGCTTCGGCGACGACGCGGGTCAGCCCGACGAGGATGATCAGCGCCGAGACGACCACTAGTGGAGCAACCCATCCGGGGATGCCCGTCTGCCAGAGCCAGAGTCCCATTCCAATGGACCCGACACACGTTCCCAGTACAGCGCTGCGGTAGGACATGATCTCTGCATCGTCAGTGCCCGATATGCGGCCCAGGGTGCTTTGCCAGACCTGGCGCAGATGCGCTCGGCCGAACCAGAGTCCCGAGCAGACCAGTACGATGAGGGCGCCCATCATCTGGTTGCCGAGTATCGGTTCGCTCCAGGGGCCTAGCTCGGCGCTGGTCGTGCTGTAGCCCATGATTCCGAGGAAGTGTTTCTGAAAGACGCTGATCAGATAGAAGAACCATAGACTGAAGGCGATGCTGGAATTGATGAAATAGGCGAAGCCGATCATGACGAAATTGATGCCCAGCCTGATCGATGTTCCGGGCAAAAGTTCCAGGTAGGTATGGAATTGAGGGTTGGGGATCTGGGGAAAGTAGTGGTGCAGGGCGCCGAGACTGCTCAAAAAGAAGGGAATGGCAAAGCCCAGCCACATAGTGCGATTTTTGCAGAATGGGGGGATTCCTCCGGGTTTTTCGCTTTCGGCAAAGATGGCTAATGGCACCTGAGCCATAGGAAAAGACAGACGTTCGTTTTCGACCCATTGGCGCCGCAGGATGACCATGATTGAGGTCAGGGTCAGATAAAAGGCTCCGTAGAAGAGCGCCCATCCCAAGAGGGGCCCAAGCCAGGCATCCCAGGGGATCGTTGTCACGCCGCCCTCGTAGAACCCTTTTACGGCCTGGGGATCGTCGACGAGGAACCAGTTGGCCTGATGGGGGTGGATCTGAGAGGACCATTTGTTTTCGGGTGTGGCGTAGTAGGTGGTGCCGGTAATCATCGGCAAGATCATGCCGGTCACGCCCCGAGTGGGGAGTGCGGCGGAGACCATCGCCATCGCGGTCATGGTGATGAGTTCGCCACGGCGGAAGGCCCACTGCCGCTTTAATTTGAGGAGCAGGATCTGGATTGCCATGACCACGAAGATCAGGAAGAAGGCCGCGGGCGTAGCCGAAGATAAACCCATCGGCGTGCCTTTGAGCAGCATAGTAGTATAAGGTGCTCCTAGGGCGATCGCCGCGCAGAGCAAGGCGCCCATTGCGATGGAGCGCAGGGTAATGGCATTGCCCGAGTCCAGTCGGTTTTGCTTGGGATCGCGCTTGTCGAGATGGTGGTCGAAGGTCGACGGAATTGCTCTATTCAAGGCCAATACCTGTTTACTAGCGGTCTATGCTTGTCCCCAAGAGGGATCTTGTAGGAGCGTAGTGTGGTGGCTGGATACGGTGCGCTGGCGATCGTCTGTGTGACGAGCAAACACCTCTTTCTCTAACTGATATGTTAAGAGACCGTTTTACCAACTCATCACGGCGTTGCCGCTGGAGCCGGTGATGTAGTCGATGCCATACCAGACGCCGGCGGTTACAAACTGACCGAGAATCAGGCCCATAAACAGAGGCCGGGTTTTCAGATAGAGCGCCGGGCCTCCATAGCGCAGGACCAGAGTCTTGAAGAGCCAGGCCAGAAAAATACTGAAAAACATGGTTCCGCAGACTGCACTGATCGGAAAGCCCAGAGGGTGGAAGGGCCACCATAATAGGTGTTGACGAGCTGCCATCAAGAGCCCCATTATCACGGCGCCGATGGCGGTATAGCCCCAGTTTTCCCAGTGTGGCCCATCTAGGGTTTGCAGTCGTGCGGCTGCGTTGTCGAATGGATAGCGCGCTGCACTGCCGAAGAAAAATCCGTCGGTGTTGATACCACCGTAGCTATAGGCCAGATCTAGGATCGACCAGATCGAGCTGAAGAGCGTTACGAAAATGGCGATCAGCATGCCCCAAAATACGATCCGGCGTCCTTTTTTTATGGTTTCCTCCGCCAACTTGAGGCCGTTGGCACACGAAGCCATGACAAAAGTGAGAATGTCGCTGGCCCAGACGTAGGTGAAGGCCAGGGCCATGACGCCGGACGAGCCGATGGTGCGGGTACCGAAGCCGGCGGCTACGAAGTCGGAGGCGATCATCGGAGCGAAGATGAAAGCCAGTCCTCCCTCGGCGACGACGCGGGTGATACCGATAAAGAGAACGAAGGCGAAGAATAGGTAGATGGGAGTGATCCAGGCCGGTAGTCCCGACTGCCAGATCCACACTCCCATAAAGACCAGGCTGCCCAAAAGCACTAGCAGGGCTGATCGATAGGAAAGGATCTCGCCTGAGTCATCGATGCCTTGCGCGTTGGTGAAGGCCTTTTTGCAGACATTGCGCAGGTGGTCGCGGGCGTTCCACAGCCCGAAGAGCACCAGCATGATTATGGCACCAAATCCCTGGTGGACGACGATGGAGCCGGTATAAGTGCTGTAGGCGCCTAGGACCGAATCGATCTTCTGGACTCCGAGGATATTGAAGATGCCTTGCTGGATGGTATTGAGCAGATAGAAGAAACACAACCCGAAGGCGATATCGCGGTTGACGAAATAGCTGAAGCCTACCATTTGAAAGCTCAGGCGAATCGGGATACTGATGCTATCGCGGAAGAGCGGGATCGAGTTGTCGAGGCTGATGCGTGGGATATAGGGGAAGTAGTGATTCATGCCGTTGAAACTCTGGACGACGGCGGGAATGGCGAAACCGATCCACATCAGCGGGTTTTTAAAGAATGTATTGAGGATACCGGCATTCCGGTCTTCTTCTTGCAGGATCGCGATGGGTAGTTGGACCAGTGGGAAGACCAGGCGCTCGTTTTCTATCCACTGTTTGCGCAGTACGACCATGATTGAGATCATCGCCAAATAGAGTGCCAGTACGAAGGGTAGCCAGAACATCAACGGGGGCAGCCATAGTGCCCAGGGGATGCCTTGCCCCTTAGGAGCGCCTTCGTAAAAGTTCTTGATCTGGTTAAAGTCGTGGTGGGGAATGATCCAGTCGGGGATCAAGGGGTGGAGTAGCTCGGCCCAGTTGTTCTCCGGGGTGGCGTAGTAGATGACGCTGGTGATGTCGGGCAGCAGGAAAGCGGTCAGACCCCATTCCGGAATCGAGGTAGCAATGATCCACATGATGTATATCAACGCTAACTCGGCGCGGTGCAACATCCAGGACCGATTCAATAGGCCGATTAGGGTATTGCCGATCAAGATGAGGAAGAAAAACAGGATGATGGCAGCGGGGGTATTGAAATAGGAGGCGATTCGCGAGCCGTGGAGTACCATATTGCAGTAGGGTACGCCGGTGCCGATTGCCCAGGCGCCGATCGCGCCAACGAGTAAAGCGCGCAGTCCTGGTTGTCGCTGGGATGATGAAATGTTACTCAAGGCTGCTGGGTTCTCTCTGAGCGAGATAGTTCATCGGCGGATCCGCCGATGGGCGGACGCACAGGATGTTTCCGACCTGGTCGGTGATCAATGGATCGTTCGTATTTGACCGTTTGGGTTGGTCAATAGGCTACCGCGATAAGGTGCACCGTACTGGTATTGGGAGCTGCTTTGGTATCTACGTTTGCATTGATCGTACAGATGTAGATCCCAGGGCTTACGGCGCTTCCTTGGCTGTCGCGGCCGTCCCAGGTGAATTCCTGCTGCCCGAAGCCGAGTCGGCTGTTGCTCCACACCTGACGTCCGCTGAGGTCGAAAATATCAATCCCGATCTCGCGTGCGACGTTGAGGTTCCCCAGGGCGAAGCGAACGGTCGCCTGGTCGTTTATACCGTCGCCGTTGGGCGTGAATGGATTGGGTCCGATCTGAACACCCTGGATGACGCGGTTGGATAAGGGGACTGAAATACTAAGCGCGGTGCCCGGGCGCAGTTCAGTGGCATCGCCGGGGTCGACTTGCTGCCATGTTTCGGGGAAAGCCGAATCGCGAATCGCCGCGTCGATGGTGGTGCCGTTGAGCAGCACCGAGGCCATAAAGCGTACGCGGACTAGTTCGCCGGCAGCGATGATCGAGCCGCGCTGGGTGCGGGGCAGGGCGTTGTAGGCGCTTTCGATCAGCGGGTTGCCCCCGGCGTCGAAGGGGAACTCGCCGCCCCTACCTACGAGCTTGCGGAAATAGCGGACTTCGCCTCTGAGCGAATCCTCCAGGCTCAGATAGGCGAATTTGTCGACGGCTTCGGTGATGGGCTCGTCGTCGTCGTCGCGGCCACGGAGGGCGAAGTAGAGGATCCGGCCTTGCTCCTCTGTCGGCAGGCCGAGGTAAGTGAGCTCATTGAGCATGCGGCCGTCGAGGTCGACGGGTACTTCCTCGCCTTCTTCCTCGACGATCCGATAATAGGTGCGGGTGGTTTCACCGCGGGGCTGCATAGCGATTTTTTCGGGCAGATGCAGCCGCAGTCCGGTGGTCTCGTCGGCATAGACGCGGGCGGTGTCACCGCTGGGGGCGTGGATCAGGGCCTGGTAGCGCTGGTCGTTTTCGTCCGTGAACCAGGGCGCGGTGTCACTGCTGCCGTTGGTCTGACGCTCGAAGAGGCGAAACTGTTCGCCGGCGAAGTCCTCTTCGCGGCCGATGGCCACGTCGGTAATCTCGATGCTCTCGATCGGTGTGGCGTCGAGGCGGATCTCGTCGAAGCGTCGGCTGGCTTGCCCGCCGGGCTGGCTCTCGACGAAGGTGGGGTTGAGGAATAGCTCGAACTCGCGTTCCTCGCGGGGCACGACATCGTTGGGCCAGATCTCGGCGACGGTGTTGCGCGCCACCGGCGGCAGGAAGTTGACCTTGATTGAGCGCAGGCTGGCAGCTAGGTCGGGAGAAGTCGATAAGAGCTGGGCCTGGATCTGCAGGAAGCGGCGTGGACTGGGCGAGGTGACCAGTTGGCCCGAGCGGATATAGCGCTGGCTCCAACTGCTCCAGCCACCGCCCGGCTTGAGCCGGTTGACGATGGGGCCCTTGAAATTGGTGGGCAGATTGTTGTAGTCTTGCTCGGTTTTCAAGTCGCCGCCGTTGCCGTAGTGTTCGACTACTTCAACCAATCGGTCGCCAGTTCGGGTGCGGATCTGCATGTCGACGATATCCTCGTCGGGCAAATCGCCCTCCCATTCTATGCTACCGAGGATGACCGAGCCGGGCAGTTCGATCATTGGTGAGGTCAGTGTGACCTCGGAGGGATAGCCCTCACCGAAGAGCTGCACTTCGCGGATCCGGTCGCCGGTATTGTAGCCACCGGCACGGCCTGCCTGCGCGGTGAAGATCTGGCTGTTCAAGTAACGCACCGGTTCGAGTTTTTCGAATCCGCTCTCCGCCGTACCGAGGCCGACTCCCGACCATGGGTTAGAATTCGCTGAAGATCCCGCCTGGCGGTACATCTCGCGCCATTTCAGACTGCCGTTCGAATCGCGCGATCCGTCTGAGATCCGCACCACCAGTTCGTCGACCCCGCTGATGCCACCGACCATGCGGAAGTAGTCGAGCCAGAAGCGAGCCCCGAGGTCGAGAGTCATGATACCGCGATCTTCGAAGCGGGGGTCGGGAGACCACACGAACTGCAGAAAATTGCTCTCGAAGCGGCCGTCGAAGCCGGGTAACCCGCTGAAGGTGCCGGTCAGGTCGACGCTGCCGCCGCCGTCAATGATCTCCAGCGCGATATTGTCGCCCTGGGTCCAGACCTCGATCTCCGACAGGCGTGGTCGCTCGCGTCGGTAGTAGACCAGACGGCCGCGGCGCTCGGGACTAACGTCCTCGTAAATGATGCGATCGACCTTGGTCTCGCTGCCAGCGGCGTTGACGATGTGATAGTCGATGCCCCCCTGTTCGGAAAGGGGCAGCGCTTGGAACTCGGCTTCCGAAATGACTGAGAACTTGTTGAATTTGCTGTCAGTGACTGCGATGCGCAGAATCTGCAGTTGCGAGAAGAAGCCCTGGTCGTCGGGGTCGAGATCGAATTCGACGGTGTGGGTGTTTTCGACTGGGGCGATGGTGCGGTCTATCAGCGAGAGCTCGGCGTTACGCAAGTCCGAGGGGGTGCCGAGCAGACGCACCTGGCGGAAGGGCTCGCCGTCCTCGTGGAAGCGCAGGACGACCCGGGAGACTGGTTCGAGCCGGCCGAGATCGATATCGAGAGTCCAGTTTTCCAGCGAATGACTGTGGTATTCAACTCGACGATTGCGGGCTGAGGTAGCGTCGTAAGTGGCTTGGTCCACCCTTTTTTCCGCGCCGGTGGCGTCGCTGGCGAAGAAGTAGATGGGGCCTTGGACCGCCGATGTCAGGGCATCGTACTCGGCCTGGCTCACGATGGTGCTGGGTTCCCAATAGGTGGAGGGATCTCCGTCGAGGATGGCCTTTGCTGTTTCGGCACTGGTGCTGACCTGGCGGATGCCACCATGATAATAGTACCAAATCACCGGATCGCCGATTTCGATGTTTTTCTTTGAGTTTGCCTTGAGGTAGACGATCGGCTCGCCGGCTACCGTCGCCGGGGCGGTGCGAATATTGAGCGGGACGGGCTTATCCGCCCTATTCTGTTCCTTGACGATTTTGTTATACGCCTTCTCATCGCCGATCAGAGTCTGGAAATTGTCGATGTCGAGGATGGCATTGGTCGAGCTGGCGATTCGCCGTGGGAGCACGGTGTGGGTATTGGGATCGATACGCACACCGTGTTTGGGTCGCTTCCATTGCTCCCACTGCACCGCCTGGTCGATCACCAAACCGTTTTCGGTGAATTCAAAGCCCTCCTGGGCTTCTGCGAGGCCTCCGGTGGTGAGGAGCAGGATCGTGCTGAAGAATCGCAATGTGCGTTGCATAGTTACCACCCTTTGCTGGGGCATTGTGTGGGTGCTAGTTGTCCTGCGTCTGGCGCACTAGGCTGGCCAGCAGCGCTTCAGGTAGCGCAGTGGCCAACTCCTCGTCGTAGATTTCGACCTCAGCTCGGTATTGTTTGCGCAATGTCGTCAACCACTGGTCGAAGCGGATCTGCTCGGCTTGCTGGATCAGGATCGAACGAGCGCGCTTCTGTGCCTGTGGAGGAGGCTCGGGTCGGGCGGCCTCCTTGTTGGCCACCTTGAAGAGCGTGAACCCTGCACGGGTACGTATCGGTCCTGACACTATGCCGATATCCGCCTTTTGTAGCGCCGGCCAGAGTTTGGGATAGGGGGTTCTGTTGTAGCTGTGCATGCAGACCAGGCCATCGGCATTGCGCGGTCGGTGCTCGAAGCCCCGGGTTTCGGCAAGGGCGGTCCAGTCCTCCTGGCCGTTAAGCGTCGATTTGAGATCTTGCGCCTCTTCCGCGGTGGGGGCGATAAGCTCGTCAAAACAGATCGATTCGGGGATCATAAAACGCTCGGGATGGGTGTCTATATAATCTCCGACATCGGTCTCAGATACCGAAACCTGATTGCTTACCTGTAGCTGGTAAATGGCCTGGAGTAGCAATTCTTCGTCGGCCTGGGCCAGCCGTTTAACGGTTTGTTCTTCTAAGTGGTAACCTGCTTTTTCGGCGGCGGTAGCAAGCATCAATTCAGGTAGGATGGCGCGGCGGGCGAAGGCTGCGACGGCGGTGCTGTCGAGAGTGCTGCGAGTCATGCGTCGTCTCTTCAAGACTTCGCGGTATTCTTCGCAGGTGATCTCGCCGCCATCGTAGGTAAACAAAGGTTGTTTAAGGTCTATCTCGGTTGCAGTGGTCTTCTTCAGAATGTCGAGCCCCTGCGGCAATAAGTGCCAGTTCGACTCGTAGGCCAGTAATTCGACTTCTTGCTGCTCGACTTCCCGCCTTTTGACCTTGGCCAGGTTTGTGGCGAGTAATTCTCGCTGGCTCTCGACCCCAACTTGGCGGTCCTCGATAAAGCGGACCAGGTGAAAGCGCGGTCCGATGGGTAACGGTGGCGAAATCTCACCAGTCGGTAGGTTGTCGAAGACTTCAGCTGGAATACCCGTACGCCGTGCCAACGAGCGGTTCATAAAACCCAGCCTGCCCTGTCGCTCGGCGACCATCGGGTCGAGGGTGTGCTGGACCGCCAGGTCGGCGAACGAAGCCCCGCCGACGAGTTGCTGGCGGAGCTGCTCGGCTTCGGCTTCGGTTTTGACCATGATTACTGTGACCAGTCGTTCTCGTGCCAGATTCTGTTGATCGAAGTAGCGTTTGATATCGGCATCTGTGATTTGCGATCTGGGCAGCAAGTTTCGTTGGCGGTAGATATTGGCGAGATACTGGTGGCGTTCAAGTTCGCGGCTGATGTGTACTGCTGGCTTTTTCCCAAGCCCCATATCTCGTGCCTGGCTCAGCATCAACTCCCGGTCGATCATGGTTTGCAGATAGTCTTGTCGTGCGGCCTGGCCTTGCTTGGCGGGGCGCAGTCCGGGTAGCACGTCGAGGGCGAAGCGGCGCAATTGCTCGGAAGTGATCTGGACCTCGCCGATTCGGGCCACCGGGGTATCTGTAAGTGCGGGTTCTGGCTGGCTGCAGGCGGTGCTTGCGGCCCAGGCTGCACATATCGCCCTAGAGAACCATGCGCGGATTGAAATCAGGTTTAGGGGTTTTCTCATCGGGACAAGTATAGGTAGATTGGGGTTATACAGGTTTTAGGTTGAAATATAATATAGTGCTAAAGATATATAATCTCGAAGCACGTTCAAGGAAATTCGCCTGATGCGGTTCATTGAGCACTTGTTGTCATCCTTAGCGCACCCATTTTGTATAGGGTTGGTGGTATTGGTATCTTACACCAATATCCTGGGCAATGGTTTCGTCTTCGACGATTCGGCCTATCTTGCCAGCTCGATGGTGAGGGATTTCGCGGTTGGCGAGATATTTGCGGTAAACTGGCTGGGCCTCGAGATCTACCGGCCGCTCGCGCTCTTGTCGCTAAGTTGTGACTTTCTGCTTTTCGGAACCAATCCGCTCGGATTCCACCTGACCAGTCTGCTCCTGCATCTGTTGAACAGCTTGCTTTTCTACGTTTTGGCCAGGGACGTTTTGCGCCAGGACCGGGCGGCACTGTGGGCCGCTTTGGTCTATGCCAGCCATCCAATTCAGACCGAGGTCGTGGGGTGGATCTCGAGTCGTGGCGATTTGCTGGCCAGCCTTTTTTTTCTCGGCGCCTATCTGGCTCATCAGCGCGACTGCCGCTCGGCCGGCTGGCACTGGCGTCTGTCGGCCTGGGTGTTATTCGGCGCGGCGGTGCTGGCCAAGGAGACGGCAGTGATCCTGCCCGTCGTATTGGTCTTGCACGCCTATTATTTGGGCAGGCCTGCTGGTGGGTTGGTGTTGACTCTCGTGGCGTGGCTCCGTCGCCATTGGGGATACGGTGTGGTTTTGACCGCCGTATTGTTTTTGCGCTTTCTGGCCATGAGCGATAGTGCAGCGCCCGAGGGGCCGGTTTCGACTAATTTCCTCGCCAGCCTCGGCGCGTGGCAGCGCATTGGCACCATTGTGGCGATCTTGCCGCGTTATCTCTTGCTCCTGGTTGTGCCGCAGGGCTTGTCAGCCGATTATTCTTATGCCTCGATTCCGTCCGTGGTTTCGCCTTTCGATCCGTGGTTCGTCGCTGGTCTGGCCGCTGTTGCAGCGCTGGTCGTGCTGGCTAAGTTATCGCGTTTTATAACCTTCGTCGTCGGGTTCTTCTGGCTTTGTCTGCTGCCGGTGTCCAATCTCTTCGTTCTGGCGCCCAGCGGTATGGCCGAGCGCTATCTGCATCTGGCCATGCTGCCGATTGCTCTGGCATTTGGGGGGGGAATTCGGAGGTGGCTTAGCGGACTGCCCGGAAAGTCGCGTCTGGCGCAGGTGATCATCGGGGTTGTAGTAGTGTCGTTCAGCGTCAGCACCTTCGATCGGAATCGCGATTGGCTGAGCGATTTTACACTCTTCAGCGCGGTTCTCAACCGTTACCCGGACAACGCTCGTGCCCACGAGAATTTGGGATTTGTGCATTATCAACGCGGTGATTTCACCCGTGCTCTTCATCACTACCAGCGGGCTGCGGCGATTCAACCGGAGCGTTTTCGCGCTCATTTCAATCTTGGACTTTTGTACTCTCAGGTGCGGCGCTACGATGCGGCGGTCGTCTCTTTAAAAACGGCGCTGGCCCTCAATCCCAATCACGTCGAAACCCATTTCAATATTGGGTTGGTCTACCAGAAAGCTGGACGTTACCCCGAGGCTATAGGACATTACCTGGCGACTCTCGAGCTGGATTCCGGGCATCAGAAGGGGCGATACAACCTGGGGCGCGCCTACGAACGCGTCGGTCGACCCGAGGAGGCCATAGACCAGTATCGCGCTTTGACAGTTCTCAATCCCAACGCGACCAAAGCTTATTATCGGTTGGGCGAATTGTATCACCGCAGTGATCTCTATGCAGAAATGGCCGTTGCTTGGTCGACTCTGTTAGGCCTCGATCCAATACATGGAGAAGGCGAGCGAATCCGAAGAATTTTAAAACAGGTGTCCAGGACGGTCCCCGAAAAGCTCGCTGAGTAGGTTTTTTTATATCACACAAAGTGTGGTTTTTTTTGTAAATTATTATTTTTAATAACCTTAAGTCATATATTGTAATTGTCATTTTTTTTAAGTCACCCTAACTAATCCTTGATTTTTGGATTTCTTCGCTGTAATATATATAGCCGAGAATTTTAGAACTTGTGTATAATGCTTTCGCGTATTCATCATCTTAACTCTAATTTAGGAGATTTAGGGATGCGTAGAGTCTTAGTAGCTTCCTTGCTGACTGTCGCGATGGCCGTCCCGACAACGGCCCATTTTCCTGCCGGCGAGCTCTTTTTTGCCGTGCAGTTCCCCGATGCCAATATTCCGGTCATCGATGGAAATCACAGCGATTGGGGCGTCGTGCCTCAGGTACCTTACGAAGTCGGCAACGATAAGTATTCCGATTCCGTGTACAGCAAGCTGCGTGGTGAAATCGATGTTAGTGATTTGAGCGTCCGTCAGATTGTTGGATGGAACGACAATACCAACCTCCTTTATTTCATGGCTGAGGTTTTCGACAACGTTCACAGCCGTGACGCCGAAGAGCCGAATGCGTGGTGGGCTGACGACGCCTGGGAGGTTTATGTGGCGCCTACCCATCCCGAGATCGAGGGTGGCGGTGGTTATGCACCGGGCCAGGATGGTATCGTCAAGGTTGGTTATAACTGGTCGATGCCGCCGACGGCAGGCGCCTGGGGTGGTTTCAATCCGCCTTTCGAATGGGTCACCGATCCGGATAACAACGATGCCTGGAGCTTCGCCTATACTTTCGCAGGTGAGGAGTTCGGCGAGAGCACTTACTACTACGAAGCCTGGATTCGCCCCTTCGATTTCGTCCCGGACGATGGCGACCGCGGCGCTGCTGAGGAAACCGACCTCGAAGAAGGTCAGATAGTGGCAATGAGTTGGACCTTTGGTGACTTCGATATCCCCGGTGGTTCCAAGCTTGAAGACTACCAGGGCTTCTGGTCGGTCTCGCCCAACGGCTGCTGCCGCGCCGACAACGACATGGTGATGTCGGAGTTGGACGACAGTATCGCCTGGGGTGATCAGCCTACTGCCGTCGAGTCCAATACCTGGGGTCGGATCAAAACCGAGTTCAATAGATAGTATTGGTTTAGAAGCCGCCTATCGGCGATCGAGGATCGTCGACCAGGCAATCGGTTTAGAGGCGATGGGCTGTAGCCAAGCCCATCGCCTCGTTTTGTATCGGGAGGGAGACCGGTTATGAGAGCGTTCATTTTCGCTCTATCTTTGTCTTGGCTCGTGGTCGGCGCGGTGGGCGCCCAGGACTACGGCAGCCGACTCGGCGTTCAGCGTGGCGGTCGAACCACCTTCGAGCCGCAGGGGGCCGGGGTACTCTTCGACGCCATCGACCCAGCGGTCAAGAAGTGGTATATCCCGCAAGAACTTTACAACGAATATCGCTGGCGCCAGTGGGAGTATTCCAATTACGCTCGGAGGCCATACCAGCGCTATGTGAATACCGTGTTGGAAGGCAGCGATTTTTATGACTTCTTTGGCAATTTCGTCAACCGTGGTTGGCTGATTTATAACAATAGCCAAAGCCAGCCTCAGCAGCGCGGCAATGAATTGTTCAAGGACGCGCGATTCGATAACTGGTTCAACAGTCTGCTAATTGCTTCTGACTCGATTGGCGAATATTACTACGCGTTGACCATTGGCAACGGGATCCGCACCACTCTGACGCCGATGACCTTTTCCAAACCCGATTTCGATGGGGTTCAGTTCGACCTGGCGACGGACAAGTATCTGCTGACCTTCCTTTATTCGCGGCTCAGTGAATCCGGTGGTTCCGGAACCAACGTCGAGGGTATCAATCGCACCAACAATACTTCGCTGATGGGCGGTCGGACCACCGTCCAGGTCGGCGATTTTACTACTCTGGGCTTTAATTTCGTCAATGCTCACCAGTCCAATACTCTCACTGATGGCTTCGGTGGCAATCCGTTATCGGGTGAATTGACGGTCGATCAGAAAAACGAGGCTATATCCTGGATCGAGATCCTGCTCAGCGACGATTCGCCTGGCGACGGTGAGGGTGGAGCTGCTTTCTTTCCGGCGGGTTCAGATATTGTCATCACCTATCTAGACGGCAGTGTTGATCGAGGTAAGGAGATCGGCTTCGAGCCGGTAGTCGAGGGCGGTTTTCCGCAGGAGGGTTTTATCTCGGCCGATGGCAATGAGCAGATCCGCCTGCGTTACGACTTCAACAGCGCAGATTTTCTGTTGGTGGCCTCACAGGACAAATCGCAGATCCGCAAGGTCGAATTCGATCTGGTATTGGGTAACGATTACAAGGTTCAGGCCACTTCCAGTCGTCAGACCGGTCGCAACAACGATCCGATTTTCCTTCTGGTCACTCGTGCTGAGGGTAATGTCAAAGACAATACCAATCTCGGTGTCGTCTCTTTCGAGTACGGCCTGCCGACGGCGACCCAGATTTTCGGGTTCACCCTGGCGATCGAGGATGTAAAGGGCTTTCACTTCTACGGCGAGTGGGATAATAGTCGGACCTACCGCAAGTACCCCTATCCCAACACCGATCAGGGCAATACCGATCATTCGACTTCAACGGGTATTGCGGCGAAGCCTTCGTCTGAGGCCTGGATGGTTAACTTATGGAAGCGTGCCGATCCCTATTTCTTCTTCGGCGAAGCTTTTCACATGGATCCCGATTACTCCACCTCGACCTATGTCAGTGAACAGGATGGTTTCATCGATTATAACTCAGGTTATTTCGAAGACCACAATCCCGGTAGCAACGAGCGCTTTTTGGTGGAGTTTGTCGAGGACAACGACGATCAGGATCGGATCCCCGACTGGGGCCGGAATGATGCTCTTTCGGTCGATCGGGCGGTTTTCCCGGGCTGGGACGAGAACAACGATTTTATCCCCGACTTCAATCAGAATGACAATGGTCGGGTGATCAACCTGATTCCCGATTACGAAGAGCCTTTCTTGCGTCAGCATGTCGACCGGCCCGAGTTTCTCTACGGTATCGATGCCAACAACAATGGCTGGGTCGATCGTTTCGAAAACGACAGTCGTCCCGATTTTCCCTACAAGCGCAACCATCGGGGGCTAAATATCTATGGTGGGGCCAATATAACCCCTGAGATCCGCCTGACCGCCGGCCACACGCGTGAGGAGTTGATTACCTCCGATCAGCGCAATTACGCTACCTATGGTTTGCTGACTGTTGATATCAACCATCCGACCTGGGGGCGGTTCAAGCTTATGGAATCGCTTAAGAGTGTCACGGACGATATCCCCGACAATCTATTCCAGTGGGACAGTCGCAATACTCTGCGCGATTCGCGCAATATCGAGGTGATCGATCCTCTTCTGGCCCGCGATGCGCTCTACAACTCGTTCTTTATCGGCCATAGTTATTCGCCGATAAAAGATTTGACCATCAAGAACTCGCTCAAATACGATTTGTGGAATCAGCGTCTCGACGAAACTGCCCGTGCCGAGTTCGGCCTGGGCGAAGAGGAATTCTTTTTCGGGATCATCAACAAGGCCGACTACCTGATCGAACTCTCTCGCTTTCGGGTCTTGCCGCGGTGGAAAAGCGAATACCGGAGGCAGACCTACGACCTATTCACCACTGAAAATCGCGAAGAGTTGACCGAGATCTTCGGCACCGTGGTCGAATTGCCCGTCATGCGGCGCACTACCATCGCCGCTGGCATCGAATACGTACTCTTCCGCGATCTCGATTCCAAAATCAATAATTTTCAGTCCTTTATTACGGCCGGCCAGGTTACTAATGTCGCTGAGTACCAGGGTTATGTGCTGACCACGCAGGTTGGATTGAAATTCGATGCGCGCGACTTCGAGGATCCCGAAATCAAAACGCGCACGGTGACCGAGGGCTTTATCACGGTCTACGCCGGAATGGGTATTTGACGCGGGGCCGATGGGGATACCGGGACGACTCGCGCTGGTTTGGGGCGCAGCCTTTGGGCTGCGCCTGCTCTATATCGTTCAAAGCCAGCAAAGCCCTTTCTACGATTTTCCCCTTTTAGACGCCAAGACCTATATCTATGCCGCCAGGATGCTGGCCCTGGGTGATTGGAGCGGTGGCGAGCAGGCCTTCTGGCAACCTCCTCTGTACCCGTATTTTCTCGGTCTGCTTTACGCGCTCTTCGAGGCGAGTTTCACCGTTCCCCGTTTATTACAAGCGGCGCTCGGTGCTACCATATGCCTGCTGATCTTCCAATTGGGCCGGAGGGTATTCTCGCCGCGAGTGGGGTGGTTCGCGGCCGGTGCTGCGATCTTTTACGGGCCTTTCATCTTCTTTGAAGGTGAATTCCTACCGCCGGTTCTGGCGCTGTTCTTGAATCTGCTGGCGTTGCTCTCTTTGCTGTGGGCGATTGAGGGTCGGGCGCGCCGACTGCTTTTGTCTGGTTGGCTGCTTGGTCTTTCGGCACTCTGTGTGGCCAATATCCTGGTCTTCATTCCCGTGGTGGCACTGTGGCTGGTCTGGTCGTTGCGTACGCTGCCCATTGGCGAGCGGATGCTACGACTGGTGCCGCTGATCTTGGGAACGGTATTAGCTCTTGCACCGGTGACCCTCCGCAACTTTCTGGTGGCCGATGATCTGGTGCTGATCTCCTCCAATGCCGGACTCAATTTCTATATTGGCAACAACGCCGACTATCAGCATACGGTGCAGATTCAGCCGGGCCCTGCCTGGGAGGAGTTGACCAGTCGGCCGCGCGTCGAGGCTGGAATCACCCGTGCCTCGGCTCAGTCGCAGTTTTTCTTCGCTGAGTCGTGGGATTTTATCAGCAGCGAGCCATTGGCCTATCTGCAACTGCAGTTCTACAAGTTGTATCTATTCTGGAATGGCGATGAGATTGGTCGCAACCAGGATATCTATTTCGCCCGTCAGTATTCACCTGTTTTGCAGATACTGCTGTGGAAATATGGTCTTGCGTTCCCCTTCGGCCTCCTGGCACCGCTGGCGATCTTGGGTATGTGGTTGGGATGGCGCAGAGGAGCGATGCGCGATACGGGACCTCTTTTGCTCCTCTTGTTCACAGGGGTGTATACCCTTTCGGTGGTCGCTTTTTTTGTCAGTGCCAGGTATCGGCTGCCGGTGGTTCCGATGCTCTTGATCTTCGCCGCCTATGCAGGTCGTGAGCTCTATGGCATGGTGAGAGAGGGGGAATACCGGGGGTTGATTGGCGGTTGTGTGGGGATGTTAATATTGGGCTTGGCCTCTAATTTTCGAGTGGGTGCAATGAATATGGACGGTGGTGCCGAGACTCATTTCCGCCTGGGTTTCATCTTCGAAAAGAAGGGCCTGCCGATCAATGCCACTGCGGCCTATCACCGGGCTCTGGAACTCGATCCAGACATCAAATGGGCGCGTTACAATCTGGCGTCGCTCTATGCTCGCCAGGGCGAATTTGGCCGGGCTGGTGCGGTCTACCGCGATTTTATCAGCCGGTACCCCGATGTGCCCAGGGCGAGGTTGGCGTTGGGCAATATCTATTTGCAGATGAGTCGCTATCCTGAGGCGATTCGGGTTTATCGGCATTTGCTGGGCGAGCCCGGTGCTGATCTAGCCGATCTCCAGGGGCGGTTGGGTTATGCTCATACCCAACACGGCCAGTTGGACCAGGCGGTGCAGGCTTATGAGGCATTGATAGCCGTTCGCCCGGATTCCCTTCAGGTGCGTTTCCAACTCGGCCAGCTCTACGAGGAACTGGAACGACCGGCTGCGGCTCGTGCCGTATACGAGTGGATTCTAGCACGAGATTCGACTAGGACAGAGGTGCGTTATCGGTTGGCTCGTACGCTCTTTTTCTCCGACCAGCCGCAGGTGGCCAAGAGTCACCTCGAACGGGCAATCGCCGTGGATGCGCAGGCGATCGATGCACGTCTCTTGCTGGCCGCCCAGTACATAGTCGAGCGCCGCGCCCGGGCGGCGATGGATCAAGTCCAAGCCATCCTGGCACTGGTCCCGGAACATCAGCAGGCCAATCGACTGGCCGGTCATTTGCAAATGGCTCTGGGAGATACGCTGCAGGGCGTAGAATATCTCGACCGCTTCACGGAATTTTACCGCGAAGGGCGTTCGGCTGAAATTTTCAAGCGGCTAAAGAAGCAGTGGGACGGCCAGATCAATAGGCGACACTGACGGTGCGTGCGCGCCTGGTCTGGCGAGCGTCGCCGTCGACAAAAAGCGAGACCAGGTATAAACCGGGGGGAACTCTTGCGCCGGCTGAATTACGACCGTCCCAGGCTAGTTGTGGGATTACCCGGGCGTCGAAGTGTCCGCTCAGGTCTGCTCCGCTGTAGAGTGAGCGGACCAGTCGTCCACTCAGGTCGAAGACCCTTACTTCGACCTGAGTCGGTCGGGTCACAGCGAGGATATCGTAGCCGATTTCAGCCTGATCGTTAATACCGTCGTCGTTGGGGGTGAAGACCGGAGGCATCACCGCAAAGGAGCCGAAGAGCTCGCCTTTGTTGATATCGGGGCTCAGTACGGTGATCCCCGAGGCGGTAGGCAGGTCTCCCTCGCCCAGGAAATCGGCATTGCCGGCCGAGATGCGCTGGATGCTGCCGGTCTGCGATGAAAGCACAGCCTGACCTCTGAATAGAGTGCTGAATAGGAGCACGCGGCCGCGGAACTTGATCTTCAAGAGCATCTGGCCGCCGCCTGTAGGCCGGGTGATTTGCGGGAAGCGCACGATCACATTGTGCTCGGTCACCGCCTGGATGGTGAAGGTTTCGCCGTTTTCGGACTCTACCGTATAGGGTAGCGCGTGCTGGGTTCCGTCGCTGGTTTGGATCGCGGCCAGGCCATTAGCAGTACTGATCACATCAGCGTTGAGATCCTGCTCGGCAACCAGGCGGTTCGGTAATTCCCAAATCTCGATCTTATCGATTCCCAGAATACGAGAGGTGGTCAATAGCTCGAAGGTATCGAATCCCTTGACGCCCTCGAATTCCATTTTCGCGCGTACGGCATAGGTAAAGTCCACGGGTTCGAAGACTTCGACCTCACGTGGGAAGATTTCGGCAACCAACTCTTCAGCAATGGGCGGTAAGAGGTATTCGATTGACAGCTGTTCGAGGATTTTGGTCGCGTCGATCTCGGTGTTGATGAAGTCCACCGAGAACTGGATATAGCGCCGGGGTCCCGGCGAGAGTACCGGCGTGCCGCCTGGAAGTGCGCCGCCCTGGTAGGGCGAAGACCACGGACTCCAGTGCTGCAGGTCCTCCTCGATCTCGCCTTTGTCCCACACCTGTGGCGGGTTGGCCTCGAGGTCGGGCTCGAGATCCAGATACTCATCGCGTCCCAACTGCTGGCTCGGATTCTCGAGCGAACTGGTCAACTGGTCGTCAGAGACGCGCTGTACATTAGCGCGTTTGTAGAGTACGGGGGTTGGGTCGGTGCCGGTCCGGGTACGGACAATGATTTGCGAGACATCGTCCGCCAGTGGCTTCGGGGCGGCTCGTTTGCCGCTCTGTTGGCGGCCCGGCAGGGTGCTAATGGTGCCGTCGGCTTCGGCGCAGCGCGACTGGAAGCACTCCCAGACATTGCTATAGCCGAGTTCTTCGGTGAAGCGCGCGACCGTGGTGCAATCGGCCCAGTCGTCGGAAATATCGTCTGGTGCAAGAAAAATTCGGGTGTCTACCTGACAGTCGTCACTCGTTGCCGCAGTGCTTTCCGCGTCGCCACCGCGCAAATTCACGGTTTTTTCAATCCAACTCAGATTGCCCCAGGTTGCAGGCGAGCCGAGATCGTAGACATGCGATATATAGCGACTGTTGCCGATGAAACCCTGGCCGAAGACCTCGAACTCGTCGATTTCATAAGGGAAGGAGGATGTGGACTTGAGCCGTACAAAACGCGCGGTCTGAGCCGGATCTAAGTGCACCTCGACTACTGCGTCCTCGTTGGCGGTAGACCGCTCTATCACCTCGAAGTCGTCGAGTTGGGGCACGAGGCGGCCGGTGCCGTCGAGGACCAGGTCCTGGCCGTCGTGGATCAGCAGTTCGAATTGGCGGATAAAGTCGGTTTGGAACGGGTACTGGGGTGCATTCTGGACAGTATTGCGCGGATAAAAACGGATCTGGTTGACACCGATGGGGCTGCCGAGGTCGAGGACGATAAAGGTTCCCAGGGCGCCGAAGGTTCCCTTGCGCGCGAAGGCGTCTTCGGCACCACCGGGCTCGATGAGTTCGAGCAAGGTCGCCTCCAACTCGTTCGCTGGTACGTCCTTGATCGCTGGTGCCGTAATGCCGCCGCCCCAACCCAGCGAGCGCAGGGCGACGTTCTCGCCTGTTGCCACGTGGTCCGGGCTCAAGGTAATTGGCAGTACCACTGGGTTGACTCCCGCGGGGAGGCGCAGGGGATCCTCTAGCCATTTTCCTGCAGCTATATCGTCGTTTGCCGCCAGATCGTCGAGCGGTCTGATTGCATCGATCGCAGCGGAGACTCTGGCTTCGGCTTCTGCAAGATGGATATCATCGGCAAAGTCGATGCGAATCAGTGAAAGGCCTTCGCGAGTGGTAGGATTGATCGCGGTTGCACCGGGTAGCGAAGATAAGGCCTCCAGCAATTGACTTTCGATCACGGCGACTGCGTCAGCTAGGATTTCGGGCGGAGCTTTGACCAGCGTTTTGACCTGCACCCGGGGGCTGGTTTCATCTAAATTGGAGAGGTCGATCAAATTGCCAGGAACATTGCCTATTTCGGTATAAAAACGATTGACTTTGTATTCGGGTTCGGCCGTGTTTATTGCCGGATTGGATACCGATCCGGTCCACGAGGCATTGCCACTGATGCCGACGCGGAGGGTGTCGAGTGCCGACAGGTCATTGCAGAGCGAGATGATGCCGCAGAAAACGCCGAGTAGGAAAGTTGGTTGCACGAGCCTATCTAGCATACCGAAACCTGTTTAAAAAGAGGACATAGACCGAATGTCCAATGTAAATATAATTTGGCCTTTCGATCAAATAAATTCGCCAATGAGGCCATTTTTTCTATATTTTATATCACGCTCATAGTTGATAGAGGTTTAGGATATGTCCTTTTCTTGTTTCTGGCTGAGTGCACTGCTGCTGGTGGTTACCACCTCGCCTTGTCTGGCGTTTAACGTCTATAAACTCGGTGGGGCAGGCGGCAACGATTGGGAAACGGGGTTGTCGTTCGAGCCAGGTTCCTACACGGTACTCAATTCAACGGGTGCGGTACTCGAATCCCGGACGGTGGGGTCCAATCCCGCCTACGCGACCTGGGAAGATACCCTCAATGAAATTGTTGAGGATGGCGATAAAAAATGGATGCGTCCCTTTTTCGTGCCTGCGGATCTCAACTTGGCCCATCCTCAGGTACGAACTCGTATTGCCCGCGGTATCTCCAATAATATCACCACCAGTGGCAGCTGCAGCAATATCTCTACCCAGTTGGTGCAGGTGGCTCCGATGTTCGACGGCGATCCGAATACTGCTGCATTTTTCAACGTCAGTACCAGCGAAAACAGCGGGATCCAGAGCCGATTGTACGTACAGGATTCGATTATCGAGTTAGGCGTTAACTATCCGATCAACCGGATTCGCTTCTATCCGAGAATGGGTAGTAGCAACCCCAAAATCGATGGTTTGTTAGACCAGATGGGGGAGCCTCGGCTTACTAAGACGGATTTGGCTGAAGAAGATTTCACCGAGAATTTTCTGCCCTGGTACGAGGTCTCGGGTGCCAATGGTACCATAAACAGTATTCCGTCCCATTGCTATTTGGGCACCTCCGCAAACCGCTGGTTTTCGCGAGTCAGCACTAATCGCGTCGACGCTCCCAACGATGCGCGGCTGGTTTCGTTGAGCGAGGAAACCGAAAACCTCGACGTGATCGTCGATATTCGCTTCCCGACTCAGCAGTTCCAGTGGGTGGCGGTGCGGCCGCTCAACCCGATCGAAAACTGGGAAATCGCCGAATTCGAGATTTTCGGCGAGGGTTTTGTCGAGCGCGCTGTTTACACGAGTGCGGTCCTCGATTTTGGGACGCCGATGGCCTGGGGCAAGATCCGCTGGAATGGCCTTTTCGACGAGGATTCCAACGTGATCATTCGCACTCGCTCGGGTCACGATCCCGACCCCAATCTCTACTGGGTGCCGAGCAATATAGAAAACGAGCCGACTCTGCTCGACCGAGTCGAATGGGAGCGCGGTGATCAGTCGGTGCGCTTTACTACTCTCGACGAGGAGAACTGGAGTTTCTGGTCCGCCCCCTATGCGCTCGATGCTGGCCAGCGCGACCTCGAGTTGGATCCGACCACGTGGGCGGACGGCACCTCGATCCTATCCCCCGGCCCCAGTCGCTATCTGCAGATACAGGTTATTTTCCTGTCCAGTCTGACCCAGGCTGCGCAACTGAGCGAGTTGGAAATCCAATTTGCGCCGCCTTCGGCACGGGCGATCTTTGGCGAGATCTGGCCGCAGGACGCTTCGCGCACCGAGAGTACGACTTTCACTTATAGTGTGCGGCCGACTTTCGAGGATGGTAACGCTGGTTTCGACCGGTTGGAGATCTTCACTCTGACCCGTGCCGAAGCGGTTCACGTGGTTCGTGTTGATGGCGTCGAACTGGGTGCCGAGTTTCCGGTAGAAATCCACGATGACCGCATTGTAGTTGCCCTGCCGAAGCTGGAGGGTGCCGACGATACTTTCAAGTTGATTGAGGTCGAATTCGACGTTCATGTGGTGCGCTATGGCACTCAATTTCAGGGTTGGGTTTTTGACAGCGAGGGTAATGGCGTCAAGCAGTTGATTGATCCAGGGGATGCCAATGTCGATTTTCCGGGTAATTCTCTGGGGGTGAGAACGGATAAGCTAGGTACCAATCCGCTGGCGGGAGTGCGGATCGCGCCCAATCCTTTCACGCCCAACGGCGATGGGATAAACGAGCGAGCGGAATTCCGTTTTCAGTTGCACGACGTATCTGTGCGCCGCGAATTGATCATCGATATTTACGACTTAGCGGGGCAACGGGTGCGCCGGTTGGAGCAGCAGAGCGTGATTCGCGGACTTTTTGATCAGGGTAATGAAGTTCCTGAATGGGATGGGCGTGCCGATGACGGTCATCAGGTGCCGCCTGGACATTATATCTATCGGATTTCGCTGGATACCGACGAAGAGACCGAAGACCTCATCGGCACTCTTTCGCTGGTCTATTGAAGCGAGTTGCGGTCTTCAATCCTCATGCAGTCGTATGGCATCGATTGTAAGAGACTGGCGCTGGCTGAGGTATAGCGGGGTCGATTGACCCCTGTAATTCAATTCCATATTCATAGCTTTTATCGGTCGCCAGTATTTGGTCTGTTCCGGGATCTGTATTCGCGTGCATTGCTGGTCAGAGTATTGCACCGATAGTCGCGGTTTGCATGCTTGATATATGGCGGAAATCGCAATGGTTGCTCACTTGCGGTTCGGCGCTTTACGGGCATATTTCACACTAGATACTCCTGGCTGGCCATCCGTAGGAGATGTGGTATTCCCCGATTTCCAGGCTTATATTCTCTGGGACCCAACCTTCCGCTGATGACTCGCTTTTGCTCGCGCGTAGATAGGGAACTTGTGAAATTTCCACAGTACTGGCTCGTCTTCCCTGCATTACTTGTTGCCGCCTGTGAGTCGGCTGAAGATTCGTTGGTGGCTTCGGTCGGTTCGCAGGAGATAAGGACCTTAGCACTGCGCGAATTTGTAGCTCAAGAGCCCGTTGTCGATTCGAGCGAAGACGGGTCAGATCTTCTCGATCCGGATGCCGCTCGGCGCCAATATCTCCAACCTCTGATCGATCGTTATTTGCTGCTACGCGAAGCGCGGGAGCGCCGCCTGGATACGTTGCAGATATCGTCAGAGGCCGAATACGAACGCGAAAATATCCTGCTCGCTGCTTTGAAACGCGATATTTCAGGGCCATATACCCCTCCTTCGGAATCAGAAGCTCATCGGTATTATCAGGATCATCCCGAGCTGTTTTACGACGCGGCGAGCCAGGGGCTGCAAGCCTATTCGAGCGTTGCTCCCCGGGTGCGCGTTCTATTGCACCGGCAGCGATATGAGCCGGAGTTCAAGCGCTTGCTGATCGAGGTGCGCAAGAAGTGGGCGCACGAGGTTCGCGTTTTCGAGGATGAACTCGATCGCGCTCTGCCGGACTCGTTGATCGAACGAAAAAATGTGCAGCATGGCGCGTTGCTGAGCCAACGAGGCGGTGCTTTTCTCAAACAGGGACGAGTGCGCAGGGCACTGGCCGAATTGCTCAAGGCGGTTGCCTATGTACCGGATTCAGCCCAGACTCATTTCTACACCGGTCTGGCTCATGCCCGACTGGACGATAACGGGCGGGCTTTGTCTGCTTTTGAGCGTGCGATAGCTCTCGATGCCGAACGGGGCGATTATCACTATGCTCGGGGTACGACGCTGCAAATGCTGGATCGCTATGAGGATGCGGCTCTTTGTTTCGAAGAGGCGCTCATTCGCCAGCCCGACCAGGCTCACTATTCCTTTCGTCTGGGAGAATCCTATCGGGCACTTGCATCCTTCGATAAGGCGCTCGACGCTTATGGCCGGGCTATTGAGCTGCAGTCGGACTATGTCGAAGCTCTGTATAGGCGCAGTGATCTGCGGGCGCGAAAGGGTCAGCTGAAGTCTGCTGCCGCGGATCTCGACAGTGTATTAACGCATCGACCCGATCATGTCGGTGCTCTGGTAGAGCGAGCTCGGATCTATGTTAAACGAGAGCGCTACGGAGATGCTCTGGTTGCGCTCGAACGGGCATTGGCCCTCGATCCGTCCGACTCCGGGGCATGCTATCTCCTCAGCCAGGTATATGCAGCGCTGGGGCAAGAGACGGCAGCGGACACGGCAGCAGCGGCCTTCGAACGGTTGACTGCCGCCGAGCGCCATTTCAATCAGGGGATTCGCAATGCCAACCAGCGCTATTGGGACCGAGCTGCTGCACTCTTCAGCCGTACCATAGAAATCGATCCGTCTCACCTACAGGCACATATCCGGTTGGCGATGGTATATCTGTATCAGCAAGCGATAGACAAGGGTATTCGGGTGTTGGAACGGGCTATCGACCTGGAGCCGGCCAATGTCGAGGCTAATTGCCTGCTGGGCGAGGCGTATGCTGCGGCCGGTCGCTCTGAGGCTGCGCGCCCTTATTTTGCCAGGGCACTGAGCCTGGATCCCAAGTCTATACGGGCCTATTACGGCGGGGCCAGAGAGGCCTATCAAACGGGTGATCTGGAGCGGGCGGTCAGTGGTTTTCAACGGGTATTGGAAATCGACCCCGATCACCGCGACAGCCTATATTTTCTCGCTATGGTTTATTTGCGGTTGGACGAGTTTCGCAATGCTACACGTTATTTCCAGGCCTGCCTGAGAATCAGGCCCGATGATACGGATGCACGCTACCAGCAGGGATTGTTGCTGCTCCATTACGATCAAAACGAGCAGGCTAAGCGTGAGTTCGAGAAGGTGTTGGTGCAAGATCCGACCCACGATAAAGCGCGGGAGCAATTGGCGCAAATGGAGCAAGGAAAATGATCAGAGTTTCTGTCCCTATACTATTCGTCGCGTTGCTGGTTCTCTGTGGTAGCGCTGGGGCGCAAGAGGTAAAGCGTCTGGCGGTACCTCCGACGATCGTCGATCCGCCGTGGATGGCAGAGCGTCGGGATACCCAGTTGTCGGCTGCGGGAGAGTACAGATTTTTCCACCAATTTTCGTTCGTCGATAGGGTCGGACAGAGCGGCATCAGTTTTCGCAATCAGATTACCGATGAATCCGCTAAGCACTGGCAACCAATCCATTACGACCACGGCAATGGTGTCGCGGTGGCCGATGTGGACGGTGACGGACTCCTCGATGTGTATTTCACTACCCAATCCGGCAGCAACCAACTCTGGCGCAACCTGGGTGACGGCACCTTCGCCGATATCACCGAGGCTTCTGGCGTCGGGGTTATCGATCCGATCGGAGTCACCGCGTCGTTTGCCGATATCGATAACGATGGCGATCCGGATCTCTACGTAACCGTCATTCGCGATGGCAATTACCTCTTTCAAAACGATGGCACGGGAAAATTCGCAGATATCTCGGCTCGTTCCGGCCTCGATTACAAGGGCCATTCCTCCGCCGCGTTATTCTTCGATTTCGACCGCGACGGGCTGCTCGATCTCTTTTTGACCAATGTCGGCAATTATACCACCGATGTAGCGGTTTGGTCTGAGACCTATAATGGGGACCCGCAGCACAACATCGAATACAAATATTACATTGGTTTAGAGGATGCCTTCCATGGCCACCTTAAGCCTGAACGAACCGAACGGAGCGTGCTCTATAGGAACGTCGGAGACAATCGCTTTGTCGATGTTTCGCTGCAGATGCGGTTGGAGGATACGAGTTGGTCCGGCGACGCGATTTCCTTCGACCCGAATAGAGATGGCTGGCCCGACCTGTACGTGCTCAATATGCAGGGCCACGATCATTATTACGAAAATGTTGGTGGAGAATACTTCGTCGATAAGAGCCGCGAGCTTTTTCCTCGCACGCCCTGGGGCTCGATGGGCGTCAAGGTTTTTGATTACGACAACGATGGTCACCTCGATATGATGATCACCGATATGCATTCGGATATGAGCGAGGATGTTGGACCCGAAAAGGAGAAGCTGAAGTCCGATATTCAGTACGGCGAGGATTTTCTGCACAGCGATGGCCGCAGCGTGTTCGGCAATGGTTTATACCACAACACCGGCGCTGGTCGTTTTGTCGAAGTCTCGGACCAGGTCGGCGCTGAGAATTACTGGCCCTGGGGGTTGAGTGTCGGTGACCTCAACGCCGACGGCTCCGACGACGTGTTTATCACCTCGAGTATGAACTATCCCTTTCGCTACGGGGTGAACTCGTTGCTTTTAAATGAGCCGGGCGGGCGATTCCACGACAGCGAATTTGTTCTGGGTGTAGAGCCGCGTGTCGGCGACCGAAGTGCTAGGCCGTGGTTTTTGCTCAATTGCGATGATGCCGATCGGGAACATCCCCGCTGCGAAGGGCAGGTGGGTCAGGTTGAGATCTGGGGTGCGCTGGGCTCGCGGTCCTCGGCAATATTCGACTTCGACGGGGATGGAGATCTGGATATTGTCACCAACGAATTCAACGGTCCACCGCTGGTGCTGATCAGCGATTTGAGTGACAAACGGGCTATCCGTTATCTCGAGGTTGATCTCGAAGGCTCGCGGTCCAATCGCGATGGGCTGGGGGCAGAGGTGAGAGTACAGGCGGGCGGGCGATCCTATACCAAGATCCACGACGGTAAATCGGGCTATCTCTCGCAGAGTCTGATCCCGCTCTACTTTGGTCTCGATAAAGCCACGTCGGTAGACCAGATCGAGGTGCGTTGGCCGTCTGGGCATGTCCAGACCGTTAGCGGTCCGATCGAGACCAATGCGCTGATGGTGATCGAAGAGGAGTAGAGAAGCAAGTGTGATCGCAGGTGTGGAGGAGCGGATTGTCGCGTCGGAGGTGAGGATCAGTGGCTGTGCTAGGGACTTGGCTCTACCACCGTCAGCAGTTGGTTGGCGGCTAGGTCTTCCAGGTGCTGCACCTGGCCTGAGGGCCAGCGGATCTCGGCTTGTGCCCTTTGGTAAAAACCCAGCCCGAAATGTGCGCGTGGGTCGCTGTGGGATAGGAAGCTGCCACCGCTGATGAGTTCGACGGTTTGGACGATATCGCCGGTACTAACGGTGATCTTTGCCCCGATCCCATCGCGATTGGATGCGGTACCCCGCAGGTACAAGGCCAGCCAGTTGCGCTGGTTGCCGCCGTCGTTGCGCAAGAGGGTCGGTGCGTCGTCGAGATTGAAAACCAGCAGATCTACATCACCGTCGTTATCGTAATCTCCATAAGCGGTGCCCCGGCTGAGAGCTGCGTGGTTGACGTCACCGGCGGCGGTTTCGACGAAGCGATAGTCGGCGGTCGGTCCCTGGTTTGCGAAGAGCTGGTTGGCTTCGGCGTAGCCTGAGGGATTGACGTGCAGGATTTGCGGGTAGACATGTCCGTTGGCGACGAATAGATCGAGGTCCTGGTCGTTGTCGTAGTCGAGGAAACAGGTGCCAAAAGCCAGGTGGGCTAGGCTGGGCTCGGTGAGGCCGAGGGCGGAACTGGCGACGGTATAGGTGCCGTCGCCTTGATTGCGGTAGAGGGTGTTGTAGTCGTCCTCGAAATGGGTGACGAATAAGTCTCTGTCCCCATCGCGGTCGTAGTCACCGTAGGCTATGCCCATGCCGGCTTGCGCTCCGCCTTCGGCGCTGAGTGCTGCGCCGGCAGCAACGCCAACTTCGCGGAAGGTGCCATCGCCCTGGTTGCGGTAGAGGAAGTTGGGTGTCGAGTCGTTGGCGATATACAGGTCCGGATCGCCGTCCGAGTCGTAGTCGCCAAATAGGGCGCCGAGGCCATAGGTGGGGTCGAGTTTGCCGGCCCTGGCTTTGCGGGTTATATCGACAAAGGTGCCGTCGCCTTCGTTGCGGTAGAGTACGTCCTGCGTTCCCTGGAGACCCAGCGGTCCGGTGAAGACCAGTACCCCCTTCCACATACCGCCTCGAGGTGGGGCGGTAGTGGGAGAGAATTCGAGATATTGCGCCACGTAGAGGTCGAGGTCGCCATCCAGATCGTAGTCGCCGAAGGTCGCACTGGTGCTCCATCCATCCAGGTCGACGCCCGCGCTGCTGCTGATATCGTGGAAGGTGCCATCGCCCTGGTTGCGGTAGAGGGTGTTGGGGCCGTAGTTGGTGACATAGAGGTCGGAGTCGCCGTCGTTGTCGAAATCCGCTGCGGCGCAGCCCATGCCCCAGGCGGTGTCGCCGACTCCTGCTGCCAGGGTGTGGTCTGCAAAGGTACCGTTGCCCTGGTTGCGATAGAGCGCGTTGGCCGGTGCGGGGTCGGTCTGATCGCCCAGGCGCGAGCCGTTGACCAGATAGATATCGAGCCAGCCATCGCTATTGTAGTCGAAGAAGGCGCCGCCACCGCCTTTGGATTCGACGATATAGTTTTTGACCTGTCCGCCTGAACGCATCTGGAAATCAATGCCGGCAGTGGCAGTAGCGTCGGTGAAACGCACGGGGTCTAAGGGGGTGGTCGGTGGAGCCGGTGCCGGGGGATCGGCCGGAGCACAGGCGAAAAGAAGCAGCAGAGCGCCGCAGATGCCGATGATCGGGTTATTCATGGTGAATAAGCACATCGGAAACCGATATAGGGGCTACGCTCGATGGGCAGGACTTTAAAGCGATTGGTGCTGCGCAGTGCGGCGGGTTGGTTGATCCACGACCCGCCACGGAGGATTTTTAGATGGCCTGTGGTGGGACCGGGTGGGTTTTCGTCGGAGCCTGTGGTGTAATAGTCGGCTGCGTACCAGTCGGCGCACCACTCCCAGACATTGCCCCCCTGGTTGAGCGTGCCATAGGGTCCCTGTCCGGTGGGGAAGGAGTCGACCGGGGCCAGGCCCGCGAACCCATCGTCCTCGCCCCAATGGTTGGCTGCTGTTGCTGTGAAGCTCATGCCCCAGGGCCATGATCGGCTGTCGTTGCTGCGGGCGCTTTTCTCCCATTCAGCTTCGGTGGGCAGGCGGCCGCCGCGCCAGGTGCAGTAGGCCTGGGCGTCGTGCCAGTTGATATAGACGACGGGATGGTTTGGGGCGGCGGTGGAGTTGGGACCATGGGGATGGTGCCAGCTGATACCGTCCTCTTTTTCGGCGGCACCAGCCTTTTCGGCCGCGGTCTGGTAGCCGGTGGCAGCGACGAAGGCGGCGAAAGATGCATTGCTGACTTCAAGGCGGTCGATGGTAAAGGCGTGCACTTGGACCTGGCGGCTGGGTTTTTCGTCGGTGGCTCGGGGATGGTTGAGTCCCATGGTGAATGGGCCAGCGGGTACGGTAACGGTGTCGCCGGCAACACTGGACAGAGGCTGGGCCAGGGTACTGCTGAGCAGGATCGGACTCAGGATATGGATGAGTGCCGACAAGGAGATTCGGCAATATAAGATCGACACTTTGTTACGAGGCTATCCTCTCGTTGCTTTCCGATTTCGTTTCTCTGTAGTCGCTGCGGAGAAAACCCGCTTAAGATCCTGCGAAATTTGCAAGGGTCTTCGCCAAAATTAAGCCATCGGACCATTTGCGGATGATTGGGAGGTTCATGCTGGAGAGTATAAAATATCGAATTCGCTGCGAAAACAAAATTGTGATATATATATCATGCAGATTATTCACTCTGTTGCCAACCTTGCTCTAAGTAGAAATGGATACTCTACAAACCAGGTGAAGGGCATTGTCATCTATAAGGTGGGAAGAATTACCTCGCTCGCCGTACTCTTTTGCTGGGGGGCGGTAGGTTGTTCGTCGGACTCGCCTGTTCCTGCTGATCCGCTGCTTTCGCCGCAAGCGGAGATTGCTGCAAGTCGTGGCCAAACGCAGGCTGTTCTGGAGCAGCGAACGGAGCCGGCGGTCCGCTTTACGGATGTGGCGGAGGAGGCGGGGATCGATTTTGTACACCTATCGGGAGGTCCTGAGCAGCGCTATATTCTGGAAGCCATGGGTTCGGGTTCGGCTTTCTTCGATTTTGATTCCGATGGCTGGCTGGATTTTTTTGCGGTCAATGCTACCCGGTTGGAAGGTGAACCCGGGACCGGCAATCGGCTCTGGCGCAATGTGCCTGGGGAGGGCGGGCGCAAATTTTTGGATCTAACGGCGACGGCGGGTTTGGGGCAGGTCGGCTGGGGCATGGGGTGTGCGGTAGCCGATTACGACAACGACGGAGACCTCGACCTATATCTCACCAACTGGGGAGCTAACGCACTCTACCGCAATGGTGGCAATGGCACCTTTGCCCCGGTCAGAGCCGGGGTTGATAACGATCGCTGGGGCGCAAGCGCGGCGTTTGGCGACCTGGATGCCGATGGCTGGCTGGATCTCTATGTCACCAACTACGTCGAGTTTGATCTCGATGCTCCCCCCGGGGATGGTCAGCTATGCAGCGGTTGGAAAGGATTGACTGTTTTCTGTGGTCCCTACGGTCTCGATGGCGATGCCGACCTGCTCTATCGCAACGAGGGCGGGCGGGGCTTTGCCGATATGAGCAGTGCGACGGGGATCGACCAGTGGGACTATCTCGGTCTCGGGGTGATCTTTACCGACTACGACCGCGATGGCGACCAGGATATCTATATCGCCAATGACTCGACGCCGAATCAACTTTATCGCAATGACGGCGATTGGCAGCTTGCCGAGGTTGGAGCGTTTGCCGGGGTGGCTTATAGCGAAGAAGGTCGGGTCCAGGCTGGAATGGGTCTCGATGTTGGCGATTACGACAACGACGGCGATGAGGACCTGGTGGTTACCAATTTTTCCGATGATGTCAATACGCTGTACCAGAATCGAGGCGATGGCTCCTTTGCCGATGCGACTCACACGATTGGCCTGGGGGGTGAGGTAAGACCCTATCTGGGGTGGAGCGCGGCGTTGGCTGATTTCGATCTCGATGGCTGGCTTGATCTCTTCGTCGCCAACGGCCATCTCTACCCCCAGCTCGAAGTGCATCCGCTGGGTCTCAGCTATAGACAGCGCAATCTGCTCTATTGGAATTATGGGGGTATTTTTTCGCTGGCTTCTCCGGAGATACTGAATGTCGAGCAGGTGAGTCGGGGCGCGGCTTTTGGCGACTATGACAACGATGGCGATCTCGATATAGCGGTCAATAATCTCAACGATCGCCCGAATCTACTGCGCAACGACGGTGGTAATTACAACAACTGGCTCGGGATCGAACTCAGGGCTGAGGATCGACGACCGGTGGAGGGGGCGATGGTTCGATTGTGGACCGAGGAGCGCGAATTGGTGCGCCAGGCCAAACGAAGTTACGGCTACCTCTCGGCCAGCGATGGTCGGGTACTTTTCGGCCTGGGTGGATTGGCGGCGGAAAAAATAGAAATCCATTGGCCTTCGGGGCAAACTCAGATTGTCGAAGATTTGCCCGAGCGTCGTTATCTAGTGGTGCGCGAAGGGGCTGGGACGGCATTGGCCGAATACAGTACACCAGCCTCTGCTAATGCCATGGCCTCTGTTGCGCCGCGCGAATCGCCCGTGGCCTCGATTGTCGAGATCCCCTTGAAGCCGTCCTGGACGGCGGATACTTATTACGAGAAGGCCACGGCCCTCTATGAGCAGGGTCGTTATCGCGAGTCGCTGGCCTTATTGCGTCCAGCGCTTGAATATTATCCAGGTGCAACTCGTTTGCACTACACGGCCGGTGTGGCTCTCTATTCGGGTCTGGGTCGCTATGACGAGGCGATTGAGGTGCTCGAACGGGCTATGGCCCAGGATTCGGTCGTGGTCGAGGCGGTTGAACTTCTGGGGATCGCATATTTGCAGCTCAACCAGCGGGATAAGGCGATAGCGATGCTGGAACGGGCCAGGATTCAGGCCCCCGGTCGGTGGCAAACGCATTATCGCTTGGGATTGGCTCACGAGCGGCTTGGTACCGATTCTGCGGCAGTGGCGGCTTTTCGCCGGGCGCTGGAGTTGGCGCCCGATGAGCCGATGCCCTATCTACATCTGGCGCGTATCCACGAGCGGGCAGGGCAGCAGCAGGCTGCGGTTGAGGCCCTGCGCCGCTTTGAGGCTCTGGAGCCTCTCAAGCAGGAAGTCGACCGCTATCGTCAGGCCATACGCGCCAATCCCAGTCATCCTGCAGCCTATGCCGAACTCGGCATGGTGTTCTCGCGGACAGGACGGTTGGTCGAGGCACAAGAGCACTTGGAACGGGCGTTGGAATTGGATCCCAACGTGGCCGCTACACGGACCAATCTGGGCAATATTCTGCTGCGCAGGGGGGCGGCGGGCCCGGCGGCGGAGCACTTCCGCCGGGCGTTGAACTTAGAGTCCGAACTGGCCGAGGCCCACTATGGCCTGGGGATGGCTCACTATGCGCTCAAAGAGTTCCCACAGGCGCTGACAAGCTTGGAGCGAGCACTCGCGGCGCGGCCGAATTTTACCAAAGCGCTGATCAATCTCGGTGTGATTTTGCAGGAGCAGGGAAGGCCTGGGCAAGCGCTGACACATTTCCGTCGCGCCGTCGACCTGGCGCCCGACGATACCCGAGCCGGTAACAATCTGGTCGCGGTGCTGCTGCGGGTTGGGGAAATTGACGAGGCGCGACAAGTTTTTGAGCAAGCTGCGGCGCGGCAAGTGCACTTGCCGCATGCCCGCAAAGCCTTGGTTCAGGCGCTGGCGGGTATGGCGCAAGCATATGCAGAGCAGGACCACTTCGCAGCGGCTGCCGAACGTCAGCGACAGGCGATTGCACTTACGCCGCAAAAGCTGAGAGAGCGGCTGGTGCGACAATTGGCGATTTACGAATCCAATATGCGATAGGAAAACAAATCTCAGGAGGATATATGTTAATTGGTTATGTGAGCGACGAGCGCTATGTGGCAGTGCCGGAGGTTCTCTGCGAATTTATCGGCGCAGGAGGATCGTGCGAAGCTCGTTCCCGGGCTTCTGGGGCGGTCTACGCCGACCTCGACCCGGGGACCTATGAAGTGGTACTTTACAAGCCGGGATATGGATCTAAAAGGGTCGAGCTCAAACTGCCCTTGGAAGAGCCCTACCATTTCCGTCTTTTGCGCGATGGGCTGCTGGGGTATATGTGGCCTAAGTGGATACAGGGAGGAGATCAGTCCGAATTTCGGGTCCACGCTGTGGAAGCCTACAAGCTAGAATTGTGGCGCTACGGCTGGGAAAAAGAGTTTGTGCGGACTCTTGGCTGGTACGATGAACACGGCCCGCTGGCGACGATGCAGGTCAGCCCCGATGGCGACTACACTCAGACCGGTATTCGCTGGAACTCGCAGGGGTATACTAGCCCCACCCATAAACAGTATATCACTGCTCCTGAGCGATCCGGTCTTTATTATTTGCATGCCAGGGGCGAATCGGGTGCATTCTTCTCTTTCCCCTGGATTGTGGCACCGCGAGAGCCCGAGGCGGAGATTGCGGTGCTGGCTGCTAATATCAACTGGAACACCTATAATAATTTTGGCGGTCGCTCGAATTATATCCATGCCGATGGTTTCCCTCCTGTTCCCACAGTTAATGCGCGCTCGGAGCTTGAGCGTTATACCGATTCCCGACATTTGCTTTTCAGCGCTGCCGAATATCCGCCGCTTTCCTTCGATCGCCCTGAGCCGCTCAATTTCATTGCTGCAGAGGACGAGATTACCGATCCAATTGAGGGACGGTCTAATTGCCATGTAGCTCCCGCTGAGTGGAGGCTTTTCGGATGGCTCGAGCGCGAGGGTTACGCCTATGATCTCTACGCTGAGACTCAGTTGGATACCGGAGTCTTGGATCTCGATCGCTATAAAATGCTCGTCATCAGTGCTCATCCCGAGTACTGGTCGGCCGAGATGTATTACCGGGTCAAGGAATGGGTTTTCGAGCGTGGAGGAAAATTGGTCTACCTGGGGGGCAATGGGCTCAACTGCGCCGTTGAATTCCTTGATCCATATACCATGGTAGTGCGCAATGGCGACCAGGGTGGCGGCTTCAGCCATTTGCAGAAGATTGGCAAGGAGAGCCGCCTCGATCTCTTCTACGAGTCAGAGGCCAGGTTGCTGGGCGTAGCGTGTTCGGAGACCGGGATAATGACTGGTGCGCCATACCAGGTGCTCAATGCCGATCACTGGGTCTTCGGCGGTACCGGGCTTAAAGAGGGCGATCTTTTTGGTGAACGCTGTCTGCATATGCGCTGTCCGGGTGGGGCTTCGGGGCATGAGACCGATAAAATCACCGCCAGTTCTCCGGCCAATATCGAATTGCTGGCTAAGGGCTTGAATCCCGATGGCGGCGGTGCCGAGATTGTCTATCACTGTACGGCGAGCGGCGGCGAAGTTTTTTCTGTCGGATCGATTTCTTATCCGAGCGCATTGCCGGTGGATGATTCTATCTCGAGAATCACGGCCAACGTGTTGGATCGTTTTCTGAGTTGAGCAGAGAGCAGGTGTCGACAGATAGGGAGAGGACTGAAGCTGATTTCGAGTGTGGGAGTGGAAGTCGGTGCAAAATTTCCCTCGACCCAGCGGTTTGCCACTTCGGCTCGGAGAATGTGTTTTGCCGATAGGGTCTGCGGTGGGATGCAGGTCGATGCAGGGGTTATAAGTTAAGCATATGCAGAGACATGTTGCGTCATCGATAGTATGGGCTCTGGCCTACGGGGTTTGCTTGTTCTTCCTTGCCTGTGCCCGGTCTACTTCGGAACAGGTTCCCCAGATTGAGGATCAGCCTCCCTTTGTCGATATGGCTGAGGCCTGGGATCTGGTGCGTCCCCATGTCGGCGGCGGCCCGGAGAAACGCTATATCGTCGAGGCCAAGGGTGGTGGAGCCGCACTGCTGGATGCCGAGGGCGATGGTGACCTCGATATCTACTGGGTCAACGGTGCTAAGTTGGATGATCCGGGGCGGGGCGCTGGCAATGCTCTTTATCGCAACGATGGGACCCATGGCTTCGTCGATATTGCTAAAACTTCTGGAGTAGAGGGCCGGGGGTGGGGTATGGGAGCGTTGAGTGCCGATTTCGACGACGACGGGGATCAGGATCTGTATATCA
>CAZFMY010000055.1:0-41641 GCA_964520345.1 uncultured Gemmatimonadaceae bacterium | reverse complement strand
AGTCCAATGCGGCTCGGCATAGGTTTGGGAGACCAGTTGGGTTGGGTCGGGCTACCGCCGTGCAGAAAACCCTTAACCTGTTCGACATTGACCTCAAAGATCGGTCCTCTGGCATCGGTGTAAACAGAGCGGAACTGATTGAGATTGGCATCGTAATTCGGCGCCTCCGGGTCCGCACCGATCATCATGGCGGCAAATCGCTGCGCCCGCTGGACGTTCTCGGCGATCGTCGGGTCGCCGAGGCCGAGATTGTAGAAAAGCTGGTTGCCCTCGCCCATGTGGTGCCAGTCCGTAATGATGCGCTGACCGGGTATCCACGACGGAGACATTCCCGGCGGCACGGTCAAACTGTAATATTCGTTGTGGATTTGCGGAAAGAGCCAGGGAAAGAGTGGGTTGTGGGTGCGATCGTCGTTGGATCTGGTGATGGCGTTATAGGCCCGCAATGCCAGCGCCAGGATCTCTTCGCTGGCACCCATAGAGTAAAAGAGCCCCCAATTGTAAAACCGCTCGTACAGATCGTCGACGTCGTCGGCAAAGTAGGGGACGCCGCCTCGGTCGCAATATTTTTCGGCGGTCAGTCGCGCCGCCTCCTCCATGACGGAAAACAGGCGACGCTGCGTCTGCGCCCACGGCGGCGGTGGTGTGACCTGGGATGCGGTGATATGGGGAATGTTCGCTATGTGCACGGTATGACCTTTCGGGATTGCGCCGCTGGCCAGCAGGCTGTTGATCTGCCCTATTGTCGAGCGACCAATGTCGAATGTGGAGTAGCGATTTCTATAGGATATGGTCAAAAAACAAAAAGTACGCAAATCTATGGCGAGAAAATATTCAGTCAACCACGCCGCTCTGGATTAATGATAATAGGCGATGAGGCCGGATCATCTACGGTGGTAGTACCACAGCGCACTGGTCGAGAACGTGAAGAGGGTTGCGAATTTGGCGCCATTATTGGAAAAACTCGTAGAATCGAGTATGTGGATCTCCAGAGCTCCGATCAAATATCTTGAACCTGGCCGACGCTTCGTCTGCTCCAGGGGAAAACTCCGATGCTGCAACCGATATCGCCGGCTGCCACCTTTGTCTTGGTCTCACCGACGTCCATGTGTACTTCTTCCTCGACGGCGGTCCCGACCCGCGGGGCCGCTATCTGGAAAGCGGCGATGAAGCTCTTATGGCCTGTGTCCGCGACAACGAGTGCCCGAATATAGAAGCAGGCAGCGCCACCCTGCGCGACTGCGGTGCACCCGCGATTGATCTTCGATTTTCTACGCCAGGTTAAAGGTGGTGAAATTGCGGGTCCGCACATCGTCAGTTGCGGCTATCTGATGATGCGCCGCAAAGACCACTGCCATTTCATGGGAGGAGGAGTCTCCGGTTCATAGGTGCTTTGAGATACTGGTTCGCCGGGGTGTAGTGCAAAGGAAACATCGGTGTTTGATAAAGATACACTTCGCGTTCTCAATAAGAGTCGGCTGGAAGAGGTGGAGGGCTAAAGGAAGGAGGACGGCACAGGTCTTGCAATAGTCTTGGAAAAGGAGGAGGACTATGTGGCGAGTGTGGGCCCTGTTGTTGGTGAGTCCGGTTCTGGGAGCAGAGGAGTTTTTGCAGGGGGATGATGCGGAGGGCCTGGAACGGCATTTGGATGATCTACGAGTGCTGGGGGAGGTCCGGGTCAGATGGCGGGTGCGGGGAGCGGCAAGGGAGTGGGAGCGTCTGCACTGGTATCAGCGAGTGGAGTGGGAACCGCGGTTGGGACAGGAGTTTTTTGCTGTGGCGGAGCGGGATCCGGGCGAGAGGAGGATGTGCGATTTTAATGCGTTCTACTATAAGGCGCAAGTGGGCAAAGGGACAGTGGTCATCGGCGATTTTCGGCCTGGATTTGGCACCGGGATGGTCTTTGGGCGCCGCAGCAGAGGTGGGGTGCCGTCCAGGGTCCCATCAGAGGATAGCCGGCGATTGGGATACCGCTCGTGCGGGGAGAACGAATCATTGCGCGGGGTGGTGGGGCGTTATGGGCGCGGATCCTGGGAAGGGGTGTTGCTCGGGGGAAGGGCACGTCGGGATGGGCGACTGGATCAGTATGAGCGGGTCAGTGCGCTGCCTGCGAGCGGATATCACGTGACGGAGACGGAAATTGCGGGGCGAGATCTGCTGGGGATTGGCGTGGGCGGGGCCCGTTTGCATTGGCGGGGCGAGCGATGGCAGTGGGGGGGGACAGTGTTGGGCCTGGAATTTTCGCATCCGCTCGATTTGCGGCGTGATGGGCGGACACCCTGGGGCTTTGTGGGACGAGGGCAACGGCTCGGAGCGGTGGATTTGCGGTTTAATGCCGACCGGGGGTATGGAGTGCTTGAAATGGCCGGGGACGATAGGGGGCATTGGGGTATCGTGGGAGCGGCTCGGATTCGAGCAGGGGGTATGCGAGTCCGGGCGCTCGGACGCTACTACGCTCCTGGATTCCACAGTTTTTTCGGCGGGGCGCCTGGAGCGTCGGGGATGAAAAACGAACTAGGTGGGCTCGCCGTGCTGAGTGGAGGAGGATGGCATTTGTTTGTCGATGCCTATCGTCGACCAAAACGCTCCTACTTTGTGCCGGTGGCGGCGACTTATATAACCTGGGGTGGTGCAGTGAAGCGGCAATTGGGTAAGGGCGGTAGTGTGAGAGGGCAGTGGCAGGGGCGGGGTAGGCCGCGTTGGCAGGATGGGTTGCTGCGCCAGGAACGCAGCAGCAGAGTGCGTTTTGATTTGGATTGGGCACCCTGGCGCTGGCGCGGGGAAGTGCAGCGTTTTGGGGCTGCTGGGCGGGTGGAGTGGGGATTTATGGCCAGTATGCGTCTTAAGGGGCGTTGGGCGACAGTGCACTTGAGCCGCTTTCGCACCGCCTCGTACGCGACCAGGATCTACGAGTACGAGGTCGATCTGCCGGGGACGGTGAGTATCCGTCCGCTCTACGGTGCGGGTTGGCGCGGCTACGCACTCTTTACACTGCGCTGCAAGGGGCTGGCATTGAACGTGCGCTACAGGGTACAGCGAGATCGGAGCTTCAGATACTACGGTGGAGTACAGGTGGATTGGGTACGAGGATCAAATTGACAAGTGATAGGCGCATGAATACTTTGGAGATACCCATCCTGTAGAAGGCTTTCTCATGTCGGTGGACAATCAAATCCAGTTGGATCTTGAAGACCGCCTCCGTCGTCTCAACGAGATCGGCGTAGCGCTTTCGTCCGTGCGAGATCTCAATGCGTTGCTCGAGCGGATTTTAAAGGAAGCCCGTCGTTTTACGCACGCCGAAGCGGGCACTCTCTACTTGGTTTCAGGTCGCCACCTCACCTTCGAGATCGCTCAAAACGACAAGCTGCAGATCTTTATCGGCGGTACTCACGGAAGAGTCGATATCCCCCCAGTGCCGCTCAACAAGGACAGCGTTTCGGGCTATGTTGCGGTCACGGGCGAAACGTTGAATATAAAAGACGTCTACGCCGAGGAGGGTCGGCAATTCGAAGGCCCTCGCAACTACGATCGGATGACTGGTTACCGCACCCGTTCAATGCTGGTGGTACCGATGCGGGACCACGAGGATCAGATCCTGGGTGTATTGCAACTGATCAACGCTTACGCGTCCGAGTCCAACGAGTCGATGCCTTTTTCTCCTGAAGACAAGTCTTTGCTCGAGTCGCTGGCGTCGCAGGCGGCTGTTGCGATCAGCAATATGCGGTTGATCCAGGAGACCGAGGCGCTCTTCGAATCCTTCGTTCAGGTGATGGCCACTGCGATTGACGAGCGTTCACCCTATACCGGGGGGCATATCCGCCGCGTTGCCGAGTTGACGATGGCTATGGCTCATGCAGTCAATGCCTCTAAGACCGGCTACTTCGCCGAAATCGAGTTTAACGAAGAGGAACTCGAGGAATTGAGGCTGGCTGCCTGGATGCACGATATCGGCAAGATTACTACGCCTGAATGGGTGATCGACAAGCCGACTAAACTGACGACCCTATTCGATCGGATTGAGTTGTTGCGGATGCGTTTTGTATTGATCCGCAAGGATCTCGAGTCGCGAATCGCCTGCGGTGAATTGGGGCCGGAGGAAGGACAAAGGCGAATCAGGGAAGTGGACGGCGAATTCGAATTTATCGCCCGGGCCAATCTGCCCGGCGAATTTATGGCTGACGCCGACCTGGAATATCTAGAGAAAATTGCGGCCAAGACCTTTGTATTGAACGGCGAGGAGCAAAACTATCTAACCGTAAATGAACTGGAAAACCTGTCTATTCGAAAAGGCAGCCTCACCGATGCCGAACGTCAGAAGATCAACGACCACGCGTCGATGAGTATCAAGATGCTCGAACAGATACCCTTTACCCGCAAGCTGCAGCAGGTTCCTACCATCGCCGGCGCCCATCACGAAAAGCTGGATGGCACGGGCTATCCACAGGGTCTGCAAGGGGACGAGATTTCGCTGCAGGCGCGAATCCTGGCGCTGGTCGACATTTTCGAATCGCTCACTGCCGACGATCGTCCCTATCGCACTGAATCGCTCACGCGAGAACTGGTCCTGCGGATCCTGCAGGACATGGTTGATGCCAACCATATCGATCGGGAAGTACACGAGGTCTTCAAGTCGGCAAATCTTTTCGATAAGCTCGAAGATCTCAAGGCTCAGATGGCTCGGGAGTCGGCAAAGGACTGATGTGGGTTCCTGTTCGGAAGGTGTAGGGAGCTTTCGCTCCCGTCAGGCGTCTCTAACCCTATGATTCGCACACTTATAGCACCTATGGTGCTGATCGTGGTCATGGTCGTGGGGGCCGGGGCCATCGCCTTGCAGCGGGAGGGTGCTCGGACTGGGCGAGTTCACATCCTGACGATCTTTGCCCATTTTGCCGACGAGAGCGATTTGGGTGAGGAGGTCCCCGCTTTCGCGGAAGCAATCTTTGCCGCCGATCAGCCGGGCAGTCTGACTCATTTTTACCACGAGATGTCACGCGGTCAGTTTGAGCTCACGGGGGAGGTTTTGCCCCGTTGGTACACCGCCCGGAGTGCGGCCAGTGCCTATGTGGCCCCCAACGGCGACTTCGGCGACTTCGTCCGCGAGATTCTGGTGGCCGTCGATGACGATTTGGATCTGGGGCGTTATGACAATGACGGTCCCGATGGCGTGCCCAATTCCGGCGATGACGACGGCTACGTAGATTTTGTCTCTATCGTTACCCGCTCAGTTCCGCATGGTTTTATAGTCGATGCGGCCACCGGTATTGCCCAACTTGGCCTGGATGGCGGATTTGTCTCTAACGATTCCGCCAGGCGCGGCGGATCGATCCAAATCCGCACCGATAGCGGCACGGTACAACGCGGGCGCGTTTACACCGAGGCCGTGGGCAGCATGGCGCACGAATTCGGGCACTATCTGCTCCTGCCCGATCTCTACGATCTCGACTATGATACCGATCCGGAGTTGGGACCGATCGAGGATTCGGGCGGTATCGGCTATTGGGGCTTGATGGGGCACGGCAACCGGGGTTGGAACGAAGAGGGGGGGCCCAATCCGTTCTGTGCTTGGAGTTTGGGGCACTTGGGTTGGTTGGGGGTTGATAACGGAGAGCTCGAGGTATTGAATACGGACCTAGAAGGCGTGGTTTTTGAGGATGTCAATTCTGGGGGCAAGGTCTACGCCTTGCCCGATCCCGATGGGCTGGGTTTCCATCTCGTAGAGTTTCGCAGTCGACAAAACAGCTACTACGAGCGCAATTTACCCGCTGAAGGGCTTCTGATCTGGCGGGTAAACACGTTGCGCAACGGCAACAACTCCGAGATCTCCAAGCTGGTGGATCTGGTCTGTGCCGACGGGCTCTTTGCTGATGCCGGTTTTCCACTGGGTACAGTGAAGGCTCCTTTTTTCGGTCGCGACAACCTCGATTTCTGGGCCCACAACAGCGATTATAGGACCGGTTTTGCCGGCAATCTCGGCGATGCTACTGACGTCTTCGATGGCGAGCGTTTCACTGAGTATTGGGCTGCATCCAATCCGGCGTCCTCTCCCGGAATCAGCGTGACCAATATTCACCGTCGGGGTGACCATATGGTTGCCGATCTCAAACTCGGAGATCGGCGACGGGCCGGCCCAATTGCCGTTGCTCAGGTTTGGCGCGACCAGGTCGAATTGGTTGGTGATGTGGTGGTCTTGCCGGGGGGGCGTCTTGAGATCCGTGCCGGCACTGAAGTGTGGGTAGGTGCTGACGCGCTGGAGGCGGGGCGCGATCCAGCGCGAGTCGAAGTGACGATCCATGGCGATTTACAGATCAATTCCTCGGGGCAGGAACAGACGGTCTTCCGTTCGATTGCCGCTGATCCACAACCCGGGGACTGGTACGGTATCGATCTGGGGGTGGTGGCTTCGGTCTTTATGCGGCGGACGCGCCTTGAGCACGCCCGCTATGGTTTGGTCGCTGCCGATCTCAATCGCCCATTGGTGCTGGAGGAGGTAGAAGTCTACCAGGCTGGTGTGGACGGGATCCGACTGGAGGATGTGGGTGAAGAGATCAACTTCGATGGAGTAAAGGTCGAGGAATCGGGCGGTATCGGTATTTTGATCGTAGGGCCGGGTTTGACGAGGATCAACCAGGCTGAGTTGAGTGCCAATGGCGGTACTGGTCTCTGGCGTCGGGGGGGATTTCTCGAACTTTCCGATAGCCGCTTCAGCGCCAACGGCGATGAGATCGACACTGGTGCGAATCTGGTATTGGATCGAGGGGTCAGCGGTCAAGTGAGCGAAAATTTTTTTAGCGGCGGCATCGGAATTCACTGTATTGAAACGCGCGAAGTCGTTATTAGCGACAATGTTCTGAACGATCACCGGATCGGTCTGATTTCGACTAGCGCCCGTCCTCAGATCCACAACAACTATTTTAACCGCAACGAGTTGGCCCTACAGGTCGAGGGTGTCTCAGTGCCGAGCCAGTTGGTCCTGAATGTGGTTCAGGGCGGGGAGCGATTGCTCGATAATAAGGCCGGTAATCTCTTGACTGCCACTAATAATTGGTGGGGGCGGGCCGACGAGCGCTGGATTGAATCCCGGATAAGTGGCGATGTTAATTGGCGTCCCTTTCTCAATTTTGATCCGCGCGTACCTCTGAGCTTCGCCCTCGGACAAAACTATCCCAACCCCTTTAATGGTACTACGCTGATCGATTACCAGATCGGGATCAATGATCCGATTGTCGCGGGGCGAACTCTGGTCAGGGTAGAAGTGCGCGACATTGCCGGGGGGTTGGTCCGGCGTCTGGTCGATGAATTGGCGGCCCCAGGGCTGTATACGACTTCGTGGAATGGGCGGAATCAGCGGGGTGAGCAGGTGGCCAGCGGGGTCTATTACTATCAACTCCAAGTCGGACCGATCGTTGAGCGCAACAAGCTAATTTTTCTTAAATAACGAGCGATCGGGGATGGCGCTACCCGTGAGCGGGAACTATTTTCCTAAAGCATTTTCAAAGAGAGGTACGGGTCGAAATAAGCCTTGGGCACCGGCGAGAAGACGGTCCAAGATATAGGGGTGGTCGATGTTTCGGTCCGGGTTTATTACCCCGGATTTTCTTTTATAACTTTTTTATTTTACTTAAGATATGGATATTGAGGCCGATTATCTTATCATAGGGAGTGGCATCGCTGGCCTTTTTTTTGCTCTCAAAGCGGCCAGGCGCGGTTCTGTGGCAGTGGTCACGAAGCGCGAGAGGCGAGAATCGAATACCCAGTATGCACAGGGCGGGATTGCGGCTGCAATGGACGCAGCCGATTCGTTTGCAAGCCATGTGCAGGACACGCTTTCAGCCGGAGATGGGCTTTGTGACAGGGCTGTCGTAGAGGCGGTCGTTGCAGAAGGCCCTGAGGTTGTCCGCGAGTTAGTGGCTATCGGTACCCGGTTCAATGAGGAAGCGCCTGGAATCTTGGCGCTGGGGCGTGAAGGGGGACATGGATACCCGCGAGTGGTGCATGCGGATGATATGACCGGTCGCGAGGTAGCTCGGGCGCTGATTCAGGCGGTTGAAGCGTTGCCGCAGATCGCTTTATACGACCATCATCTGGCGATCGATCTGATCGCCGATGAGCAGAACCGCTGTCGTGGTGCCTGGGTTTTGGATGCCCATAACGGGCAGCGGATCAAAGCGCTGGCGCCGGTGACTTTGCTGGCGACCGGAGGTTGCGGTCAGGTGTTTTTGCATACGACCAATCCGCAGGTGGCTTCGGGCGACGGCGTCGCCATGGCCTGGCGGGCCGGAGCTAGAGTCGGCAATATGGAATTCACGCAATTTCATCCGACGATGCTCTATGATCCCGGCGGCCCTTCGTTTTTGATTAGTGAGGCCCTGCGCGGCTTTGGCGCCGAATTGGTCAACGATCGCGGCGCGGCCTTTACAGATTCGCTTAAGACGCGCGACGTGGTTTCGCGAGCGATTGTCGCCGAAATGCAGAAGAGGGGCGCGGATTGCGTCTATCTGGACGCTACCGGCAAGGATGCGGAGCAGACTCGGCGCCGCTTCCCCAACATTTATCGGCATTGTTTGGGGATCGGCATAGATATGACGAAGGAGCCGATACCGGTAGTGCCAGCTGCGCACTATATGTGCGGTGGGGTATGCACGGATGCACAGGGTCAGACGAATATTGTGGGTCTGTATGCGGCAGGGGAAGTCGCGATGAGCGGATTTCAGGGCGCTAACAGACTGGCGAGCAATTCGCTTTTGGAAGGTCTGGTTTTTGCTCGACGTGCTGCCGAGCACGCGCGATTGGACGCGTCTGGGGCCGTGCCCAGGGTGGAATTAGAGGAAGGTGATGCGCGAATTGGGATCGGCGAATTGGAGCAACGACGGCAGGCATTACGACGCCTGATGTGGGATGAGGTGGGAATTGTTCGCAGCGACCGAAGTTTGGAACGGGCCTGTGTAGAAACGGGTCGGATCGCAGGGGAGATTAGAGCATTATACAAGGGGCAGGCGCTGGATGCGGAACTGATACAACTGCGCAATCTGGCGACCGTAGCCGAACTCATCGCGCGCTCGGCGCGTCAGCGGCAAGAGAGCCGCGGGGTCCATTACAACAGCGACCATCCCGAGCGCGATGATATCGACTGGCAGCGACCTTCGCTGCTTGTTGAGCACTAGGCAGGACACTGAAGAGGTAGTATTATGAGACGAGTCGAGCTGGCTTTGATTTGCCTGCTCTTGTGGGCGGTTTCTGGCCATGCGGGAGAAGCATTGATCACCAAGGTGCGTGGTTCGAACTTGACGATCGATACCGGAGCTGAATCTGGTCTGGTTGAGGGCTTGGCCGTGACCATCGTACGGCCGCCTGGGGAGGCGGTGATCCATCCGATCACCGGAGAGGATCTAGGCGCTCCCGAAGTCGAAATCGGCACGGGCGAGATTTCCAAGATTGCCAATCGCGCTGCGAATGTGCGGATTGCCCCGGAACTTTTGCTGCCGGTGCGCCCCGGAGATATCGTTCGTTTCATTACGCCCGAAGAAGAGATGATCATGGGCCAGGAACGGTCTGTGATGCGAGCGGAAAAAAATGCGGATGACCATCAGAGCTTCAGCCAGGGCATTTCGCAGTTGACGAAGAGTATCCAGAAAGTGCAGGGCCGCATCGGAGGGCTCGAGCGGATGATGAAGCGCGTCGAGCGCGTTGAGGAAGGTTTCAAAGTCCAGCTGCGCGGGATCAACACCGATATCAACATTATGAAGGATGATATAAAGGACCTGAAAGAATCGGTAACCTTGATGGGGACAGTGCCCATCGCGGGATTGGGCGAGGATGGGGAACCCGTTGAGGGTGGTCTGAGTCTCGAGAGCGAAGAAGATGTGGAGCAACTCAAGGAGATCGTGCGCGATGTGCTCAGTGAGGAAGAAAGATCGCCGAGTCTACCACCCCTCGACCCGAGCGATCTGGGTCTTCCCGATGATGGCGATCTCGAAGTGGGGGAAGAGGGAGAGGATGGGACCTTGGAAGAGGAGGAAGAGCCCTTTTACAACTCGTTGTGGTTCATGATTGGATCAGCGGTGTTAGGACTTTTGGGCTTGGGCTTGGCCTTCTACCTTTGGAAAATGGGTGGTAGCGAGGACGAGGAGGACGAGGAAATCGAAGAGGACGACGATCTGGTGATGGACAATGATCTCGATCTGGACGACGATTTGGAATTGGACGAAATGGAAGACGATATAATCGTCGAAGAGACTTCATGAGCGCCTTAGCGCTGCGACCAAGGTGAGCGACTATGTTTAGGCAAAAAACCGGGATCGGCCTTATTGTCCTGGCGCTGCTGGGGACGGCCGGGGCCGAGATGGTGGACAAGGGGTTGGTCATCCGCAATACAGGTGGGCTGATCTTTATCGATCTGGGTCGGGAAGACGGCGTGATGCAGGGCGATTTATTCGACATCATCGACCAGGAAGTGGTACTCCACCCTCTAAGCGGTGATACCCTTTCGGTAACACCCCAGAGCATCGGCGCTCTGAAGGTGCTTCAAATCTATCCCAAGATGTCGCTGGTTCAGCTTTTGCACATCCAGGGCAACAGGGATCCGATGTTGATGCGCGTGGCCCAGATTCAAGATCCTGATCGCCTGGTGGAAATCGAGCAATTTCTGGCTAAGAGCTATGCTTTGAATTCCGGTCCGTCGCTGCGGCTGAGCCTTTTACCCGGTCTCTATCAGTATCATACGGGCAAGAGAGCGAAGGGCCTGTCGCTGATGGGCTTGGAGATCGCTGCACTATCGTTAGGTGTGAGCTATAGGCTTAGCAGCGACGACTGGTTTGCCCAATACGAGAGCCTGGGGCCTGGTCTTGCGCAGAAGGATTACGATTTCTACTTCGAAGGGGCCAGCGATCGTCGCACGAGCAGCAATCGTTTCTTCTGGCTCGCCGGTGCGTTGTACGCCTATAATCTGGTCGATGTGATGTGGATGGGAGGTGACGGAGTGTCGAGTGTTGCACAGACCGATAATAAACTCGATCTAGGGTTGGGCTTTGCTGCCGGCGGATATCCGTTACTCAATATAATGCATAGGTTCTAAAGTGATGCGGGCTCAATTGATTATGGTGTTTCTGCCCTTGCTGGTGGCTTGTGGCGACTTCAAGCGGGCCAACCCCTATGATCCCCAGGGTGGAGGCATAACCGACTTGCGCTCATTGCTGGTGGGAACTTGGAGCCGCGACGATGCGGAGAAGAATCAGATCTATACCTTCAAGGAAGACGGGCGTGCTGAGTTGCGCGACTATACGGCTCCAGATGGGGGCGCGGTGGACCGCAATGGCGTCTACCCTCAGACGCTGGAAATCCGCTTTTCCGGCACCTACGTGCTGGTAGGAGATCTGCTGCGGATCACCTTTACCAATGTGCAGACCAACGACCCGGGCGGCGACACGCCGCTACTGCTCGATAAGGTTGTCAATATCCGGATCCAAAACGACCAGTTGACGATGGAGGAGCGGGACGGGGAGAGAGTCTACGGCCGTATCTAAGGTTGGCGACGGTGTCCTCGACCGTTGCGATGCTCAAAGCCGAGCCGGTCTTCATCTGCTCCTGGAGGAATCAAGACCTCTAGCCGAATTTGCCGATGGTTGTTGCCTTCCCGGTCGCGATCTTTATATTTTACCCATCCTCTCCCCTCCGTTCACCTCTCCCGTAGTGGAGTCCTATCTTGGGCATTGTCGTTCTCGACTTCGGAGGGCAGTACGCCCACCTTATCGCCAATCGTATCCGCCGCCTTCACGTCTACGCCGAGATCCGTTCGCCTGAGGTCGCGGTTTCTGATTTAGAAGATGCCGATGGGTTGATCTTGTCGGGCGGTCCTTCGAGTGTATACGATCCGGAAGCTCCCAAATACAATTCTGATATTCTGCAGATCGACAAGCCGATCCTGGGTCTGTGCTACGGCCATCAACTCCTCTGTCATTGCCTCGGTGGTCGGGTCGAGCGCGGAGAGACGCACGAGTTTGGTGCGGCTTATCTAGAGGTCAAACGAGCTCGGGGAGTTCTTGCCGGTCTAGACGAGCGCGAGCTAGTGTGGATGAGTCATCGCGACGCGGTCAAAGCGCTACCGCCCGGTTTCGAAGTTCTGGGCGCGACCGACGACTGCCCGGTTGCGGCAATGGGCGACGAAGCGCGCAGGATCTACGGTTTGCAATTCCATCCGGAGGTGACGCATACCGCCCGGGGCATGGAGATCCTCGATAATTTTGTTGCGCTCTGCGGTGCGGACCGGACCTGGACGATGGAGCAGTATATCGAGTGGACGATGGAGCGCGTGCAGCAACAGACGGTGGGGCGGAAAGTGTTCCTTCTGGTCAGCGGCGGGGTTGATTCGTCGGTCGCGTTTCTCTTGCTCAATCGCGCCTTAGGCGAAGATCGGGTATTGGGTTTGCACATCGACAACGGTTTTATGCGCAGCGGTGAGACGGCGCTAGTCGAGCGCTTGATGAAGGAGTCCGGTTTTCGCAACCTCAAGGTCGTCGACGCCAGCGAAGATTTTCTCAGTGTGACCGAGGGGATCGCCGACCCGGAGGAAAAGCGTTTGCAGATTGGCGAAGAATTTGTTCGAGTCCGCGATCGTGCGTTGGTCGAGTTGGAACTGGATCCTGAGGAATGGCTACTGGGTCAGGGTACGCTCTACACCGATACCATCGAATCGGGCGGCAGCGAAAACGCGGCGTTGATCAAGACTCATCACAATCGCGTCGGTGTTATCGAGGCGCTTTTAGCAGAGGGTAAGGTTGTCGAGCCGCTGGACCAGCTTTATAAAGATGAGGCGCGCGAACTGGGTGGGAAGCTCGGTCTGCCGCATCACTTGATCTGGCGACATCCGTTTCCGGGACCGGGGTTGGCGGTCAGGGCTTTGTGCAGCGAGGGGCAGGCGGAGATGGAGGGTATGGACCAGCTCGGAGCCGAGGCACAAAAAATTGCGGCGAATTTCGGATTGGAGCTGGAGATCCTGCCTTTGCGCAGTGTCGGAGTACAGGGAGACTCGCGAACTTATGCGCATCCAGCGCTGGTTGCGGGGCAGAGCGATTGGCAGACGCTGGAAGCATTGTCGACCGAATTGACCAATAGTTTTCCCTCGATAAATAGGGTGGTTTATCTGCTGGGGCCCGACTCCCGACCGAGGCAAAGGCTCAAGGCGGGCTATCTGACCCGCGATCGACTCGATCTGCTGCGCCAGGCCGATGCGATCGCGATGGAAGGATTGGAGCGCTACGGGCTGATGCAAGAGGTTACGCAAATGCCGACGGTGCTCCTGCCGCTTTCTTCAGACGGGGTACAGGAGAGCGTGGTGCTGCGTCCGATCTCGACGGACGATTTTATGACCGCGCGGTTTAGTCAGCTGTCCGAGCAAGTACTGGATGACCTGTGCCAGCGCCTGTTGGCGGTGGAGGGCATAGAAGCCGTTTTTTACGATATCACCCACAAGCCGCCGGGTACGGTCGAATGGGAATGAGACGAGAGCCCATTCGACCGTGCGCTGGCCTTTAGATGATGTCGGGTGCCTGCGGGTCGATACAGGCGCCGGTGGGACGGGTGCCCGAAGGGCGCTGTGGCAGCTCTTCGTATGAGGTGTAGGTTATATCGAGATACGGCGTTTCGACGACGCGATGTCCTTCGTGGCGAGAGTTCATCGCCGCATCGATAATTCCGGTGGTCAACAGGGTACGCGCGGGAGGATAGGGCGCTTGCTGGGTCTGGAAGAAGCGCTGGATATTGCGGCAGAGATAACCGAAATGGGCGAAGGGGCCTTCGTTCTGTAAATAAAACTCCACTCCGTGCACCTGGCCGTCGACGCGGGCGGCATAGGCGAAATCCGAAACATAGCCCGAGAGCATCAGCGTTGCGGCCTTGAGTCCGTCGGCGTATTCGATTAGGAATACCGCCGGGTCTTTGGCGTGGTCTTCCATCGGGCCTGCGGGTTTGTTTTGGATCGCGTCGCAGGCGGCATGGGCGAGTTCGGTCGACCATCGACCTTCGTCGCGCGCCTGCCACACTGCATCGCCTTCCAGACATTGCACCGAGACGACTCCGGTCTCGCCGCCCTTTCTTCGCTCGATCATACACTGCATGGTCTCCAACGCATGGTAGCCATAGGCCTCGATACCGCCGTAGCCGATCGAGAGCGCTTCTTCGACATTGGTTTCTTTGTCGTATTCGAGGTAGGGGTTGCGCCAGCAGAGCGGCAGGCTGGAGCCGGCCATCAGCGGGATCTCCAATTCCCGGGCGCGGTCCCAGACCCACTGTGCGTCCTTGAAATCATAGGCGAAGTGCTTGTCGTTGAATACCGGTACCGAGCGTCCGCTTTCGGCAAAGACCCCGGCAATCTGTTCGAAGAAATAACGACGGGGGTACATGTGCCGGCCGCGCTCATTCCAGGGGTAGTCGCCGTGCTCGCCAACTAAAAGCACTGCGTCGACATTGAGTTTGTTGTCGCCGGCGTGTAATGCGCGGCGGATGCTGGGGTAGACCTCTACGCCGTATTCTTCGGCCAGGCCCAGGCCGATATCGTTTTCGAGAGCGTGGTCGAGATAGATCGAGACGATATCGATTTCGGGAGCCAGAAAACCCTCGTCGGTAGACATGCCCTTGAGATATTTGGTGACGATGACATCGGCGTGAGCTTTGGGGTGATAGATGGTGACGATGGCGGCGACGCGGAGGCGATCGGACATGATATGGGGCTCCTTTGTAGACGGTGTTTATGTACTGATGGATAATTTATGATCAGTGATCGCGCAGGTCTACTACCGTTCTTCCAAGCCGATGGTCGCAAAACTGTGCCCTCTAAATCACGGCTAAAGCATTTCGCTCGACCTCGTCCCAATCCGGTTCGGGCGCCGGCTGGTCGTTGTAGGCGATCCGCAGGTAGCCGTCGTCCAGATAGGCTGTGCCCAAACAGTTGATCTCCGCATCTTGCGGCAGGGGCCCGAGGCCCGAGGCCGATTCGTAGAGCGGATCGTTGCCCACAGCTAGAATAACGTGGTGATCTCCGCCGTGACACTGGACGCCGAAGCTCTCGCAGAGTTGCGCTTGTTTGATTTGTCCGGTGACACCGATCCCGCGCTGGCGGGCAATGTCAGTGGCCTGTAGTGCCAGAAACGCCGAGGTGTTGAAAGGCTGGCCACCGACGGCTCCGATCCATTCCAGTGCCAGGACCGGCAGGTCCAGTGTCGCGCAGAGTTTCTTGAGTCCCATCAGATCGTAGTCCTGCAGTGGTTCCTCGATCCAGCGCAGATTCAGTTTTTCCAATGCGCGGCCGACTTTGACCGCTTCGGTATAAGTATAGTGCTCGACCGCGTCGTGCATCAGCAGGAAGTCGTCGCCGAGAGCGGCGCGCAATTCGGTGAAAAGTTCTATGTTTCCCTTGACGCCTCGGTAGGAGTGATCTTTGCAGCCTTTGAATCCATCTTCTTTGACCTGCACGCCACTGGCCACCAATTCGTCGATGGTCGAACCGCCGATATTGCGGTAGGCCGGCACTTTGTCGCGGCAGGCGCCCAGGAGCTTGAATATCGGCTGTCGCGCGTGTCGGCTCGCCAGATTCCAGAGCATCCTGTCGATCTGGTCGATGATGCCGCGCCCTGTATAGAAGAAGCGCTGGGTGTACCAGAGCCGCTGCCAGATGAACTCCCTGTCGAAGGCGTCGACATCGATCAGCATCGGTGCGATATCGGCCATGAACTGCCTGGCTTGAAATTCTAGGTCGTCCTGGTGAAAGCCATGCGCGAAATCGCAATAGGCATCCAGCGGGCCGTCGGTAACCAGGCGCAGCTGCGATTGATAGGTGGGGTAGAGGGTCTCGTCGATAAATTCGATCACCTCTTCCGGTCGCTGAGCCCTGAATCCGGCAGAATGGGTGAACATGCCGTTCAAACCGGGCGGGACTTTTTCCATGGTGTGGCGCGAGTTGGAGTATGATCGCGTGGCTGGTTCGCCGGAACGAATATAAATTTTTGCTTCTTTGATTCTCATAGCACCACCTCCGTGGCTTTTTCGACTTCGGCCCAGTCTAGTTCTACGCCTAATCCTGGACTGTCCGGGACGGAGATATGGCCTGCTTCGATCTGAATGGGATTGGTGATATAGGGTTCGCCGCCGAGGCTGCCGAGCCCCCAGCCTTCGAAAAAGGTGCAGTTGCGGATGGCGCCGATGACCTGGGCGTGCACGAATCCGTTCATGGCACCGACGGATGTAATCTCGCAGTTGACCCCGAAGGCTTCGGCCAGTCGCGCGATCTTGATCATATCGGTGATGCCGCCGCGCCACGGCACGCTGGCGCGGACGATGTCCACCGCCTGCTGGGCGATCAGTTGCGAGGTGGAATAGATCGATCCGGGCAGGTATTCGGTTGCGGCGATCGGCAGGTCCAGAGCGTCGGAGAGTTGCTTGAGACCCATGGTGTCGTAGTCGCGCAGCGGTTCCTCGAACCAGAAGTAGTCTTCCTCCTGCAGCACTCGGCCGACGCGGATGGCATCGACGTAATCGTAGGCCTGGACCGCGTCGTGCATCAAGTGGAACTCGGGTCCCACGGCAGCGCGCACGGCGCGGGCGACAGCGATCATGGTTTGCGGTCCGCGAAAGCAGTGGTCTTTGTAGCCGAAGAAGCCCTCTTCCTTGGCCAGGACTGCATCGTCGACATATTCGGCGACGGATTCCAGATTGCTCCCGCTTTTATAGCAGGGAACCCGATCGCGATATCCACCGAGGAGCCGGAAGATCGGGAGATCGGTGATCTTGCCGACCAGATCCCAGAGGGCGACGTCGATATAGCCGCGCACGGTGTGGGGTAGATAGCTGAAGCGGTCGGCCCGGACCAATTCCTGCCATAGGTGCTCCCGGTCCATTGGGTCCTGATCGATCAGCAGCGATTTGCAAGTGGTCTGGATCTGGTGGGCGACCTGAGCATCGACTCCCAGACAGTGACCTTCTAGATCGCCATCGGTTAGGATCCTCAGTAAGCCGATGGGTTGATGAATTATGAGATCGGTAATTTTCATTATCTGGCTCCCTTGCCAGAGCGGGTGAATTTTGCGCGCTACGCGATTCTGCTCGGTATTGGAATTTCACCATCTTGATCTGATTCGGCAATCCCAATAGCTCTATGCTTACGCGTTAGTGGCGTCGATATGAGGAGCTCTATGCTTGGGTCTCAGTAGCTTATCGCCAGGTTGCGCACCTGTGCGAAATACCCCTTATCGGTTTCGACTTCTATCCTGGCGACATAGACTCCGGGCACTACCCGTTGTCCTCGATCATTGAGACCGTTCCAGAGCACCTGGTGGCGCCCAGCTCCGCGCGTTTCCGGATCTCGGGTCCAAATTCGTTGGCCATTGAGGGCGAAAATTTTTATTCCGACTTCAGCGTTGTTCAGGATCCGGAAGAGCGTGTAGCTGATGGCCACCTGATCGTTGATGCCGTCGCCCTGTGGGGTAAAGGCTGGCGGCTGTACCTGCATATCAGCCAGTACCGAGCCCAGCGATTGATCTGTTGTCACGATCTGCAATTGGTTGGTGTCCAGCGCCTGGCTGGCATCGCCGGCTTCGACTAGTTGCGGTAGCCTGGCATCTGCGCGGGCAAAGACCTCGGCCTGCAACTCACTGGCCGCGCTGTAGAGCGTTGTGGCCAGGCGCAGCCGCAGCGTTCGGATACCGCCCGATCGCACAGGCTGAGGCAGGTAGATGACCAGACCTTCGGGTTCGACGACTACGTTGTCGGGCTCGACGGCGATGGGTGGTTGGCCCATTTCCAGGCCGAGAAATTCGCTCGGTAGCAAAAGGCGTACTGCGTCGAAGCCTTGTTGCGTCGAGTCGGCAAATTCGGCGCGGAGATCGCAGACGAGTTCGGTTTTGACGCCGGCTGGCACCTGGGCCAGTCTGCCCGGAGGGCGGAGCTCATCAATAACGGCTACCTCGCCCAGTACCTGCTCTGCTAAGAGTGGCGAAAACTCTATTGCCAGCGAATCCAGGCGCGCGAAGTCCCATAGGGTCTCGGTTTTAAACGCCACCCGGATCTGCAGGAATCGGCCCCGAGTTACCCGAGGCCACTGGCCGGATGTCCTGATCGGTGGTGACCAAAAACCCCACTTGTCCGGGTCGTCGCTAATTGGACCGCGCCAGCCTACCGCCGGCGGATCCCAGGGCCAGACCCGCTGTTTCAGGCGGTCGTACTGACTCTCAGTCACTTCAACCAGTTGGCCGATATCATTGTAGCTGTGATAGCGGGTAGGGGTCTCGTCGAGTCCGGTTTTGACCTTTATTTCGTTGAGGACGGGCGCCGATGGCGCAGGAACGAGTATCTCATTCTCGCGGCGCAAATAGCTCGCAGTGAAATGTAGCGGCCCGAAATTGACGACCTGGCCCAGGTCTATTACCTTCGACTCCCAGGTCGCCTCGGGAGGGAAACCTCGACCGTAGGCTTCTAACTCCGCCAGGGCGAATTTCTTAAATCGGCTTGCGTCTGGAAAAAAACGGATACGCAAGAATCGCAGATAGCGCAGCGGAAAGCTGAGATTGACGACGGCCTCGACGTTGAGATTGCGATTGACCAGGATGATATCCAGCGGCTGGTAGGGCGATCCACCCGGATCGCCCTCCTCCTCAGCTACCCGCCTCACGTCGTTGCTGGCTGAGAGTTCGAAGTGCTCAAAGGCGAAATTGGGTCTGTAGGGCTCCTGGAGAAAGGGGTCGTTTCCCTCCGGTGGGAAGAACGCGAAGCGCTCGAGTGGCACTTGCGTCCCGAGATCGATAGTGTAGAACTCCTGTGAGGCGGGGCTCAGATCTCGGGTCGCGGTGAAGGTGTCGGGATCGCCATCGACGAACTCTCGAGGCTCAGCGCGGGGGCGGAGATAGTTGATGCCGCGCCATATCCTGGGGTTACCCGGGCGGAACTGGGTAGCTGGGGGGAATTTCCAGCGGTACCAGGGACCGAGCTGGGGCAGCAAGTTTTCGTTGGGTTTCAGTTCCCTCGGCTGGAGCACGGACGGGTCGGTGAAATCGTCAACCATCGTGTTTTGCCCGGTCCAGGTGCTCCAGGGTTTGGAGCCGCCAAGTTCGAATCTTTCCACCGCTGCTGCTTGGTTCGGCCAGATATTCAGCAACACTAGTGCCAGTACCAACGCATATCGCATACGGACCTCCTTTGGGATCAGTCCAGTCGCGTCGCGTATTTTACTAGTAAATTACGCAGGAAACAGGCCAGCAGAAAGATGGAAGTGTTACAATTCGGGTAGAAACGCGATTTTTTTATGGGATCTGGCGGCGGTCCGTGCTGATGGAACAAGGTGCGCATTTCTCGGCAATACTCGATCATCGTCTCCTGGACCGATTTTGCAGCGCGGATTGTGGAATTGCTATAATTAGCAGCTGAGCTCGTCTACTCCGATTTGCGCCATTGGATATGTGTGTTGTCGGTCGGGTAAAGATGTGCAATTATTCGCGAGTGATGAGCTCGTCTCCGGCTGCTAAAGTTCTGTATATTGTCGTTGTCCAGGATCGCGCTGATCCAAACCGTGGTAGAGTGAGTCGCCGGTATGATCACTGGAGTATTTCGCGGAGGAAAATAAGCGAAAATTTCGCGGAGCGATTTTACCGATGTCTGAAGAGACGGCGGATTCGACAGAGCGAAAGGTAGGGCAGGGGCAGCGCGATGCGCGCCGTCTGTTATCGCGCTACTACCTGGATGAAATAGATCGTATCAATGCGGCGTTCATCGAGCATCCCGACGAGCGTCCCAACAGCGACCCCGCTGCCACCAGTCTTTCCACACAGGACGCACGCGGCGCACTGTCTATATACCCGCAGGGGTGCTGATGCAGGCCTGCGAGCGCGGCTATCATCCCTGGGCCTTTACCGAGGTCCTGCTCTACGAGTAGGCCCTATGGATCATTGTGCGGGGTACTTATGCGGATCTTTGCGACACTCTGTGAGGTGTTCTAAATGGATGTCGCCGCCAGGGAGATGGCCGCTTGACCTAGGCTTTATTGCGCGGCCTCAATCTACCGGCAAGAGCAGGTATTTATGGCCGCGGCGGGTCCGGACTGCCGCGAATGCCTCTTCCCACTCGTGCAGGGGATATTGGCCGCTGATCAGAGGGGAAGTTTTTATTTTTCCCTCTCCGATCAATTTCATCGTTCGCTCCCATGTCCGGTGCCGGTAGGTAAAACTCGGTAGCACGGTCTGTTCTTTGATAATAGCCGCATCGAGATTGATCGCTACCTCGCGGCCAAAGAGACCCACCAGTATCAGCTGTGCGCCTTTGCGCGCATGCGTGATGCATTGGTCCAGCGAGGCTTTGGAACCGCCGCACTCGATCGAGATATCGGCCCCCAGCCCATCGCTCATGTCGAGGAGTTCGGCAAGGGAATCGGTTGCCGTATTCAAGACCAGATCGGCTCCCAGGGTTCGGCCGAGTGCCAGGCGATTATCGTCTCCGGCAGCGCCGACCAGCACTACCGTGGCGCCGATCGATTTTGCCGCCTGCAGGACCAGTAAGCCAACCGGACCAGGGCCAGAGACCAGGACTAGATCGCCCGGGGCGATGGTGGCACGTTCAAAGACCGCGCGCACTGCTACGGCGGCGGGTTCGGACATCGAGCCGGCAGCGAAGTCGACGTGGTCCGGTAGCTTGTGCAGGCTTTGCTCCCGCTGGCAGAGATATTTGGTGAAGGCCCCGTCCACGTGCACGCCCATGCTGTGGCGATCCACGCAAAGTCCGATGAGTCCGGTCTGACAGAATCGGCAACGGCCACAGGTTGACTTGAAGGTTTCGGAGCTTACCCGATCTCCCACGCTGAAGTCCGTGACTGCGCTGCCCACTTCGACAACCACGCCGGACATCTCATGCCCTAGAACCACGGGCGGACAATTCGGGTATTCATCATCCTGAATATGCAAATCCGTGCCACAGATCGCGCCGACCTTGACTTCGATTTTCAACTGATCCGGCTTCGGTCTCGGTTCGGGCAAATCCAGGATCTCGAGATTGCCGATGCCCGCCGCCGTCTTTACGAGCGCTTTCATTGGACGCCTCTCTGCTGCACTTGTGTGGGTTTTACGCTAATAGGCCTTATAAAAGTTCTTTTCCGGAGCTTGGTCAAAACATAGAACACGTGCCCGTCTTTTTCTTGACGTAGTTACGGGCCATGCCGGGCGCTCCTGGTTGCCGAATGCCGCGGCGTGGCCGATAATAGTAACGGCCTTCGTAAAAAAATGCATTCGATTGGAGCTTCAATGAAATTCAGGACCCCTCTTGATGTCCGACTGGCCTGCCGCCGGAATGAGCTTGCAGGTTTTTCATCCAGGGCATTGCCCGGCTATCTCTGTGTCAACGTCGCTTTTCTGGATATCGACTATGCGGATGATTTTGAGGCGTTCTGTCGGGTCAACCCCAAGCCGTGCCCGCTGATCCAGCGATTGGCACCCGGGCAGACCGATTGTCCGGAGCTGGCATCGGGGCTGGATATCCGTACGGATCTGGGTTCCTACGACATTGTTCGCAATGGTAAAGTCACCGAGCTGCGCCGGGAAATCCGCGACCTCTTCGATGCTCGGACCGTCAGTTTTCTGATCGGATCGAGCGTATCTTTCGATGGTCTTCTGGCCGAAAAGGGTTTTGCCGCTGCTTTTGGACCGACCCTGCAACTCACTGCGCTCTCGTGTGAACCGGTTGGCTCTTTCGTGGGCAATATGGCGGTTACGATGCGTTCTTTTGCGCCCGAATTAGTCGAGCAGGTTTGGGAATTTACCAGTCATTTTCCAACCTGCCACGGCAGTCCAATCGGCAAGAACAACGCCGCGGAACTCGGTATAGAGAATCCGGATGTCGATATGAACGGACGAGGGTTCGAAGTGCCGGAGGGTACCGATCGGCTCTACTGGGCCTGTGGGATCACGCCGCGGATCGTCGCTGAGCAGGCAAAGCTGCCTTTTATGATCTCATACACATCCGGCCACGCGATGATTACCGATATTCCAACCGAGAGTCTGTATCAGAATCTCTAGCCCCGGGAATCGCGACAAGCGCGGGTCGGGCTCTATGTTCAACTGACCAGCGTATATTTCTTTTTGCCCCGCCGCATGATCAGGTACTTGCCGTGCAGGCCGTCTTGCGGCCCGAGCTGGTGCTGGAGGTCAGTGCAGCGCTCGCCGTTGATGTAGATCGATCCGTTCTGCAGATCCTGACGGGCTTCGCGCTTGGAGGAGGAGATCCTGGCCTCGACAAGAAGGTCGATCAGTCCCAGTTGCTCTGTGGCCATTTTATGGGTGGGTACATCGTGGAACCCGTCGAGGATTTCGTCTTCTTCGAGGTCTTTGAATTCCCCGTAAAAAAGCGCGTTGGAGATCTTCTCGGCTTTGCGTGTGGCCTCGGCGCCGTGGACTAGGGTAGTGACTTCGGCGGCCAGTGTGCGCTGGGCCTGGCGCTTCTCGGGTGCGTCGCGCACGGCTTCTTCCAGTTGCAGGATCTCGTCCCGCTCCAGGAAGGTGTAGATTTTGAGGTAGTCGGTGACTTTCTGATCTTCGGCATTGATCCAGAACTGGTAGAATTGATAGGCCGAGGTCTTGTCGGCGTCGAGCCAGACGGTGCCCTCCTCGGTTTTGCCGAATTTGGTGCCGTCGGCCTTGGTCACCAGTGGACAGGTAAGTCCGAAGGCCTTGTTGCTTGCCGCACGACGGATCAGGTCGGTTCCGGCGGTAATATTGCCCCATTGGTCCGAGCCTCCGGTCTGCAGTTCGCAGCCGTATTTTTCGTTGAGTACCAGGAAGTCGTAGGCCTGGAGGACCATATAGCTGAATTCGGTGTACGAGATGCCCGACTGCAAGCGCGAGTCGACCGAGTCTTTGGCCAGCATATAGGAAATGGGAAAGTGCTTGCCGATATCGCGCATGAAATCGATGGCGGTGACGCTGCCGAGCCAATCGTAATTATTGACCATCTCGGCGGGGTTGGGGCCGTCGAAGTCGAGGAAGCGTGCGAGTTCGCCTTTGACCTTTTCGGTCCACTCGGCCACGGTATCGCCGGTATTGAGCTGGCGTTCTTCCGACTTTCCGGATGGATCGCCGATCAGACCGGTGCCGCCGCCGGCTAGGGCGATGGCCTTGTGGCCGGCGAGTTGGAAGCGGCGCAGGAGCAGGATGGGTACCAGATTGCCTACGGTCAGGCTGTCGGCGGTCGGGTCGAAACCGTTGTAGAGAGTGATCGGCCCGGCGGCTAGGCGTTCGGCTAGCCCGTCGAGGTCGGTGGCCTGGTAGATCAGGCCGCGGAATTCAAGGTCGGGTATGAGATTCATGCGGGTATCCTGGTTAAGGCAACAAAAAAAGCCCCCGGACTCAGGGGCTTGCAGACTTTGCGCAGACGAAAAAGTTACGCGCTAACCCCATCTGAAAGACGAGGTATAATAATCGTGGCGATAGGCGTCCGGGGTCTGCATTATATGGTTTCTGGCTGGAGAAAATATAACGGGGATAGCCGGTTGGGTCAATCTGTAGGGGGGTGCGGGCCGCGTGGCCTGAGGTGAATGTTGTTTGGATGCGGGTGGGGGATAGCAAGATAGCGGTCGAAGGTTCCCGTGCTAAGGTTTTTTGCGCGGTCGTAAACATATAGACTTATCTTGTAGGTAGAAATGGATCTCCTGTTGCCCGACTATCAAAAAATGCAAGCAATACCTGGATTAATCGCCTGGATCAAATACAAGAAATCCAAGTGTTAGCTATGCTTCGTCGACTAAAACGGGATTCTCAAAGTCCGGATCGTTGCCGTTGTGAGCAATGGGAATTGCCATTGGTAGAAATTGTATATACAGCCGAACATTGAGCGTGAAAATGGCAGACCAATTAATCCAAGCGGATCTCTTCGATCAATTTCCAGAGTTGACCGAAGATCAGTTTAAGAAGAAGCTGCGGACCGAAATCCTCTAAGAGGAGTCGAATCATAATGAATAACCCCCAATTATTTGCGATCACGATTGCAGCTTTGTTAACTACCGAAATCGCTGTAAAAGCGGACGACGCGACAGGGCAGACGCCACTACAAGCGATTGAAGCTTATGTAGATGCATTCAATTCGGGCGCTGTAAATGAGCAGATAGAAGCCATTTACACCTTCCCACTCGTTTGGGTTATAGACGGCTCAATGAAAATCCATCAGGCACCTCCACCGAGCATTGTGAGCTATGAGAGCCTTAGGAAATCCGGTTGGGCTTACTCTAAAGCAAACGAAATAGAGATTCTTTCCAAGGGCCAGAATACATCAGTTGTTCGCTTAGATTTCTCACGATACACAGAGGACCATCAGGAGATCGTACGAACTGAAGCATTTTATACCATGATTAATGACGGTGGAAATTGGAAGATCGCTACTACTACCGTACCAATATCCCTTCCAGTTTTGGCCGATGAAGACAAAGAGCCTACGAAGCGATAACCGTAACTTAATTTGATCCGCACATCATACCCTTTGGCAGGAGGAATCGTTCTATGCATTACTTTATCTTGGCCCTTAAGAAATACGCGGTATTCAGCGGCCGTTCCCGTCGAGCTGAATATTGGTATTTCACACTTTTTTCATACATACTTGGTTTCGTAATCGGGTCTATCGAGACGTTTATATACGGCCTCGATAGTGAGGCTTTCGTGACCCCGGGACTTTTTATCAGTCTTGCAATGGTGGTTCCGGGTATCGCGGTAGGGGTCCGACGTCTCCATGACGTAGACAAGTCCGGATGGTGGATGCTGCTGTGGTTTGTTCTCATCATCGGTTGGATACCGCTTTTTGTATGGGCGGTGAAGGTCGGCACGATCGGTTCAAATCGCTTTGGCGATGATCCCAAGCAAGAAGAGCACGGGACTCAGGAGTCTGTTGATCCAGATCCACCCCATCCGCATCTCGACATTCCAGAATCAGATCCCAAGTAGGTCCGTGGTCGCTCTTCCACGCTCCATCCTTTTTGACCCATATCGAGGTGACCAATGCCACTCGCGAACCTTTGGAGGAAGCTTAACCCGACCAATCTCATAGCAGAATTTGTCATTGTCACGCTGAGTGTGATCGTGGCCCTTGCCGGTGACAAATACCTCGCCCATCGTGCGACCTTGGAACATGAGCGCGTGGCGCTCACGCAGATCCATGAGGATATAAAGCGGGATTACATTCGCCTACAATACACTATTGACCAAGGAGCCTATGAGGACACGATAGCCACGAATCTTCTGAGGCATGGTGCAAGGGATACCACATTACAGGATTCCACGATAAATGTCTTATTTCAAGAATTGCTTCATTTCCATTACTTTGACAGGACAATCGCATCTACACTGAACTATGATGCAAAGATCAAAAATGCCGGCCGACAGATCATTAGCAGTGATTCCTTGGCATTTAAGCTCGGGAAGTATTACGACAACTCACTAAATAATCTGGCTCTTTGGACCGAGTCTCGTCGAGAGATCAGTAATGGCCTTGGTAGAATTATTAATGAAGAACGTGGTTATCTCGATAACGGTTCTCCATACATACATAAGATTCAGGAAAAATCATTTCATCAAGTTTTGGATGAGATGACATCAAATATTCGCATAATGGGAAACGTCTCTGACTTTCTCGGCTTTAATGACGGCTTTATAAGTGCATTGCGATGGAATTCGAAGAATCAACGCGAAGCTATTGAGGCCATTGAAGCTTATCTTGTCGAAAATGACGTAGACTACGAGCCGTTTGATCCCGAAGCTACGGGGGCTTAGGTGTCCGAATCTAACTGTGGCTCTTCCCAGCTCTACTTGGATGAATACGATGAAAAAACCATTCAAAATTTTCCTACTGCTTTTGGTCCTTGGTGCTGTGGCCTCAATGCTTATATCCACATCATTCGAGTTGATCTTGTAGATGGTAGGCGTCCCAATGAGAAAGAACTGGCCACAATCTTCAGCAAGTTAGTGCGCTACCAAGATCGGACGTCCATCTCTTTCTATTTGCCCGGGATGGAAGTGGGAACGGGTGCGTTCGCAACTGCCCTTCTTGATAGAAACGCCTCCGACCCTACGCTTGAGGTGAGAATAAATCAGTAGAAATAGCCCCTCCACTTCGCGTAGGGGGGCTATTTCTTGCCTGACAGTTTCTTATTTATTTGTAGGCCAACGCCTCAGCAGTGAAGTTGAAGTATAGTTTCCACGCTTTAGCTAATCCATTTTCGAATTCCCACACCTGTGCCCAGTTAGATGCAAACTCCTTACCGGTTTCCTTTACGCGTCCCTTATAAAACCCAGTGACGGCAACTTTATTTTCCGACGTAAAGAATTCGTGCACATCGTGCGCAAGAACATCCTGAGTGTCCGACAGGGTCTCGAAAAATGACTGTGTCCCGCTCTTCCCTTCCCATAATTTATTAATTGGACTCTCTGGATTCTCATTTCCTCGATGATCAAACGTGAAGTCCTCGGTCACACACTCTAACAATCCCGAGATATCATCCTCAGCAAAACATTGGTATATTTTCTTGACAACGGCGAGGTTTTGGTCACTCATTGGATTTTCCTTCCTATTGATTTTTTTGTATGAAATAGTCCCACGGGCATAACAATAGTCACACACTACGGATGAAGCACTAACTTGGGTAAGGTGCCATGGACAACCTCCTGCCAAAGGTTTATGGGATAGGCCAAAGGATCCTTCGGCCTGTGTTGAGGCGAATTATACGCAATCCTCTACCGACATACAAGTACTTGGCGATGATTTAATGGCCCAACATGTTCTCTTAGCAGACCGTGGCGGGGTTCGGCTCTGGTTGCGGCTTTTCCTTGTCGCAGTCCTTGCGGATACTCTCGAGCTCGTACGATTCTGGAAAAGCGGATAAGCTCGGACAGTGGTATTGGCTGTGTAAACCCCCATCGCCGGACGAGATAGCGTTGACAATGTCCCATATTGGTCATTGAGAAGCTCTTCCATGCTTTTCCAACTCGGCATAATTTCCCATCCGTCCTCTATATCGATTTCGGCATAGAACTCTTGGTGTATCTCATTCCGAGCCGTGCCGGTAAAGAGAAACCCTGCCATTGGAAATACCTCACTATGCTGCATATGGTGCATAAATGCAGTCGGACCAACTTCTGACCGAATGTAATCAGAGGCGGAAATATCCAGTTGCGAATTGGCAAGTTAGTACCTGCATGGGAATTGGCTTTAGTTACTTGTTATCGAATACGTGCCGAATTGCCTCGCGCAATGAATCCGTACGCGTTTCGGCATAGCGCCTTGTCATTTCGATGCTGTTATGTCCGGCAAGCATCTGCACATGAGATAAAATTTTGAAGGGGTTTTTCTATTTCCATTGACAAGAATGAGATCTTGAGGCATCTTTCAAAATTGAATTAGTCAGGTGCTCAAAATAGAGATGTGAAAATTATAAATATTTGTTTTTAGGGCGATTAGCTCAGTTGGTCAGAGCGCCTGCCTTACAAGCAGGATGTCGTTGGTTCAAGTCCGACATCGCCCACCATTTTGAAACCCCCTGAGAAATCAGGGGGTTTCTTGTATGCAGAAAAGTCGGTGCAAGAGATAGACCAGATCTGAGACCTGGTTAAAAAAGATGTTAGGTAATCCTATTTAAGCAGCAGCATGTGTAGGATCTACACTAAGGCATCGGCTTGGGGAAGGTGAGGTGGACTGTATTGATGCAGGCTCCATTTAGGAGTCGGTATCGATGCCAACGCCGCTCTGATGGTCGCTGCTCAGTACGGCAATCTGGAAGGAGTAGAAGCATGACTGGCGGTTGGCACAACTTTCCGCATCAACACCTGGACTATCGACTAAAATACTAAATCACACAAACAAAGCAGCAATATCATGCAAGATATTCTATTTCCCGTGCCGCGCACTTGTCGTTTCTACCAGAGACATATCGATTTCAGCACTGCGCGATGGATCTATATCGACCCTGTTTTTTCTCCCGTTCTAAAAAGTCAGGTCATCGATTTTGCGCACCGCGCCAGCCCCGCTTTTGTCACCCCTCTCGTCGTCACCGCCGGCCCTCCGCAGCAAGGCCGACTCTTCCTCAAACTGACCCTTGCAACTCGCGGCATCCCCGCGCAAGGTTACGAACTTAGTGCTGACGAAGCCGGCGTTGTGCTAAACGCAAGCGATGAAGCTGGGGCTTTCTACGGCCTCGAAACACTGCGCCAATTGTTCGACCACCACGGCGTTTGCCTGCCGCGCTTTAGCATCGCCGACCACCCCGACTATTCCCAGCGCAGCGTCATGCTCGACATCAGCCGCTGCAAAGTGCCGACCATGGAGACGTTAAAGAACTACATCGACTTGATGGCACGCCTCAAGATTAACCAGTTGCAATTGCGCATCGAACACACCTTCGCCTTCTCAGCGCACGAGGTCGTGTGGCGCAATGCCTCGCCCGTGACGGCGGCTGAGATTATCGAACTCGATGCTTATTGCCGCCAACGCCACATCGACCTGGTGCCCCATCTCAGTTCCTTCAGCCACTTTCAGCGCTGGCTGCAACACCCCGAGTACTGCCATCTGGCCGAAGTGCCAGGCGGCACCGTACCGCGCCCCAACCGCAACACCTTAAACCTGCTTAAATCGCTCTACGCCGAATTCCTTCCCAATTTCTCCAGCCCCCTCTTCAACGTCGCTTGTGACGAAGCCAACGAATTGGGCACCGGCTGGAGCAAAAAACTCTGCGAGCAAAAGGGCCAAACGCGTGTCTACCTCGACTTCCTCTTGCAAATCCACCGCCTGGTAAAAAAACACAAGCGCCGCATGATGTTCTGGGGAGACATCATTCTTCACCAGCCCGATCTCATCCCCGAATTGCCCCGCGACATCACCGCGCTCAACTGGGGCTACGAATCGCACCACCCCTTCAACCGCCAGGCCCCGCTCTTCGCCCGCTCCGGCATTCCCTTCTACGTCTGCCCTGGCACCTCCAGTTGGCAGTCCATCACCGGCCGTGTGCCCAACTGCCTGGGCAATTTGGCCAACGCCGCCCGCAACGGCCTCAAACACGGCGCCGCCGGCTTTTTCATCACCGACTGGGGTGACTTCGGCCACCACCAATTTCAGCCCATAAGCTACCTGGGTATCGCCGCCGGTGCCGCGTACTCCTGGTCCTTCAAAAGCAACCGCAATGCCGATATAATCGCTGCCCTCAATCGTTTGGTCTTTTGCGACTCCACCGGTGCCACCGCCCAACTCTTCTTCGACCTGGGCTGCGTCTACCAACTACTGCCAAACCAACCAGAAAATCGCACCCTCTTCTACAGCACTTTGTTCTGGAATATGCAAAACCCCAACGACGTCCTAGCAGGCAATCCCCCCCACGCCTTCAAAAAATGCGCCCGCCGCTTCGACGACCTCCAAAGCCAAATCTCCAGTCTGCATCCCCAAACTCCCGACGCCTCCCTGCTCAAAGACGAACTGTCCACCGCCATCGCCATGGCCCGCCACGGTACCCACCGCCTCCTCTCTGCACTAGGTCAGGGTCCCAATCGCTCCTCCCTGCGCCACGACCTCCAAGACATTATCGCTCGCTACGAAACCCTTTGGATCCAGCGCAACCGCCTTGGCGGCCTCAGAGAAAGCGCCGGCAGTCTGTACAAATCCCTCGAACCTTTATTAGATTAGCTATTACGTAGATATTTACACATTAGCGCAGGTCGGGTAGGCGGTGAGACCGAGCGGCAGATCAAATCCAGGCAGGTCTTGGTCAAGCTCTGCCTGGCGATGATGAGCTCAGGTTATCCGGTCAAAGATGAGCTTTTACGTTTCGTTGGGGGGCTCCCAAAATCTTCTATGATCTAATAGAAGGGTTGCGCTCGATGGCGAGATTTACGCTGTCAATATCTCGACTTTCTGATAATTAAAGCAGTAGTAAGGGTACTCGCCGTCCCCGCGTTGGAAGTCGGAGAATGCCAACCAGAAAGACCTTCCGTCCCCGGCAATCCACTTGGGTGAAATCTGCGGTTGATAGGCCCGCGCCTGCAGATCTCCGCTCGGCGTCCACTCGGTTTCCTCGTGTACCTGTCTCCACGGCCCCCAGGGGGTCTTCGCCAGCCAGAATCCCAAATAGCTCGGTTTGTCCAACGACGGGGCATCGGCGCTGCTGTCCATGCCCCAATTCGCCATCATAAAGACTCCAAGCGGTGCGTTGTACACAACACTTGGGTGCCAGCACGTCCAGGGCCAGCGGCACTGCGGAAACGCGTGCACAACCCCTCTTGCGTCGATGTGTTCGCTCCACATTGCGGACCCATCGCGGTTGCGTGAAACAAAGAATTCATACTCGGAACGATCGAGAATTCTGTCCTGTGAAACGCGAAACATCGCCAATTGGTTCGCCGCGCCTTCCCCATTGCCATTAGGCGCGTACCCGTAGACATATCCATCTCTATTGTGTTCGTAATTCTTCCCCATTTGCAATAGGGTAATAAGTGAGAATGCCTCTCCGGGTTCGTCAAAGAAAATCATATTCCCGCGATTTCGGTCTGCCCAGTCTTCCCAGCACAGGGAGGACCCATCCTGGTTTTTCCAGGTCCGTCCCTGGTCGGGCGAGAAAACGAGTTTGCTTCCGACATAACGGGGGGCGGTCTGATCAGAGGGGCGGTTTGGCGCACCGAGGAAGTGATAGATACGGTCTTCAATGGCGAGAATTCCGGCCCCATAGAACCTATTCTTCGGTGGGCTCTCACCCGTTACCAAGTCGGGATAATCATGCAGGTGTTCAAAAGTGAGATCGGGTGGATCTCCGTCGAGGCCGTACACTCTGGTGTGGTATGTTGGTCCAGTGCGACCTTCCGCGTCTGGCCAGCCTTTGCCGTCACCCAGGACGACGTATTGCTTATCGTCGCGTGCCCATGTCATGTGCCAATTATCGCCGTCGCCCTCTGATCTTTGCAGGGTCTCCTCAAGTCTGCGAATCCCGATAATGGTCTGCACTGATCTAGTCCTCTAGCAAAAGGGTAGGGGATAATACCCGGGATAGGACCGCCGGTCACCCGTTACTTGGAAGCCTGCAGTCTCTCCTCCCAGCCTCGCAGTTTCTCCACCATATTGCGGATGCGGGGCCGCTGACTGTCGCGGAACGCCTCGTGCAGCCGGCCAAAGCCCGCGTCGTCCGACCGCAACATTTCAAAGTCTTCCTCGGTCTTGGGCTCGGCTGCGAATTTCACGTATTTCACGGTGATAAAGCTGCGTCCTTCTTGCTTGCCGTATATTCCGTGGAACAGATAATCGTTGAAGAGGACCACATCGCCCGGATCGACTTCGAGCGGGTGGCAGGGCAGATCCGGACCGGGTACGCCAAATGCGTGGAGACTGGTATCGTTCTGAGCCAGTGAATTTAGGTCTTTGTGGAGCGCCATTAAAGGCTCGCGGAAAGGTTTATAGTGAGAACCGGGTATGACCCGCAGGGCCCCGGTCTCCTTGCGCATTGGCTGGAGGTATATCATGACCTTGATACGGGCGTATTGTACGCCTACCTGATCGGGCCGGTCGGCGTGCCACTGTAGGAGGTTCTCCTCCGTGAAACTGCCCTTGTGGCCCTCCGACCCGCCCCAGACAAAGTCCGCACCCAGTAAGTCTACAATGGGCAGGTAAATGCGGTCATCCTCGGGCAGTTGGGCCAGCCGCGGCCGTTCCTCCACGAAGGGCACTACGATCTGATACGGATTCTCCGGTTGCCTCTCCCGGTCGTCCCGCCATATCTCGTTGGCCTCACGAGTGATATCCGCTATTTCAGCTGGCGTAAAAATTCGCCGCAACAGGAGGAAGCCAAAGGTTTCGTAGTGGGCTATTTGTCCTGGTGTTAGCACGGTTTTCCTCTCCTTTGATCTGTTTGGTATTTTTCCAGCGCGTTGATTAACGCCTGCCGGTATAGACCTTTTTTACCGCCTCGATCTTGCCCGGATCCGCGGCGACGCTATCGATGGTAAACGCTATCACGCCGCTGCTCTTGCCGGCGAGGCCATATTCAAGGACGGTCGCCAGCTCTTTGGGCTCGACGCGGGGCGAGTCGAAGGCCTGAACGATCGGCCAGAGGCGGGGGTATTTACCCGGCTCGATAAATATATTGTGGTGGGTGGAGAAATATTCGACATAATCCCTGACGTATTCGAGCGGCATGCCCGAGCGGCCATGATAGGGCATGGGGGAGAACACATCGACATAGGGGGCCAGCGCGTCGAAGTCGAGCCCGAGACAGCGCCGACGGGCACCCCAGAAGTCCTCGTCCTTCCACGCCGCCTGATAGTTGCCAACTAGGGCATCGGGGCGGATCTCTTTGACGATCGAATGGAATTCTCGTGCCCAATCGACCAGCACAGACACGCGCCAATCCTCCCAATCTTGCGCCGCCTCTAATAAGATCCACTCGGCTTTTTCGGCGGTGGTATCGCCGCTGAGTGCGATATTCGTCGCCGCTTGGAAGCTATCGAGGCAGCTGTCATTAAAGCATGTTTTACATAACTGCGGGTAGGGGTCTTCGAACTGCGCGTGCCAGTGCAGATAGTCCATCCACACCCCATCGACATCGTGCTCGCTGAGGAAGGTGCGCAACTCGCCCATGCGATAGGTGCGGAAACCGAGGTCTGTAGGGCAGGCGCCCATAAACCAGGTCGCCCGGCTGGCTGGCTGGCCGGTTTCGTCGATGGGATGGGCTTCGGGGTGGTTGGCCACATAGTCGCCGTACTCGCCGTTGAGGGTGGCGAATTCAGCGAAGATTCGGCAGCCTTCGGTGCGGGTGCGTTCGATGGTCTGTTGGTCGATCTCGCCGCTGCTGACAAAGACGGAGTTGATGCCGATATGGTCGAGGCGGAAGCCCCGTTGCCAGAAGCGGTCGGGGTGGCCGAAAACGCCGTAGATCATGGTCTATTCCTCGTCGTGTTGTGGTTGACGTCCGCGCCTTGAGCGGAACGACTAGCGCCTTTTGCTTTTGTCCAATTGCAACACACAAGTTACACCAATAGACCCCTATGGTCACTTAAATCACTAAAAGTATAGAGAATGTAAAAGCCCTCTTCCAATGGGGACTGATCCTGCTGCTGGCCGGCGGCGCTGCTGGCTATTTACAAGATCCGCCGCACCCGGAATTTTCGAATTGCCCTGTTGCTCCTGTGGGCCGTCTTCTACCTAAGGGTATTCAAACAGACCAGATTGTTGAGATGGTAAAAAAGTATAGAATGAAGATTGCTCGAAAATAGCAAAGTGCCTACGGCGTTTATAAGGTTAAAAAGTATGAAAATCCTGTCTTTATAAGATGACGAACGAATGCTGGGATAATTTTAAATATTTGTTTTATAATGTCTAAGGCCCTGTCTTACAAGTAGGATGTCACTGGTTTAAGTCAGACATCGCCCACCATTTTTAAACCCCCTGATTTCTCAGGGGGTTTAAGGAGTTTCGTAAGAATTGTAAGTCTGTGAAGCGGAATTCGAAATACGTAACTACTCGAATCTATGGCGCGCACTCCAGCTGGCCATCATACATCAATGATAGTGTAGAATTCGTTGTTCGCATCTAATACGCACTCTCCAGTCTTTTCGATGAGAGCTTTGGATCCTGGGTTTGCAAACAACCGGGCGTAAGCGTCTTCTGCTGCGCCGACACTGTCCCAATCCCGTTCCCAGATCAGATTCATCAGGCTAACCGAACCTGCCAAAGATCGGGTCCATCGCTTAGGAGCGTGATACTCGAGGGTTGCCTCCAGTTTATTCCACTCCTGTTCGAGGGCAATTATCTCGTCCCATTTTCCAGGCTTGATGCGCATAGTACGACGTTCAGTAACGGCCATGATTAATTCCTCCTGCCAAAGGTTTTATAATGGAAGACCATGTAGAATGAGTGGTCACGATAATAGACTAGAATAATAGGTGTTCAGGTTTTTGCGTGCAATATTCTCGTCACCAAGTGGCCTATTCGTTTGACCGTCCTGCCAATAGTACTAACCGCTGATACTTCCGATACCAACTGTTAAATTTGATTATTGACAGTCTCTTAGTTTCACAGGGCAGCGACGGGGGTCACTGGCCGATGGCGGTGGCGAGGTGGAAGCTGAGCTAGGATTGCGCAGGTCTTGCCAACGGAAAAGCCTTACCAAGCAGGATTGGGGTTAGCGCCGCAGGAGGTAGATATAGGGCCGCCCCAGAGGCCACCTTAAACGGCCAGGTGAGAAGGAAGAGCTGGTCGAGATTTAATACTATGCAGGATCACAACGATCATCGTTGCGCACTACCGGGGCTGGATAATCTCTCCGTCGATCAATATCTATTCGATCGTCTCAGTCTATTATTTCCTCGACCCTCTCGGAGGGACGCGCAATGACGGCGCGGTTTCCGTTTATGACGATGGGCCTGTTCATTACTTCAGGGTGCTCTAAGAGGAGTGCGATCAGCGCATCGGGCTCGTTGTAGGCGGCGATGTCTTGTCCGAGTTTGGCAAAGGATCCAGGATGCAGCATCTCTTTGGGTTCGATGGCGAGCATCTCGAAAATCTTTCTCAGATCATCCTCGCTCAACGGGTTTTTGATGTACTCGATAACGTCGAACTCGACGTTTAGGTCGCGCAGAATCTTCAGCGCGCCATTGGACTTCCCTCAGTTGGGGTTGTGGTAGACGGTTATTCTTTCCATGATGCCTTCCCATTGCGGGTGGATATAGTCGTTGGTCTTATATAATAAAGGTGACGAGACTTTGGGAACAGTTATTTTTTTTTCATGGCCACCTTTTTCTAGCTGCCCCGGGCGACCGGCTCCTACCTCCTCTCCCGCCTCGTTCAAGGCTCTGATTCGTTTATTCGATCCACTGGTAAACTAGGTTTTCGGATCTATTCTTAGTGGAATTTTCAACTGGGTGAATTGAAAACCGGGTCCTTTGGTATAGGTCGTGCCAAAGCCCAGCCCCCATTCGTACGGACCGGGTCCGGCGCGCTCTTCGGCCCAGGCCTTGAGCGGGACGCTATCCCATTGGTCCGTAAACCAGTACTGCGATGATGGATGCCGGTCCGGGTCGTTGCCCAGTCGATCAGAACCATCGCCCATCGCTCCGAGCAACTGTCGGCGGATCGGCGAACTGCGGGCGATGATTCCCGGATCCTGATCGATATACCCGCTGGGCCGTATCCACCTGGGTGCGTAGCTGATATAGAGCGCCTTGCGGAAGCTCTGCGAGAGATTGGGGGTCACGCTGTGCAGGAGCGTAGGTCGCCAGAGCATGGCGCTGCCGGCCGGCACGCGCAATTCGACGATATCCTCGGGATCGAGCCAGGATTCCCAGGTGGCTCGTTGTTCCCGGGTCCATCGGTAGCTGCCGGGCACCAGGAGAATGGTGCTGTGATCGGGCTCGGTGTGATCCGAGATATACCAGCCGACTTTGAAGTCGAGCAGCGGCATGCGACCGTCTAGGGTCGTGCCGGCGAATTCTTCCTCGTAGTCGAAATGCCATCCGAGCGAGAGTATATTCGGGTCGGAGTCTCCGGGTTCAGGTGCTCTATAATCGAAAACACTGTCGCGATTCTGGATGTTCCAGCCCATGGTATCGACGACTAAGGGCAGGATTCGGGGATGATCGATCAGGTCCAGTATGGCTTCGTGTCGGGCTACCCCATTGCGGACGCTGATGCTTGCGCCGGGATCCAGGTCGCGGTCTAGTCGCAATTGGTCCGCCACTTCGTCCATTCCGGCGGCTACGCGCGCTAATTGATCGGGATCCAATACGCGTTCAAGTACCGTGAACCCCTGCCCGTTGAGTTCTTCTTTTTGGCGATCGGTTATTGCTATGGTCATCGAATATCCATTCTATTCGGCCTTGCCCGAGCGAGTATAAAGGTTCATCATAGGCCCCAATATAAGAAATTCCCTTTTGGCTATTTGCAAAACTCATCGGCGTCAGAATGCGCAATTCTCTGTACGGGATTCGAGGCATAGATAGGAGCTTGAAAATATGTGGTATCTCTATATGGTCCGATGCAGCGACTCTTCGCTTTATACGGGGATTGCCACCGATGTGGCCCGCAGGTTCGCGGAGCATGCAGCGCAGGGCAAGCAGGCGGCGAAGTACCTGCGCGGCAAAGGTCCCCTGGCTCTGGTCTTTGCCGTGCAGGCTGGCTCCAGGGCCGAGGCCTCGCGCTTGGAAGCGAAGGTAAAGAGGCTGGCAAAGGTCGATAAGGAAGAGCTGGTTAAAGGAGTGGAATCACTGGCTTCACTGGGGCTTATTTAGGTTGCCGAGTCAGGGCGAGATCTGCTTCAGTCCAGCTTTCCGGCCGCGCGCATTCGCGTACCATAGGCTTCTAACTCGGCCTCTTCGCTATCACTGAGGGCGATGGATTCGGCCAGAGCAGCTGCTACTCGTTCAAAGAGGTCCAGGTTGCGCAAACCCATAATCGTAGTATGCACGGCCCGGTGACGCAGGACATAGCGATAGAATTTTTCCGCAGAGGGAGCCTCGGGCTCTGCCAGCAGTTTTTCGTTGCGCGAGGCATTCATGATGATCACGCCCATATCGTGGGCAAGGGCCGCGGGGAAAACGGTTGATTCCGGCTCTTTCATTGCACAGTTGTACCAGCAGAGTACGGTGTCGAAAAGGCCGGTGTCGATGGCCGGCACCAGCTGTGCCCAATCGTGTCCGGTCACGCCGATGAAGCGCACCAGGCCTTGCTCGCGCGCCTTGAGTATGGCCTCCAGCGCACCGCCGGGGCCGAGGGCCTTTTCCCGTTCAAGCTCGGTATTCAGATGATGGAGCTGGAGAATATCCAGATGGTCAGTGCCGAGCAGGCGCAAGGAGCTTTGCAGATCCTTGCGCGCTCCTTCGGCGTCGCGAGCTGAGGTCTTTGTGGCTAAAACCAGCTCGTGGCGTCGCCCTCGTATCGCCTGGCCGATCACTTCCTCGTCTGCTCCACCCCGGTACGCTCGTGCGGTATCCACATAGTTGACGCCAGAGTCCAGCGCCGCTCTATAGCCAGCGACCGATTCGCAATATGCACCGCCGATGCCGAAGCGGGTAATGCGGAGTCCGGTGCGACCTAAAAGGGCGCGTGGGAGATCGTAAGCCATTGATGGTCCTCCTCTAAGAGGGTCTGCTCTTGTCAGGCTGCGCAGATTTTACTTGTCGCGAGGGAATCTGCACTGTACTATGCGCTCTATCATTGCTATATGTGTGGTCGATCTCCAGAGGTGTTCGAATCTCTGCAGTGGTGCAATGGCCATCTGGAGAAACTCGAGGGTTTGATCAGATGCTCTGCCCTGTCGGGAAGTGCGGAAACCCATTTCGGCCCGAAGACCCTATCGAATAAAGGAAATTAGCGGTGCAGATCAAAGAACTGGTTGTCGTAGAGCCGGGCAGGATCGAATTGGAAGACGGCTCATTGGATGAAGCACTGGGTCCCGAACAGGCGCTGGTGCAAACCGAGTATTCGATCGTCAGTGCGGGTACTGAGGGTGCTGGTTTTACCGGGTTGGTCAAGGAGATGCCCTTCGGCGATGGGGGACATTATCCGCGTCCAACGGGCTATGGCAATCTGGGCCGGGTCCTGGCCACGGGTTCGGAGGTCACCATGTGCCAGGAGGGAGATCGGGTGCTCAGTTTTTCGCACCATGCCTCGGTGGTCAAGGCCGATGCCGGCCGCATGGCTTTGCCCGTTGCGGAAGAGGCCGATGGTCGGGAGCTGGTTTTTGCGCGAATGGCCGGAGTCAGCATGGCCTCGTTGCGCTCTTCGAGCGTCCAACCCGGCGATACCGTACTGGTTATAGGCATGGGGTTGGTGGGTAATTTCGCTGCTCAGCTCTTTCGCCTGGCCGGGGCCGAGGTGATGGTAGCCGATCTCTCGGATCTCAGACTGGCCAAAGCCCAGGCCTGTGGTATCGAGCGCACGGTGAATGCGCAGCGTGTCGATCTGGAGCAGGCGGTCATGGACTGGACTGCGGGTCAGGGAGTTCACGTGGCGGTCGAAGCGATCGGCATCAGCGAGGTGATTGCGCAAGCAGCGATGCTGACCCGGCGCTACGGGGAGCTGATTCTGCTCGGCTCTCCCCGCGCCCGCGCCGTTTTCGACGTTACGCCGATGCTCTTGCGAGTGCACCTCGAGGCCATCCGTGTGATCGGTGCTTTGGAGTGGCGCTGGCCGCAAAATCCCACCGAGCGGGTGCGGGATCTGACCACCAATTATCGGCAATTGGTCGATTGGATCGCCAGCGGTCGGCTACAGACGCAGCCGCTGCTGACTCATCTGGCTGCACCGGCCGAGTGTCAGGCGGTGTACGATGGTTTGACCGCCAACAAAGAAGAGTATTTAGGAGCTGTTTTCGACTGGAGCTGATAAATGAGGGCAGCGATCGGCTGGAGGGAAGAGCGACCAGGGAAAAACTCTTCTCGATTCTGTATCGCTGAGCTTTCTCATTTCAACCCTTATAGGAGCGCGCAATGAACGAAGAAGAACGCTATCTCTTTGAACTGTCCGGTTACCTGGTCCTAGAACAAGTGCTCACTCCGGAGGAAGTCGCCGCACTCAATGCCGGTATCGACCGCCATAGCGACCAGTTGACACCCATCGATCGATCGCTAGCTGGCGATTCTCAAGCTCTCACTGGCAGCTCACGCCGCCTGGACCTCGGCGGTATGCTGGCCTGGGAGCAACCCTGGTGTGAGCCTTTTCGCCAGCTCCTGGCCCACTCCAGGGTCAAGCCCTACCTCGACGGGATCCTCGGCGAGGGATACCGGCTCGATCACGGTCCGGGGCTCATTGCGATGGACAAGGGCTGCGAAGGGGGTACTTTGCACGGGGGTGGGGTTGAGCGCAGCGATCTTTCCGAGACTTATTTTTTCAAGAACGACCGGATTTATACCGGTTTGACCGTGGTCGAGTATCTGCTCGCCGACGAGGGGCCCGGCGACGGCGGAGTGGCGGTCATTTCCGGCAGCCACAAAGCCAATCTGCCCTGTCCGAAAAGTGTGCGGAACTGGGATGCCCATCAGCAATATGTTACCGAGATTCAGGCCAAGGCTGGTGACGCGGTCATTTTCACCGAGACGCTGACCCATGGCACACTGCCCTGGAACGGCGAGCACCAGCGCCGGGCACTGCTCTACAAATTCAGTCCCGGTTTCCAGGCCTACTCGCCCGGGGCGCATACCATCAGCTATGACGACTATATCGAAGAGATGACTCCGGAACAAAGGCAAGTTATGGAAGCGCCTCATATCCGGCGGCGCTGAGTCTGCGCGACTTAAGGGCCTCGCTGAAACGGAGCTCGGGGTTTGCAGGCCGGTTCAACGGGTGCGAAAATTATCTGGTCTAGACAGGGAAGGAGTTTCTTATGACTGTTCGCAATCTCAGTCCGCAGCAGATGTTTATCGATCTGGTGCGCGACCATACGCCCGAGCACCACTTCACCGCTTCCAACAAGCGCCAGTTCCAAAGCTGGAAGCGCCGGACTTTGCCCAAAGTGCTGGCGACCCTGGGCGATTTTCCCGCACCCGTGCCGGGCAAGGCTGAACTCCTGGCCGAATGGGAAGAAAAGGGGCTGCGGCGTCAGCGCTGGATCATCGACGTGCAAGAGCATCTCTCGGCGATCTTGCTGGTCAATTATCCCGGTGATATGAAGCGCGGCGAAAAGCGTCCGGCGCTGCTCTGTTGCCACGGCCATGGCCCGCATGGTAAAGAACCGGTGATGGGCAATGATTCGAGTAAAGCGTTGAGCCAAGATATCGCCCAAAACAATTACCACTACGGCCGGGTGATGGCCGAGCAGGGCTTTATCACCTATGCGATCGATTGGATCGGCTTCGGCGAGCGCAACGACAACAACAAACCCAACCATCGCCCTCAGGGTGGGCGCGACTGGTGTAATCTCTATTATTTGCACGCCACCATGCTCGGGATGACATCGCTTTCGATCAATGTCGCCCATGGCAAGGCGGCCACAGATGCCGTATGCCGGATGCCGGGCGTCGATCCCGACCGTCTGGGGGTTATGGGGCTGAGCGGTGGTGGTACGATGACCTTGTGGATGGCGTTGTGCGACCCGCGATTCAAAGCCAGCGAAATCATTTGTTATAGCGATCTATGGGCCGCTTTCGGCATTCGCGATCTCAACTATTGCGGGATGCAGGTTGCACCGGGCTTATTCAAATTGGTCGATCTGCCCGATCTGCAGGGCTTGCTGGCGCCGCGTCCGCTGCTCATCGATATCGGTGCTCACGATACTTGTTTCGTAGTCGATACTGCGATGCAGTGTTATCGCCAGGTAGAGAAGATCTACCGCGCCGCGGGTGCGGCCGATGGTCTCGAACTCGATCTGCACCCAGGGGGACACGGTTGGGGGGCTAATAAATCCGCGGCTTTTTTCAAACGCCACCTGGCGTTCTAAAAAGAGGAGTGGGCAATGCAGGTGACCGAGCGCCATATCGAGGATTATCGCGAGGAGGGTTACTGCCTGGTCGAAGGGTTGATTCCGGCCGACCAAGTGGCAGCGGTGCGTCAGCGTGTCGAAGAGATCGTCGAGGTCAAACCCGAGTGGCCGGAGAGGCACTTTCAGGTGCTCGATCCGGAGCGCTACCAGTCTGCTGCGGGCCAAGCCCTGCCGGGAGGTATTCAGCAACCTGCCGGGCAGGAGGAAGTTTTTCGCGCCCTTGCCGACCATACTCATCTGGCGGCGGCTATGGAGCGATTGCTCGGTGCACCGGTCGAGCGCTATACCGATCAGGTCGGAGTAAAATACGGCCAGATTGTCGAAGAACAGGGTGGGCGCAGCTATTTTCACCAGGATTCTTTTTACTGGCATATAGATCCGCAATTGGGTTGCAATTGCTGGATACCGCTGTGGCCGGTCGACCGCGAGGCGATTGCGCTGGCAGTGATGCCACGGACTCAGCAGGGCTGGCGATTGATCGAGCACGAATCGTATTTCGACGATCCGGCGATGGGCCATCTCGGCGATGGTTTCAAGCCGTTCAAACGGCATCGGGTGCCGCTGGATCAGGTAGATTATTCTCGCGAGATCCTGATCCCTATGCAGCCGGGTGACGGCTTGTTTTTCACCAATTACACCTGGCATCGGAGTGAACCCAATCGCACTGGGGAGAACCGGGCTTTCTATGCGATTGCCTATCAGGTGCAGGCGACTGATCGCCAGTAGCGAATTGTTAAGATGCCTATTTTGGCTCTCGATTCGACGGGGTCGCGATGGGCTATTGAGTACGGGCTGAGCCTTGGTCCTCTAGCAGGGAGAAACTATGACGCATTTGTATGATGAAATCGGAGTGACGAGGGTGGTCAATGCCTCGGGGAGTATGACTTATCTCGGCGGCTCGTTGATTGCACCCGAAGTTTTGGCGAAGATGAATGAGGCGGCGAGTGCCTTCGTGGTCATGGAGGAATTGATGGATTGGGCGGGTGAGGAGATTGCTCGACTCACCGGGGCCGAAGCGGGGATGGTGACCACCGGATCGGCCGGGGGGATCCTGCTTTCCTGTGCAGCGTGGCGCACCGGTGCAGATCCGCAGCGGATGAAGGCGCTGCCGAGGGCCGAGGGGGGCAAGGATGAGTTTTTGATGCAGCAAGCAAACCGGATCGGCTTTGACCACGCGTTAGGGGTCGCGGGGGGGCGGATCGT
>CAZFMY010000054.1:0-41750 GCA_964520345.1 uncultured Gemmatimonadaceae bacterium | reverse complement strand
AACCGACGACCTCAGGCTTGCAAAGCCCGCGCTCTCCCAACTGAGCTACAGCCCCTCACTAATTCTGCGCGGTGTCTTCGGAGGTGTCGTCCTTTTCGAAGTCGAGTAAAATTGTTGAGGCGATAAAGAGCGAAAAGAAGGTAAAACCGAAAATACCGGCGCGGAACGAATCGTAGAACTCGTGCAGCGCATCTATGGGGATGGCATAGCCCCCCAAGCAGACCAAATAGAGGATAATGCTGCAGAGCTGCACTTTTTCGAGAAATTTTTTGCTCTGTGCCCAGGCCATAATCTGATTTCCTATCGTAGCACAAAAATAGGCAGGTTGTCTCGATACGTCAACGTAATCACTCATCGGTGAAGGATGGACTATGGCAGATCCGGTAGTTGTCAGTGCTCTGCGCACAGCCACAGGTCGTTTCGGCGGTGCACTAAAGGAGATCTCTGCGGCAGAGTTGGGGGGCAAGGTGCTATCAGCCGTTCTGGCTGAGGGTGGGGTGGAGCCCGGCGAGGTAGACGAGGTGCTGATGGGGATGGTGTACCAGGGTGGTGCCGGCGCCAACCCGGCACGTCAGGCCTCCGTCTGCGCCGGGTTGCCGTACGAGGTGCCCTCGATGACAGTCAACAAGCTCTGTGGATCGGGTTTGAAGACCATCGGTCTGGCCGCTCAAGCTCTGCGGGCGGGAGAGGCCGAAGTTGTTTTGGCTGGAGGGATGGAGAACATGAGCCAGACTCCTTATGTGATGCGCGGAGCGCGATGGGGCCAGCGCTTGGGCCATGGCCAGATCGAGGATTTGATGATTCTCGATGGACTCTGGGACTCTTTTTACGATTGCCATATGGGAATTACCGCTGAGAATCTGGCCGTAGAGTATACTATTAGTCGCGAGGACCAGGACCGCTTTGCTGCGCGCAGTCAAGAGCTTTGGGCGCGTGCGGAGGATCGTGGGGCCTTCAAGGATGAAATCGTGCCTCTAAGGGTCGAGGCAGAGGGCGAGGAGAAGATCTTTTCTAAAGATGAACATCCCCGTCCCGGAACCACGGCGGAGAAGCTGAGTCGGCTCAAGCCGGCGTTTAAAAAGGATGGGACAGTGACCCCGGGTAATGCCTCGGGGATCAACGACGGGGCAGCGGCGTTACTCTTGATGACCGAGGAGGGGGCCAGGGCTCGTGGTTTGACGCCGCTGGCCTATGTGCGGGGTACGGCCAGTGCGGGTGTTGATCCCCGGGTTATGGGCATCGGCCCAGCCCCGGCGATCTGCAAGCTCCTCGCAAAAACGGGCACCCGCCTCGAAGATATCGATCTGATCGAGCTCAATGAAGCTTTCGCTGCCCAGAGTCTGGCCGTGGGTAAGGAGCTCGATTGGGATTGGGATGCTGTTAATACTCGGGGTGGGGCGATTGCCATCGGTCATGCGGTTGGGGCCAGCGGGGCCAGAATCGCCACAACTCTTCTGCATCAGATGATGGTTGGCGAAGCCCGCCTGGGTATTGCTGCGTTGTGTATCGGGGGAGGGATGGGTATCGCTACCCTTTTCGAACGCATTGGATAGGCGTGGGCGGGGCGGCGCGTCTCGTTCATCTGCCGACTGCACCCGCCCGCCCGCGCTTTTTGCTCAGGTCGTTTGGAGGGTCGTTTCGCGTTCGGTCTCTTCTTCCTCGGTGGGCATTTGATTCTTTTCTAAGATCTGCAGATTGCGCACCTGTACTTCGATTCGGGTGTGGGGTTGGTCCTTATCGTCGCGCCAGGAGTGGCTTTGCAATCTGCCCGTGGCAAAGACCGGCGTGCCCTTGGATAGACGCTCTGAGAAGCTCTCAGCCGCCCTTTGCCAGAGCACAATATCGAAGAATGAGGTCTCTTCCTGCCACTCTTCGTTGCGGTCCCGATAGGAGCGATTGACGGCGACCCGTCCCCTCAGACGGGCTCTGCCATTGTCCACGACGCGGAACTCAGGATCCTGGACTAAGCGACCGCTGAGAGCAACTTGATTGATATTGGGCATCTGTAAGGCCGACATGGGATTACCTCCTGGTGGAAGAGAGTGGTGGCTCGCCGGAAGGCCGGCGGTATTGCGAATAGGGATAGCAGCAAGTGTGCCAAGCTTTTCATTTAAATTCAACTAATTGCATAACAATGAGTTATTTTATTTAATTCATTGTTTGTTTTAACATGTAGTGTCCTCGAAAGGATACACCGGTGAGTTGTGTGGTTAGCGCAAAAAGTTTGGCGCAGCATTTTACTCCAGTTTCGGTAGCCCGTTTCGTTTGGGCTGTGGTGCGCGGGCTGGCGGGCAGGGATCTCGGGGTGGGTTCGCGGGTGATTGATCCGGCTGCGGGAGCAGGAGCGCTCTTATCCGTAGTAGATAAAGAGTACCGGGTTACGGGTATTGAGATCGACTCGAGACTGGCTGAGCAGGGTAGACGTAGTGCCGGTCAATTTCATACTGGGGATGGATTGCTCGGTAATTTTCCCGGTGTGGATAGTGGGAGCTTCGATTGCGCCTTGGCCAACCCTCCATTTGGCAAATTGGGCGCGATCCTACCCCTCTTGGGCAGTCGAGGAACGCAGCAGCTGGTTCGACAGTTTGAATTGCTTGAAAATCATTCTTTAAAACGCCTGAACTCGTTTCCGCTAGAATGGCTATTTGTCGAACGAATTTTGCAATTGGTCCGACCATCGGGATGGATCGCTTTGATCCTGCCCGAGGGTTTTTTGGCCAATGCTCGTCTACAGGGAGCGCGTGATTGGCTGCTCGAGTGCGCAGAGGTGCGGGCGGTAGTCGCTTTGCCGGATGAGGTTTTCCGCAAAAAAGGGCTTAATGCACGAACCGCTCTGGTGGTTTTGCGTCGGAAGGGGAAGAGATCGAGATCGCAGGCTCGACTCGTTGCGCCAAGCAGGGAGAATCGGGACTTGGATCGCTATCTGCATTCCGCGCTGCGCTTGCTCAGATCGTCAAAGCCAAAGTTCGCTGGGGCGGCGGAATCGATGTGTTTGGCTCCTGGTCAACTCAGATCCAATCGGTGGGATCCACAATTCTGGCAGGGAAACAGGGCGTTGCAGAATCTGGCGAAAGGTTTGCGGATGGTGCCTTTTGGAGAGTACATCCGCCATCTGACCTACGGACCAATTGTCACCGGTAGCCGACCTGGACATGTAGATGCCGGGGTGCCAGTCATTCAGCAGGGGAATATCGTCGAAACCGGACTTGACGAGGGGAATCTGCTTTGTGTCGAGCCCGAGGGAGTGCACGATCCGCCGCGGAGTCGGGTATATCATGGGGATTTGTTATTGCCGAGGTCGGGGACCGGGGCATTGGGCAAAAATCGCTTGGCGGTGTATCTCGGCTGTGGTGTCGCCAATATAGGTTGTTTTGTCGATTTGATTCGGCTGGAGGGGATCAATCCGTTTTATGCCTGGTTTTTTTTCAAGACTCGGCCGGGTCGAGAGCAGATTGCCGCTCGCGCCAACGGGGTGGGTACGCCGAATATAAGTTTTGCCGAAATTCGTTCGTTGCAGATTGCGCTCTTAGGTCAGTCTTTGCAGGAGGACTTGGAAGCTAGATATTGCCGCGAGGTGTGGCCCTTGCACCGGCGCCGCAGCGAGAGTGCGGAGATTCGCTTGGAAGGAGAGCGTCGTTTTCGCGCGATCATCGGTGACCTCGAGCAGTATCTAAGCGGAGATAAACAGCCGCTTGTCTCCAGGACACGACCTAGTTAAATTCAATATAACGAGAACTTTATAACGAGAACCTTGCACAGATAATGGCAAAAATCCCGTACGCCAATCGCCTTAGTGACGAAACTAGCCCTTATCTGCGCCAGCATGCGTGCAATCCCGTCGATTGGTATCCCTGGAGGGAGGAGGCGTTGGCCAGGGCGAAAATCGAGGATCGGCCAATTCTGCTCTCTGTGGGGTATTCGGCCTGTCATTGGTGCCATGTTATGGAGCGCGAATCTTTCGAAGACGAACAGATTGCCTCGATAATGAATGAGCATTTCGTCAATATCAAGGTCGACCGCGAAGAGCGGCCTGATATAGATGAGATCTATATGAGTGCGGTACAGGCGATGAGTGGCCAGGGAGGCTGGCCGATGACGGTGTTCTTGACACCGGACCTGCGGCCTTTTTTTGGCGGGACCTATTTTCCCCCGGAAGATCGCCATGGTCGGCCCGGTTTTCCCAAATTGCTCCAGGCGATAGCCGAATTCTATCGGCAAGACCGCGACGGGGTTGAGAGCAAGGCTGCCGAACTGATGCGTGCTCTCGAGCAGAATGCCAAATTTTTAACCCCGGGTGAGGTGCCGGGTGAAGAGATCTTGGATCGGGCCTGTGAGCAACTTCAGGAGAGTTACGATAGTGATTACGGGGGGTTTGGAAGAGCTCCGAAGTTTCCTTCTAGTATGAGTTTATCGCTGCTCCTGCGGCGCTATGAGAGACGGGGGGATCCGCGTGCACTGGAAATAGTTGAGCATACCCTCAAGAGCATGGCCCGAGGAGGGATTTATGACCAACTCGGAGGTGGCTTTCATCGCTACTCGGTCGATGAGTACTGGTTGGTGCCTCATTTCGAGAAGATGCTCTACGACAACGCGCTTCTGGTCTGGACTTATCTCGAGGCCTTTCAGGTGACTCAAGACGGATTTTATCGCGAGGTCGTTGAGCAGACTCTCGACTATGTCCTGCGGGAAATGACGCAGCCTGAAGGTGGGTTTTACGCTACTCAGGACGCCGATAGCGAAGGGGAAGAGGGAAAGTTTTTCACCTGGTTCCCCTCGCAGATCGAAGAGTTGCTGGGCGAGGAGGATGCCTTGCACTTCATGCGTTATTACGGAGTTTCGCCCGAGGGAAATTTCGAGCATGGGCAGAGTATTCTGCACGTCGAAGACGAGCTTGAAGAGGTCGCGCGATTTTCCAAAATCCCTGCAGAGGAGCTGGTCCGCGTTATAGATCGCGGACGCAAGGTGCTCTTTTCGGCTCGTCAGCGGCGGATTGCGCCCGACCGCGACGACAAGATCCTTACGGCCTGGAATGGGCTGATGATCAGTGCGATGGCCCGCGGGTATCAAGTCTTAGGCGAGGAACGCTATCTGCAAGCGGCCGTAGCTGCTGCGGATTTCGTTCTCGAGCAGATGGTTAATGGTGGAGATCTCCTTCATACGTATAAAGGAGGTTGCGCGGAGGTGTCGGCCTATCAGGACGATTATGCCTGTCTGGTCCATGGCCTCTTAGACCTCTACGAAGCGAGTTTCGAGAGTCGTTTCTTCGTGGGGGCTGAGCATTGGATGAAAGAAATGATCGAGCGATTCTGGGATGGAGAAGAGGGGGGTTTTTTCTATACCGAATCGGGGGCGGGGGATTTGATCGTGCGGACCAAGAATCCGTTTGATAATGCCACTCCATCCGGCAATTCGATTGGTGCCCTGGTGCTTATGCGCCTAGGGGCGATGAAGGGTGACCAGGAGTTGTGGCGGCGCGGCGAACAAACTCTCGCTCTCTTCGAGCAATTATTGCTGCGATCTCCTGCTGGTGGTGCGCAGATGCTTTGTGCTCTGGACTTCTACTTGGCGAAACCCAGCGAGGTCGCTCTGGTTGGTGACCGGGCAGAGTGTCGCGCTTTTGCGGAAGGGCTACATAGATGTTTTGTCCCCAATAAGGTGGTAATTGCCGCACTTAGAGGTGAGTACGGGGACGCGTTCGATTTGCCCTTGCTCAACGATAAATTAGCGCTCAATGGCCGGGCTTATCTATGCAGAGATTCGACTTGTTCCCAACCGTTACTCTCCGCTGAAGACTTAGTTGGAGAGCTCAATGTGGAGAAGATGGTATGAGTTCGCTTCGTGAAACGAACCAGAAGCAGCAGTTAGTTCAGTCTCTTCAGAAAGTGCCACTCTTCTATAGGGTAGAGGCTCGATACATACAGGTGTTGTTCAAGTTGGGACAGGCCAGACAGGTTGCTAACGGCGATTTTCTGTGGTTTGAGGACGATATGCCCAATGGGCTCTATGTTTTGCTCCGCGGTACAGTGGAACTTTATGTCGGGGGCGAGTCGCTGGACCGCCTTGAGGCGGTCCAGGCTTTGGGTGGGGAGGCGCTGCTATCGGGTCGGCCCCATCGGGAAGAGGTTGTTTGTGCCACTCCGTGCCTTTTCTTGGAGGTTCCCACTCAGAATTTTCTGTACTTCTTAGAGCACAATTCGTCGGTCGCCCAGCGGATTTATCGCAATATGGTTACGGATCTCTCGGTGCAGCTGAAAAATGCCAATGACGAAGTTGGTGTCCTTGGGGAAAACTGTCGGGAATTAGAGGAAAAGATCGACGAAGCGGAGCATCACGCGAACGACCTGAATATGGTCCGATCTCTGCGTGGGAGATGATGGCTATTGGAGATAGAGTCTGGCAATCCCGTCCGGATTTAGCCTATCGGAAATTGGTGGATGGTGGCATGCTCTTCGATGAAGGACAGCAGCAGGTGTACCACTTTAATGAGACTGCTGCTTTGGTCTGGGAGGCCTGCCAGGACGGTCGGACTACCGCGCAGATCGTCGAAAGTTTTTGTAGGATCTACGAGATGGAAGAGGCACAAATTATGGGCGATGTGGCAGATATCCTGGCAGAGTTCCGCGAGAGCAATTTGTTGGAATCATGACCGAAGCCAGGTTCGAAAGAGCGGTGCTGGCTGGTGACCTTGCTGGTTGGCAGCGTTTGACGGATGAAGAGTGGCTGGTGCTGAGTCAATGCGCGGTCGCGGAAGGGGTGGAAGGACTGCTCTACCTGCACTCTGTGCGTCAGGCCGTCGCAATCCCCGACGAAGTGCGTTACGCCTGGCAGGTGGGGTATAGATCGCGGGCGATGAATAACTTTTCTGCGCTACAGTCACTGGGGGGTATTTTAGCGGAATTGGCTCGGCAGGGTATTGATATTGTCGTGTTGCCTGGTGCTCCTCTCCTGGAGTTCTATCCGGATCCTGGGTGCCGACCGATGGATGATATCGATCTTTTGGTGCGTCCCGAACAGGTTCCCGCGACAGCGGCGTTGCTTGCAAATATGGGATTTAGTTCGCCGGATCGCTACGCCGATATTTTCGTGCGGAACTCGCTGGTGCTCGATGTACACGAGGATCTCTTTCATTGCGGGCGGATTGACGCCCGGCGCTATGCCGGACAATTGGATCTGGATCAGATCTGGTCCCGGCGCCAAGCGCGTATGGTGGAAGGGGTCCAGCTTTGGATGCCATGTCTGGAAGATATGGTGCTCTATACAGCAGTGCACGCGCTCAGACACAGTTATCGTCGGCTCGCCTGGTTTGCCGACTTGCGTCTGCTCATCGATCAGGATTTGGACTGGCCCTTCCTTTTTGCCAGAGCGCGGTCTGGCGGATTGGAGCGTCCCCTGGCCTATGGCTTGAAGTTTTTGCAGCAACGCGAGTTGTTGCCCGTTCACCTTTTGTCCTGGTTGGAGGACTGTCGTTTATCCGGTCTCGAGCTGTGGCTTTTGCAGCGGGCTTTTGCAGATCGACGTAGTGGCGAACTCGGCGATCTACTCTGGTCGCTCAATGTCGCCGGAGGAATCCGACGATTGCAGTTTCTGCTGCAGACTTATTTCCCCCAACCATCGGTTCTGCTGCAGGTATTCCCTTTTCTCCCCCGTTTCCTTTTTCCGCTGGCCTATGGGTTGCGCCTGGGGCAATTGCTCTTTAGAGGTGGCAGACAATTGGTCGGCTTAGTGAGAAAAACGTGAATACAGTGTTTGCAAAGAATGGACGCTCTTTAATTGCGTTAGCGCTCGTGTTGTGGTTGGCGGGATGTGGTGGAACTCCATCTATGGTCGGCTTAGTTCCACCTCCTAGCGAAGCGGTAGTTGAAAAGGCACCGATTATGCCGGAGGATCCGCTGCGGCGAGGTTTTGTCATGCGAGGCCTTTATCCAGAGTACGCCGTTGGCCCGGGTGACGAGATCGAACTCATTTTACGCGATGTGGAACTCGTGCGAGAGGCCGTAAGGATCAGACCGGATGGTAATATCTCTTTCTTATTGGTTGAGAACTTGCAGGTTGCGGGAATGACGGTCGGACAGCTGGATTCTGTGCTAACGATAGCGGTGAGCCGCTATCTGCGCGAACCGAAAATCGACGTTCAGGTTACTGAATACAATAGCAAGATGGTCTCGCTTCTGGGTGCGATAGAATACAACTCACTCATAGGTTACAAAACTGGACAGGGACGCTATGCGCTGAAGAACAGGACCTATTTGCTCGATCTGATCCTCGAAGCTGGAGGTACGACTTCCGATGCGCAGTTGGATCAGGTACAGCTGATTCGCGGGGGGCAGGCTTATACATTCAACCTGCAACGGGTGCTTCGCTTTGGCGATATTAGTCATAACCCGGTTCTACAGGGTGAGGATATCGTTATTGTTCCCGGCGCTAGCCGACTTACTAAGAAAGTTGTGGTACTGGGGGAAGTTAGCCAGCCGGATGTCTACTTGCTTGCCGGTGACGCGAGTCTGCTCGAAGCGGTGAGCAGGGCCGGTGGATTGAATTCCGTTGCCCTGCGCGACGATATTCGCATTATTCGGGCCGGCAATGTGGGGCCGGAGATGTTCACGGTCGATTTCAAGCGGATTACTACGCATGGAGACCTTTCGCAGAACGTGAATTTGAAAAACAACGACATCGTCTATGTGCCACGCAGTTTTATCGGAGATGTCAACGATGTAATTACTAAGATTGAGCCGTTGCTCAACGTGTTACTTATCCCATCGAGCTATCGTGACCTCTATACGACTGGTGGGGGATTACGGGTGGATACGGGTGACCCGGCGTCGTCGAGCACTACCCAGGGATTTAGTCGACCCCTTCCGGGTACGGGTGGGATAGCGGGCAAAGAGGTGGTGGTGCCCGAAGAAGAAGAAGAAGAGGAGCAAGGCGAAGACGAGTGAGCAAGCTCAAGACGGTCGACGATATTCTGCAGGTGGTAGGCGATACCCCGTTGGTGCGTCTCAATCGTGTTGTTGCGAATAATGGCAGCCAGATCTACGGCAAACTCGAGGCGCGGAATCCGACCGGTAGTGTAAAAGACCGGATCGGGGCGAGTATGATTCGCGCTGCTGAAGCGGATGGCCAGCTCAAAAAAGGGATGACGATTGTCGAGCCGACAAGTGGTAATACCGGAATCGCTCTGGCTCTGGCTGCAGCGGCACTGGGTTATCGATTGGTGTTGACCATGCCTGAGAGTATGAGCCTGGAGCGGCGTCAGGTAATGGCCAGTTACGGCGCCCAGATCGTACTGACTTCGAGCGAAGAGGATATGGCCGGGGCTATTCAAAGGGCAGAGGAACTCAAGCTTGCCGATCCAGAAGGGGTTTTTATCCCCCAGCAATTCAGCAATATGGCCAATCCTGAAGCTCATCGCCGAACCACGGCCCTCGAGATCCTTGAGACGGTGGAGGGTAAGCTGGATGTTTTTGTCGCTGGGGTAGGTACCGGCGGTACGATAACCGGTGTTGGCAGTGTGCTCAAAAGGGAGTTGCCGGCCCTGCACGTGGTTGCAGTCGAGCCTAAATCCTCGCCGGTACTTTCGGGCGGTAAAGCCAAGTTGCATGGTATTCAAGGAATTGGTGCGGGATTTATCCCAGAGGTCCTGGATCGAGACCTGATCGACGAGATCATAACCATAGAAGACGGCGAAGCGTTCCACTGCGCCCGTCGTTTAGCCCGGGAGGAAGGGCTCCTGCTCGGACCTTCTTCGGGGGCCAATGTCGCGGCTAGTTTAGAGGTTGCCAGCCGGTTGGGTCCGGATAGCCGCTTGGTCACCATATTGTGCGATACGGGTTTTCGCTATTTCAGCGTCGATGGCTTTGTCGATTCTGATTCAGCGCAGTAATAGCATTTTAACGGCTTGGCGGACGTCGTCGGCGCGCATGAACAACAAGTATGCTCCGCTGGCTAGATCTCGTCCCCGATCGTCCTTGCCGTCCCAGGCTAATTGATAGATCCCCGCTTCTCGATTCTGATGCAAAAGGGTGCGCACGACCTGTCCGAGCAGGTTGTAGACGCGTAACTCTACCGTGGAATCCGACGCCAGCGTATAGATAATATTCGTCGAGGTGTTGAAGGGGTTGGGAAAGTTGGGTAAGAGCGCGAAGGCGGTCGGTCGGGGCGAATTTGCACTCACGTTCGTTGCTACAGAGGGCTGATTTGGCATTGCGAGGGCGATACCACGAGGATTTTGGCTGGCCGAGTAGCGGCCAACGACTGCATCGCGTTCCGTATCGACGATGTGGATTTCATTGGAAAAAGAATTGGTGATATAGGCCAATTTGCCGTTCGGAGAAAAGGAAATGGCTCGCGGGTTGCGTCCGATTTCCAGTTTCTTGAGCAGCATTCCATCGACAGTATCGACAATCACTAGGACTCCTTCGTCGTGTGCAGTAAGATAGATTTTTTGCCCGTCGGGGCTGGGTGCCACGGCGAAGGTTCCCCCGACCGCCAACTCGGATGAGCGCGAGACTGTTTCGCTCTCAGTATCGATGGCGGTCAAGACTCCAGCGCCCATACTGGTGACGTAGAGTGTTTTTTCATCGGGTGATAGTGCCAGGGAACGCGGTTGGGCGGGCACGGCGATACGACGGGTTATCCGACCTTGGGGAGAGACGACGAGTACCTGGTTGTTGGCGATATCGGTAGTGAAAATCTTAGCCGAGGTGGCGGCGATACCATAGGGACCTGAGCCGATTCCTTCGAGCCGGATGGTTCGCGCTCTTTCCGATTCTATATCGACGATGGTCAGTGTGCCAGCTCCCGAATTGCTTGCGTAGAGCGTTTGGCCTCCGGGGGCAAGGGTCATGTCGAGAGGCTGGTCTGCGGTCTCTATATGGGTCAGGACCTGGAACGTGGCCGTTTCGATAATGCTGATCTCGTTTGAAGAGAGGTTGGATACGAAGAGCTTTCCTTCATTCAAGAGCACCTGAATCGGCTCATCGCCAACAGGGATCCGCGCTAGCTCGAGGCGAGTGCCGGTGTCGACAACACCAATGGCGTCGTCGCCGCGTAGGGCGGTGAAGGCCAGAGGGGATCCACTTAGTTCGACGATCTCAAAGTCGATCCAGGCATCGACGTTGGGGAAGTAAGAGACCTTGCCGTCGTCACTGCGGGCTTCAATCTGGTAAGAGACTTGTGTTGTAATGGGCTGGCCCGGAATTTCGGCAATGAAGAAACCATCTTGCTCCCACATTGGCAGCCGGTGTGTCGATGGCTCGGTTTCGATCTGATAATGGAGCCACAGACTTGTGGCATTGCGGGCTTCGATGCGTACGGAGTATGGGCCTTCTGTATCGGGGGTGTTGGTGGCTAATTGCACGGGGAGTACAATGGGGAATCCGGGTAGGACAAAATCGGTTACGAAATCGATATCACCAATGTTTTGGTTTGGAGCCACCGTGAGGAGTTGGGCATAGGAGGGGGTGCGGGCGTTGTCGTAGAACTCTACGGGAAAACCGGTGGCGAAATCGGTGAAAATTCCACCGAAATTCTCTTCGTTGATTGCGCCTTCAATTGGTGAGAGACTCAGGCGGTAACGGCCCGGTGTCAAGCCGTGTAACTGGTAATAACCTTTGTTCCTTGTGTCTGGCTCAGCGCCTGAGATTGTGCTGAATCGTTCTCCTGTATCGAGATTCTCGGCCTTGATATGAGCGCCAAACAGCGGCTTTTCATCAAGGTCGCGAACCAGTCCCGAGATGCTACCGACGTTGGCCAGATAGCCGGGGGCTGGATAGAGAAAACTAATGCCGGCAATATCATCAGCTTCGAGGCTCTGACCTTCGCCGGGGCCGTCGCCGCGGTTGAAAGGATTCATTGTCGGACGGGTTTGGGCAGAGCCGTCTAAGGGCGTGTGTTCGAGTCCGAGCAGGTGGCCGATTTCGTGAATGGCCACGTCTTTCAGATCGACCTGGTTGCCACTACTCTGCGCGTTGTCTGCTCCGGAGGCGAAGCGGAAGTCGCGACCGTTGAAAATGATATCGGCATCTATGATTTCGCCGGTGAAGGAATGGGAGTTGATACGAGTAACAGCGATGACGCCCGTTCCTTGTGGAGCATTGAGGTAGGAGCCCGTTTCGTCGAAATAGATCAGGTTGCGTTGGTCGCGTTGGGAGGGGACGCGGGTCTTGGTTTCCCCCTGGTCAATAAATCGCACTTGCGAACTCGCAACATCTTCCCAAACCTGAAAACTCTGCCGGATCAGCTTATGGGTTTGGGCCGGCGAAAGATCATCGGAACCTGTAGCATGTAATACATAGGAGATACGGTCGGCATGGCTCCAAGCCTGCTGGACTGGACGCCTGGATGGGGATTCGAAGGTTTGAATGACAAAGCCGTAACCGGGAGTGGCGACGAGGAGAGAGCAGAGGAGCAGTTCGCTAATGCGCATCTTGTGGCCCCCTGTTCCCGTCCTGGGTTATGGCGCGGACTTTGGCTAGGAACCGGTCGAGGGGCATCCCCTGGGCCGGCAGGTCTAAGGGCACTCTTTTGGCTGAATTTGGATTGGTATAAAGAGAGATGTCGTCGATTGTCTGCGAAACCAGGGGGCGGTCGGGTTCGTGGCGCAGGATGGAAAACCGTCCCTGGGCCAGTCCTACGGGCCAAGCATGTCCTAAGCCATTTTCTGCACTGAGGAACAGGACCACTTCATCCCCGGGTACGAAAATAGGCATGCCGGCAATCCGGGTGAAAACGCCTTGCAAGTGCCCTCCGGGCAAGTGCAACTCCAGCTGGTCAGCAGCGGGGCCCTTGATCGATGTATCGATTTTGAAAAGATAGCGGGTATAAATCTGTCCGTGTATTAATCGAGGCTCTGAATCGTTGCAGGTCCCTACGACGATTCGTTCGGCATTGGCGGTCAGGTCTATCAGGCTGAAACGCTGAACGGTTGTAGCCGCAAGCGGGGTTGAAAGCAGGGCTATACAGAAAATAAAAACAACGGCCATGGGACGGGTCTCCTTCCCGCTAAATATAATGTGGCCTTTCGATATCTAGAATATAACAGGATCATCTCTAAGCAATGTCCCGGTATAATTATAGACGTTAGAGCGTGGACAAAAGTTGCCTCGTGGCATTGGTTTGAACGTCCGCGGGTGGGTTTCAGGACTTGACTTTTGCTCTAACTGAAGATAATGTATATAGATAGCCGATTTGGCGATTCATTGTCATTCGTCTTCAGGCCATATAGAGTTAGCTTCATAAATGGATAATCCAACGCATGATTTGATGCAGATAGGGGATCTGGCCGATAGGGCTGGAGTGACTCCTCGTGCGATTCGCTACTACGAAGAATTGGGGATCGTCGAGCCCGAGGAGCGTACCGCAGGTGGGTTTCGTCTCTATTCACAAGCGCAATTACGGAGTCTGCAAATCGTTCAGAGCCTGAAGAATTTGGGTTTTGGTTTGGAGCATATCCGTGATTTTTTTAACTTGAAGAATTGCAATGAGTTAGGTGGCAGTTTGGCGCGTGCACTCGTCGATCACTTGGGTGAGCAAGAGCGCCAGATCGACGAGAGAATTCGCGAGTACACACTCATGAAAGAACGCAATCAAAAGGCCATTGAAGTTCTCAATGGCTGTCTTTGTTGCGAGGTTAAAGTCTTTGAGCGCGATTGTCACCATTGTGAAGTCTATCGGGAGCATGAAGATGTTCCCGACCTTATAGAATGTGTGATTTACCAATCTTGACCTGGGTTGACTTTATTTAGACCTAAACTCAAAGCGGAGGAAGTATGGTAACCGTAACGGATACTGCGGCCGAGAAGATCAGAACCCTGCTCAGTGAACAGGGGACTGAGGGGCACGGTTTGCGCATGGGGGTGATGGGTGGAGGGTGTTCTGGTTTTCAGTATCAACTGGATTTCGAAGAGCAACAAGGCGAGATGGATCAGGTTTTCGAGATCAACGGTGTCAAAATCTTCATCGATATGAAGAGCAGCCTCTATCTCAATGGTGTTACGCTCGATTTTCACGATGGGTTGATGGGGACGGGTTTTAAAATCGAAAATCCCAATGCTCGTACTACCTGTGGATGTGGGGAGTCGTTCAGCGCCTGAGCCCAGGATTATCGTGCAAATACCAATCTACATGGACCATATGGCGACCACGCCGGTAGACCCGCGTGTTCTAGAAGCTGTCTTGCCCTATTTTGGTCCCCATTTCGGTAATGCCTCCAGTAAGACCCATGCGTTTGGTTTGGCAGCAATAGATGCAGTGGAACGGGCTCGGGAGGAGGCCGCTCAGTTGATCGGTGCGCGTCCACGCGAGATTATTTTTACCGCAGGAGCTACCGAAGCCAATAACCTAGCCCTAAAGGGGGTAGTCGAAGAGTTTGGACCGGGGGCGCATATTATCACCAGTGAAATCGAACACAAAGCGGTCCTGGACACTTGTAGAACTCTGGAGGAACGCGGGGTAGAGCTTAGCTATCTGCCAGTGGGTAAAACCGGGTTGATCGATATCGACCAACTGGCGGCAGCGATCACCGACAGGACCGTCCTTGTTTCGCTTATGGCGGCCAATAACGAGATCGGAGTTATTTCGCCGCTTGCTGAGATTGGGCGCCTACTAAAGAGACGCGGAATTTTGTGGCACTGCGATGCAGCTCAGGCTGTTGGTAAAGTGATGCTTGATGTCGAGGCCCTTGGGATCGATCTGCTCTCAGTCTCTGGGCACAAACTCTATGCCCCTAAAGGTGTTGGCTTTCTATATATCCGTTCACGCAATCCGCGCGTGCGTTTACGGGCTCAAATTGAGGGTGGGGGTCAGGAACGCGGATTGCGCGCCGGAACGCTCAATGTGCCGGGTATTGTCGGTTTAGGACGGGCTTGCCAGTTGGGACGGGAGGAGATGGCGACCGAAGCCGCGAGGCTGCTCGAGATGCGGGAGCGACTCTATCGGGGTTTGAAAACCCGCCTTGGAAGTATCGTGGTCAATGGTGAATTGGAATCGAGGCTGCCGGGCAACCTCAACGTGAGTTTTCCTGGCGTCGACGGTGCCGATTTGCTTCTGGGGCTGAAAGATATAGCGCTTTCCTCCGGGGCAGCGTGTTCCTCGCAGGCAGAAGCGCCCTCACACGTGCTCAGGGCCATTGGTCTTAGCGATGCTCTGGCGTGGGCTTCTCTGCGTTTTGGCTTGGGCCGTTTCAATACTACAGAAGAAATAGATTTCGCAATCGATCGCGTCGCCGCCGAAGTTGAGCGTTTGCGTTCGCTGGTCCCGGCGGCAGCAGAGGTTCAAGAATTGGTTGCGCATTAGCCAATGAGGAGAGATTATGAGTGTTACATCGAATCAGTTGCTAGATAAGATCAAGGCGGAAATCGAAGAGGTGAGTGCTGCCCAGGTCCAGGAGGATCTCGGTGCTGGGAAGTCGGTCCACATCGTAGACGTGCGCGAACGGGATGAGGTGATGGACGGTTATATCCCGGGGGCCGAGTTGATTCCGCGAGGTTTTTTAGAACTCAATGTTGAGGATGATGTGACGATGGATCGCGATGCCGAGATCGTGCTTTACTGTGCTGGGGGCAACCGTTCGGCCTTGGCCGCTCGGGATCTGGCTTTCATGGGGTACACCAACGTCAAATCAATGATTGGCGGCTTCAAGGGTTGGAAGGATGCCGGTTTCCAAATCGAGCAGGGCGGTTTGCTTTCGGAAGAGGATATGCAGCGCTACGCTCGCCATATCATTCTGCCTGAAGTTGGGGAGCAGGGGCAGCAGCAATTGCTCAAGGGAAGGGCATTGCTCGTAGGTGCAGGGGGCTTGGGGTGTCCAACGGCTCTCTATCTGGCGGCTGCTGGTGTGGGCAAAATCGGACTGGTCGATGCCGATGTTGTAGATAAGAGCAATCTGCAGCGCCAGGTGCTCTTTGGCGAATCGGATATCGGCCGGCCTAAAGTCGAAGCCGCCCGCGATCGGTTATTGGATCTGAATCCCGGCATTGAGGTCCACACCCATTACGAATTTCTCAGCTCCCACAATGTTTTCGAGGTCATGGATGGCTATGATATCATCGTCAATGGCTGCGATAACTTTCCGACGCGCTATCTGGTCAACGATGCTGCGGTGATGAAGGGCAAGCCTGTAGTCGACGGTAGTATTTTTCGCTTTGAAGGTCAGGCTACAGTCTATGTGCCTGGTGAGGGACCCTGCTACCGTTGTCTCTATCCAGAGCCGCCGCCGCCTGGTGAGGTACCCAGCTGCGCCGAGGGGGGGGTTTTGGGGGTCTTGCCGGGTATTATCGGATTGATGCAGGCCACCGAAGTTGTCAAGTTGATCCTAGGGGAAGGCCGGTCGTTGGTGGGGCGGGTATTACTCTACGACGCGATGGAGATGAAATTCCGCGAACTCAAGCTCAGACGCGATGATAAATGTCCGGTATGCGGCGATGAGCCGACGGTAACGGAGTTGATCGATTACGAGCAGTTTTGTGGATTGCCCTCGCATAGCGAAGCGGCGGGTTGAGCGGTAGGGACGGCACAGTTATATCCTAGCGGGCTCCTCCTTGGAGGTGCCCGTTTTTTTGCCCTGTTATTTGTGGAGGAAAGATGGAGGAGACTGGGGACGGATTCTTGGCGCTTCCCGACAGCAGTGACGGAGATCCGATGCTGGATTGGTGGAATGTATTCGGCAATGATCGGCCGGTGGAGATCGAACTCGGTATCGGCAAAGGGCGCTTTCTCATCGATGCGGCTGAGCGGATGGCTGAGGTGAATTTTGTTGGCATTGAATGGGCGGCCAAATATCTGCGGATTGCCCGCTATCGCGCGGAGCGTCGCAATTTGGACAATATGCGTTTCGTGCGAACGGATGCGCGGGAGTTCGTCGAGTTCTTCGTCGCTGCCGAATCGGTCCAAGCCTACCATATTTACTTTCCTGATCCCTGGCCTAAAAAACGACACCACAAGCGGCGGCTTTTCGATGAGCATTTTGTCCGCGAAGTCGAGCGTACGCTTGATTGGGAAGGCCATCTTTGGCTGGCTACGGATTTTGTCGAGTATTTCGACGTTATGCTTGAATCGCTGGAGACGAGTCAATATCTCAAAGAAGTCGATAGAGAATGGGTGGGGGCTAGGACGAATTACGAGCAAAAATATTTGGCCCAGGGCAAGCCGATACATCGCCGGGTGCTGCAGAAGATCCCCACTTGAGATTGCGAATTTAGCAATTGGTAAAGAGTTGAGCTCTCTTAGTGGCCCAACTCTCTTTACCAATAAAATGACTTTTTTGCGGGAATTGGAGTGGAATTAAAGGTTCGATAAGAACCCGGCTCCGATTTTTTTTGCCCAATAATGACACTGATCTGTGTGATAATGACACTGAATAGTGTTGAGTTTGGATGGCTCTGCTTTTAAGGGGTGCTATAATAACGTATCTAGCTGAAAAAAAATATGCTTGACATCACCCTGGTTATTGGGGTATAATTCTATTAGTGGTGTGTTGTGGTGTGTTGTGGTGTAATTGGGTTGATTGAGATTTGCGAATCAGAGAGGATCCCGATGGCGCAGTTTCTGGGTGAACACGATGTCCCGGTTGATGACAAGGGACGGATCTTTGTGCCCGCAGAATTCCGCAAGAAGCTGCCGCCTGAGGCCAATGAGACGCTGGTGGTCGTGCGCGGTTTCGATCGTTGTTTGACAGCTTATCCTCAACATATCTGGGAGGTGACGGCTGGCAAGTTGTTGGGACTACCCCAGACCGAACGCAAGATCCGCGGCTTTATCCGTGCGATGCTTTCGCAGGCGGCTGAGGTGAAGATGGATCGGCAGGGAAGAGCGAGTATTCCGCGCAAGCTCCTGGACAAGGCCAACATTAGCGATCAGATGGTGGTTATCGGCGCTTTGGATAAGTTGGAATTCTGGAATCCCACTGACTGGCAGCATTTCCTCAACGAAGCCGATCCAGCCATGGAAGAAGTCGCCGAGAGTCTGGCCCTATAGGATTGCGAGGGCGAGATGACGTATCATCTTCCGGTTATGGTCCAAGAGGTGGTCGAGGGGTTGGTTGCCGATCCGAATGGCACGTATATGGACGCGACTGCGGGTGGGGGGGGGCACAGTCTGGCTCTGCTCAAGCAACTCGGAGCCAAGGGCCGCCTGATCGCGGTCGATCGGGATGGGGAAGCCGTGGAGGCCACGCGTGCGAGATTGGCAGCGGACGAACGAGCGGTAGTTTGGCAGGGCAACTTTGCAGAGTTGGGTGTTGTCCTGGCTCGAGAAGAAATCGGATCGTTGAGCGGTGTGCTTTTCGACCTGGGGGTTTCATCGCATCAGATTGATGAAGCGGACCGGGGATTTAGTTATCAGGAGGATGGGCCGCTGGATATGCGGATGGATCCGGGAGCCGGCCAGACAGCCGCTGAATTAATTGCCACGCGAAGTGAAGCCGAGTTGGCGGGACTGATCGTACAATACGGGGAAGAACGTCAGGCGCGGCGCATAGCCCGTTCTATCCGCCGTCGCCTTAGCCTCGGACCCCTGGAGACGACTCGGGCTTTGCGACAGGCGATAGCGGCTACGGGCCCTCAGATTCTCAACAAGACCCTGGCGCGTGTGTTCCAGGCTTTACGGATTGCCGTCAATGACGAATTAGGCCAGTTAGCGATGGGGCTGGATGTCGGGGAAGCGAGCCTTAAACCTGGAGGTCGGTTGGCGGTAATCGCCTACCATTCGTTGGAAGATCGACTGGTCAAGCAACGGTTCGCGGTGCTTGAACGCGGTTGTATTTGTCCGCCACGCGTGCCGGTTTGCATCTGTGGTCGTAAGCCGTCGTTTAAAAAAGTAGGGCCTAAATTGCGTCGGGCGAGCGAGGAAGAGCTACGAGTAAACCGTCGGGCGCGAAGTGCTATTCTGCGCATCTACGAAAAAATAGGGGTAGATTGAAATGAAGAGCAAAAAAGGGCGCAGAGGCATGATTTCTTGCATAGAGTGTATTTTCCTCGTTGGGATATTGGTGGGGGCCACGCTCTTTCACGTCTGGCAAAAAGTAGAGATGGCCAGAGTTGTGGGTGGGATCGATGCCGCCGAGGTGAGAATGGCGGAACTCGGTAAAAATCGAACTAAATTAATGGCGGCTATTGCAGTTAAGAAGAGGCCCGGTACCATTGAGCAAGTGGCGATCGGCCAACTTGGCATGGTTCACCCGCGCGCCAATGAAGAAGATCTGTTGGCGCATTGGAAGGGCGAGTGATGGTCGATCGAGCACTGGATATTCGCAGTGCGGGCCGGTTGCGCTGGGTCGTGATCATGGGGGCCGTGGCTTGGCTCTCATTGTCCGTGCGCCTGGTTCAGATCCAGGTTCTCCGACACGACGAATACAGTTCTCGGACTCGCGAGCAGTACCAGCGTCGCATCGAGTTAAAGGCCAGTCGAGGCCGGGTTATGGACCGGCGTGGCAACGATTTGGCGGTGGATATACAGACCACCTCATTTTACGCTTATCCCGAACGGGTCGAATACCCTGGGCGTGTCGTTGCCCAGTTTAAGGCGCTGGGCGATGAGCGGGCCGGGTATGTCGAACGTCAATTGAGTACTGGCAAGCCTTTCGTTTACCTGGCTCGCCAGATGGTCGATCGCGATCTAGCTCAGATTGGCCAGGTCGATTATGCCGGGGTGTTTGAGCACTCTGAAACCCGCCGCCGATATCCTCTGGGGTCGCTGGCGGGTCAACTCGTGGGCCACACCAATATAGATAACCGCGGTCGCGAAGGGGTTGAGAGGGCTTTCGATGCTATGTTGCGCGAAAGAGACGGCTTATTGCTGGGCTATGTCGATGCCAGGGGGCGTCAGGTACCCGGGCGGCAGCAAGAGCGCGAGGATCCAGAACACGGGCGCAGTCTGGTGCTGACTCTCGATGCCGTATACCAGGGAGTTCTCGAAGAAGAGTTAGCGCAGGCTATTGATGAGTCCCGGGCTGAAGGTGCTTTGGGAGTTATCCTCGATCCGCGGAGCGGCGAGGTCTTGGCGATGGCTAATTTGCCCCTCTTCGATCCGAATCAAGCGGCTGATTCGTCGCCTGAACTCAGGCGTAACCGCGCCATAACCGATGCCTATGAGCCGGGTTCGACCTTCAAAGTTATTGCCGCCGCCGCTGTCCTTGAAGACGGGCTGGCACGCCTGGAGAGTCGCGTCTACTGTGAGGATGGGGAGTTGGAACTTCCCAATGGAGAGATTATCCGCGATACGCAAGCCTACCGCGACCTGCTCTTTTCCCAGGTTATCGAAAAATCGAGTAATATTGGCTTGATCAAATTTGCCCGACGGTTGCCCCGGTCGCGATTTTACGAATATATCCGCAGTTTTGGCTTCGCCACGCGGACTGGAATTAACTTGCCGGCCGAGAATTCTGGATTGTTGGCTGAGGTTGATAAGTGGTCAGAGCGTTCGCTCGAGACCATTGCAATCGGTCAGGAAATCGGGGCGACGGCCCTGCAGTTGGCGCTGGCTTATGGGGTGATTGCCAATGGTGGGGTGCTCATGGCACCGCGCTTGGTTGCGGGAACGACCGATGCCGAAGGAAACTTCGAGAGTTTGGGTGAGCCGCAAAAGGTTAGGCGGGTCTTGCGGCGGGAGACGGCGGCGATCTTGCGGCGAGTATTGGTGGGAGTTGTGGAAAACGGCACCGGACGCAGAGCTCAGATTGAAGGAGTAGAAGTAGCGGGGAAGACCGGTACTGCCCAGAGGGCCGCAGAGGATGGGAGTGGCTATGACCCAGATGCCAGTATCGCTTCATTTGCCGGCTTCCTCCCGGCGGAGGATCCGCAGTACGTATGCATCGTGATGGTCGAAAATCCTCGTGTCGATGGATGGGGTGGACATGTTGCTGCTCCGGCATTTCGCCGGGTTATGGAGCGAATTCTCCATTTGCCAGGTGGTTTATTGGTCGGGCGTGCTGCTAAGCCAGGACAAGTCGAGATGCCCTCGGTGCCGGATCTACGCGGGATGACTCGTGAGGTCGCTCGTTTTCAAGCTGAGATGCGGGCAATACCGATCGTCTTTTCCGGCGTGGGTGAAATCGTAGTCCGCCAATCTCCCCTGCCGGGAATACTGGGGCGCCCTATGCGGATCGATTGCACTTTGGGGCGAGTTGGCGATGGGCCTCGGCCGATTGGCGGCGGGTGGGAAGAGCGTCGAGCACAGCATGTAAATACCGCTTCTGACCAGAGTCCACAGGATATTTAGATGAAGTTGAAATGCCTGCTCGAGGAGTTGCCCGGCGCCGATGTAGATGGGGATCGGGAGGTGGATCTGGAAGAAATCCATTGCGATTCTCGCTATGTGGGGCAGGGGGATCTCTTCGTCGCCATACGCGGGGGGCAGGAAAGGGATCGGCACTTATTTATCGGCGATGCTCTAGCTCGTGGAGCACGGGCGGTAGTGGTGGAGGACCCCGTAGAATGCAATGGAGTGACGCGGGTGCTAGTCGGAGACTGCAGAACGGCTCTCGCCAAGCTGGCCGCGCGCTTTTACAACTTTCCCGGACATGCGATGACCAATGTCGGGATAACCGGAACCAACGGCAAAACGACTACGGCCTTTTTGCTCAGGAGCGTACTCGAAAGAGCAGGGTTGTCCTGTGGATATTTGGGAACGCTAGGCGCTTGGGTCGACGGTAAGCTGGAGAGGATCGAAAATACCACACCGGAGGCCATCGAACTCCATCGCTGGTTGCGGTTGATGGTCGATTCTGGTTCGCAGGCCGCGGTTTTGGAAGTGTCTTCACATGGACTGGCATTAAAGCGCGTTGAGGGCATTCCTTTTCGCGCAGCGGTATTTACTAATTTGACGCGCGACCATCTAGATTTTCACGGCACTTGGGATCAGTACTTCTCTGCTAAGGCGCGACTCTTTGAAGGGCTTGATAAAGAGGGAATTGCAGTTATTAATGCCGACGATCCTATGGCGGTTGAGTTGGCACAAAGAACCCCGGGGCGCGTCGTGACCTATGGTTTTGGCCCAGCGGCTCAGATTCGGTTGAAAGAAGTCGAGCCCAGTCCTTCTGGGACGTATTTGCATGTGGAAACCTCGGAAGGACCTGTTGATCTTGAGATTCGATTAACCGGTAGATTTAATTGCTATAACGCTGTAGCGGCTTTGGCCACGGGCCTAGCGCTGGGCATAGAAGCCGAAGCCGTATTGCAGGGTATTGCTTCGTTGGATAATGTCCCTGGCCGCTTTGAACGAATTATCGAGGGTCAAGATTTCGCAGTTATCGTGGACTACGCCCACACCCCCGACGCATTGGAGCGGATTTTGCGCACTGCTCGCGAGTTGGGCGAGGGACGCCTGATATGCGTTTTCGGCTGCGGTGGAGATCGAGATCGGGGCAAGCGGAGTTTGATGGGAAAAGTTGCCGGTGAATTGGCCGATATATCGGTTTTGACTTCGGATAATCCCCGCAGTGAAAACCCTCAGGATATTCTCTGCGATATTGCTGAGGGTGTACCCCAGAACAGTGTTTCGCTGTGTGAAATTGACCGCGAAACGGCGATTATCACTGCTTTTTCTGAGGCGCGCAGCGGAGATATTGTACTCATTGCTGGGAAGGGCCACGAGTCGGAGCAAGAGCTAGCAAATTGCGTCATCTCTTTCGACGACAGGGAGGTAGCTCGACGGGCATTGCGGGTTTTGCACCCCCCAGGAGGCGACGATTCTTGCAAGGGGTGAAATTAAGCGAAATTCTCCAGTGGACGGATGCCGATCTTGTTGGTATCTTAAGTCAAGATAGCAGTTCAGGATTGACGACCGATAGCAGAATGATCGGTGACGGCGATCTCTTCGTTGCGCTGAATGGCGAGCGATTCGATGGTCACGATTTCGTCGAGGTCGCATTTGCACAAGGGGCTTGTGCGGCCTTGGTCGAGCGCGGATGGGAAGGGGTCGAGCGGTCGTCAGCGGGTCCATTACTGGTTGTTGATTCGACGCTAAGGGCTTTAGGATCCATCGCTAGGGCATATCGCCGGCGTTTTGATTTGCCGGTTGTCGCCGTAGTTGGTAGTTCGGGCAAGACGACGACTAAGGAGTTGATCGCCGCAGTCCTGGGATCGCAGTATCAGGTTTTAACAACAGCCGGCAGTGAAAACAACGAAATCGGAGTACCCCGCACCTTATTGGAACTTTCTCCAGACCACGAGGCGGTGGTTTTGGAGATGGGAGCTCGAAGAGTCGGGGATATCCGCTACCTGTGTTCAATTGCCGAGCCTACTATCGGGGTCCTGCTCAATATCGGGACCGCGCATCTAGAATTTTTTGGATCTGTAGAAGGGGTGGCCAAAGCTAAAGGGGAGCTCCTGGATTATCTGGGCGAGTCTTTAACGGCTCTCGTTAACGCAGATGACCGTGTCGTGGTTCAGGAGGCTAAGAGGACAAAGGGGAGACTCCTGACCTTCGGTTTCACGCGTGAGAGCGAGTTTCGTGGGGAGGGACTCGTCCTTGACCAGGAGAGCTGCGGCCACTTCCTTCTACATAATATTCCCATTGATCTCAATATTCCCGGACGGCACAACGCCTACAACGCCTTGGCGGCGGCGGCGACCGGACGCATCTTAGATGTTCCGTGGGGAGATATTCAGCGGGTCCTGGCCGGTTTTAAATCGGTGCATATGCGCGCTGAAATCATACGTAAAGACGGGGTTGTGGTGATCAATGACTGCTATAATGCCAATCCCGATTCAATGGCGGCGGCACTTGAACTACTTGCAGAAGTAGAAGGAATGCGCAAAATTGCCGTTCTCGGGGATATGCTGGAACTCGGTCCTCAGAGCAGTCGTTTGCATGCTGCGGCTGGTGAGCGGGCAGCTCAGAACGCCGATATGGTCTTAACGGTCGGGAGCGAAGCTAAACACTTGGTGGATGCAGCTCGCTCGGCAGGTATGGATAAAGATCTGGCTCGCCATTTTGAGGATGCGGACCAGATCGGAGAATTTGCCGCGGCTCAATTAGGCTGCGGAGATGTTGTTCTGGTAAAGGCGTCCAGAGGTATGGCTCTGGACTCAGTTGTAAAGCGAATTATGCGGTAGTTCCCCCTACCGTTTGTCAATAAAATCGCCCGATCCCACCGGGCGTATTTGCGGTCCCCTTGGCGTAATAGCGTCCCTTGCTCTATGGACGCCGAGAGGCGCGGTCTTTAGATGTCAGCCGTACAACGCGATAGCATGTACGTATTGCTTATCTGCATGATGTTGGTAGGCTTGGGACTGGTTATGGTCTACAGTTCCAGTTCCGTGCTGGCAGAGCGTCGCTACGGTGACTCGAGTCTATTTCTTAAGAAACAGCTCTTGCGCGCCCTTATCGGGCTTTCCTTGATGTTCCTCCTATCTCAGGTCCCTTTGGATTGGTGGGCTCGGGCTTCTCGGCCGATCATGTTGCTGGCCCTGGTTCCACTCGTGTTGGTGCTGGCCTGGGGCCAGGGGCCGGCCCAGCGCTGGTTGAGTTTGCCCGCCTTGGGTTTCGGTATCGCTTTTCAACCTGCTGAATTTGCCAAATTGGCTTTGGTGCTCTACCTAGCTGATGTGTTGGTGCGCAAGCGCGACGAGATTCACCGTTTTCGCCGCGGATTGCTACCCCGACTTTTGGTCGTTGGCTGCGTGCTGGTGCTCATTGCTTTGCAGCCCGATTTGGGGACTGCGATCGCCCTGGGGCTTATCGCCTTGGTTATGCTCTGGGTTGGCGGAGTGCGCTTACAACATCTTGCAGGGGCCGGGTTGGCGGCGATTCTGGGCATTGGCATTTCGCTGGCCAGTTCGAGTTACCAGATGCGGCGTTTGCTCAATTTCATCGACCCAGATGGGAACCCAGACGGTTATTACCAGGTGATGCAGTCGCTCTATGGTTTGGGCAGCGGTGGTTTATTGGGAGTGGGCTTGGGCAATAGCATGCAAAAGGAACAGTATTTACCCGAACCTCATACGGATTTCGTCTTTGCCTTCGTCGGGGAAGAAATGGGGCTTTTGGGCTCTTTGACAGTGCTCGGACTCTTCGTGGTTTTTGCGTACTACGGATTGCGAATTGGACGTCAATCAGGCGATGATTACGGTTTTTTGGTGGCCACGGGAATTGCGGCGATGATTTCGATCTATGCACTGCTGAATATGGGTGTGGTCACAGGGATCTTGCCGACTACCGGGCTGCCGCTGCCTTTTGTCAGCTATGGAGGGTCATCGTTGATGGGTAATATGGCCGGTGTTGGCATATTGCTCGGGGTTGCTCGTTCGACATCGCGGGGGTCCCTTAAGCGCGGCGGAACTTTGGCGAAGGTGCGGAGATGAAACCTCTTTTTGGTCAATACCACCGGGTCCATATGATCGGAATTGGGGGGGCTGGGATGGAAGGGCTGGCCCGGATCCTGGCTGCGAAAGGTTGTTGTGTGAGTGGCTCGGATCAGGCAGAATCCCAGAGCCTTGCGCTTTTGCGCCAGGAGGGTTTCGCGGTTCATGCAGGACACGATAGTCAATGGATATCAGGGGCCGACCTGGTCATCTATTCGGCGGCAATTCCGGCTGACAATCCCGAGCTCAATGCCGCTGTTAGCCAGGGAATTCCCACCGTTAGTCGGGCCGAGATACTCGGTGAGTTGACCCGTGGGCCATTCACGCTCGCAGTGGCTGGTACTCATGGGAAGACGACGACCGCCTCGATGGTGGCGACGATTTTGCGCCACGCGGGTTTTGCCCCCCAGGTCCTGGTGGGAGGTTGGTTGGATGGGCGGCCACAGGCTGAGATGGGGCGAGGTGAAGTTTTTGTAGTCGAAGCCGATGAGTTTGCCCGCAGCTTTTTGCATCTCTATCCAAGTCTGGCTCTGGTGACCAGTGTCGATGCAGAGCATCTCGATTGTTACGGGGATTTCGAAGCCGTTGAAAGAGCCTTTGGACAGTTTCTTGAGCGTTTGCCTTTCTATGGGAAGAGTGTGTTGGCTGGGGATGGGTTGGTAGGGGCAGGCGTGTTGGCCAGTCTCGATCGTACCTATTGCACTTATGGAATGGATAACGATAACGACTATCGAATCGCAGATCTCGAAACGCGAGCCTGGGGCAGTCGATTCGAGCTTTGCTTTGCCGGGCAGTCGCTGGGTGAAATAGAATTGCAGGTTCACGGCGAGCACAATGCTCGCAACGCGGCTGGTGCAGCTGCGCTGAGTTCTGGGTTAGGAGTGGATTTCCCGGCAATATCCGAAGCATTGGCGCAGTTTAACGGAGTTGACAGACGCTATCAGTGCAAGGGAGAGGCTGGAGGGGTACTCGTCATAGATGACTATGCGCATCACCCGACCGAATTGGCGGCGGTGATCGCGGCCGCCCGTCAAAGTGGTCGCAGGGTGGTCGCGGTCTTTCAACCGCATCTCTATTCGCGTACCCGCGACTTCGCCGAGGATTTTGGCCGCGAATTGGCGGCGGCCGACCACGTGGTACTCACCGAGATTTTCGCCTCTAGAGAAACTCCTTTACCGGGTGTGGATTCTGGTATTATTCAAGACGCCTTGCACTCGATAGGATATGCAACGGTGGATTATCTGCCCGAAAGAGAGCAGCTGGTTCCTCATTTGTTGGAGTTGTGTGGCGCGGGCGATTTGGTTCTGGCGATGGGTGCTGGCGACATTGGAGAGGCTGCGGAGCAACTGGCTTCGGCTTTGGCCATTAGAGCGGATATAGAGGCGATTTCGTGAAGCAGAAGAAAACCAGAGCGCGCAAACAACCATTGGCTGTTTCACCTAGTGTGAATCGCGACAAAAAGATCCGGATCCGATGGTCCTTGATTGCCGTTCTGATCCTGGCTACGGGGAGCGGCTTGGTTGCGTACCAAGCGGTCAACTATCTGGGGGAGGTGCCGACTTTTGGTCTCAAAGCGCTTGAGGTGGAAGGGTTGGAGTTGCTCGAGGGAGAAGATGTTCTCTTTGCCAGCGGCCTCGAGATAGGAACCAATATCTTTGTTATTGACTTGGGCCAGGTCAAGCGGCGGTTGGAAGGGGTGTGTTGGATTAAGCGGGCACTGGTGGTGCGCAAGCCGCCCGATCGGCTCGCTGTCGAGATTGTAGAGCGGCGGCGTACAGCATGGGTCGAATTGGGTGAGACCTACGGGATCGCCAGCGATGGCGTATTGCTTCCCAAAGACCAGGCTCCGGGCGAATCCTTCTCCGATCTGAATCTACCGCTCATATCCGGTTTAGCAGCGATTGATGACTCGCTGTACTCGGGGGTGGTTGTGCCGGATTCGGTGTTGATGACCATGTTGCGATGGTGGGAGAAGGCCACGATGGCCGATGCCGAGTTTTGTCTCAATGTATCTCGGATCCAACCGATGCCGGGTGAATGTGTGCGTCTGCAAATGGTCGGCGACGGGCTTGAAGTGCGCTTGCCTCTAGATCGGGTCGGCCGTCGTTTGCGCACTCTCAGGAGTATAATGCCGCGCGTCTATCGAGATTACCCCGACCCAGCTTATATCGATCTGCGCTACTCGGGCCAGGTAGTTGTTGGCAGGAAGGAGGGGGAATCGGGATGAATTGGAGGGAGGAACGCCATCGTTCGATTGCAGGGTTGGATCTGGGCACGACCAAAATCTGCGTCGTAATTGCCGAGCGCGAAGCTGATGGACGATTGCGTATTAACGGGATAGGTCAGCATCCTTCAGATGGGTTGCGTCGTGGAGTGATTGTCAATGCGGAGAAGACGGTGCAGGCTATCGGGGAAGCGGTGCGACAAGCTGAATTGATGGCAGGGATCGAAATTGACTCGGTCTATGCCGGAATCACCGGAGAACACATCGCTAGCCTCAACAGTGCGGGTATGGTTGCCGTCGGTGATGCTGGTGGGCGGATTGCCGTACTCGATCGCGAACGGGTTCTCGAAGCTGCCGGTGCAGTCAAGGTTTCATTGGATCGCGAGGTATTGCACGTTTTGCCTCAGGAATTTGTGGTCGATGGAAAACGAGGTATTGCCGATCCGGTAGGTATGTACGGAGTGCGGTTGGAGGCCAATGTGCACGTGGTGACTGGTGCGGTGACGGCAGTACAAAATATCTATCGCAGCATCCTCCGCGCTGGTATCGATGTGTGTGATATCGCTCTCGAGCCATTGGCCTCCAGTTATGCGGTACTCGATGGTGACGAACGGCAGGTGGGAGTCTGCATAATTGATATAGGTGGGGGTACGACTGATATTGCGGTTTTCTCCAGAGGAGGTTTGCGCTATTCGGGGATTATTGGACTTGGTGGGCACAATGTTACCAATGACGTAGGTATCGGGCTGCGTACTTCCTGGATCGAAGCCGAGCGAATCAAGTGTACTTATGGGGTCGCGTTAAGGGAATTGGCAGCAGACCGGGAAGAGGTCGGGGCCTTCCCGGGGTCCGGGCGCGATCTGGCCGAAATAATCGAGGCGAGGATGGAGGAGATTTTCGCACTGGCTCGCCAGCAGGTTTTTGCCGCGATGCCCAATGTAGTGTTGGGAGCGGGGGTGGTATTGACCGGTGGAGGGGCGCAGGTGGAAGGGGCGGTCGCTCTGGCCGAAAGAGTATTCGGCATGCCGGTGCGCCTGGGGACACCGACAGGTCTCTATGGGATGGCTGAAGGAATCTCAACTCCGGTTTTTGCCACCGCGATGGGTCTAGTCCTCTATGGGGCTGAACAGCGCAGGGAAAAGTCGGGTGAAGAAGTGCAGGTTATGGTCGAGGACGAATTCGATTCAGTGCTTGGACGTATGAAAAGATGGTTGCAAACGCGGGGTTAGCACCATTGCCTGCCCCGGAAATCAAGGAGAAATACACATGCCAATTACAATGATTGATAATGAGCGCCAGGCGCGGATAAAGGTTGTGGGGGTTGGAGGAGGGGGGGGTAATGCCATCAACCGGATGATTCAGTCCGGGATGCACGGTGTCGAGTTCATCGCCATTAATACGGATTCACAGGCTTTGGAGACTTCATCTGCCGACTTCTTTCTCTGTATTGGCGATGGAGTCACACGGGGTCTAGGGGCGGGTGCGGATCCGGAAGTGGGTAGGCAGGCTATTGAGGAAGACCGCGAAAAAGTCGCCGAAAGGTTGCAGGATGCGGATCTGGTTTTTATAACCGCCGGCATGGGCGGGGGAACTGGTACGGGTGCTGCACCGGTAGTTGCTGAGATTGCCAGACAACAGGGAGCACTGGCTGTTGGTATTGTTACCGAACCCTTTATGATGGAGGGTTTTCCACGGATGAACAATGCCAGGTCCGGAATCGAGGAACTGCAGGAGCAGGTCGATACTCTGATTACGATCAAGAATCAGCGCCTCTTAACTATTTGCGGGCGAGAGACTACGCTAAAAGATGCTTTTTTCAAAGCCGACGAGGTCTTGATGCAGGCGACGCGTGGAATAGCCGATCTGATCACCGTTCCGGGAGAGATCAATCTGGACTTCAATGATGTGCGTACTGTGATTTCCAAAGGTGGTGATGCGATCATGGGCGTAGGGGTCCACAGTGGCGAAAATAGAGCAGTTGAAGCTGCGCGCAAGGCGATCAACAGTCCACTGCTGGAAGATGTGTCGATCTCCGGGTCTAAGGGCGTGTTGATAAATATCGCCGCTGCTTCGAACCTCACGCTCTTCGAGGTCCACGAGGCTATGTCGTTGATACAAGAGGCGACCGGATCCGAAGCAACGATTATTTTTGGTACTGTGCTTGATGATAGTCTGGAGGAAGATATCAGGGTAACGGTGATCGCCACCGGATTTAACCTGGGCAAAGAGCAAACGACAGGTTTTGGGAGTCTGGAACAAGAAGGATCGATCAATCCGATCAATACGCCTCCCGCGGTTATTGAGAGTCCGTTACATACTGATAGTCCGGCGGTTGCCACTGGTGGTGGAGAAGTTCCCGCCTATTTGCGCGATGGCAATGGTACCGGGAGCCATGAGGCTCAGTCGGAGCAGCAGGTCCCGCCGACCGACAATTTGGATATCCCGACCTTTCTGCGTCGCAAGATGAATGCTTAGTGATGGCATATGGACCCGAATTCGACGGCGAGAGTTTTTGTAAATAAACGGTTTTTTTCACTCCTTGGGGTTCGTTGCGCAGCAGCAGCTTTGTATTATATTGACCCGTAGTTGTGCCAGAATGGATTCCGTTCTGGAAATTGTAGTAGGTCTCCTGATGAGGGTTGCAAATGGCAGAAATTAGCGTCGGAATGATTATGGGTAGTAAATCGGATGAGGAAGTAATGGGTAAAGGGGCTGCAGTGCTTGAGGAATTGGGCATTGGCTACGAGTTCGTAGTGTCCTCGGCCCATCGGAATCCTGAGCGTACCGCCAATTGGGCCAGCGAAGCCGCTGGCCGCGGTCTCAAAGTGATAATTGCCGGTGCCGGATTGGCGGCTGCTCTTCCTGGGGTAGTAGCAGCACATACGATCTTGCCGGTAATTGGGGTCCCCATCGCTTCGGGAGCGCTCAACGGGGTCGATTCGCTATACTCCATAGTACAAATGCCGCCTGGCGTTCCTGTAGCGACCGTTGGGATTGATAATACTCGCAATGCCGCGATGCTGGCAGCGCAGATTCTCGCTCTCACTGATGGTGAGATTGCCCAAGCGATCGAGGCTTACCGCGAGAAATGGAATCAATAAAAACTACCGGGTCAACTGGCAACTGAAAGGATGCAAATAGCTGTGGCAAATAGAAGTCGTATTTCTAAATTGCTTTCGTTGATGCTCAGGCATCGCCCCGACGAGTTCGGATTGGAGATTGATCCCTACGGGTATGCGCCTTTGGACCAGGTGGTTCAGGGCGTACAGGAGCGCTATGACGAGGTGAAAGAAGAAGATGTTATTTCTTTGGTCGAAGATCCGGAGCAACATCGCTTCGAATTAAACGATTTTGGCATCAGGGCTCTCTATGGACACAGTTTCTTTGTGGATATGGATGGCGAACCGATAGATCCACCCCCTGAGAAACTCTATATGGGGACGACCAAGGGCATGGCCAGGCGCTTTGCCAGCGAGGGGATATCCCCTGGAGACCGCTACTACGTTCATCTATCGCTTACTCGCGAAGCTGCCGAATCGCGCAGCCACCAACGCGATATTCCCTGTGTGGTGGAAATCCTTGCATCTGAGGCTCACGCGGAGGGATGCCGATTTTTTGCCCGCGGTGAGGTCGTGCTTACCGAGGAACTTCCCGCTAGTTGTGTTGGCGAAATCTTCGGCATCGAGCGAGAATCTCAATCGGGCGCGCCGTCCGCAAGGGGTTCGGCGTCACGCGGAGCGGCATCGGGTGCAGCCGACTTTGGCCGCAAACCCCGGTTTTCGACTCGCTGATAGGTTTTTTTCTTCTTCTGGAGCTTAGGTAATATCCATGGCCCAGTATGAAGTCACCTTAAGAGACTATTGGCGCATTTTGCGCCGTCGCAAGGGGATCGTGATCTTCACGGCCTTCCTCTTGGGATTCTTTAGTTTCGTCATGGCGCAGGTTTGGCAGCCGATTCCCGAGTACACCGCCAGCGCCAAGATCCAGATCGAATCCAACCAAAGTGTTACCAATCTCTATCTAGAGTCATTCGGTTATAGCGTCGGCGATCAAATCGAGACGCAGATATCCGTTATTGAGAGCTTTCCCGTGGTTCGGCGTGCTGCCGAGGTTATGGGGTTGCTGGACGAGGCGGCCAGTGTAGCCGATACGACGGTAATCGTTATGGCTTTGCAAAGTCGTATCGATGTCGATCAAGAGGGCTATGCCAATATTCTGGTGATCGAGGTGACGGATACCAACCCTGTCATGGCCCGGGATCTGGCGAATGTTCTCGCCCAGGTCTATAAGGAACACGATTACGAACAGAAGAACAGACAGGCCGAAGAAAACAGAGAATTCGTCGAGAAACAGCGAGACGACGCACGGGAACAACTGATCAGTGCGGAAGAAGAGGCACGTGATTACCGAGAAAAACACGATATCGTCTCGATGGATGCCCAGGCAAGTGTCATTCTCGGCCAAATCACCGAAAGTGAGCGCAATAAAGATGCTATAGTCCAAACCATCAGTGTTATTGATGGGATGTTGGCTGAGATAAAGAAAGATCGCGGGCTGACTCAGAAGACGCTGCAGGGTGCTTCGCAGATGCAGGTTGGTAACTCGATCATGATGTACATTCAGCAACTTCACACACTGAACCTGGAAAAGAAGGGATTGTTGGTACAATTCACCGAAGAGCATCCCAAAGTCAAGCAGCTCGATGCACGGATTGACCAACTGATCGGCACGATGGGTGAAGAACTGAAGCAACGGCGGAAGATGATCGCTACTGATCTAGTGGCGCTGGGGGCCAAACTTGATCAATTACATATTGACTATAAGCACTTGCCGACCCTCGGTTTGGAATTGGGACGTCGCGAGCGCAAGGTCCTGCTCTTGCAACAAGTCGTCGGGGCACTCGAAGAGGAACTGCAGGGGGCCAGGATCCGCGAGGCCAACAAGGTTGATTCGGTGCAGTTGATGCAGGCGGCGATCGATCCTCAGACCGCCGACAATCCCCACAATCCTTTGGAACGGGCGGTGATGGGGATGATTTTGGGATTGGTCCTCGGGGTAGTTTTCGCCGTGATTGCTGAGACCCTTGACACCTCTATTGGGACCATCGAAGATGTTCAGGATTACACCGGATCCAAGGTCGTCGGGGTTATCCCCTTTATCCGCGCCGAGAGCGTGACGGCTTCGATGGAGCGACGGGGAATCGATATCGAAGACGAGCGAGCCCTGCAGCGAATGGCGCAGTTGGTAACGTATTTCGATCCCCAATCGACACTGGCTGAAACGTACCGCACGCTGCGGACCAATATTGAATTCGTCACGGTCGAAAAGGGTGATAAGACGATGATGGTCACCAGTTCGACCAGCGGCGAGGGTAAGAGTACGGTGGTTGCCAATCTGGCGATGGCGATGGCCCAATTGGGAAAGCGGACCTTGCTGGTCGACTGCGATTTGCGCAAGCCGACGGTGGCGAGGATGTTCGGTCTGGACAAAGAGCCGGGTCTGGCCGAGGTCATAGTCGGTAACTATGCCTGGTTAGAGGTGGTTCGCACGGTGACTGATATTGTCACTGGTGGGATGGGGATGGAGGATCTGATGCAGACTCAGGGAATCAGTAATCTCCATATCATCACCAGTGGCGCGATCCCTCCCAATCCGGCTGAGTTACTCAACTCGCACAATATGGCTGATTTTGTAGAGGCCGTTAGTGAGGTCTACGATATCGTGCTCTTTGATGCACCACCGGTGCTTCACGTTACGGATGCGGCAATACTCGGAAAGAAGGTTGATGGAGCACTGGTTGTTTACAAAGCAGGCGATATACCGCGCACATCGCTTAAACGCACGGTCAATTTGCTCAATAGTGTCGAGGTTGATATGCTGGGCATCGTCCTCAACGGCATTCGCGCGGAGACCAGCACCGACTACTACGACTTTGGTTATAGCTCCTACTACGGATATGGGCAGGAAATTGAGCAGGAGAAGACCTGGTACGAGTCTATGCAGACTCGGGTCTACGATCTGTTTAACCGCAGTGGGAGGGATGCCGATTACGATGTCGATGCCGATCGCGATGTCGATATCGATGCCGATCGCGATGAGGACGAACCGGTCTTTGTTCGCGAAAACGGGCGGGACACGACTTCGATGCGGAAGGCGGTTGGGACGGTTTTACTGGGGCTCTTCGGTTTAGGATTGGTCTGGCAGAGTGGTTATCTGCTTCGCCCCTTGGGTTTACTGCCGGTCTTCGCCGGTTATAGCGAGGGAGTTCACTCCTCACCAGCTCCCGAGGACGCTCTGCAACTCAGCGTGGGGGATGTTAGTCTTCAGTCTGAAGAGGTCCCCGTCGATGCGCGATCCCCTCTCCGATCGGTTGAGGGTACAGTGGAAGCTACAACGACGGTGGAAGTGGACCGAGGAGTCGCTGCGATTCCGGCTCCTCAGTCGCCAGCACTCACTGCGAAGCCGGGGCGGGCAGTGGCAATTTCCACCGTGGCTAAGCCGAAGCCGATCACCTCTAAACCGCATCCCTATGCACTGCGTATCGCTTCTTATGCTCAGTCCAGCAAATGGGCGATTTCAGCTGTAGATCAATTGCGAGAGGTGGGGCTGCACGCCTTTCTGGTCCCTCTCGATAGCCCGGCTGATGGCAAGCCCATGATCAGGCTGATGGTGGGTGGATTTCCGAATTGGGATGCGGCCTATCGCGAGGGGCAGCACTTGCAGCAAAGCGGACAATTGGAGCGTTTTACCATAGCGTACTTACCTTTTGCCGCAGAGCTCGACAACTTTGCAGAATTTGACCAGGCTGACCGAGCGATCGCTGGGTTGGGTGAGAAGAGTTACTTCTGTTATGTTCAGTCGCTGGCTGCCGATATGCACCGAGTCCTAGCCGGGGCTTTTGAGACCGATGCAGAGGCCCGCGACTTCCTAAACGAATTCGACGCGCAGGCGGCGGGGCGGATCGTACGCCGCTAATTCGACGTCCGTATAATTGGGCGGAAAGACTGTCGCAGTGATTTATCTTAGGGGTGATTGTTCCAAATTCCAGTTCGTGATGTGTTGTTCCGGCGATCCAATTTCGTCGGCGATGCCAATGCGGGTAGGTGCCCATTGGCAGGTCGATCGTTAATATACTATGGTGTTTAAAACCAAGAGCGGCATGATAAGCGGGCATACGTCCTTTTTGCTTCTCATAGCCATGACCTGTCTGCTAGTCGCGGTGGCGATGACCAAATTGCCTCCGGCCTTTGGGGGCATGATTGTCGTCGGTCTGATCGTCTTTGTCGTGACTTTTATCAACACCGAGGCCGGGCTCTATCTCTTGATTGGTTCGATGTTGCTTTCGCCCGAATTTGGTGCTGCCGGTCTAAGTGGTGAGGGTGCCACAGCTAGTCGTGGGGTGACGCTTCGGGCTGAGGATCTGCTCTTGGTCCTCCTGGGTTTCGCTTGGTTGATTCGTACGGCGATTCACAAGGATTTAGGTCTCTTTCGACCAACTCCGCTCAACAGTGCCATCGGGCTCTATGCCGCGGTCTGTCTCTTCGCGACATTGGTGGGTTTTATCGCCGGCCACGTTCGCGGTGTCAACGGTTTCTTCTACGTCCTCAAATACATCGAGTATTTCATTATCTACTTCATTGTTTCCAATAATCTCGAGGATCGCGATCAGGTTCGGCGATTTTTGATTACTATGTTGGCCACTGCTTTTATCGTTTGTTTAACGGCCTCGGCCCAGATCCCTGGCGGTGGTCGAGTTTCAGCGCCCTTCGAAGGCGAGCGTGGAGAGCCCAATACGCTGGGGGGGTATTTACTTTTAGTAGGTGCGCTTGCGGTTGGTTTGGCTCTGAATCTGAAAGACCGGAATATAACGAGGTTGTTGTGGATGCTGGTGGGGCTTATGCTCATCCCTTTTCTATTTACCCAGTCTCGTGGCTCCTATCTGGCGTTGCCCTTCGTCTATTTAATCTTTGTCTTCTTACGACCTGGCAAGCGGGCACAGATGCTGCTGCTAATGGTGGTACTGGCAATCTTTGGAGCCATGATCGTACCTGATACGGTGACCGACCGGATTATGTACACCTTCAACCAGGGGTACACTCAGCAGGAAAAAGCGAGAATCGGAGGTGTCGAACTAGATACCTCGACTACCGAACGGCTCAATAGTTGGTCGGATGCTCTTAGCGATGGCATCCGCAGTCCGTTGTGGGGTTATGGGGTTACGGGTTATGGTTTTCTCGATGCCCAGTATCCGCGAATCTGGGTTGAGACCGGCCTATTGGGACTTTTCTTTTTCGCAATGCTGATGTATAAAGTTTTTAAACAGGGTTTCATCCTCTTTGGCCGTACCCAGGACCCAATGTTCAGAGGTCTCGCGATGGGGCTTATCGCCGGCACGGCGGGGTTGCTCGTCCATGCAGTAGGTGCGAATACCTTTATTATCGTTCGAATAATGGAGCCCTTCTGGTTTCTCGTAGGTTTAGTGGTTTTCGCGAATAAATTCGAGGCTGATAAGGTCGCAATGGCGGACCTGGATGAGGATAATGTATCTCGAGAGGACAAAGGTGTTGTAGGGCAATTTTGAGATCGTTGGGGGATTATTCATCCCTTTGTTGTGATGCGATCTTACTGTCTATATACTCCTAGTCAGGGAAGGGGAATCGCCTTGCAAATCCCAGCTTTCAGTCTGCATCAGAGCATCTTAAGTCCGAGTTGCTGGATCTAGGACTCACCTGGATCCGATAGGCTCTTTTCGCCTTTCCCATCTGAGATTTAGACTGCGGTTGTGCTAGTTGTATAATCTTGTCATATAGATATACACTATGATTTGGGAATGATCAGATGCTGCTTAATAGGAGGAGTATCCCCTTGGAAAGACGATATCGATGATGAGTGATGTGGGCGATGAAACACGGAACCAGTGGAATGGAAAAGTCGATTGGCCTTCGGTCTCCGTGATCATCGTTACCCGCGATCGGCATGAAGCTGCGGAAAAAGCTGTTTCTTCTGTTCTCCAAGTTGATTATGAGCTTGGTAAGCTGGAAATTGTGGTCATTGAAGAAACTGATAAGCCGCGTCCTATTGCCGGTGATCGAGTTTGCTATGTCGCCATTCCAATGAGGAATCTCGGCTTGGGATTTGCGCGCAATCAGGGGGTCGAACATGCAGGGGGGGAGGTCCTCGCATTTACTGATGACGATTGTCTGGTCCACCGGGATTGGTTGCGGGAATTAGTGAGACCACTGCTTGGAGAAGGGGTCGCAGCAACGGCAGGCGCAGTGCTGGTTCCCGAGTGCGGTCCGGTGGGAGAATGTGAGAATATCCTGGGTTTCCCGGGAGGGGGGGTGAAGTTCGTGGAGGAGGCACAGGGTAAAATAATACCGCGCGCGACCTTTTCTACCTGTAATTGTGCGGTCTATGGCTGGGCAGTAGAGGAAGTGGGCGGTTTTCGCGAATTTAATAAGTCGAGTGGAGAGGATGAATTGCTCAGCCGCCAGATATCTGTTCGTCATCAGATGCTATATACGCCCCATGCCATCGTCTGGCACGAACCCCGTGATCATATCGGCAAAGTATACCAATGGCTTGTTCGACGTGGCCACAGTCGGGTGGAAATGGCCCAAAATATACCCATCAAAGGACCACTCTATCGGCGGATGGCCATCCAGTCGCCAATCGTGCGTCTGGCGGTGGGTGCGGTAGTTGGAGGCACCGTCGGCGTGTCATTCGTGGTATTGCCGCTGGTTCTGGTTTTTCTCTATTATTTCAGCGTGCTCTACCGCTATCGTTGGAGTTGGCGCTACCATCGCTCCTGGAAGACCTTGCTGCTCTTGCCCTGGGTGAAGGCGGTGATGGACGTGGCTATGGATCTCGGAACGGTGGAGAAATTACTTGCGCGGCAAAAGACTGAGGATCTGCAAACCGGGTTGGACTAATGATCCAGTGTAGGAAGATTGTCGGGTAAAAGGGCGATGGTTGGCAAACGAATACTCTTCGTAGAGCACCATGGCCAGATTGTGGGAGGTGGCCAGTTCAGTTTGCTGGCGCTGATACAGAACCTGGAGCAGTACGAACCGCTCTGTGCCATCGGTGGCCGAGGCAGCATGAGCGAAGCCGTTGAGGCTGGAGGTGTGGCTTATAGCGTCGTGCCAATGCCCGCATTAAAACTCAGGACCCTATTCGCAGCTTTGCGGGGGGTACGAGAATTATGGCGGATGGCCAGGGATAGCCGGGTGGTGTTGGTTCACGCCAATAGTTCGAGAAGCATGTTGTATGCTGGTCTGGTGGCCAGGTTGTTGGGGCTACCGGTATGTTGGCACGTGCGAATCGTAGAATCGGACGGTTGGTTGGATCGGTTTCTGGCGGGTTGGGCCACCCGTATTGTAGTTGTCTCAGATGCTGTGGCCGGGCGTTTTGCCCACCTTGATCTTCGCGATAAAGTGCGGATTGTATACAACGGTGTTGACGTCGAATCCTTTGCGCGAGGCGATCGTGCAGCCTGGCGGGCAAGGTGGGGATGGGGAGAGCGTCCGGTGGTTGGGATGGTCGCCCAACTCATCGCCTGGAAGCGCCAGGATATATTTATTGCGGCGGCAGCGCTGTTGGCGGAGCGATTTCCAGAGGTCCTTTTCGCATTGGTGGGCACGGAGCCAGATCCGGCGCAGGGTTATGCGACGTCGTTGCGGAACCAGGTCGTTGGACTCGGTTTAGAGGATCGGGTGGTCTTCACCGGTTTCTGCGACGACGCTCCAGGGATCTTCGCCGCGCTCGACATAGTGGTGCTGACCTCGGACAACGAACCTTTCGGTCGAGTGCTTATCGAGGCGATGGCAGCGGCCAGACCGGTGGTGGCGACCGAAGAGGGGGGTATACCGGAGATAGTCGTCCCTGGAGAAACAGGCTTCCTGGTGCCTGTTGGAGATGCTCTAGCTACCGCCGATACCGTAGCCGACCTGCTTGACGATGGCGACAAGGCACGTGCATTTGGTGTGGCAGGACGAGCGCGCGCCCGGGCAGAATTTAGCATTGCAGCTCATGCGCAGCAGATAGAAACAATTTATGAAGAAATGCTTGGGTTATTTGAGACACGGCGATAGGATCGCTCTTATTGCGGTGTGGGTACTGGTTAGTGATGTACTCTCGTTTCCCCGGATCCGATGGACACCAAGAGCGATTTCTATCCTACCGGCACCCATGAAATGAAAATAGGTATTGATATCCGCGAATTGGAACAGGGTCGCATGACGGGTATCGGTCGTTTCTTGCGCAATTTCATCAGCTATGTGTCGCGCCGACATTCTCAGCATCGGTTGTTGCTCTATGGCAACCAGTACACCGATACTGGTTTTGGTGGCGAAAGCGTCGAATTGCGGATTCGCACAGAGCGGTTTACCCAGTTGTGGGACCAGGTCGTACTTCCAGCTATGGCCAATGAGGATGGTGTCGAGATTTTCTTCTCGCCCTATATCAAGGGGCCTATCCGGGTGCGTTGTCCGCTGGTCGTTACCATCCATGACCTGATAGATCTGATCTACCCCGAGTACGGTGGGGGGCGTTTGAGTCGAGCACTTTTTAAAAATATGGCTCGTCGCGTGGGACGGCGTGCCGATCTGGTACTGGTAGATTCCGACTATTCGTCCCGCGATACCGTCCGGCTTTTAGGGTTGGATTCATCCAGGATTGAAGTGCTGCCGATCGGACTTGAAAAACGCTACCGGCCGATTCTCGACCCGCAGGATTTAGCTGCTGGGTGTGCGAATTATGGGATCGATGGATCGTATATTTATTATTTAGGTAATTTTAAACCTCATAAAAATATTAAGGCTCTGATCGGAGCCTATGCGCGACTCGAACCCGGATTAAGAGAACATTTTGCTCTGGTCTTGGGGGGGAGTGAAGATCGATGGTGGGCTGAGTGTAAAGGTTGGGCTGCGGAATTGGGCGTGGCGGAGCGGGTGCGCTTTATTGGTCAGGTGGCCGAAGCGGATATGCCAGTGCTCTATAGTGGTGCAGCGCTTTTTGCCTTTCCTTCGTTATACGAAGGGTTCGGCCTGCCCCCTTTAGAAGCGATGGCTTGTGGGACTCCAGTGCTTTGCTCGAATCGCGCTTCGCTGCCCGAAGTAATGGGGGGGGCAGGCCGAAGTTTCGATCCGCAAGATGGGCCGGCTTTTACCCGGGCGCTTGCCGAATTGCTCTGTTGCTCAGAAGAGGAACGGGCGCAGATGATGCAGGATGGTCTGGCGCGGGCAGGGTTATTCAGGGCCGATGTACTTTGCGAGCGCCAGCTTCAACTTTTAGAAGCAGTGGTCGATAGGAGGGCTGATGAGCGACGGTGTGATATTGCTGATCAGTAATGATTTTCCGCCGGTCTCCGGTGGGCAATCGCGCTACCTCTACGATCTGTGGTCTTGCTTGCCGGCGGACGAGGTGGTGGTGATGGCACCTGCACTAAGAGGTGCGGAAGCTCTAGATGTTGAGCTTGATTGTCGTGTCGTTCGCGTGCCTTTGTGTTTGGGGGAAAGTCGCCTGAGCAAAGTGTTCAAAACCCTGCGACTCTGTACCGCCGTGTGGTCGTTTTGCCGATCGAACGATGTGCGCTTTATTCACTGTGGCCAGATCTTTTCTACCGGTTTTGCCGGATTGCTGTGTCGCCGCTTGCTGGGAATTCCTTACTGTCTCTATGCGTATGGTGCCGATTTACTCGAATTTATTTCTCAGACCGGATGGGGGCTTATTTTACGGCGTATACTCTACGGTGCGGATTGGGTGATCGCCATTAGCAATTATACTCACCAGCGTCTCTTGGAAGCTGGGGTAGATCCGGTGAGGGTGCATGTGGTCAATCCTGCAATTGACCTTGAGCGCTTCGCTCTGCCTGAGGATCGCAAGCGTGCCCGCAAAGCGTATGGTTGGCAGGACAAATGCGTGGTACTAAGTGTGGGTCGCCTTGTCGAGCGCAAAGGGCAAGATATGGTCATTCGCGCATTGAATGCCGTGGCTGATGAGGTGCCCACTGTCCACTACGCTATTGGCGGTAGTGGCCCTCACCGCCAGGTCTTGGAGCAATTGGCCGAGAGTGAAGGGGTGGCAGAGCGGATAGAGTTTCTCGGTTTTGTCGATGATAGCGAATTGGCATCGCGTTACGCTGCAGCCGACCTTGTTGCCATGGTCAGTCGTGAGATCGCCGAGGAGGGTGAAGTCGAAGGTTTCGGGATCGTGTATTTGGAAGCCAATGCTGTCGGAACCGCCGTTCTGGCGGGTCGCTCGGGGGGGGTCGAAGATGCCGTGGTCGATGGGCACAGCGGTATCCTGGTTGATCCTGAGAACCCCGCCGAAGTGGCTGCGGCTCTGGTGCGCCTCTTACAGGACGATGATCTGCGCCGTCGGTTGGGCGCAGAAGGCAGGTCGCGAGTACGGGAGAAATTTAACCGGCAGCTTCTCGCCAAACGCCTGTGGGAGATTTGTGGGTGAGTAGAACCAAGATTCGAGTTCTTCATGCGATAACCCGGCTGGATCGGGGTGGGTCGGCGGAGAATACCTTGCTGACGGTAGCGGCGACCAACTCTAAGCGCTACCAACTGGCCTTAGTAACGGGGCCAAGCACCGGAGAGCGCAGTCCGACCCAGGCGCGGGCAGAGGAACGAGGAGTCGCTCTTACCGTTTTGCCGCATTTGGTACGCGAACTCCGGCCGTTGGCTGATTTGCGCGCATTGTGGGCATTGTGGCGCTTGTTTAAGAAAGGGGATCACGATATCGTTCACACCCATACATCCAAAGCAGGTCTGGTCGGACGCCTTGCCGCCCGATTGGCGGGTGTGCCAGTGATAATCCACACGCCGCACGGCCACGTATTCTACGGCTATTTCGGTCCGCTCTTAACGAGAGTTTTTATTTGGTTGGAGCGCTGGGCTGCCGGTTTTTCGGATCGTATCATTACGCTGACGGCCAGGGGTGCTCAAGACCACATCGATTTTGGTATTGCTGCAAGCGAGAAATTTGCGGTGATCCACAGTGGAGTCGATTTTTCGCTCGCCGATGCCGAAGGCCCCCGGCGCGAGGCGGTGCGCTGCGGATTGGGCATCCCCAGTGACGGGCTGGTTATTGGGACGCTTGGCCGCTTGACGGCTATCAAGGCCCAGAATATCCTCGTCGAGGCATTTGCTCAGGTGAACGCGAAGGTCGATGATGCGTGGTTGCTCCTGGTCGGCGATGGAGAAGAGCGAGAGGCCCTGTTG
>CAZFMY010000053.1:0-41886 GCA_964520345.1 uncultured Gemmatimonadaceae bacterium | reverse complement strand
TGCTCAATACCAGCTGGTACATCAAGCAGCTCCGCGATCGCCAACCCAAAGTCGAGATCCACTACCAAGATCAATTCATCGACTCGGTGCTCACCGACAGCGCGGAACAAGATCTCTATAGACGCTACTGGCCTGAACCGCAATTCGTCGCACTAGCCGGTATGGAATTCGAAGTCCGCGACTTTGCCGGTTATAAGATCCTGCGCATCCAGGACGAGATGGTGCTCAAAATCATCGACTGGAACAATTGGAAAAAACCCATCCATTTTGCTCTGACCGTCCCGGCCTCCAACCGGGTCGGCGTCGATCCGTATCTCGCCGCGGCCGGCATGGTCGTCACGCTCCGTCCCGACAAGCACCCGCCAGTAGAAGTGCAACACATCGAAAACTTGCTCCACGAGGTTTTCCAACTGCGCGGCCTTCGCGATCCGGCAGTCTACAAAGACGAAAATACGATCAACCTGCTAAAAAATTATCGCGCTATATTCGCCCAATTAGCCGGTCATTACGAGGGCGCAAAACAGGTAGGTGACCTGCTGCGCCTCGCGGAATGGGGAGAAGCACACCTGCAGCTCAATTGGCACGCATTTTACCTGATGGCACAACGCTTGGAGGCGCTCGAGCAACTGGCCCAGGCTGCCGTGTACATGGAAAAAGCGGGCTACCTGCTCGTAAAAGCAATGGCGACCGATCCCGCCGCTACCTACGAAAACCTGGTGACCATCGCCGATATCATACACGACCGCTACCGCGAACCACAACGGGCCGTCGGCCTCTACCGCGAAGCAATTCGCCTGGATCCACAACCCCCAAATGGCCACTTCGGTCTGGCCGCCAGCCTACAGGCGCTCGGCCAAGCCGAAGAGGGGCTGCGCTTAGTCGAAGCCTATATCGAGCGCTACGGCGAGGAAGAGAAAATGGTCTACGCCCGCCAGATTCTGCGCAATGCCCTGGGCCAGACCCCCTGAATATCGCCCAGGCGCTTGCTGCCCCCTGAACCATATCTTAGACTCTAAGTCCGGTGAACATGAAAACCTCGAGCGAGTTTAACCAGGACTGGCCGGGCCTCAGGATCTACGACCAAGATCGCTTCGCCCGCATCGACCCATGATCGATCTCGACGACCTGCAGCACGCCCTCGTCCGGCATACGCCGACGATCGCCGACCCGGGCAGCGCAGTTGCCGCAATACTCCACGGAAACCAGACTCCGCATCTGCTCTTTATCGAACGCGCTTGCGTAGAGGGCGATCCCTGGTCCGGCGATATCGCTTTTCCCGGCGGGCGCGTCGAATCCCAAGACGCCGGACTCCAGGAAGCTGCCGAACGCGAGACCCTGGAGGAAATCGGCCTTGACCTGAGTCGGGAACAGTATCTCGGCCGCCTCGACGACCTCGTCACCCAAACCCTAGGCGTCCAGGTCGCCGCCTTCGTTTACAAAGCCAAAACCACCGGCGAGTTCCGTTTGAACCACGAAGTTGCAAGGACCTTCTGGCAACCCCTATCCATCTTGGCCGATCCCAAACGCCACCGATTTCACTTCTTTGCAAATCGCGGTTTTGCGCACCGTCTACCCGCCATCGATCTACTCGGCCCGGGCCGGCCCTTGCTCTGGGGTATCACCTACCGCTTCGTCGCCCAACTCATGCATCTCTCGGGCCAACCGCTGCCCGCTCTGAACGATCAACCATGAAACGTACCCGCAACTTCCTCATTTTCCTCTTCCTCTTCGCCGTCTTCATGGGCGCAGGACCGGGCCTGCGCCTGATCAACCCCGATCCACTGGATCCCGAAGCCACCTTCATCGCGCTCGGAGTTCCCGTGATCTACCTCTGGGGTCTCTGCTGGTACGCAGTGCAACTCGCGGTCATTCTCTACGCTTATTTCTACTGCTGGCAGGACAGGGACGATGCCTGAACCCACTGGTCTGGGCTCTGCACCCTATGTGGTCCTCGGACTCTACCTCTGCGTCCTGCTCTTCTTCGGCATTCAGGGCTTTCGTCGCCGCCAGGGCGAGAGCACCGAAGATTATTATCTAGCTGGCCGCGCGCAGGGCTGGGTCGTTTCCTCCCTGACCATCATGGCCACCTTCTTCAGTTCCTTCGCCCTATTGGGCGCCCCCGGCATGGTCTACCGCGATGGCGTGGTCTTCGCCCTATTCAGCCTCAATGTTCCCGTCGCTGGTGCCGCCATCTACCTCCTCGGGGCACGGATCCGCAAAATCGGCCGCGACCACGGCTATCTAACTCCCGCAGCCATGATCGCCGGCCACTACCAGAGCCGCCTGGGGCTACGCCTGCTCGTTACCCTCGTCGGGCTGCTCTATGCCGTACCCTATGTCGTCATGCAGATCCAGGCCGGCGGCATTCTATCGCAACAGCTCTTTCCTGGTCGCGATTCTTTTGAAAGTGGCGCTTCTATCCTGGCATTGATCACCATGGTCTACATCATGATCGGCGGCATGCGCTCGGTGGCCTGGACCGACGTGGTCCAGGGCGGACTGCTGGTCGGCGGCATGTTGCTGGCAGGTGCTGCCACGATCTGGGTCCTGGGCGGCCCCGGCCCCTTCTTTGCAGCCGTGGCCCAACTCCCCCCGCGCTCGCTCTCGGCTCCGGGCACCTCCGGTCGCTGGACTCCGGAGATCCTCTTCACCGCCTCGCTCTTCGCCTCGCTCGGCTCGATGATACAGCCAGCACAGTGGATGCGCTTCTACGCTGCGCGCTCCACGGCGGTATTGCGCCGCAGCGCGCTGATTTTCGCCGCGGTTCTCACGCTCTGCTTCTTTTTTGGGGTCATGTTGGTCGGTTTAGGCGGCCAGGTGCTCTATCCACTGACCGATTCGAGCGGCGCCTATCTGATCGACGACGCAGGCAAGGTGCTACCGCATCCGGCCGTGGGCCGGACGGCCGGCGAATTCGATCAAATCCTGGTAGTGGTACTCAAGAACCATCTGCCCGAACTGCTGGGATCCTTCGGCGCGATCCTGGCCGCGCTGGTGCTGGTCGCCATCATGGCTGCGGCGATGAGCACCGCTGATTCCAACCTGCACGCCCTCAGCGCCCTGATCACCCAGGATATATACGAGCCGTTTGTCCGCCCTCAGGCCTCGCAGCGCGAACGCACCTGGGTCGGACGCCTGATCATCGCGATAGTCACCACCCTGGCCCTGCTGCTGGTGATCGTCGGCCGCCAATCGGAGCACAACCCTCTGGGTATGATCGTCGTGCTCGGGCTCCTCGCCATCGCCTTTTCGACTCAATTGCTGCCGCTGACGATCGATATGCTCTACCTGCGCCGGGGCACACGGCAGGGAGCCAGCGCCGGTCTCTGCGTCGGGATCGCAACGATTTTTCTGCTCAGCCCCTTCTTCCCAATGCTGGCCGGCGACACATTTGCCGATCTGCTCGGCCAGGCTCGGACCATGATCGATACCGGTGCCTGGGGACTTTGCGCAAATATCCTGACCTTCGTCGTCGTCAGCTATTTCACCCGCGCCACCGCAGATCGAGCAACGCCTGCCGCACCACGGCATTGATCCCCGGGGCAAAGGGTGCAGGCCCGCTCTTGTTGTAGGTATTCGAGGGAATCACCTCATAGCCTCCTTCGGGAATCACCTCATCGGTCGGCATATAGCAGCGCCCGTCCTGACAATAGCCCCAGGCGACGAGATTCTCATCCTCCAGCCACCTTCGCAAATGCCCCAACCACTCCGCCAGTGGCTCCCCCGCCATCCAGACGATTTGATGCCCCTGCGCCAACCGCATCCGCCCAATCGCCCAGGGCACCACTCGCACCAGCGGTGGACCGGACCTCAGCCGCTCGACCCAGTACGCGCCGACATTGCGACTGAGTTCGTCGTCACTTGTTGCCAGTGCGTGCCAGTGCGCAAGCGGCAACACTTTACTCTGATCTCTCGGCACCCGGGCGAAATCAGCTACCGCAGCCAAATCGAGGGCTAGCAGCTCGCCCTCTTCACCGAGCGCACTCAGCACATCCTCCGCCAGTTTCCCACCCGCCTCGACATGGTCTTCGGCCGATGTCGGCTTGCGAAACACCCCTTGCTGCAGATCGGCCACCTGACGCGGACGAACATTGCCCGCCAACCCCTGGATGAACTGCGCCTGAACCCTGGGTCCGAGCACCTCTTGGAGGCGGTTCCGACACACCCCGGGCCAATCGGCCGAAATACCGTCGTACGCATAGCCGTAGACCAGCACTGGATGGCAGCCATACGAAAAGACGATACAGCGATCATCGCCCGCTGCTAGATCCAAAACCCATAGTTCCCGATTGTACATCCCATCTGGATCGGGTCCCATCCCGAAATGACCGGACTCGTCGCGCCGGCGGCGATTGATTCCTATATCCGACTGGCCCCTGTGCACGCGCACTTTTGCTGGTACCAACCGATCCATCGCCTCGTGCACCATCCGCACTGTCCGGGGGATCAGACTGCTTTCATAAGCCTGCATCGCCTCGGGTTTGGACTCTAATGTGGCGTAACCTTCAAAACCGGTCATCGGCCCGCTGTGCGTATGCGACGCATTGATGACGATGGCATCAAACGCAATGCCCGTCGCCGCGACCAACTCCAAGCGCAACTCGCTCGTTGCATGGTATGACATCCCGATCATATCCATCGAAATCCACAAAAGTCGCTCACCAGTCGAATCTTCCAGGACCAGCGCCTGGGCCAGGAGCGGATCGAGGACTTCGGCTCCTGGAGTAAAACGCGAACCGCGCCCCCCCATCGGCAAACCCAAGGGCGGTGTAATTTCAATCTGGGACCACCCTGCTTTAGCTTCTCTCATATCCCCTCATTGTCTTAGGAATAATCCGGCCCGCCGACCGGCCCCAGAAGCTCGTAATTCTCTTTGGGGGTGCCCACTTTTTGCAAAAACTCGGCCAGGGCCTGTTCCATTCGCTTCCTCACTCCTGGATATTGCCGAATCACATTCCTCTTCTGCCCCGGATCCTTGCGCATATCGTAAAGCTCAGGCCGTCCCTTCTGCTCTCCATAGCTGATGTACGTCCATTGCCCATCAGTGATCGAAGGGCCCCCATTGCGGATAAAAGTCGAGCTGAAAGCGTATTGGCGCGGCCATTTCTTACCCCGGCCGCTCATCAATGGCTTGAGCGAATGGCCGTGCATACCCAAACGACTCTTTTTTACTCCGCTAAGCGCCATCAGCGTCGGCAACAAGTCCACCGACTGCGTCAGTTCCTCTATCCGCTTTCCTCCCTTGATCCCCGGCGCGGCAATCATCAGCGGAATATGGCTCAACTCCTCGTACAAAGGCCAGACCCGCTCATCCTCGGGGTGAATATTGGACTTGCCGGTGCGATTGTGCTCGCCGATGAAAATCCCGTGGTCCGAGGTGAAGACCACTACACTGTCCTCAAAGAGCCCCAATTCTTCAATCTTGGCCAATACATAGCCGATCCACTTGTTGACCAGGTAGGCCTCCGCCGCGTAGTGAGCTTGCAAATTGGCCAATTCGTCTCTGGTATAGGCGGTCGCCGGGCCGTAATTGGGGTGGATCATCGGTGGCCCGTCGTAGCTCGATCGGTCGTAACGCTCGACCAGATACTCGGGCGGATCCCACGGCTCGTGCACGTCGAAGAAGTCGACCCAGAGCAAAAAAGGGTCGCAATCGCGATTCTCTTCCAGCCAACGACTCGCAGTCTGCGCGGTGCGCACACAGAATCGATCCTCTTCCCAGGCCCAGTCTCTATTGGTCCAGCGATGCAAGGTCGCCAGATTGCCGAAGCGCGTCTTCTTCATCGCGGGATCGACCCGCGTCTTCTCATCGACAACCCGCTGACTCGGCGGCAAATTGCCTTTCAGCAACGGCTTGTCTCCCTCCTGGCCTCGGATCCAAAACGCTCCGTCAAAGCCCCGGTCGAAGTGATGCACCCCCTTCATCAGATGCGGTGTATCACAAATGAGTTGGCTCTGGTAGCCAGCCGCGCCGAAAATCGTACTCAGGACCGGAATCGAAGGATCCAGCGGTTGCCAACCGTGAAAAGGAAAGCTGTAGCGACCAGTAAAGAGGTCTGTGCGATTGGGGATGGTCGGGAAACTCGACAGATAGTGCCGATCGAAGCACACCGCCCGCTCGGCGAAGCGATCAAGCGCCTCGGTCCCCATCCACCCATTGCCGTTACACCCCAGATAATCGTAGCGGAAGGTATCGCTGACCAAGACAATGACATTCATGGATTGAGGTCTTTACTTAGTTTTGAGGTGCTTAAACCCAGCGATCAATCGCGACCAGTCCGTCCTTTGTACCAGTAGACGACGAAAAGCGCGTGGACCAGAGCCAGCGGCCCGGCCCAAAGCCCAATACCGACCAGAATCGAAACGATGGCCAGGGCCCAGAGCACAGCACTGAACCAAGCCTGGAAGATGCGACCACACATCAGGACCGCCGCCGGCGGCAGGATAATAGCAAGCAGATATAACACGATAAACACCTTGATCGAAAACCGAGAACGAGCACCGGCATCGGGGCCGGTAAATACCTATATTAGATACGATCCACTGCAGCCCCTGTCAAACTTCTGCCAGCGAGGCATCCTATGCTGACCCCGGACCAAATCGACTCCTACCGCAGGAATGGCTATATCACCGTCGAGCAAATCTTCCCCGCCGAGCAAATCGCCAACCTGTGCCGGGTCGCCGACCAGTTCGTCGAAAAATCCCGTCAGGTCACCGAACACACCGCCGACTTCGACCTCGAGTCCGGCCACAGCGCCGAGACCCCGCGCCTGAGACGGCTCAAACACCCCGAGACACTGGCACCGGCCTTCGACGAAGTCTTTCGCGACGAGCGCGTAATCGAGATGGTCGCCCAACTCGTCGGCCCGGCTGTCCGCCACTTCGGTGGCAAATTGAATATGAAATCCGCTGGTTTCGGCAGTGCGGTAGAATGGCATCAGGACCACGCCTTCTGCGCCCGCACCAACGACGATGTGCTGGCCGTAGGTGTGCCGCTAGACGATATGGATCAGGAAAACGGTTCTCTACTCGTCGTCCCCGGTTCGCACTTAGGCCCAATCTACAACCACTACCAGGACGACGTCTTCGTCGGCGCCGTCAGCGATCCCGAATTCGCACCCGAACCCGTAATCCCCATCGAACTCAAAGCCGGCGATATCTCTATCCACCACGGTCGTCTGCTCCACGCTTCCAGGCCCAATAGCAACCCCAATCGCTCCCGCCGTCTCTACCTCGGTCAGTACTGCGCGGCCGACGCCTGGCCGCTCAACAACTTGCCCACCGGTCCGGATGCCCTCAACACCGATATGCTCCGCGGCGAATCACCGACCAAACCCCGCTATACCGATGTTCCCCCAGTACCCGCACCAACGCAAGTGCGTCCGGGTCGAGGCGGCTCGATCTACGAGAGTCAAACGCAAATGAAACGTCGCCCCCTGGCAACATCCAGTAGCGGAACCCTGACCCCAACCGGCAATGAATAGGACTGGCAATGGCTATCTTGCGCAGTGCCCTCATCGGCCTCAAGGGCATCGGGCGACAGCACCTTAAAGACCTGGCCGCAAATCCGCACACCGAGTTGGTCTCCGTCGCTGATCTCGATTCAGCCTGCGCTAACGAGATTGCGGCAACTCACGGTCTCAGCGCATATACCGACTACCGCGAGCTCCTCGCCAAAGAAGATCTCGATGCGGCCATATTCGCCACCCCCCATCACCTCCATGCCCCGATGGCCCTCGCGGCCCTCGAAGCCGGCGTCCACACCTTTGTCGAAAAACCGATTGCCATCCGCATCTCCGAAGCCGATCGGATGGTCGAATCGGCCCGATCCAGAAATCTAATCCTCGCGGTTGGGCACAACTACCGCACCTTCCCCGTCAACCTCAAAATCAAGGAACTTCTGCCCCAACTCGGCCCGATCCACCGGGTACTCTGGCAATGGCTCGAAAATCGTCCCGAATCGTACTACGATCGCGATATCTGGCGCTCGACCTGGCGCCACGCTGGCGGCGGCGTGCTGATGAACCAGACCAGCCACGATCTCGACCTGCTCTGCTGGCTCTTCGGCCGACCGGCTGCAGTATCGGCGATGGTCTGTAACCGCGGCCACAAACACGAAGTAGAGGACTCGGCCATCGCCAATATCCGCTTTGACTCTGGTACGCTGGCCAATGTCCAGCTCTCGACCTTCAACCACCGACTCAACTACCGCCAAATTGCCGGGACGAAGGGCACGATCCTGATCGAGGACACCGTCGACGCCAATATCCAGGTACCTCAGATCTTCCGCCTCGGCCTATACGACCGTCCGATCCCCGAGATCATCGCCGCCGATTCGGGAGCCACCGGGCAGCCCCAACCCGCCTGGCAAGACATCGACTGCTCTGCGGCCACTTCGACGACCCTGCTCGAAAGCTTCATCAACGCCTGCCTCGACGGCGGTCAACCCATTACCGACGGCACCAGCGCCCGTACTACCCTCGAACTCATCAACGCCATTTTGCTCTCCGGCGTGCGCCAGAAAGTCGTCGAATTTCCAGTCGATCGAGCAGAGTACGACACCCTGCTCGACGACCTCATCAGTGGCAAAGCACGGCTACCCCACCTCTAAGAGACGGTTGAGAGATCATCGGAAAATTTCGAACAGTGTGTCTATTTTAGAGTAATTCCCTGCGGAACGTACGGGTCCAATGGCGTTGGAAATGCATCAGGCCATTAACCTCGACCACCAACTCGATCTGCAGATGGAAAGCCGTTTCGCTACTCTCTAGACTGCAGACGGCGTCAACGCGAATATCCCCGTCCCGACGGACAATACGGCGCAAATGCTTGCCCACGGCCGTGGTATGAGCTGGATCCTCTTCGCTGGCCCAAATCTCGAGCAAGCGCTCGCTTTCGATCTGGATCGCCTGACTCGCCCTGACCATATCCCGGGTACGTGTCTTCAGCCCCTTGCGACGCCCCAGCACATCTTCGGCCACTTCCCAGACCGGCTCGTCCGGAGCCAATGCATAGGGGGCGACAGTACGCCCGGGCACAAATTCGACTTCGTCGCCAGGCAGGGTCCCCTCCTCGACACTCCGAGCCGGCCAAACCGGCAGCAAGAGCATCGACCGCTGCTCCGCGTTGCGGTAGATCCGATTGGTCCCTCTGCAGGGGGTAGGCCACAAATTGGGAAAATCGGCGCTGGCAATAGATACGCGAATCCGATGGCCCTTGCGAAAACGCCAAGCCGTCGCATCTAGATCGAAACTCAGCGGATAAACAACCCCCGGCTCCAACGGCTGCGGATCCTCTAACGAGACGCGCCGCGTCGCATTTAGCACTCCGCTGCAAACCAGTGCACTGGTCCCGTCCGGCGCCACATCGGCAAGCCGGACGACAAAGGCCATTACCGGAGCCGTCGATGCGACGTGTAATTCCACCTTCGGCCAGCCGCAAATCTCCAGGTCTTCTTCCAGCAGCTCAGAGGTGTAGTTGAGCGAGTGGATCTCGTCGGGCTGCTGATCGGTCGGCAACCCGAAAGGCACTCCCCCACTCCATAGTCCTCCACACAAACCGACTGTCGGCCGGTATTCGTATTCGTCGTAGGGCATCCCACCGTTACTACACGCTTTCTCCATAGGGGCCAATAGCCCCCCACTACATAGCGCGAAATCGCGAATCTCGGTCCCCTCCGGCGACAAATCCCGCTCGGCCCGCCAGTAACCGCTAGTCTCGGTCCGAGTCGGCAGCGGCACATCATAGGTCTGCATATAGACCTGAACCACGGGTTCGTCCAGCACCCCGTTATCTTCACCCTTGAGCCAGTACTCGCACCAGCGCACGACCTCGCGCAAATAGTCGATCCGCGGACCCGGGATCGCCACATCCGGACGCGCGTGGTTCCACGGCCCCATCAGCAGCTTCTTCGGCACCGTTAGAGCAGCAAAAGTTCTCAGCGGCGGATTGGGATAGCCGTCGCGCCAACCGCCGATGGCAAAGACCGGACACTCGATCCGATCGTAGCGTCCCCGGATGCTACCCGGACGCCAGTAGGGAAGATCGGTCTGATGCGCAAGCCAATTTATTATATATGGCGTGTTCTCCTCGAGATGCTGCTCCCAGATTGCAGCCCAATCTTCACCGCTGTATTCGGGATAGGGCGGCATGGCGTTCATCCCGATCATCGAGGCTCCATAGGCTCCGATATCGTAATAAGCGCGCCAGGCCCCACCGCGATAGTGGCAATCGTCGGTATAGCGATCATCGGTAAAATAGATGGGGATAATCGTCGCCAGACCCCGGGGTTGCAACGCCGCTACCTGCACACTGGTAAAACCGCCGTATGAGCCGCCGATCATACCGACTTTGCCATTGCAAAAATCCTGCTGGGCCAGCCACTCCACTGCCTCGAATCCATCCTGCTGTTCGCGTTCAGCATACTCGTCACTGGTAGATCCCGCGCTGCTCCCCGTACCTCGGCAATCCAACCGCGCACCAATGATGCCATGCCGGGCAAAATAGTGCTGCTGCCCCGAATAGGGCGCAAGATCATCCTTGCGATAGGGAATGTACTCGAGCAGTACGGGACGAGGTGTCGTCTGCCAGGCGGTCGTCTCGGGTACGTGCAAATCCATTGCGAGGCGCACGCCGTCGCTGGCGGTAAATATCAAATTCTTAATGAAGCACACCCCATCCTGGGGGGGGAAGACGATCAATATACCACTCCTCCGACCCGTTTATTCACCAGGTCGTAATGCATAAGGGCTGCAACACGCACAACCCGCTAGATTCGTTAATTACGATCTGTACCCGCTCGGGCTTTGCCTTTGTGCGTTTCGAACCACCCCGGATCTCGGTTATGCGCTATATTATACGCGCAACCGAGGACCGGACAAAAACCAGCATCTCAGACGCAGTTGCGATCGATGGGCAAGCTTTCAATCTTGCCAGAGTGCACCGCATAGAATAGACACCACCCGATTGCGCCATCCAGACCCGGCAAAACCAGCCAGTTGCCAACGCGACACCAAGCAGACTCGTTCTCATATAGAGGATCCATGATCAAAACCGATACCCAATCCCGTCTCTCCTCCGAGGAACAGAATTTCTACGCAGAACATGGCTACCTCCTCGCCAAATCCGTCTTTTCCCGCGACGAAGCCGCCCATTTCCACAATGAGGCACATCAGATCGCCCACCGACTCCAAGCGGCCAGTATCGAAGGAGTCTCCAACCAGGGCTGGGCCGCCGGTGCCAAAATAACCGACCTGCCACGACAACTCCTCCACTGTCACAACGTCCAGTACCATTCCGCCGCCTTCTCCCGCTTGATCTGCGATCCTCGCCTGACCGACCGGGCCGCCGATATCATCGGACCCAATATCCAGCTCCACCACACCAAGATGTTTATTAAACCTCCCGCCAAAGGTGCACCATTTCCGATGCATCAAGACTTCCCCTACTTCCCGCACCAGCATCATACCATGATCGCCGCCATCATCCACTTCGACGATGCGCCGATCGAAAAAGGCTGCGTCAGAGTAGTACCCGGTTCCCACAAGCTCGGACCGCTCGAACACCTGCACGACGGCGGCCACCACCTGCCCATTGACGAATACCCAATCACAGAAGCCACCCCCTGCCCGGCCGAAGCCGGCGACGTGCTCTTCTTCAGCTACCTCACCATCCACGGCTCAGGTCTCAACGAAAGCAGTGAAGCGCGCACTACCCTACTTTTGCAATTGCGCGATCCCGCAGACCTGCCCACCGTCGAGGCCCACGTCTCCCGCGGCCAGGGCATGATCCTGCGCGGCATCGATCCGCTGGCCAACTCAGGACCATCGCCAGACTCGGCACTCCGCCTCAAAGTTGCACCCTGAATCTGAGTCTGCCCCACACTTCTTGGCCAATACACTCCAATCTCGCGATTAGAGCGATTCCAGAATCGCTCGGAATCGCTCGGCGTACTGTCCGAGTACTCCATCGGCGTCGTGCTCACTCCCAACAGAGTGGATTACCTCCACCGAGAAATACCCGTTGAACCCGGCTTCGGAGAGCAAATACAACGGGGTTCGATGATCGAATAACCCATCGCCCAGAGTCCCGCTGACCTGCAGCTTTCCATCGATGATCTGACCATCGTGAGCATGAGTATGGCGGGTATAATCACCCAGAATCCGAAAACTCTCCTCGGGTTTCTCCAGCATCCTTTGGGTATGCATAAAGTCCCAGAGCACCTTCAGGTTAGGATGCCCAACCGCCTCAACCACCGCCCCGACCGGCGACGAGGCGCACCAATCGTCGTGAGTTTCCAAAAGTAGAACAACGTCGCGGGCTGCGGCTTCCTCGACAACCTGGGCGTAGCCCTCGGCGACATACTCGACAACCGGGATCAATTCCCGACCGCGATCCCGCTGACCACCAAAGGTCCGCAAGAGGCCACATCCCAGATCTGCTGCCAGGTCGATGTATTTTTTTGTATCTTCTATATGGCGAGCGCGTTCGGTCGGATCGGGTGCCGCCATCCGCACCCCGGTCGCAATACAGCAGATCTCCAGCCCCTCACCCTGCATCTGCGCACGAATCGACTTCCTCTCCACCGCCGAGAGCTCGGCTTCGATTCCCGAAGCATGCCCCCATTCCACCCGGGGCTCGAAACCCTGGTAGCCATGCCGCTTCATCCCCGAGATCACCTCGACCAGACTCCAGTCCGGACACACACTGCTCATCGTCGCCAGCTTGATCATATTTCCCGCCTTTCCAGTTTCGAGCTCCATAAATGATCTGCAAGGGGAAGATGCGTTCTCGACCGCGCGTTGGCAAGAAAACCATCCCAGAATGAGATATCAGGTTCCGATGCTGCAAAGGTTCGGTATTCGGATCATCTTCAAAAAGAGGTTGTCTCGGTATAAACGGTTTCTTTGATTTGACGCAATATACTATACACCCTATATATGCATCTTTATTCTCTACCCAAACTTTCTACGCTTCGGAGCATTCCACAATGCAAAACGGCACGACTCTGACCCGCTTCATCATCGAACAAGCACGCCAGTACCCGAGAGCTACCGGTGAATTTACTGGCCTCCTCACCGACCTAACTACTGCCGCCAAAATCATCTCCCGCGATGTCAACAAGGCCGGTCTGGCCGAGATGATGGGCCTCATCGGCCGCACTAATGTCCACGGCGAAGAAGTGCAGAAACTCGACGAATTCGCCAACTCTCTCATCATCAATACCACCGACCACACCGGCCGACTTGCGGGGATGGCCTCCGAGGAGATGGAAGATATCTACCGCATCCCCGAAAAACACCCACACGGCAACTATATCCTGGTCTTCGACCCCGTGGACGGCTCGTCCAATATCGACGCCAATGTCTCGATCGGCACCATCTTCTCCATCTATCGCAAGAGGAGCGCCAACGGCGTGACCCTCGAAGATTTTCTGCGCCTCGGCCACGAGCAGGTCTGTGCCGGCTATATCATCTACGGCTCGAGCACCATGCTGGTCTACACCACAGGCCATGGCACCCACGGCTTCACTCTCGACCCAACTCTGGGCGAGTTTCTCCTCTCGCACGAGAATATCCAGATCCCCCGGCGTGGACAGTACTACAGCGTCAACGAGAGCCACTACCCCAAATGGGACGAGCCGGTCCGCCAATACGTGGATTATCTGAAAGAAGACGACCCGAGTACGGGTCGCCCCTACTCGGCACGCTATATTGGTTCGCTGGTGGCCGACTTCCATCGCAACCTGCTCAAAGGCGGGATCTTCCTCTATCCGGGCGACCAGCAATCGCCCCACGGCAAGCTGCGCCTCTTGTACGAAGCGGCCCCCCTGGCCTTTGTCGTCGCAGAAGCCGGAGGGGCCGCCTCCAACGGCCACCTCCCGATTATGGACTTGCAGCCGACCGAATTGCATCAGCGCACACCGCTATTCATCGGCAGCAAGGAGGATATCGATATATTGGATCAATTCCTCCAGGGCAAGCACGAGCAAATAGCCAACGCGAACACCTCCAACTCACGGGTATGAACCACACAATAGGTCTCACTGCCGGCCTGGGCCTTTACGCATTAGTCGTCCTGCAAAACGCCTGGCTCTGCGACGATGCCTTCATCACCTACCGCACGGCCGACAATCTCATCAACGGCTACGGTCTGACCTGGAACGCCGGCGAACGCGTCCAGACTTTTACCAATCCCCTCTGGCTCTTCGCGATAAGTGCAGCCTATGCCCTCAGCGGCGAGATCTACTACACGGCCATATTCGTCGGTTGGCTGGCGTCGGTTCTGGCGGTCTTTCTGGTCCTGTCCCGCGTTGCTCCCGATGGACGCTCCGCCCTCCTCGGCGGCCTTTTTTTTGTCGCTTCTAAGGCCTTTATCGACTATTCAACCTCCGGCCTGGAAAACCCTCTGACCCACCTGATACTCGCCCTCTTTATCTGGTCCTATCTCCGACGGCCTCAAGCCCTCTTGCCACTCGCACTCCTCGCCGGCCTGGCGACCTTCAACCGCATGGATTCTCTGCTGCTCTACCTGCCGGCGCTTTTGTCGGTGTGGTGGTCGCAGCGGTCCACGCGCACACTGGGCACTCTGGCACTCGGCTTTGCCCCTTTTGTACTCTGGGAATGCTTTGCGATAATCTACTACGGCTTCCCCTTCCCCAATACCGCCTATGCCAAACTCGGTGCAGGTCCTTCCAGTGGGGAACGCATCCTGCTGGGAATCTACTACGCGCTCAACTCCCTCCAGTTTGATCCGCTGACCCTCGGCGCAGTCGCCGCCAGCCTGGCGCTGGTCTTGTGGAAACGCAAAGTACACCTGCTGCCGCTGGCTCTGGGTGCGATGCTCTATATACTCTATACCGTGCGCATTGGGGGCGATTTTATGAGCGGGCGTTTTTTTACCGCTCCCTACTTGGTAGCTGTGGCCCTGCTCCTCCACATCGATCTCTTACCCCGGGGACGCTCCTGGCTCGTTGCCCCCGGTCTGGTTCTCGCCCTCGCCCTGCTCTCACCCCATCCTCCGCTCCTTAACGGCCCCGCCTACGGTCAGGGATACCAGAGCGACCCGAGTTACGCTGGCCACGGTGTCGACGAACGCGCCTTCTATCATCCTTATACAGGACTGCTCAACGCCATCGCCCAACCCGACACTCTTTTTCCAATCCACGGATGGGCCGACTGGGGACGCCGCCTGCACACCTTCGCCGACCAGGGCCTCCCGGCCGTCGTCACCTGGCCATTCGTCGGTTTCATCGGATTCTATGCCGGGCCCGAATCCCACCTGCTCGATGTTTTAGGCCTCGGCGATCCCTTGACCGCACGACTGCCGATGCTCGCCGAAGCAGATTGGCGAATCGGCCATTATAAGCGGGTCCTGCCCGAAGGCTATCTCGAAACCTACCTCTATGATTCGAATCTGATCGCCGATCCCGACCTCGCCCGCTACTACGACCAGTTGAAAATCATCATCAGCGGCAATCTATTCACCACAGAACGCTGGAAGGCGATCTGGAAGATGAATACCGGCCAGTACGACCACCTGATCGATACAGCACGGTACCGGCAGCCTCCACCGCTCCAAATCGCTCAGAGCGAAAAGCTTAGCATGGGCCTACCGATCACCTTCAAAAGAGGGGGATTCGAGCGCTTGCGCGGTCTGGGAGATCTCTACTTCGAACGCCGACAATTCCACCAGGCCGTACAGACCTACCGCCAGGTTTTAACCCTCGACATCCGCAAAATCCAACGCGAGTACCCCGATGAGCACCTGGAGATGCTGGCTGCAGTCTATCTGCGTCTGGCCAGCGCACTCGTCGAACTCAACCAGCCTCAAGCCGCCAGCGGAGTACTGCAAGCCTTTACCACTATCGACCCAAAAAATGCGGAAATCCGTGCCGCATTGCAGAATCTACAAATCCCCTGATCGCCGGATTAGGCGCAACAACCTACTATCCCTCACGCATAGGCCTGGCATGAAAATCACCGCGATCAAAGTCTCGATTTTCGAACTCCCGACCAACACCGCACTCTTCGACCTGACTCAAGTCCCCTACGGCCGACGCATGCGCTGGCAAAGCCGAAAGCACCAGCGCACCGCCAGCCCAATACACGTGATGCACGTACTGACCGACTCCGGCCTCGAGGGCATATGCACCGTCGGCGATGCCCGCTACCAGACCATGCGCCGCGAGGAACTGGAAGCCCTGCGGATCATGGCCATAGGAGAAGATCCGCTCGATCGCGAATATCTTGACGACAAGCTCCGTGCGGCGACCCGCTCGATCTTCTCGCGCCCAGGCTGGCATGGAACATTCGACAATTGTCTCTGGGATATCGCCGGCCAGGCCGCGAACCTCCCCGTCTACGCCCTGATCGGCCGAGCCCGCCCCCACTGCAAGGCCTACTACAACTTCCCCTCCAGCAGCCTCGAATCGGCCCGCGAGGGCATTGCTCAAGCACTGGAATCGGGCTTTACTGCCCTCAAAGATCACTGGACCGGTACCCCTGAAACCAATATCGCCTGGTCCCGGGCTATCCGCGACCAGGTCGGCCCGGACATCGAGCTACTGCACGATGCAGCTGGCAGCCCCTATACCCTGCGCGAAGCCCTGCACGTGGGCCGCGTTCTCGAAGAACTCGAGTACGGCTGGTTCGAAGAGGCGATTTCCGATCGCGATCTCCAGGGACTGCAGACGCTCTGCAGTGAGCTCGACATACCAATTATGGCCCTCGAAACCCTGATGCACGACCACGAGCTCTGTAGCGCCTGGATCCGCGCAGGCGCCACCGACCTTATCCGCGCCAATGCCCGCCACGGTACCACAGCGGTACTGAAACTAGACCATCTAGCGGCAGCCCATCGGAGCACGATCGAGCTCAATGGCCCAGGTGGACTCTTCGGGATCGTCCACTCCCATCTGGTCTGTGCCCTGTCGAACACGAACTATTACGAATATTTTCCCGGTGGCAGCCGCGACGAAATCGGTCGTGAAATCGGCCTGCTCAACCCCCCGCTCCCCATCGCCGGATATATCGTCCCGCCAGAGGCACCTGGTTGGGGCAGCGAATGGGACTGGCCCTATTTCACAAAAAAACGTCTAGCCGAATGGTAGCCTGCAAAGCAGTTGAAGTCTATGGCGATTTTCAATAGTTTATCGTATCAATGCTTGAGCCCGACAAAGACCCCATGAAAGAGACTCAACCGAACGCTGATCTCATACCGGTCGATATAGGTATCATCGGCGGCGGCAAGGGCGGTACCGCCCTTCTGCTGGCCCTAAAAGATATTCCCCAGGTCAGGATCGTCGGTATCTGCGATATCGATCCCAGCGCATCCGCCGTGCTCATCGCTGATGAGATGGGTATCAACACCTATACCGACTCCAGCCAGCTCATCGCCGAGCAGCCCATGGACTGGCTGATCAATGTCACGCATAAGTCCATCACCCAGCGCCATATCCTCAGCCGCGAACTCAGCGATATCACGGTTATAGACGGCCATATCGCCGAATTGATCTGGCATCTGCTCCTCGACCTCCAGAGCTCGCGAACAACGAGCGGCGAAGTCGATCCAGCCCTCTACGAACTGGTCTGGACCGTTATCCAACGCATCGTCAATATCGCCCAACCAGTTCACCGCGAACTCGAGCAGATCGCCTTTCACGACCCGCTGACCAAACTCTATAGCCGACACATGCTCTTCCAGTTCATCGAACGCGAGGTCAACCACGTCTACCGCAACGGCCAGCCGCTCTCCATGGCCATTCTCGACATCGATCATTTTAAAGAAGTCAACGACTGCTTCGGCCACGATGTTGGCGACCAGGTGCTCAGAGAATTGGCCGACCTTCTGCGCAACTCCTGCCGCGCCACCGATTTAGCCGCCCGCTACGGCGGCGAGGAATTCATCGCCGTACTGCCCAACACCGACAGCAAATCTTCGCTGATATGGGCCGAGCGCATGCGAGCGCTCACCGAGGACTCCCTGCGCCGACCCGATGGTAAAAAGGTGACCATCAGTCTGGGTGTAGCGACCCTATTGATCACAACCGAGTCGGTCGTAAAAACCTCGGTCCAGGTTACTTCCGACCTCCTTTTCAAGAAAGCCGACGAGGCCCTCTACAAAGCCAAAAACGAGGGTCGAAACCGCATTGTCACTACCCAGACATCGATCACCCAGGAATAATCCCACCGTGCCCCTCGACAATGACTGGATATACTTCTCGGGCGGAGTACTCATAACCCAACAGACCTCATCCGACTACCGCAAAGCCCATTTCCTGTTTCTCACCTATACCCATGACTCATCCACCCACCGTACCCTTCCTCTACCGCACAGATGGCGAGTGACGCCACCTCATCAGCAGCAATCTCGGCGCATGCGTCGACCACTGCGATCCTCCTCAGGCCCACACGTTCCGCACATCTGAAACAAGGAGTACCTTGCCGATGGAAATCACATCCGGTATCCACCGTATCGAGACCCCTTTCGGCGATCGATTCGTTTGCCTTTTCCTCTTCGTCGGCTCGGAGTGCTCTCTGCTCCTAGATACCGGCATCGACTCTACTCCCGGCGAATATCTAGCCCCTTATCTCGACGAGATCGGCCTGGCCGCCGACAAGATCCGCTATGTCGTCAACTCACACGCCGACTTCGATCACACGGCCGGCAACCGCTCCGCCAAGGAACTCTGTCCCGACGCCCTCTTCATGTGTCACCAGCTCGACCTGGCGCAAACCGAAGATATTGAGTTGATGATCTCCGACCGCTACGGCGAATATGCACAGGACCACGGCATCGCCGACTCCGAAGAAACGATTGATTTTATCCGCACAGCTACTCGCACCTGTCCCATAGATGTCGTGCTCTCAGGCGGCGAATCGATTCGCCTCGGCCCGGAGTGGACCCTCGACCTCTGGCATACCCCGGGACATTCCTACGGCCATCTCAGCCTCTACGACCCCCGCGGCCACAATCTCGTCATCGCCGACGCGACCCTCTACAATGCAGTCTTGCGCGCAGATGGCGGCCCGGCCTTCCCACCGACATACCGCTATGTCGACACCTACCTGGCCTCGATGCAGCGGATTGCCGCCGCCCGCCCCAACCTCCTGCTCACCAGCCACTATCCAGTCTACGAAGGGCAGGGCATCGCCGAGTTCATGGCAGAGAGTCGCACCTTTGTCGAGCGCGTCGATCAGGCCCTGGTCAAAACACTCGACACTGAACACACACTCAAAGAGCTGACCGAAGTCCTCAGTCCCGAACTCGGCGATTGGCCGGTCGAATCCAATCCCTATTTATGCTTCCCCCTGCTCGGCCATTTGGAACGCCTGGTTCTACACGGTCAAGTCGCGCCGGGGCGACGCGATGGGCTCTTGACCTACAAGCGGCAATAATTCCATGGCTTTCGCATTCAGCGACCATCATATCGAGGAGTACCGCACTCAGGGCTACACCGTCTTCCGCCAGATCCTGCCTTTATCTCTAGTCGCCGATCTGCGCCGCGTCTGCGATGCGGCACGGGATCTGGCGCGCCGGGAACGCGGCCCCCAAGCCCAGCGTCTGCAACCCATTCATCGCTTCCCGATCGACCAGCAACCTTTTCTCGACTACGTCGAACTCCCCGTTCTCAACGATGCGATACACCGTCTGCTCTCGCCCGATTTTCGCCTCGGTGGTCCGGAATTCATGGGCGTGCTCTTCGAACCCGCCGAATCACCCTGGTCTACGCACTGGCACCGCGACTGGCGCGACAATATGGCCGGTCTCGACCTGGCCTGCTGGGACGAGCACTTCAGTGATGACCGCTACTTCAATCAGGTCAACTGCGCGCTCTACGCCGACCAGTGCACCTGGATCGTCCCCGGTAGTCATCTGCGCCGCGACCTCCCACGCGAAGTCGCGTGCTTTCCCAAGCGCCCGATATCCGGACCGGACCTCGAAGGTCAGACCTGTACCGAGCGCGAATGGACCTGTCTCAAGTACGTCAGAAATATGCCCGGCGCTCAGCAACTCTTTCTCGACGCCGGCGATTTCTGCCTATACCGCAATACTCTCTGGCACATCGGCAACTACGTACCCTATGCCAAAAGAGCAACGCTGCACGACGCGGTAGATACGGATGAGTTCGCCCATTGGCGAAAGGAGATACTTGCAGGGCTGGAGGAACGCAGAAACTCGGGACACAAAATGGAAAATCCAAATCAATAAGATTCAGAACCCTAGCTTGAATTCACTGGAATCCAATATCCCTCGGATCTTTCGAAACAAGCTCTGCGAAAGCTGGCGCTGCACACACTGAGTTTATAGCTTATAACATAATTGGGGCGGGTATCGACTCGCAATTGGCCGAGGGCGTTGCGTCCCTACTTAAAAACCAGTGATACACCTTGTTAATGACAAAGTAGCGAGGTTGGTCCAACCAAACCTGCAAAGAGATCTACGATGACCGTTATATCCCATTTATCAATGGCAGAATTAGACCTAGGTTTAGACCGAATCCGCCAGGCCCCCAAGGATCAAGGTGTACTCGAATTAATTGTGAGGTGTCCCTAAACGAACGAGCGCGAAGTGCTACCAGAAGGCGAATTGGATGTGCAGGAAGGGCTGGTCGGCGACAATTGGTCCAGGCGAGGATCTTCGCAGACGGCAACTGGGGAAGCGCAGAGCGCGAAATGCAGCTCAATATCATGAATTCCAGGGCCATCGACCATATCGCTCAAAGCAAAGAGCGCGGGCAGCTAGCCGGCGATCAACTATTTATCGACCTCGATATCAGCGAAGAAAACACGCCGCCGGGGACCCAACTTTCCATCGGCAAAGAACTGCACCTGCGAGGCATCAATGCCAAAGCAGTCCACTCCGGCACCATTCGGGCCGGCAACACTATCAGCAAAGTTAGAATCGATGGCCAAAAATAGCCGACTCGTCTACTCCTCCGACGCCGGCCGGGTACCAAAGCAGAGCCAGCAAAACACTACCCGCAAAGGCGACGGCATCGCCCGAGTGCGCCGAGAAAAAAAAGGCCGCGGTGGCAAAACTGTCACTACGGTATCCGGTCTATCCCTGGACAGTACCAAACTCAAGGAATTGGCATCCGAACTCAAACGAAAATGCGGTAGCGGTGGCTCGGTGGTCGATGGAGTAATCGAAGTCCAAGGAGACAAAGTCGATGCTGTAATGAACGAACTGGCCAAAAAAGGCTACCAGGCCAAGCACGCCGGTGGCTGACCCATGTAACATTATTCCACAGAGCAGATATCCAAACCCTGCGAATATCCGATCGTTCTTCGATGCGGACATCGACCTCTATCTAGCTGGGAGCTCTATACTCAGTTGGATGGTGGAATCTGCTTGCCCTGTGGATCTCGCTCGTCACCCACCTGCGTCCCCAATTCCGTTTCCAATTCAACATCGATAAAATGCTCGACCGCGTCGGCCGGATCGTGCACGTGGTCTTCGGGCAACCCCAGCTGATTCATATAAGTCTCCCAAAGCCGGTGATTGCGCAATAGACGCAGCGCCTCCTGCTTGCCGCTGGGAGATAATTCGATCAGCCCGTCGACCTGCAGCAAAAGCCGCTGACGGATAAGCCTTTTTCTGGCCAGGTTCGCCAGCCCCCCCCAGACGACCGCCGACTCCATCAATTCATTGGGCCGCAATCGGGCGCACGTCCCTTCCGCCTCATCTCGCCGCACCAACGCCAGCAGCATATGATCCTGTGCCACCTGCAGCGAAAGCCTCAGGCGTTGCCCCAACCGGGCCAGCACGCCCTGATTGGGAGCAAAAAGCATCGAAAAGGCGAAGATCGAACCAATAACCACGACCATCGCCCCAGCGATCGAAGAATCCCAGAAACTGGCCAAGAAATAGCCTGCCACTGCCGATATCGCCCCAAAAATCATCGCCAGTACGATAATCAGTACCAGCCGGTCACTCCACAAATAGGCTGCGGCCCCCGGCACAATCAACATCGCCACGACCAGGATAGCACCGACCGATTCGAAAGAAGCCACCGTCGTCAGTGAGACCAAAGCCATCAGGAGATAGTGCATCAATGTTGCATTGATCCCGATCGATACCGCCAGCGCAGGATCAAACGAGGCGATCTTGAATTCCTTATAAAAGAGCGTGACCACCAATAGATTGACCACCAGTACCAAACTCAGGATCCATACCGGCCGCGGTCCCAGCGACTCATCGCCCCAGAAGAGCAGATCCCAGGGGGTATAGGCAATCTCTCCATAGAGCACGCATTCCTGGTCTAGATCTACCTGGCCGGCATAGGCGGTGATAAGCACCACTCCCAGCGCAAAAAGAGCGGTAAAGACAATACCGATCGCAGCGTCTTCCTGTACGCGCCACTTCTTGTTGAAAGCCTCGACCAAAAGCGTCGTCACCAGCCCAAAAAGAGCCGCACCCAGAAACATCGGCAAAACTGCCCGACTATCCGAAAGCAGAAAAGCAATGGCAATCCCGGGCAGCACTGCGTGACTGAGTGCATCCCCCAGAAGCGACATTTTGCGCAGAACGAGAAAAGTACCTAGCAGCCCACAGGATGAAGTAGCCAGAACACCGGTCAGAATGATCCAGAAGGAATCTCCACTCACTATCGACCTCCCGGACGATACCGACTACCGGTACCGTGGAGATTGACGATCTGGTCGATATCGATCCCTCGCTCACGCACCAGAATCTCCTCGAGCCGGGCGATGATTGTCGGCGTCAACAAATGCTCGACTTCATCGGCCGGTCGGTCGACGTGATCGGCGTCGAGGATCTCCCGATAGTACAGATAGTGTTCCCAGAGCCGATGCGATTTGACGACAAAAAGACCATCCTCCAGACCGGATTCCGTCAACGCGAAACCCTCTTCAGACCAGGTGACGAGTCCCTTGCGTTCGAGTCGACGCCCCTCGCGCTTGATACTCTCCTGTGAACGACCCATCTCAATCGCCAACTCCTCGACCGAGAGGACGCGCAGCTGCTCCAAATCTGCTTGCACTTCGACACAGGCGCGCAAAAAATGTTGCTGGGCCTCGCGGCGGCGATTATGCCGCTCCCTCAACCAGCGCGCTAAAACACCCCGTCGGGGCGCCAGCAAAGCCGAAACGACAAAGCACAGAGTGGCGATCAGCACCATCACCGGTCCGGTGGGAATCCGTGGAGCCAGCGAACTGATAAAAGTACCCACAATCCCGGCAAACCCCCCAAAAGCTGCAGCGAGGAGGACCATTTTATGGAGGTTCTCAGTCCAAAATCGCGCCGTCACCGCCGGCGTAATCAGCATCGCCGCAATCAGCACCACCCCCACTGCCTGCAGCCCCACCATCACCGTCAGCGCAATCAAACCCATGAGCAAAACATCGATCCAGCGAGTTGAATATCCCAGAACCTGCAAAAATCCCGGATCGAAAATCAGCGCTTTGAACTCCTTGAAAAAGAGTACTACCGCAAGGATGATCAGTCCGGCCAGCACACTCATAACCTCTAAATCGTCGCTTACCAGCGAGGCCGCCTGGCCAAAGAGAAATTTGTCCAAACCACTTTGATTACCCGATCCGACTCGTTGGATATGGGTCAGTAATACGATGCCGATGCCAAAAAAAACCGAGAGCACGATCCCGATCGCCGCATCGGCTTTGATGCGGGTAAAATTGGTGATAAACTGTATGACCAGCACACCGAGAACACCTGAGATCGCAGCCCCGGCCAGGAGCACCGATAAAGCCTTGCTCCCGGTCCACAAATAAGCCAGCGCCACTCCGGGTAGCGCGGCATGCGCCAGAGCATCTCCCACCAGACTCCGCCGTCGCAACACCGCAAAGGACCCCAGCAGCCCGCTGGTTGCCCCGATCAAAAGGGACCCCAGAAGCACGAAACGCACGTTGGCATCGGCCAGAGTCAGAAAACGCCAGGCATTTTCAAGCATCTTCAACCTCTGGACTGCTGCTCAGCCATTGCCTGAGCAGCCTGAGAAAGGACGGTCAGTCGACCACCATAGGTTTTTTGCAACTTTTCTTCGGTAAAGACCTCGCTGGTCGGCCCCGAAGCCACGACTCGCATATTGAGCATGATGACCCAGTCGAAGTACTCGGTAACCGTCTGCAGATCATGATGCACGACCAGGATGGTCTTACCCTCTTCGCGCAAAATCACCAGGATCTCGATGATCGCTCGCTCGGTCGCCGCATCGACCCCAGCGAAAGGCTCGTCCATCATGTAGATCCGAGCATCCTGCACCAGAGCGCGCGCCAGAAAGACCCGCTGCTGCTGGCCACCCGATAGCTGGCTGATTTGCCGTCCGGAAAACTCGCTCATCCCGACCTTGTCCAGAGCCTCCATAGATAGACGACGATCTTCCTTGCTCGGTCGCCGCACCCAGCCCACCTGCCCGTAGCGGCCCATCAGCACCACGTCGAGCGCATTTATCGGAAAATCCCAGTCTACCGATTCGCGCTGTGGTACATAACCAATGATCTTGCGCATATCGCCGTAGGGCTTGCCGTAGATTTTGACCCACCCCGATGCCTTGGGCACCAGTTCCATAATGGCTTTGATCATCGTGCTCTTACCCGCTCCATTAGGACCGATAATTCCCACCAACTTCCCCTCGGGCACATCGAGTTCCACATCCCAAAGCACCGGTTTCTTCTGGTAGGCAATGGTCATATCGTGGATCTGGATTGGATACTCGTCGCGATTCACTTCAACCCCTTCACGATGGTACTGACATTGCTTTCGACCATCCCTATATAGGTGTCGGCGCCGCTACCAGCAGCACCCATCGCATCGGAGTAGAGGGTACCACCGATTTCGACCTGGAAACCGCGGTCCAAACACCCTAGCCGCACCGCTTCGATCGAACGCGCAGGCACGCTGCTCTCGACGAATATCGCTTTGACCTGACGCTCGACGATCTGATCAACCAGTTGAGTGACATCATTGACCCCGTACTCGGCCACAGTGGAAATCCCCTGCAATCCGACCACTTCGACGCCATAGGCGCGACCAAAATATCCGAAAGCATCGTGGGCGGTAATCAGCACTCGTCCCGACTCGGGGATCATCCCGACTTGTTCTATAACCCACTGGTGCAACGCATCGAGGCGAACGCGATAGCGCTCGCCGTTCTGGCGATAGATTGCCGCTCCCGCTGGATCGACCTCACTCAAACTGGCTACCACCGTCTCGATAGTCTGCGCCCAGAGCGATACGTCAAACCAGATATGGGGATCGAAATTGCCCTGGAATTCTGATGGGCGCCGCAACTCCTCTGTCGGGATTGTCTCGGCGACGGCCGCCACCTTCTTGCTCCGAGCCATCTTCTCGAAGATATCCTCCATTTTGCCCTCTAAAAAAAGGCCGTTATAAAAGATCAGCTCCGCCGTTCTCAACTTCGCCAGATCGCCCTGGGAAGCCTTGTAATAGTGCGGATCCACACCCGGACCCATCAACCCTGTGACCACAACGCGTTCACCGCCGATATTCGCAGCCAAATCGGCCACCATCCCCGTAGTACACACTACGGCAATCCGCCCGTCAGCGGATTCTTGTTCGGGAAGATCGCAAGCGGAAAAACAAAGCAAGCAGAAAAAGGTATATAGCCTTCGCATCAGCTTATCATCTGGTAGGTTAAACAGCCGCTTATCAAAACCGGACTGAGAGCATAAATTCATGCTATGGATTATAAGAAAATTAGACTCGTAGTTGTAAATAATTTAGCTAAGGCTAAAAAAAAGTCAAGCATATTGCGAAATACCCACTAATTGCCCTATTTTTATTGAGTGTGAAGATTCTTTTCTAAATGGAAATCTAAGGAGTCGGCGATTGCTCAGTCAGGCTACAGAAGACTATCTCAAAACCATCTACAAATTGCAGCACAGCGATAACCCCAAGGAACGGGTCACGACCTCTGTTATCGCCGCTCGCCTGGATGTGACCGCCGCCTCGGCGACGAATATGATCAAAAAATTGGCTGAGATGAACCTCTTGGTCCACACCCCCTATCAGGGTGTGGAACTCACGCTGACCGGCGAGAAGATCGCCTTGGAAACCATTCGCCACCACCGTCTGATCGAACTCTACCTAGCCCAGGCCCTGAGCTATCCCTGGGATCAGATCGACGCCGAAGCCGACCGCCTAGAACACGCCATTTCAGAAGAGTTCGAAGATCGGATCGACAAAGCTCTCGGCTACCCCACCATCGGTGCACACGGCGAGCCGATCCCCACCAAGCAAGGAGAGATCGAAGATCTGGCGTATAATCGGCTATCCGATCTCGAGATCGGCTGCCCCGCCATCATCCGCCGAGTCAGCGACCGCGATCCCGAGATGCTGCGCTATATGGGCAGCATAGGGTTGCACTTGGGTACGTATGTCGAGGTGAATGAAAGAGCGCCCTTCAGCGGTCCCCTGCAATTGAGGATAAACTCCGACAAAGTGCAATCTTTAGGACTGGAAGTCGCCCATAATATTTTCGTCGATGCAGTGGATTAGAACGGGTCTGAAAACCGCGCTGAGTCCAGAGTACATTCGCCCTCTGACGGATACCACTACTCGCCAGAGTTTAACTTTCTTTAGTATGCCCGTTGGAGTGGATCCGACGACGCAATTGATTCCGTTCCTCGAGCATCGGAATCAATTGCGCCAAATGCGTACAAATCATCTCTAAGCGCATATTCTCCGTTGCCATTTCCAACAGACGCTGCTTGGCCTCCAACTCAAGCGCTAGCAATTGCGCGATTTGAAAAGCGGTCTGCAAATCGCCTACTCCAGCCTCCAGCCCCGACCCTTCCCCAATCAGTTCGGCCAGACGTTCGCACCCCGCAAGGGCTTGCGCTAAGAGAGCTGGATCTATAGGTAATTCGTCATCGTCGACGTATTCTACCCAGGCTTCGAGATAGGGCTTCCCCTCAGTGACCTGATCGATGCGAAATCGGCGTTCACCTAAAGTGATGATATCGAGTCGACCATCTTCGTACTCGTTGAGAACCCTTTCCAAAACCACTGTGCAACCCACTTCAGCCTGCAACTCGCGATCCTGCCCCAGAACAATACCAACCGGTAGCACCTCACCCATTTGCCCTGCTGCACGCACATCAGCGAGCATCTGCTTATAACGCGGCTCGAATATATGCAGAGGCACGGTTTGACCGGGAAAAACGACGGTCTGCAGGGGAAAAAGTGGGATCGTATTCCGATCTGCCATCTAGCCGGTTGCGCTCCTTGAATTTCGGGGCTACACTAGACCCCCATGGAAAGCGAATATTTCATCCCGACCGATCCCGAGCAAATCACAAGGGAAAAAAACAAAGCCAAGGAATTCCGCCGCTCCCAGTGGTGGAAGCGCAAAAGGGCTTCCGGTCAGTGCCACTACTGCCAGGGATCGTTTCCGCCTAGAGACCTGACCATGGATCATGTAGTGCCACTAAGCCGCGGAGGCCTAACAACCAAATCCAACCTGGTCCCTTGCTGCAAGACCTGCAACAACCAGAAACGAGAATTGCTCCCCCTCGAATGGGAAGAGTACCTCGAACGCCTACGCCAGGAGAGCAGCCCCTGACTATTTAGCTCCCTTAGCTGCGGCGGCCTTTAATTGCGCCGCGGTCGTCCCCGCCCCCCCCCCCTGCGCGCTCTTTGCCGCACTTTCTACTTCGGCACGCACCGCATTGCGTATGGCCGCGTTGACGCTCTCTTCGGCGAACTGCTTGGCCTTATCGGGTACCTCATAGAGGAAATCGAGAACTACCGCAGCAACTCCACAAAGCAGGAAGATAAATACATAGGTTTTGATACCGGTAATCGAATGTCGCTGCGATTTGCGACGCCTCTTCCTTGCCATCGCTCTTCCCTTCTACTCAGCAGAACCCGATTTCTCTCACCGCCCTGCAACAATCGAGATCTTATTAGCAGGGTCTTGTATATTAGAGCGGAATGCAATATCCGTTCAGTGGTAGTGAACTATTCCCTCTATCGCAGCCGCAACTTCCTCGGCCACCGCCGCGGGTACCCGCGGATTGAACGGACCGCCTTCGCCTCCATCCACATCGTCAAAACCACCCAGGTGCATCGCCTCGACAACTGCCGAATAATTGTACATCCGGCTATCGCGGAAGCGAATCTCTTCCAGAGTTGCGATCTCGTTTTCAATGCTCAGCGAAGTCGCAAAATCACCGCGACGCTGAGCATTATTAATCTCATCCGAAGCGCGGACAACGACAACATTGATCCCCGAAGTATGCCCTTTAGCACCTCTTTCAGCCGGTCCAGTCGAACGATCGCCCACGCCCCAGATCACCAGCGCAGCCCCGTCCTCCACTCCCGAGACAATCGGCTCGACATCATCGACACTGGTACCGATCTTGAGTCCGACAAAATGCTCCGATTCATTCATCAACCGCACGGCGATATCCAACTCGGCCTGGTTGCGCAAATAGTAGAGCAACTTGGCCCCGCATGAACGCCCCAGCCGTTCGGCAAAATTCATATAATACGCAAAAATCCCCTCCGCATTGGCCACCCCGGTCAGCGGCATGATCAAATAGACATCCGGAGGGTATTCGAGTGCAGCTTCCCGTTCGATCAATCGCTCGGCATCACCGACTGGATTGGGGGCAATACCGGCCATCAGCAATCCCCGATTCCCCATCTGCTCACCCGTGAAACCCATCAGGCGCACCTGATCATCGGCGCTAATATGATGGATCAAACTAGTTCCAGCGATACCGATAACCCGGCGCCTACCGCCGTCTAAATAATTATTTTCCATCAGATAATTAATATTTTTGGCATGCGCTTCGTAATCGATCTGTCCTCCGCGGAAAGGAATGACCGGTATCGAGGTAACCGAATTCAGCGCATCGAGCAGTTCTGTTTTGTTCAAGGTCATTTTTTACTCCAACTCGTTAATTTAAATATATATACCCTTTAATGGATATGCACAAAAAAATAATCCGTTTTTATTCCCGGCCCCGAGCCCACCACAGTTCAACGCTCGGGCGCGAAGCGACTCATATCGCGTCCCGGCATCCCCTCCGCTATCCAACGCGCAACGATCTGGCCGGTAATCGGCCCCAGTAAGACGCCGTTTTTATAATGCCCCGAGGCCACAAACACCTGTGGAGCAGCGCGCAAAGGACCGATCAGCGGACGACCGCCTTTGGGCTTGGGTCGCAAGCCGGCCCACTGGCTCAAAAGCGGCAAAGTACGCCCCAGAATCCCATCGATTCGGGCAATTAAGCCCAAAGCAGCCGCACTCGTCGTACCCAATTGGAAGCCAACCTCCTCCACCGTGGCCCCCACGACGGTCTGATCGCCGTCCGGGATTATATGATGTCCATCCACGCGCAGCAGGTGCCGGGTCGGGGATCCTGCACAACGCACCTGCTGACCCCGCACCGGACGTACCTCGACCTGTGCACCCAGTTGCGAACTCAATCCACCGGTCCAGGCCCCGGCAGCTAAAACTGCGAAATCGGCCTGATGGGCCGCCCGATTAGTACGGACTTCTACACTGCCATTGCGCTGGAACACTCGTTCGACTCGCTCATCCCAATAAGCGCAAACACCCCGCTGTACGGCCGCCGCCAGAAGGGCTTCACCCAGTTTGAGCGGATCGACTCGATGGTCGCCTGGATAGTATAATCCCTCCCCCACACCAGTCGCCAACGCCGGCTCCAGATTACGCAATTCATGCTCATCGAGCAGATCGACCGGACAAGAGCGCTCGCGATTGAAGCTCAATGTCTTTTCAATCTGCTGCTGATCTGCAACGCCGTAAAAAAGCTCAATCCCACCCAGAGGCCGCCAACCAACATCGAGGCCCGTCTCCTCAGCCAGGTTTGCAGCCAACTCCGCGTGCAACGCATGACCATCGCGGAAAAGTTGGGCGTAGGGGTTATCGCCGCCATTGCAATGAGAGAGGACACCAAGCGACGCGCGGGTAGTCGGCGAAGGCCCCTGGCCGGCATCGAGCAAGTCGACCTCGAAATCCAATCGGCTGAGAAAATAGGCCACCGAGCGCCCGATGATACCTGCCCCCACCACCAGCACACGCGCCCCAGCCCCTGAAGGGGTCATTTACCGACCAATGATCGGCGGCAGGTTGGTCACCGGACAAGCTCGAGCCCCGCGGACTGAGTAGCCCATATCGGATAGGACGCAATTGATCTGGGCCTCGAGCTTGAGCAGATACTCTTGCTCTTCAGCGCTTGTCGATGCTCGCGGGGGCCCCACATCGAAGCCCCGCGATGCAATGCCGGTCTTGAAACCCTCTGGAAAGTTGACACCCAGGAGCATCAGGTTGATCAAGTCGAGGATGCGATACTGCAATTCGCGCGCCCGCTCGATATCACCGATTAGCGCTTTCTCATAGAGTTCGACGATCACTTCCGGAACGATGCCCGACGTGGCAATGGTACCACCGCTGGCCCCCATCATCACCGAGGGTAAGAGAATCTCCTCACAACCGACCAGTACCACGTACTCGGGACGCTTCTCGCGCAAGCGATGCATGGTGTTGATCAACCGAGGCTGATCACGACTGGAATCTTTGGTGCCGAAAATCCGTTCGTAGGGCAAAAGCCGCTCCATCAGATCCAGCGAGAGTTCCTGCGTGAATTGCGGGATATTGTAGAGTAAAATATCGAGCGGCGAATTCTCGGCGATTTCGGCGAAGTACTCGAAGAGACTCTCCTCGGAAATCTTATAGTAGTAGGGAGGAACCAGCGAAATAGCATCCACACCGCCAATCGAGGCGTAGAACTCGGCCATCTTCAACACATCGCGTAAATTCGCCTCACTAGCGCCAGCCAATACCGGTACTCGACCCTGGTTAACCTCGCAGATCAACCGCACTACGTCCTGGCGTTCCTCCCACGAGAGACGCACGAATTCACCCGTGCTGCCATTGGGATAGAGCCCGTGGATCCCGGCTTCGATCAGCCAGTTGATATAGCGCTCCATCTCGGGATAGTTGATTTTTCCCTGATCGTCAAATATCACAATATTGGGGCAAAAAATACCGGTGAAAGCCTTGCGACCTTCGACAGGGGGTGCAATTGGCGTCGGAGCCTGACGGGGACTAGGCGCCGATACCTGACCACCGGCTTCACGCCGCACAACCTCAATGCCCTGATCGCGCAGAAAATCATGCGCCGAAGGCGTCAGTTTCGCCCTGGGACAGATCTCGATCTCCCGTTCGCCGGAGAGCCTGCCCTCCAAAGTCTGAGCGGTAATCACTGAATCATCAATCCGAACCATTTTTTAATCCTTACTCGATCCGAGACTAAGTATGCGGCAGGCAACCCTCGACACCACCATAGGGCTGCGGGATCACATAGGCCGAAACCAATTCGCCGTGTTTGACCGCTTCCTCTCGTCCCGCTTCTATGGCCACCCGCACCGCGCCGACATCTCCACGGACAACGGTCGCCGTAAGATAATAGCCGACTTTATAGGAGCCTTCGTATTCGATATTGGCCGTTTTGAGCATCCGATCGACGGCTCGTACCAAAGCCACGGTACTCCGCGTCTCGATCAATCCCATAGCTCGACGCGGCATTGGCGTCCTCATCTGTGCTAGCGACCCGGCAAAACAGGCGATCAACTCCGGATCCGGTCGCGAAACCACCGCCGAGGCATCGACCTCGCCCAGCGCGACAGCCCCCTCTACACCAGCCGCAACCGCCATCTGCACATCGTCGAGGCGCCCCGTAGCCAGTGCGGTAATTCGTCCCCCGCTACCAATATTCAGACGCTCGATCTCTACATCGGCCGCCTTGACCATCGCATCGGCACCACCAACTACCGTAGCATAGCCAATCGTTTCGACTAGGCCCAATGCCCCGGTCGAGTGCGGTTCACTCGCAAGCGCAGGAGGCAGGAGCTTCCCCAACCCCTCAATCGGCTGCGGCAAGACCAGCGTCGCATAAACCGAGCCGACTCGCTCGGCCGTCCGGCGCCCGGTTTCTATCGCCGTCTGAACCGCCGCCACATCACCGCTGACCACTGCATGACAGAGAGCCCCACCGATAAAAGCCCAGCCTCTCAACTCGACATTGGCCGCCTTAACCATCGCATCGGCACCAACGACCAACGGGGTCAACCCCTGCGTTTCCAAGAGCCCCAACGCCTGCGACCCGACCACCTCCACACCCAAACCCGCACCGTGCGGCATCGCAGCGGTGGCCAGCGTTTCGGGACGAGGAACGATCTGCGAACGAATCAACTCGCCGGCGCGGTTGGCCTCGGCTTCGCCTACGGCGATCGCCGCTTTTACTGCCGCCACCTGTCCCTCAATCACCACCGTCAGCCAACCTGAACCAATACCGTGGCGGCCACAGATGCGGACTTCGGCAGCTTTGAGCATCGCGTCGGAAGCCCCCAGCAGCGAGGCCATCCCACGAGTCTCCAAGATACCGATCGCTCCACTAGACACCGCCACCTCCTATCGGCACCGCGTAGGCAGCGAGGACCTCCGACCGCGGCTGCGGAATCAGAGCCGTACCCATCAAGTGTTCATAGCTGGCGAGATGAGTCCGTGCCGTGGCTATTGCCTCCTTGACCGCACCGACATCGCCGAGGACCAGCGAGCACACCACCCGGTCATGGACCGTCAGCACGTTGACAACTTCGACAGCGGCGGTCTTGACCATCTGATCGTTGGTGTCTATATGCACCCCATAGCCTCTGGTCTCAACCAACCCCAGTGCCCCTGGAGGAAACTCCACATCTTCGCGCACCGGAAAGCTGACGAAGTTGCGAGAGGCCGGTTCGGGCTGATTCAGCGGTGCGGCAACCACGTGATCGATGATTCCACGGGCCGCCTCTTCACCATTTTGCAACGCCGCAGCCACATCGGAAATCGAACCGCTGAAAAAGGCGGTGGTGTACCCGCCGATCGAATCCCAACCCATCAGCCGGACTTCAGCCGCCTTGCAGGCAGCGTCCGCTCCGACAATGGCAGCGGCCACCCCTTTTACTTCGATCATCCCGATCGCCGCATCCATCGACTAGCCGTCTTCCAATCGGTGAACAACTAATGCGGAAACCTCCCGGATCAACTCTTCCGGATCGGAGGCCTGTCCCTTTTCCACCAATTGCATAAGCGTCTTATGCCGATTACATCCTTCGCAACTGGCATTTTTGTCCCCTTCGAGCTTGAGTTTGTGAATCGCACAATCGCGACAACACGACGGCTCGACGTAGCCCGAGCCGAACTCCTCCTGTACACAGCCCATCGGACGATCGGGATGCTCGCAACGCCCCTCCCCGGTCTGGTGGCATTCATTCGCCGTTGGCCCGATGGGTTCGGCGGCCTGTTCCAACTTCGCCGTTGACCCGATGGGTTCGGCGGCCTGCTCCGACGCAGGCAACGCACTCTCCCCCTGACTCAAGACCAAGCGGTGTTGACGTATATAGTCCCAAGCCGTCGGCGTCAGGATCGCTTCAGGCACAAGGCTGAGTTCGCGCTCACCCTTGTGCTGACGACCGATCAAGTCCCCGGTGATCACCGGGTCTTGGAGGTATAAGACTCCGGCCATATCCCTAGCCGATATGGTCCGTCAATCCATCGACCGGCCGGGGAATCACATGAACGCTACGCAGTTCTCCCACTCGTTGAGCAGCTTGCGCCCCAGCGTCTACCGCAGCCTTAACCGCCGCAACATCGCCTTCGACCAGCACGGCGACCAGACCACTCCCCACCCGCTTCTGCCCCGCATAGCTCACATCTGCCGTTTTCAACATCGCGTCGAGGGCCTCGACAACGCAGACCAAACCGCGGGTCTCTACCATACCCAATGCTTTCATTATTCAGCTCTCCTCTACAAGTACAGCGCGACGAGATCGTCGTGGGGACGTGGAATGACGTGCTGCGATACCAACTCGCCAACGCGCTCGGCCGCCTCGGAGCCAGCACTTACCGAAGCCTGCACCGATCCGACGTCTCCGCTGACCATAACTGTGATATAGCCACCACCGATATCCTGGACTTTGACCACCTCTACATCAGCCGCCTTGCTCATTGCGTCGGCCGCCTCGATCACTCCAATGGCCCCTTTGGTCTCAATAAGCCCCAGCGCGCGAACGTTGCCGCCCTCGCTCTCCTCGCCGCCGCGCTCGGGCACGATCGCGCCCAATTCGGCGTGCGGACGGGGAATCACGTGTACCGAGTGCATCTGGCCGACTCTCGCCGCAGCCGTCGAACCGGCGTCGACCGCCGATTTAACGGCCGCGACATCGCCCGAGCAAAATACTGTAACTAGGCCGGAGCCGACTTTGTCCCAGCCCAGGAGTTGCACGCTGGCCGCCTTGGCCATCGCATCACCGGCTTCGATGACACCGACCAGCCCTACGGTTTCCACCATGCCTATTGCATCCGACATCGCTTACCTCCTGAGTAATTGTGCGGATTTCTCACGTTTATTTTTCCAAGACTACTTTGCGGGCATGCACCAGATCGATAGCGTTGCCCTCATCCGTATCAATATGTACTTCCAGACGCTCTTTGTCGCTGATCCGACAGATCAGACCCTCCAGCACCCCACCTTGCTCGCCATCGACAACCAACCTCATCAGATCGCCGGCGCGGACATCGTAATAATCGGCCTCTTGCGGACTCATATGCACGTGGCGCGCAGCCCGAATCACCCCGTGATCCAACTCCAAACCCCCAGCAGGACCCACCAGATAGGCCCCTGGGGTACCCGCAATATCGCTGCTGATCCGCACCGGAGCATCGATCCCGAGGAAACGCGCGTCGGTAAAAGCCAGCTCAACCTGATTGTACTCGCGTAATGGACCCAAAATCCTCACATTGGCGATCATCTGCTTTCGCGGCCCGAAGAGCGACACGGTCTGCTCCGCAGCAAAAGCACCTTGCTGATAGAGTTCCTTCTGCACCGTCAATTCAAACCCCGGGCCAAAGAGCACATCCATCGCCTGCTGGTTGAGATGGATATGGCGCGCGGAGATATTGGCCACCAATCGGGGTGCCTGCGGTACATCCATACGGCCCGACCGCCCCAATTGCGCATCGGGCAGGATCTCGTAGACCGCTTTACGCACTAGAATTTCGATTTTTTCGCGATCCAATTCCGCCATTGGAGTCATACTAAACCTGCAACTCCATATTCTTGCCCATGGCCTGGAGTGAATCGACGATCCCAACGATTACCGCGTCGGTCGGCACCTTGGCGAATTCGGGTGCAATCCGCGCCGAACTACCCTGAACCAAAATCACCAGTTCATCCTTACCCGCCTGTACGGCGTCGATACAAACCATATCTCGTCCGGTCAATACCAGCCCGTGCTCACGCACCGATACGATCTCGACCACCAGCAGTTTTTTACCGTTGAGATTGGGTACCTTGGCACTTGCAACCACATGACCTTTGACCTGACCTAAGAGCATCAGCTAATACGAAAATAGTCGACCAGAGCGCAGCGGCGCTGGCGAGTAAAGGTTCTGGGCGAGGTCAATCCCTCGCCCGTAGGCCCGGCGATCGAATAGGTCCCGAAGCCCTCCCCACCCAGGCCAACCCCGGCATAAGAAGGGCCATTCTTGACGAAAATGGTCGTATCGACGGCACAGGCCATCCGGTGCATATTTTCGATATTGCGCGAGTGGATGATCGCGGTGTGACCATAGCCATGCTCGGATATTACCGCTTCGCGAATCGCCTGGTCGATATTCGGCACCCGGATGATAGGTAAGAAAGGCATCATCTGTTCTTCGCGCACAAAGAGGTGGTTGGCGTCAGTCTCGCCGATGAGCATCCGCAGCGAATCATCGAGTTTCAGCCCAATGCGCTCTCCCAGAACCGCGGCGTTGCGGCCGACCAGATCGCGATCGGGCATCGGATGGCCATCGGGCCCATCGACGAAGGCCACCTGGGTCAGCGCCTCTATCTGCTGGGAGTTGAGTTCGTAGGCACTGTACTGGACCATCTGCCGCTTCAACTCGTCGGCGATGCTCTCAACGGCAAAAACCTGCTTCTCGCCCAGGCAGAGGATATTGTTGTCGAAGGCACCGCCGTCTATAATATCGCGAGCGGCCTTCTGCACATCGGCCGTCTCGTCAACGACCACCGGCGGATTCCCCGGCCCGGCAACAATGGCCTTCTTGGGACTGGCCAGCGCGGCTTTGGCCACGCCGGGTCCACCAGTTACCAACAAGAGGCGAATTCCCGGGTGATTGAAAAGATCATTGGCGGTCTCTAAAGTCGGCTCCTCCACTGCGGTGACCAGATTCGCCGGGCCGCCGACCTTGACCACGGCCTCATTGATGAGCCGCACAGCAAAGATCGAGACCTTCTTGCCAGCCGGATGCACATTGAAAACCACCGAATTGCCCGCCGAGACAATGCAGATGGCATTGTTGACCATCGTCGGCACCGGATGTGTCGATGGGGTGATCGCGCCGATGACGCCGTAGGGAGCCATCTCAACCACCGTCAGACCGTGGTCACCAGTCCACGAAGTCGCTTCGAGATCTTCGACACCGGGTGTGGTATCAGCAGCGACCTGATGCTTGAGAATCTTGTCCTCAAAGCGGCCCATCCCAGTCTCGGCTAGCGCTCGCCGCGAAAACTCCTCGGCGTATTCGCGCGAGGTCCTCCTAAAGGCCTCGACGATCTTCTTGCGCTCCTCCAGCGTCATCTCGACTAAGTGTTTCTGAGCACGAGTGGCTGCTTGAACCGCCGCGTCAATGGTCTGAAAAACGCCACCCTCACCCCCGGCATCAGTGCGATCTCCCCCTCCACTGGAGACGACGACCCGCTGGACCACTTCCTCGACGATTTTGCGTAGATCTTCTTCGTTGACGTTCTGGGCCACGCTCATTTCCTCGCGTTCTGAATCTTCCAACTTACCGATTCAATGCATATAAGATCTGGAAAATAGGTGGAGTGACACGGTGCGTCAAGGTCCAATTACCTTGACACCGATCACCTAGACGCCCTAATTTCAGACTCCGCAAATTCTGGAAAACAAAGGAGAAAGACATGCGTATCATACGCTTTGTAGACAACTCCGGTCAGGTGCAATTCGGCCTCGAATCCGCTAGCGAAAAGGCCGAGGTCCTCGGTGGCGACCTCTATGAGGGCCTAGAACCGACGGGAGAACGAGCCACCATCAGCAAACTCCTCTCCCCACTCCTACCAACCAATATATTCTGCATCGGCCTCAACTACCGCGAACACGCCGCCGAATCCGGCATGGAACCACCAGAACAACCCGTTGTTTTCGCCAAACCCACTAGTTCGGTCTGCAGCCCCGGCGACACCATCCTGCTGCCGGCCTGCTGCACCCATGGCCCAGAGGTCGACTACGAGTGCGAATTGGCTGTTATCATCGGCAAAGCCGCACGCAATATTTCCCGTGCAGACGCGCTCGACTACGTTTTGGGCTATACCTGCGCCAATGATGTATCGGCCCGCAAGTGGCAACTCAACGGCGGCGGCGGCCAGTGGATCCGCGGCAAAGGATTCGACACATTCTGCCCCTTAGGCCCGGTCCTCGTCACGGCCGATGAGATTCCAGACCCACAGAATCTAGGGATCCGTACCATCCTCAACGGCGAAACTATGCAAGACCACACCACCCAAGACATGATTTTCACCGTCGTCGAACTCATTGAATTTCTCAGTCAGGATACCACCCTGCTACCGGGCACCGCGATCCTGACCGGCACTCCTCAAGGCGTGGGCTTCGCGCGAAAACCTCCGGTATGGCTCAAAGACGGTGACGAGGTCATCATCGAATTGGATGGGATTGGAAGCCTGAAGAACCCGGTGGCCGACGCCTGAACTCTATGAATCAATACGCTTCAACCGTCCGAGAGTAATCCTACGCACATATTCGACGAGAGGCCCGGAGCATCCAGCCCCGGGCCTCTCATCAGAGCAGCTCAAATCTTCTTAGTGCCCGATCTGCACATTTTCCACCTTGCCGATAATCGTCGAATCCGATGGCAACGGCGGGTCGAACGCATTGCATGCCTCCCGCGCCACCTCGACGATTACCGTGTCTCCCTCATTCATTGCTGCCCAGGTCGCACTGACCTCCGTTTCACCCGTCAATTCTAGATCCTCGTCTATATCCTGAACCAAGTGCAGAATCTGTCCTTGAAAGGACTCGATGCACTGCGAAAGCACCACTTTGCCTACCACTTTGGCCAATTTCATAGCTTATGACTCCTCATCGACAATGCCTACGATCACACTGCGAAAGGGCGGCCATTCCACCCCCGTCAATTCCGCTCCGGCCGCACCGGATTGGGCGACAATCACTTTGCACCCGACCCCCGCCCGAACCCCATCCACCGCGACCTGCAACCCACCGTCTTCACCCTCCGCCTTCACCACCATAATCTTTTGCCCCTCTAATAGGGGATGCTTGCTATTGGATACCACTTGGCCGATCACTGTGCAGATCTTCATGCAACTTCTCTTTCCATAACCCGACCGAACGCCTCGAGTGTATCGACGATACCGACGATCAATGCATCCACCGGCACCTCTTTCATATCTGGCACCTGCCGCGCCGAACTCCCCTGCACCACGACCACCAGTTCCGACTCGCCAGCCTGTACCGCATCCAGACAAACCATGTGCTTCTGCGTGCGCTCCAATCCCTGCGGTGTGGCGATAAGGATTTCAACAACCAGCAGCTTTTTGCCCTCGAGAGGCGGCACCTTGGCCGTGGAAACGACATGGCCTTTGACTACACCTATTATCATTCCAACTCCTCGAAAAGACTCAAATCCGCCGCCGCAAGTTCGACTTCACCATAGCCGAAAAAACCGGCGACCTTCTCCAAAACCTGGTTCATCAGGATATCGGGACAGGACGCACCCGAGGTGATAATCAGCCGCACCGGTAACGCGCCTGGAAGCCAGTCACAAGTCTCGACCATCTCTTTTTTGCCGATATCAAAGTGGCGTATCTGCTCCGCTGAGACAATTTCATCACTGTTGGCGATGAGAAAACTCGGCATCACCTCAGAGCAAATTTCGACCAGATGCGAAGTATTAGAGCTATTATAGCCGCCGACTATCAATGCCAGATCGGCACCAGATCTCAGTAGAGCATGTGTAGCGTTCTGATTCTGATTGGTGGCATAGCAAAGCGTATCGTTGGTATCGGCGCAGTGGTAATCGAGATTTTCCTCGCCGTAGCGCTGGCGCATCGCCTCGCGCAAAATCCGCGTCACCTCCTGGGTCTCCTCAGCTAGCATCGTCGTCTGATTGACCACTGCCACCCGCTCCAGGTCAGATTTGGGGTCGAAGTCCTGCGAGGCCTTACCCGCGAAGTCACTAGCGAAATCCGTCAGTACTCGCTCACCGATTATATAATCGGCGAGCTTCCTGGCTTCGGCCGAGTCAAGCACCACCAGCGTCTTAGCGTATTGCTCAGTATGCGAATGGGTCGCCTGGGTTTCTTCGTGTTTGTACTTGCCGTGGATAATTATCGTATAGCCTTCGCGCCCCAACTCCTCGCCGCGCTTCCATACCTTGGATACGAAGGGACAGGTAGTATCGTAGTTTGCCCGGTACTCCTCGGTGGACGTATCAACACCGCTTTGCTGCAGCGATTCCTCAATCTGCAATGTAGTACCGAATGCCGGGATCAGCGCAATATCTGCGCTGCTCAATTCATCGGCTGCGATCTGACGCTTGCCCTCGGCATCGTAAATGAATCGGATACCGCGTTCCTTGAGCTCATTGTTGACCAGAGGATTATGGATGATCTCGCTCACCAGAAAAGTCCGCCGATCCGGATGCTGCTCCAAGGTAGAAAAAGCCATGTGGATCGCGCGTTCAACTCCGAAACAGAAGCCGAAATGCCGCGGAATCAATACTTCCAGCTGATCGACCTTCAAAAGCGTCGGACTGAGCAAACGCTTGCCGTTGGTCTGGCGAAAATCCTTGACCTTCTGGATCATCGAACCGGCGTAGTGGTTGGGGACGCGGTCGAATTGAGAGTAAGACATAGGAACTCCTGACGGGACTCTAATTATAGTATAATCTAGCCAGTAGCTGTCAATAGCTTGACAGCCTCAATCTCTGAGCCTAGGCTATCGTAGCCTGGCGATCGTCCACAGGCTTCACCTTAATAAATCTCCGAGGAGCTAGCCATGTTGATAGGCTATGTCAGCGACGAACGCTATATCGCCCTGCACGACGTACAATTAGAAATCGCCAACGAAGAGCTTCACGTCGAAGCCCGCTCGCGAGCCACCGGCGAGGTCTTCGCCGAGATCCCCCCAGGAACTTATACCGTTACCTTGCAAAGAGACGGCTTCGGCCCAAAGCGAGTAGCTGTCAATATCAACCCCGAACGACCGCATCACTTCCGCCTACTCTCTCACCAACTCCTCGGCTACGCCTGGCCCAAATGGGTGCAGTCCGGTGAAAAATCGGAATTCCGCGTCCACTCGCTCGAGGCTTATCGCCTGGACCTCTGGCGCTATGGCTTCACCAAAGAACACATCCGCCCTCTGGGATGGTTCGACGAGCACGGACCGCGCGCCACCATGCAAATTACCCCTGACGGCGACTATACCCAAACCGGTGTTCAGTGGAACAAGTTCGGCTACACCAGCCCCAGCCACAAGCAATTCGTCGAGGCTCCCGACCGCTCAGGTTTGTACTACTTTCACGCCAAAGGCGAATCCGGAGCCTTTTACTCCTTCCCCTGGATCGTCGCCCCAGCATCTCCCAGTGCCGAAATCGCAGTACTCGCTGCCAATATAAACTGGAATGCCTACAACAATTTCGGCGGGCGATCGAACTATATCCACCCCGATCGCATTCCCCCCACACCGACCATCAACGCCCGCCTCGAACTTAAACGCTATACCGACCCGGCACACACCAATTACGATACCGAGGATTATGCCCCACTCTCATTCGACAGACCGGAGCCAATCAATCACATTCCCGAAGAGGTCGAAATCACCGACCCGATCGCCGGCCGCGCCGCCAGCCACGTAGCCCCGGCCGAGTGGCGTTTTCTGGGCTGGCTAGAGCGCGAGGGTTTAGACTATGACCTCTATGCCGAAACTCAGTTTCACTTCGACCAACTAGATCTCGACCAGTACAAGATCTTGATCACGACTACCCACCCCGAATACTGGTCGCGCAAGATGTATTACGCCGTCAAAGCCTGGGTCCACGAGCGCGGCGGCAGGTTGATCTATCTAGGCGGCAATGGTCTCAACTGCGAAGTCGAATTCCTCGACGAGCAGACGATGGCGGTTAAAAACGGCAACTCGCGCGTGCAAAGCTCCGAGGGATTCGAAAGCCGCTTCCACATCTATAACGAGTCCGAAGCCAACCTGCTCGGGATAGTCTTCACCGATTCTGGGATTATGACCGCCGCACCTTATCAGGTCCTCAACGCCGACCATTGGATCTTCGCCGGCACGGGCGTCAAAGCAGGCGACACATTCGGCGAATCTAGTCTACACGAACGCATTCCTGGAGGTGCCTCCGGCCACGAAACCGATAAAACCTCGCCCGCTTCACCCGCCAATGTCGAGATCGTCGCCCGCGGCCTAAACCCAGATCGAGGTGGCGCCGAAATCGTTCACTATCAAAGCGCAAGTGGCGGTGCGGTATTTTCCGTTGGATCAATAACTTATCCCGCTTCGATCCTCGTTGACGAGATCGTCTCACAAATCACAGCCAATGTCATAGAGCGTTTCTCTATAGCATAGCCAAAGCTCAGATTAGAGCTTATATTAGAACTTTTCAGTCCGTACATAAAATTGAGATCTCATGGCCTCAGAGCCTAATAAAAACCTTGTAGTATTTGATAACCCCTATCCGGACCGCGACTATACAATCGAGATAGAGTGTCCGGAATTCACTTCGATATG
>CAZFMY010000052.1:12654-43507 GCA_964520345.1 uncultured Gemmatimonadaceae bacterium | reverse complement strand
CGATCTCGGCCAGGCGCTCCGGGTCGAGCAGGGCCAGCAGCGGATAGACCGTGCGGTGGGTGTCCCAGAATCCGTTGTCGGCATAGAGCACGCCCGAATGCACTTGTCCATCGTAGGGACTGAAGTGGTGTGGGTCATCGCTCTCGTCATACTCGTACCAGGCGCGGGGGAAGAGGTGGGCTCGATAAAGGCACGAATAGAAGATCTTCAGTTGATCCTCCGTCGCACCTTCGACGTGAATTCGATTGAGAATTCGATCCCAGATCTGCCCTGATTCGTCCAGTACCTCTTCAAAGCTGCGCTCGCCGAGCTCGCGCTGCATGGTGCGCTGCGCTTGGTCGATGCTGATAAAAGACGTCGCGATGCGGGCGAGGACCGGGCCTCTGGTTGCATCGAGCTCGAGGAAGGCCCCGAGGCTCTCGCCGTCTTGTATCGTTGTACCCTCCCAGACCTCCGCATCGGAAAATGCGCCGCCGCCTTGGGCTGGCGCGTCGATCTCGATATGGAAATACAAGGCGTAATTCTCGGGTACTCCCCCGCTGTTTGCGCGGGTGAAACCGCTGATAGTGCCTTTATCCGGATCGATTCGGACCTGGCACTCACCGGCGAAGAGGTCGACGATCAGGCGCGCGGGCTCGTCGCTGGGAAAATCCATCCGCACTATCGCAGCCCGCTCGGTCGGAGTCAGTTCGACGGTTGTGCGATAGCGGCGCAATTCAGTGCGGAAATAATGCGGTCGCACGACCGTCTCTTCGGGGCGAAAGGCAGAGTTGCGCTGCCAGGAGGGCAGGAAGCGCCGACCGCTCTGAGGACAGAGTAGGAAGTGGCCGTAGTCGCCGATCCAGGGACTGGGCTGGTGCGTAGCACGGATGCCGTGGATCTGGCGGGCCGAGGGTCGGAAAAAGCGCGGTCCCTCCTCGGTCTGCGGAGCCCAGTGGGTCATGGCGAAGGGACGGGCGATCAGCGGCAGCGTATTGCCCTCTGAGAAGGCGTGAACGGAGTCTGTGCCCTGGGTGGGATCAGCATAGTCTATCAGCTTGCGCATCGGTTTTCTTTCTGATATGAAGGCTCTAAAACGTATTGGATTTACCGACAGTATCGGCGGACGGCGGGGACTGATCTAGTGCGGCAATTAAGATGCGGCAGTGTGATTCAGTCTTCTTTCAAAGAGCCACTGCCTGTCCGGTCCGCGATGATTCCTGGATCGCCAGGACAATGGCCAGCACGGCCCGGGCGTCGTGACCGGTTATTTTGGGTGTCAGACCGTCGCGGATGCAGCGCGCGAAATGGGCCTGGATGGTTTCGCCCGGTTCCGGAGTAATGATGGACTCTTCGCCATCTCCCAGGCGTTTGCACAGGGTGCCGTCTTCGCCGGTCATGACCGACCCGGCACTGCCGACCAGGCCGATGGAGCTATGACCCAGGCCCGGCGCCCAGCTGTCGTCGATGGATCCGAGTCCTTCGGCAAAAGTGAAGAGCGCGTGTACGTGCTCGTCGGCCCGGATCCCCGGCCGGATGCGGTCCACCCGGCCGAAGACGCGCTGCACATCGCCGCCGATCCAGCGCACCCAGTCGATATCATGGCTGGCGAAATCGAGCGCCACGCCGCCGCTTTTGGCTTGATCACCGTACCATCTTTCCGAGGTGTCGAAGGGCATATAGCGCCGCGTCCAGCAGTTGACCAGCCGGCCCAATTCGCCGGAGGCGAAGAGATCGTAGATGGTCTGGAAGGGGTGGGTGAAGCGCAGCACGTAGCCGACCATCATGATCACGCCAGCTTGGTCGGTCGCTTCCAACATGCGGTCGGCGTCCTCCAGATTCAGGGCGATGGGCTTTTCGGCGAAAATGTGTTTGCCAGCGGCGGCGGATTCAACGACCACCTCAGTGCGGGCGAATGGCGGCGTGCAGATCATAACGCCGTCGACCCGGGGAAGGAGCTCGTGGAAATCCGTGTACGCCTCAACCTCGAGCTCGTCGGCCAGGGCCGACGCTTTGGCATCGATCATGTCCGCCACACCGACTAATTGCACCCCATCCATATTCTTTAATGTAGTGGCATGGTGAGTGCCCATGCCGCCGCAGCCGATGATGCCCAGTTTTATCATGGTTCTTGCTCCGCGAAAAAAGGATGGGGCGCGTTCGCTTCGGAGAGCGCTTGGAGCAGGCCGGCGTACTTGAGCATCTCCGCCAGCCTGGTCCGCCAGTGCGGCGCGTAGAAGTCGATGAAGGGTTGCAAGAGTTTGCGTGCTTCGGGGTCGACACCGCTGAGGTACTGTGGTGCTAAGAACCACGGCTGGTCGCTGTACTGATCCAGACCGCGCTGGCGCAGGGTGTACTCTGCCGCGGCCCTTTTCTTGGTGGAGATCATCAGCGTGCGCCGCTTTTTGTCGCGGTGGTAGCGGCCGCGATGGATGCAGAGCTGGGTGAAGAGTGCGGCGTCACCCGGTTGCAGCGAGACTCGCACCGCTCCTGGCATCTCGTTGGATCGATTGTGTATCTCGTCGTCGGCCACGCAGATGGCGTGCTCTGCAGGCGTGTAGTCCCGCAGGTGCGATTTTGGCACCAGTTCCAGGTCGTCGCTGGCTTCCAGTGCGATCTGCATCTGCAGGCCGGCGCCGGTACTCGGGTTTTGCGAGACCTCGGCTTCGCTGCCGATCTTGTCTTTGTGCCAGAATCCGTCCTGGCTCTGACCCGTAGGATTGAAATAGAGGCTGGCGATATGGAAGAGGTAGTCTTCGTCGAGTGCGCTGCGGATGGCGGCGTCCACCTGCGGGGCGCCCAGGACGTTGAGCAGGAAGGCCAGGTCCTCGGGGTGGCCGCGGTGGTATTCGGGATCATTGATGTGCCGCATATAGTTGGCCTGGGGGCCGACCGGCGGGTTGTCGCTGCGCGGTGCACTGCGCCACTGGGCCAATACGCGTTCGCAGATCTGATTCAGACGCGCCGCCGTTTGCGGGTCGAAAAGCCCCCGTACTACTGCGTAGCTCTGCTCTTTCAGCGCCGCGGGTGGCGGATCAGCTATAGTCATTCTGCCTTGCTGCGAATTTGAGGGGTGGAGGGCAGGGTATCAGGAGTTGATTGCTTTGGGATTATAAAGGGTATTTTCAGGGGTCGGGTCAAGCGTAACAGGGCTTCTTCCACGCCTTCTCGAACCAGATCCGTGATGTGCGGCCACTGCGACTTGGCTAATCTATCTAAAAAAGTATCTGCCTCCGTGCTCGTCTAACTTACCCGGCGCTTTGTTCTGGAGCCGGACTCCACTGGGGGGCGTGAAGAATCGATATCCATAGCGCCCGTGCTGGCGCCATTGGTAGGGCGTCTGACAATCGTCGCATACCACTTCCCTATCGGGCTCACAACCAATGAGCAGCAGGCTACACACTTTGCAGAAAGTTCGGCAGCCGTGGGTATCGACGTCCCAGGATTTTTTTTCGCCGGAGAAATCGTCGTGCACGGTGCGGCACTTCGTGCAGACGAATAGACCGCTCTGATCGGGCTCGCGGTTTTCGTGCTGGCGGAAATATTCGAGTATATCCCGCTGCTCGTAGAAGTCGATACGCTTGAATAACTCGATTTTTTCACCGCAAAACTGGCATGGAAAGCGGATCCAATTAGATATAGCTCACAAAACCTCAACCGTATCTGCCTCGATCCGCTCCCAATCCAACTCCACGCCCAAACCCGGTCCTTCTGGCATGTGGACGTAGCCGTCCTCGACCCTGAGCGGATTCTTAACCGCTGGATGAGTACCGCGCTCGAAGGGTGGATGTACTTCGAGCAGCGAGGCGTTGTCGATGCCGCCGTTGATCTGCACCGGTGCGAATCCCCACATATTGCTTCCGGCGCTGGCGTGGATTTTGGCGCCGAAGCTCTCGGCCAAATGAGCCAGCTTGACCATTTCGGTGATGCCGCCTCCGCCCAGTGCCTGCGGTTTGATCCCGTCGGCAGCCCCCAGCGCCAGCATCTGGCTGTAGCCGTGGAACTGTCCGGGGAAGTACTCGCCGGCGACGACCTGGATATCGAGCGCGTCGCAGACTTTCTTCAGCCCCATATAATCGCAGTCGCGCAGCGGTTCCTCGAACCAGTGGAATTCGTATTCTTCGAGGATTCGGCCAACGCGGACCGCTTCGCCCACATCGTAGAGCTGGACCGCGTCGTGCATCAGGTAGAAGTCGTCGCCGACGGCGGCGCGCAACTCGCGGGCGAGGTCTTTCATAAAGCGGACCCCGGCATAGCAGTGGTCCTTGGAGCCCTTATAGCCCTGGGCCTTGACCTCGAGCGCATGGCGGATGAAATGGTCGATGGTGCGGCCTTCGGGCTCGAAAGTCCCGGCCTGGGTGCGGTAGGCGGGTACGCGCTCGCGCGCGGCGCCGAGCAGACGCCACACGGGCAGGCCTAGTTTCTTGCCGGCGATATCCCAGAGCCCGATGTCGATGACTCCGCGCAGGCCCTTGGGCAGCCAGCGGTAGCGCTCCCAGCGCAGAAACTCGTGCCAGAGTTTTTCGCGGGCCATGGCGTCGGCGCCGACCAGCCATTCGCGGGCTTCTCCGCGCAGGGCATGGGCCATATCGGCCGTGACCTCGTTGCTCCAACCTTCGATACCCTGGTCGGTGATCAGGCGCAGCAGGCCGCTGGGGGTGCCGTTGTCAGGAGTGCGCAGCATGTGGATTTTGAGGTCGACGATCTGGACGGGCTGGTACTCTGCGCTCATATCGGACTCCGCTAATGGGTGATTGCGGCCTAAGGTAGCCGAATCGGCTAGGACGGGCAATTTGCCGTGGGCGCGCTAGTGGCGTAGGATTTTAGGTAAACACGGAGGTCATACTATGAAAGTAGCGGTATTTGGTGCAGCGGGATGGGTTGGACGGGCGGTGTTGGCGAATTTCAGGGACCGGCATGAAGTGCGGGCCTTTGATTTGAATGCGGAGAGCTGGGAAAAGTACCGGGAACTGGATGGAGAATGGGAGGGGGAGAAACTCTACGGCGACATGGCCGAATTTGAGGCGGTCGATGCGGCGATCGAAGGGTGTGAGGGCGTGGTGCATCTGGCGGCGTATTTCGGCTATGAGAATCCGCCCGAGCCGGATACGCGGCCTTTTTTGATCAATGTCAAAGGCTTGTGGAACGTGTTGGAGTCTTCGCGGCGGCGCGGTATCAAGCGAGTGGTGCATATGGGGTCGTGCATGGTCCAGCATCCGGAGGGGCATTTCTTCAGCTCGGAGGTGCGGAGCCCGGAGGGGACCTTGTACGGGATATCGAAGCGTCTGCAGGAGGAGATGTGCCGGCAGTTTTACGACGCGTTCAAACAACGAATCATCGTCTTTCGTCCCTGCGGTATCGTCGATAGCTACTTAAAGACCAACCGGGACGGGAGTCCCGCCGGGGATTCATCGGGGTTGGGGTGGGTCTGTCGGCACGATCTGGCGGAGGGGTGTCATCTGGCGCTGGAAAATGAAGAGGTGGAGTTCGAGGTGATGCATGTGGCGGGCAACGCGGAGGCGGAGAAGTATTGCAATGTGCGGCTGTCGAAGGATGTGTTGGGGTTGGAGTACAAAGGCCAACTTTAATAGTTTGCTGCCCGGTTTTTCTACACTGTGATTCAGTGGCTAAGGCTTTCGGTTCGGATGGCGATACCAGTCACTGGGGCTTCCCTGGATCGGGTAGAGGAGTGGTGAGAGGGTTGATCCAGGGGGCGGGCCACAGGGTCCGAGCCTGACTGGCCAGATCGACTTGCGGATCGACGAGCAGCTGCATCGGACGACCGTTAAGCGAGACGAGGACCCGGGCGTACACCTCGTAGTCTTCAAAGCCCTGCGCTTCTTGCTCCTGCTTGAGATAACGGCAGAATTGCAAAATCATATCCGGATCGTTGGCGAATACTTTCTGCTGCCAGGGTGCCAGATGTCGGTTGAGATTCACCTCCCAGTGTACTCCCTTGCCAGGTGCGCGCATAGTTAAAGTGGTTTGGACTTTCTTATCGCGCAGCATCATACGCCAGGCAAAGCGGTGACCCTGTTCAGTCCAGCTGGTATCGCCGGGATAGAGATGGTGACGCAGGGGGGCAAGGACCTGAATAGCGGTGAAACCGGTGAGCAGGAAGAGGGTGGTTTTCTGCCAGGTGTTGAGGGGTGTTTCTACGGGCGGCGAATTTTCTGGTGCATAAGTCTCGCCGCGCAGGCGCGCCAGGAGTCGGCGCGGCCAGTCCGGCTCAAAGAAGAGCGCTATCGACCCGATCATAAACCATGGAAAGATTCCTATCCGAAAAATCCAGTGGTTGATCAGATGGAAACTCAGTGCCAGAATCACGCCGTAAGGCCGGGCCCGTGGCCACAAGAGCAGAGGCGCGATAACGAGATCGAGCAAGAGCCCACCGAAGGTGAAGAGTCCGACCAGCCATTCTTCCTGCACAAAGGGTCCAATAAGCCAGTAGTCGCCATAGCCCTTGAGCCACAGACGCATTGGCTCGCCGCGCAGCCAATCGTCATTGAGTTTGGCGACGCCGCCATAGAAGTAGACTAGGCTGATTTGACCGCGTAAGAGCCAGAGGTTCCATGCAGGGACCGTGGTGGCGCGGGTGATGCGTCCTCGCCAGGTATCGAGAGAAAAGGTGCGATCGACTGGCAGCAAGATCATGAAGAAACTGATCAAGCAGAGCAGGTAGAAATGGTTTTGGTAGGCGGCCTTTTCGGCTAGAAAGGTATAGGTGAAGCCGAAAAAAAGCAGGATGGCGCTGAAGCGATAGTAGAAGCCTGCTCCGACGCAGAGGGCGAGTAGGGCAAGGGCCACGAAATGCCAGTACATGCCGTCGCCTGGCCAGGTCTGGACCCATTCGAAGCCGTAGTATTTGAAGTGGAAATTGGGTAGTGCCCAGACGTGTTCAACGACGCCGGCGCCGAGGTGCCAGATGAGATCGACGGCCATGATGAGGCCGAAGAAAATGCGGAAGAATACCAGAGAAGCGTTGTCTACTGGTTGGAAAAGTTTCATTCACTCGACCCAGCGCTGCCTGGCCGCCTTATCTGGCGGATCACAGCGGCATTGTCCAGGTCGCCGTCGCCGGCGGCTACCGCCGCCACCAGCAACTCGCGGTGCACTGAGCTCAGCGGCAGAGGTTGTTCCGCTTGCCGCGCATGGGCGAGGATCAGCTCGACATCTTTCAGATGCTGGCGGACCCGCGATACCGGTGCGAAGTCGCCATCGATCATTTTGTGGCCTTTAACATCCATGGCCACCGAATAGGCCGGCGAGTTTTTGAGCACTTCGAGCAAGACCTCCAGATCCAGCCCCAGCCCCTCGGCGAAGACCAAGCCCTCGGCCAGCACCAGGCGATTCAGGCCCAGTACCAGATTGCTCGCCAGTTTGGCGCGGCTACCGCTGCCGGCAGGGCCGAGGTGGTATATGCGATCGGAAAAGCAGTCGAGAAGGTCGCGGTGACGCGCGAAAGCTTCGGCATCACCTCCGACCATAAAAGTGCCCTCGCGCCGGCTGACCTGCTCACTGGATCCGCTGATCGTCGCATCGAGATAATCGACGCCGTGCCCGGCCAGCCGCTCGGCCAGCGCGGAAGTTGCTATTGGATCGCCCGTCGTGGTGTCGATGATACAATTGGGCGCTCTGCCCACGCTGAGCAATCCATCTGGTCCTTCCACGACCTCGAGCACGATAGCGGTGTTCATCAACGACAACAATACCCGGTCACAGGATTCGGCTAGGGCCGCCGGGCAATCCACGGCACTGGCGCCCTGTTCTTCCACGGCGCGTTTTCTTTGTGGGTCGATATCGCAGCCGACCACCTCGTAGCCGCGCGCGAGCAGTTGCGTTGCCAATGCAGAGCCGACCAACCCGACGCCGACCAGCCCGATGGTTTCATTTGTCGCCATCGCCGGTACTCAGAACCTCTCGGCGTGATCCTGTATATACTGCTCGATGCGCTCGCCGGCGCCCATTTGCGGGAAGGTGCCGCCCGGTGGGAAGTAGTAGTGGAATTCCGCATAATCCAGACCGTACTGCTTTCCCATCCGCTCGTTCTCCATTAACCCGAAGAGCCGGATATACTCGCGGTCTGCCGTCTCGTCGTCATCGCCGAGCTGCGGCAGCTTCATGCCCTCTTTCTCTAGCCGCGCCTTCAAGCGTCGGCCCGCCGAACCCGCTGGTCCCTGCGATTTATTGGTCGCCATCGAGGTGATCTTCTCCTCGAGAAAAGGCGCAATATCGGTGACCAGGTTATAGGGCGACCCCGGGCGCATCGCCCAGTAGTATTTATCCTTGACGCCGTGCGGCTTCAAGCCGGCCTGCGCCTGTTCGGGGTAGTCCTTGCCATTAGCTGCCATCCAGCAGGCCGACTCGACGAGCTGGCCGGTGATGTAGTGGTCGGGATTTTCCTCCCATCGCGCCCATGGATGGAAGCTCATCACCGTGTCCACCTGCAGGTGGCGGAAGAGGAAGATCAGCCGGCAGCGCTGCTCCAGCATTGAGTTTTCCTCCTGGCGATGGTTGCGATAACCGAGGTTGAAAATTTCCTCGATCCCCAGGCTATTGGCCAGCGCCTCGACGTCGACCTCATTGCTCTTGATCGCGTCGGCGATGGTGCCGGGGCCGCACTTTTCGTCGTTGGTGGTCTGTATCAGGAACGCTTTGTAGCCCTCGGCGATGAGCTTGGCCACCAGGCCGCCCGAGCAGAGCGGCATATCATCGGCGTGCGCCTGGACAATGCCCAGGATCTTGCCCTCGTGGGGCCGGTTCGGATCGAAGGTATCGACCTGAACGGGGCCGTGTGTGGTATCGGGTTCGTACCAGCCTGCGTGCATGGAGTCACCTCGTCTTCCCTGTGTGGATGATGCGCAGCGCTGCTACGAAGGGGATTTTCTCCTTTATGGTCAAGTGCGGAGGAGAGCGGACAAGGACAAATTTGTATTCGTCCTCGAGTTTATCGGCAAAAGAAAACTAATGAGGTTCCGAGTAGATTCTCTCTCGCAACTCCTTGAGGTATTCGAGAGTTTTTTCGGTTTCCCTGCCGAAGCTCAGTTCGCCCCCGTCAGAGCTGATCCAGGCGCAGGCGCAGGATACCGCACCCTCGTAGCCGATGTCGCGGAGGATGCGGAAGAGCTGCTCGTAGAGGTCTGTGCGATCGCCGGTCCCAGGCTGGCCTCCGCCCTCGGCGATATGGACGTGTGCGCAGAATTCGGGTTCTTTGGCGATATCTTCGAGCGGCTGATCGAGTTTGAGGAAATAATTGAGGTCGGCCATGACCTTGACTGCTCGACGGTCGACTTCTTTGGCGAATTCGATTCCCTCGAGGTAGCGCGGAAAGAGGGTATCGAGATCGGAAAAAGGTTCTAAGGCGACGGTGATGCCGTGTTCTTCGGCGCCGTCGGCGAGCAGGTGGCAGAAACGCAAGGCCTGATCGACTGCTTCGTCGCGGGAAAAGCCTTCGGGTACGGCGAAAAAGCCGCCGTAGATGCCGGCGACTTCGATGCCGAGCTCGCCCAGGCGGCGGTAGGCGCGCCTGGTCCAGAATTCGAGTTGTTCCCAGTCGACATCGGGTCCGACGGCCTTGAGTCCCCAGAACTGGATGAAGTGACTGGCGATGCGGATGGGGGGCAGGTTCCAGGACCTGATTTCAGCCTTCTTGGCCACCCACTTGGCCTCGCTTTCGAAGGGAGTGACCTGGATTGCGACCGGGATTTCGCAGATGTCCCAGTTGGTACTGATCTGCTCTGGGGGGCGGATATCCGGTTTGTCGCCGAAGAGGATGCAGAGTTTGAACGGGTCGGCCATATCGATATTTCCTTAGTCCATAGGGTAGAGACTGCAGCCGCCGTCGACCAATAGCACCGAGCCGGTCATATACTGGGCCATGTCCGAGCAGAGGTAGAGCAAGGCGTGGGCGACCGTCTCGGGCGGTTGCATAAAGCCCAGGGGGATCGCCTTCTGGGCGCGGGCTTTGTAGGACGGATCGGTGTCCCACTGTCGTTTGGCCAGGCCCACGGCAACGATGCCCGGCGCGACGGCGTTGGCGCGGACCCCGTCGGCGGCCAGCTCTCGGGCATAGCCGCGCATCATCGCCTTCAGCCCGGCTTTGCTGGTGGTATAAGGGGTTATTTCGGGCCAGGGCACGTCCTGGACCCAGGAGGTGGTGAAGATCAGGTGTCCTGGAGTGGCAGCGGCTTTCCAGCGGCGGCTTATCTCCTGAGCGGTGACGAAGGCGGCGCGCAGGTTGACGTCGATTAGCTGGTCGAAACCCTCCAGTGGGTACTGCTCCACCGGGTGGGCGTCGACCATGCCGGCATGGCAGCAGACCACATCGGGCAGGCCCCACTGGTCGGCGATGCGGTCGAAGAGGGTCTTGACGTCTGCGGCCTGGCTGGTGTTGGCCTGGAAATAGGCGGTGCGCTGGCCGGAGGGATCGGCTTCGGCGAGGATTTCTGCCGCAGCGGCTTCGTCTATGATATCGTTGACGGCGACGCGGGCATTGTGGGCAGCGAGCTCGCCGACGATGACCCGGCCAATGGCGCCGCAGCCGCCGGTGATGAGCACGATGCGATCTTTAAGGTCGAGGAGATCCATAGAACTCGTCCTTCAAGGCGGGGTGAGATAGGCGAATCAAAATAAGGGTTGAGGGAAGAGGATGGGAATTATAAAGGGTCTTTTGGGGGGGCTGGTCAAGCCTTTGCGCGGCAGGGCCACTGTTCTCAGCCGCCCTGGGTGACGAAGGAAACGAATTCACTCGACAAGCACCGTTCAATTCGCTTGATTGGAAGGGAGCTCAAATCGCTCTTGAGCCGTTGGCCAACGCCCTGTCCACGCGCCCCGAACGGGAACAGAAAATGCCCAACGATCGTCCCCCCCCGTCCTCCTTTGTCGATCGCACGCTGGATTATACCTTTCCCCGCGACGGGGACAGCTATCGGATCCTCTGGGACGAGGCGGGGCTCTTCCCCGTCGACATGGACCAAATGCCGGTGTCGCTGGGCCGGGAGCGGCAATTCTTCATCGACGACTATCTGGTCGGTGCCGCCCACAATATTCGCCGCACGGTGCACCAGCCGCAAAAACACGAGGCCAACCCGCTGGTAGTACCGGATCGGCCCTGGGAAGGGCGGCGCGGCACTATTGTGGGGCCGGTGCTGCGCGACCCCGAGAGCGGCCAGCTGCGCATGTGGTACCGTACCCACCAGGGCAGCTTCCCCCTGGCCGACGGCCGAATGGCCAAAGAGGCCTTGCTCTACGCTACTTCGGCCGACGGCATCGAATGGACCAAGCCCGAAGAGGGGCTCTATGCGTGGCAGGGGACAGCGGCCAATAATATCATTGGCGCGGAAATGCAATTGCACAGTCTGTTCCGCGAGCCCGAAGAGCCCGATCCGGCGCGGCGCTACAAAGGGTTGATGGTCACTCGGGAGCCGCGCGGCAGGGCCAAAGGCGTCTTCAACCTGGCCACTTCGCCCGAGGGACTGCACTGGACCAAGCACGTCGAACCCATAGGCTTGATGAGCGGTCGGGCGTCGGATGGGTACCGGGGTCAACAGGTGGGACTGGGCGATACCAATGCGCTGCTCTTCGACGAGAGGCTGGGCTGCTATACCTGGCACTCCAAAGTGTTTGTCGGCGGCAAGCGGGCCCGGGCGATGCTGGAGAGCCGAGATCTGCTGCACTGGACTCCGCCGCGGGTGGTGTTGTGCGCCGACGAAGAGGACCCGCCCGACGCCCAATTGTACGATATGCATCCCCTGCCTTACGAGAGCCTGTGGATCGCCCCCCTGCGGGTGTATCGCTGGCGCCAATTCAAGCAGGTGGAGATCCAATTGGCCCATAGCCGCGACGGTCGGCACTATGCCCGCACCGCGGATCGGCAGGTCTTTCTGCCCTTGGGTACGGCAGACGATTGGGACGCCGACTACAATATTTGCGCCAATCCCTTCTTTGTCGATATGGGCGACGAGTTGTGGATCTATTACACCGGTTCGCGCAACCCCGCCCGCGGCTACGAGGAGTGGCAGCATCGGATTGGCCTGGCCGTTTTGCCGCGCGATCGGTTCGTCTCGATAGACGGGGGTGCGAACAGAGGAGTGATCACTACCCGGCCGCTGGACCTGATGGGCGATCGGTTGCACCTCAATGTCGATGCCGTCCGGGGCCAGGTGCGGGTGGCCGCCCTGGACGGAGCAGGGCAGGTCCTGCCCGGTCTGGGTCTGGACGATTGCGTCCCCATCGATCAGAACAGTCTGGATGTACCGGTGGTCTGGAAGGATGGCAGGGGGTTGGGCGAAGAAAGGCGGATCCGGCTGCTCTTCGAATTGTGCCAGGCTGAGCTCTTTTCCTTTTGGGTCGATTGAGGCCCGGGGGCGGTCGATACATTCAGCAGGAGTCTAAACCGTCCTTGCAAATAAGCACTGGACGTGCACCGCGGAGTGGATAATGAACGACTATCGACGCGCTGCTGAAAAAGTGAAGATGTGGTTGGATGCCCATTTCGATGGTCATGGCCGTTGCACCATCGATCCGGACGAGGGGCGGTTCTATCCCAAGGCGCCCTATTTGCTCAACGCCGCCGGCCTGCGCGCCAAGGGAGCGCGGGCGGCCTCCTGGGCTCTGGATCACTGCATTGATAAAAAGGGCGACTTCACCGGTCTGGGAGAGCCGGAAAACCGTTTGTACGCGATGGGGTGGCTATTGTTGGGAGCCGTGGCGGTCGAGCGCTTCGACCTGGTCGGGGTGCTGGCCCGGCGACTGGGGCAATTGCAGGACGGCGCTTCGGGCGGCATGATGCTGATGGACCCGGACGCCGGGGAAGAAGTGGCGGAAGTCTGCTTTTCGGGTGGAGTTGGGATGGCTCTGGTTGCCGCCGGGGAGACGGAGCGGGCCCGGCGCATGGCCGATCGCTTTGCGGCTTTGCTCGATATCCAGCCGCTGCCGGGGCGCTACTACAACCGCTTTCGCCGGGACGGTTCGGTGATCGACAGGCCCGCTGCCGGGGAGTGGGAGAAGATGTACGACCTGGAACTGGATGAGCAGCGGCCGGCGAATTTCGCTACTGTGGTCAATACCCTGGTATGGGTGGGGCGGGCGACGCGGCAACCGCGCTATTGGGCGGCGGCCCGCCGCTATGTCGATCTGGTTTACAGCCACCGCCTCGATCCGGCGCGCTTCGGGCGGGCGACCAAATTCGGTTGGGCAATGCTCAATCTGTACGAGGACAGCGGCGAGGAGGATTTGCTGCACAAGGTCCGGCAACTGGGTGATGTTCTGGTGGAACACCAGTGCGAAGACGGCCTCTGGGACCCCCGGCCCGGGCCCGTGGTGGACGCTCCGGCCTATGCCCGGCTGTCCTATTCTTCGGATTGCGCCATGACGGTGCTGGCCCTGGCGCAGTTGAGCTAAAGGCCACCCCCCTGCGTCGAAGCGTTTTTGTCCAGATGTTCGCGCGTTCGGCCGGATGGTACCGCTGACGTCCTCAGCGGTCGAGCAGTGGGTTCAGCTGTCGAGAAACCCGATAGAGAGCGCCCAATCGCTACCCCGGCCCTATTTCCGTCTCGAGCTCCGCCAGGCGACGTCGCAGATCCGCAAGTCCCAGCGGTTTTTTCATGCAGTCGCGCGCCCCCCGCTGCACCGCCGAGGACGCAACCTCCTCGTCCCCGTGACCCGTCATCAGGAGAAAGGGGACGCTCTGCCAGCGCTCCACTACGACCTCAAGTAGCTGGAGACCATCCATCTTCGGCATGCGGAGATCACTGAGGATGACATCCACGTCGCCCTGCTCCTCCAGTACCTGGACGGCTTGGGCGCCATCCGCCGCTATCAACACGTTGTGACCACAGTTGCGTAGAAACATCTCGAGCAACTTCAGAATCTGCGGCTCGTCATCGACGAGGAGGATGTTCATGAGATCGCAACCTCGGTCGTCGGGGGGAGAGAGATGCTCACCGTTGTGCCCCTGTCTGGTTGGGACTGGATGTCGATCTGTCCGCCGAATTCCTCGAGAATGCTCTTGGAGACGGCCAGTCCCAATCCGGTGCCCTTGTCCGGATCCTTGGTCGTGAAGAAGGGGTCGAAGACCTTTTCGAGGATGTCCACGTCGATGCCCGTGCCGTTGTCCTCGACCTCGACGGTGACCAGCGGGGCCTGGCCGTCGGTGGCTCCGGTTCTCAACCGTAGAATGGAATCTTCCGCCAGCTGACCATTCCCATCCATCATCGCATCCCGGGCGTTGCTCATGAGGTTCAGAATCACCTCTTCAAGAGAGAAGGAGTTGGCCTCCACAGCCGGCAGGTTCTCGGTCAGCTCGCAGACCAACCTGATTCCGTTGGAGCGGAACTGGCTCTCCAACATGCCCACGGCGGACCGCACGACCTCGTTGATCTGGACGCTGCCACGCTCCGCTTTCCCCGCGTCCCGGGCGAACATGCGCACATGCTCGATGATGTGAGTCATCCGGTCTGCCTGTGCCACGATCGTCGTCATATCCCGTGCCACGGCCTCCAACCCCATGTCCCAGCCCTCCTCTATGCCGATCAGTGACGACTCGGCGGCACCGCGGACAACGGTCAGGGGCTGGTTCAACTCATGGGCGATCCCGGCGGCCATCTCGCCAAGCGAGCGCAGGCGATCGCCGCGCATGCTCAGGCTCTTCTGTGCTTCCAGTTCGTCTTCGGCCCGTGCTCTTGCTTCCTCAGCTGCTTTGCGGGCAGAAACATCCCGTGCGAGGGCCAGGATGTACTGTCTGTCGCCGAGTTTCATCAGGCCCAGCCTGACTTCAACCGGTAGGCTACTGCCGGCGCTGCAGCGGTAGAGCGCCTCAACCGTCATCGGCCCCTTTCTCAACCGCTCTGGCAGGTTGCCCACTATATCGAGTGGCGGTTCCGCGATGATATCGAAAACCGAGAGTCCCAGCAATTCATCCCGTGTGTATCCGAGACTCTTGCAGGCTTCGTCGTTGACTTCGCTGAAGGTCAGATCTTCGCGCATGATGAAAATGGCATCGGCTGCCTGCTCCATCACGGCGCGGAACCTCTGCTCGCTCTGCTGCAAGGCAGCCTGCACCTCCCGACGCTGAGAGATCTCTACCTGCAGGGCCGCCGTGCGTTCCTGCACGGCCGTCACCATGGCATTGAACGCCTCGGCCAGACGTCCTATCTCGTCTGGGGCGAAGACCGTCGCCCGACGATTCAGGTCTCCCTGCTCAATTTGTTGTGCCGTTGCGACCATCTCTCGCAGGGGACGGGAGACCAGCGTGCTGATCAAGAACACCGCAAAACAGCCTACGGACAGGATCACGAGGCTGACGACGGCCACCATCGTACGGCTTTGGGCGATCTGTGCATGCAGCAGAGCCTTGGAGAATCCGGTTTCGATCCTGCCGATGCTCTGCCCTTTGTGTACGATGGGGGCCTCGACGATGAAGTCGGTCTTCCGGCCGAACCGTTCCCTGGACTCGGAGGGCAGTCCACCTGCCGCAAAGGAGTCACCGGAGTAGGTGGCGAACTCGCGCTCGGAGCCATCGTAGATCGTCACGTATATCAGTTCACGGTTCTTCCCGGCGCCGCTGACCACTTCTGCCATTGACTGCAGATCCTCAAAGTACAGAGCGGAGGTGATGTAGAAGGCCGTCAGATTACATATGGTCTTTGCCTTGTCCTCGAAGTGACCGGTGGCCTGGGACTCCAGACGAGAGGGAAAGTAGAGGTAGATGGAACAGGATATCCCGGCGACCAGGATGCCGACCAGGAGAAAGAGCTTCTGTCGAATGGAGCGATTCCAGATCATCTAAGCATATCCTACTGTTCTACCTGTCCCACGATTCTGGCGAGATTGAGCAGGCGCGAATCGAAATCCGCGCCCTCCGCCCGTGCCGCTTGGAGATTGATCAGGATTCGGGGTTTGCCCCCCTGCAGGTCGATTCCCACGGAGACACCCCTATCCACGAACGCCGGGATTCCTGTCAGGGTGACTATATTCGATTCTCTAGCCCAATTCGTAATGACCGCGAGGTCGAAGGCGCGCATAGGTGTGATGTACAGGACGTCCAGGCTGTCGGCGTTCAGAGCCTTCACGAGATCATGTCCCCTCCCTATATCGATGGCGGCGCAGTGAAACCGCGGTCCGACGGATTGCGCGGCGCTCTCCATGGTGGCCATCAGTTCGTCCTTCGTCACCACGGATGATCTTAGCTCCGACTGAAACAGCACACCCACGTCCACCTTCTCGGATCCCATGTTGCGGTCAAAACTCAGAATCTTCACCATAAGGGCCCACTGCACGGGCACCGGCACCGGCATCTGCTGACCCGCTGTTCCGGTAGCCATCAGCAGGACGGCCATCGTCGATGGCACGAGCCACCTGTTGTGGCGCGGATTCCGGCGACCCATGGATATCGTTTTAGACCTACGGCCGGTAATCGATCCCGAGGATCAGTGTCCTGCCGTCCTGCGGTATAGATCGTAGCAGATGTTCCCAGCCGCCGGGTGTGGAATAACTCGTGTTGAGGAGGTTTCTGACCGTCACCGACAACCCGAGGTGTTTGGCCAGACCCACCGTGCCCCGCAGATCCACCAGCAGAAAACCGTCCGTTGTCGTGTCCCATACCGTCCGTCGAGATGATTCGTACCGTACCTGAGGCGAGATGCTTGAACGCCCTCGCAGCGGGGCCCTGAAACCTGCCTTCAGAACATGAGCAGGTTGGTTGGTCAGGGTGCGGTGGGATCTCGAGTCCTCGGCGTGTTGGTAGACATAACTGGCATACGACGTGATTCCCCTGTAGAAACGCTTGTCGAACTGCAGCTCGAGTCCGTTGGCCGTGGCGTTGTCCACGTTCTGGTGCTGGATCATTCCGTCGGCGGTCTCGACCTGGTCGATTAGCTGTCGCAGAGAGTAGTGGTAGATCGACAGGGTGAATGTCAGCCGGGGCGTCAGTCGTTGCTCCCAGACCAGTTCGGAGGTTCTGATCTTCTCCGTTTCCAGATCGAGGTTCGCCGAATACCACTGGTCGGCATAGTGAATCTCATACATGCCCGGAGCGCGGAAGGCTTCGCCGTAGAGCAGCTTGAGCGAGGTGGACCGAAGCGGATGATAGACGACGGCCGCGCGGGGTGTCAGCGCGTTGCCCACCGTGGAATAACGATCCAGTCTGGCGCCTAAACTGAGAATCACTTTGGGGGTCGGACGATGCTCATTCTGCACAAAAGCAGAGGCGACCGAATACGGTCGGTCCTGGTCGAAATTTGCGTCCTCGTACCGATAAACCGACTCGTAGTGGTTGACGTACTCCGCTCCAACGATGAGTCGATTCGTCGATGACAGGTCCCGTCGGTACTGGCCCTCGATGACGACACTGTGCGTCGTCGCCTCGTCCGGGGCGTCGGATCCCTCATAGATCCAGGACCCTTCGTAGGTGTACATCTTGTGTATGGCTCGCAGCATCAGCTGACTCTGATCGGCCGGATTCTGTTCAAACCTGATTTCCTGCATGTTCAGCTTGTCCAGACTCTGGCCGCGGCTGTCGTTGAAATCGGTCTCATAGGACCCGGTAGCGATGCCGGTGCGACGCGCTGTCGTCACGCCCTGGATCGACCAGGGGCCGTAGGTGACACGGCCGACTGTGCCCACGCTTTTTTCCCAGTCCAGATTTTCGGCGATCCCGTTGTTCGTGGCTGGATCGTCGTACTCCGGGAAGTAGAGGTCCACCCCGTTGCGGTTTTTCCATTCACCCGCGAAGGAGATATCGAGACCTGAGGCAAATTCCCTACCATACAGGAGAGTGCCCTGCCCCATGTCGAAGTTGCCCCTATTGACGAATGCCTGCAGGCCATCCACGCCGTTTCCGATCTTGGTGATGACGTTAACCACGGCGAACATGGCGTTCGTGCCATACAGGGCCGAACCCGGACCGCGAATGATCTCGATCCTCTCGACGGCATCCATGGGGATGGATAAACCCTCGCCGATTGGTACTGCGCCCCAGATGGGCTCGTTCATGGAAACACCATTGATCATGGTGAGGAAACGGTTGTTGTAGTCCGTCGGACGACTGAAGCCACGGGTACCGGCGTAGGTGTAGTTCCGATCATCGGTGACATAAAAGCCGCGGGCGTTGTCGAGGACCTCGGCTAGGGTGCGATAGCCGTAGCGCTCGATCTCCGTGGCCGTGACGATGGTGACGGACGACGGCGCGTCACGCACCGTCTGCTCGTGTCTGGACGCCGTGCTGACCGTCATGTCCAGCAGCTCCTCCAGCGTGGTATCAGGTGCGAGAGATGTCTCATCCGCCTGTGTCTGAATGACGGGGACGCTGAGAGAGACGAGCATAATAACGAGTGTGCGAGTGTGCATGAAAACCTTTCTCCTGCAGTCTTTTATGCGATAGAAAGCTCTTCGCAAAGCACGAAGGGAAAGCTGCGGTTTCAGGCAAGTTGATCGAAGACCCGCCCTTTGCTCATCAGCTAGGTCACTGGAGGTTATTCACGGGTCTTCTTAAGCCTGTTCTTGCTATTGGCCCTGTCTTGCAGTTGGTCTTGGCACTCTTGGATTGGAGATTGGAGATTGGAGATTGGAGAAATTTCATCAACGGCATGCAACCCTCCTCCTTAACTTATAAGACTAAAGCCCGTTTTTCAAGTTATCTTGCGGTTAGGCATCGGCTCTAGAGTGCGTGCAGGTTGGGGTGCCGGCGTGGGTGTCTAGGCCCTAGAAGGGTGAACTGGCCGTGCACATCCCGCCGGATCAGCTGACCCAAGCAATGCAGGGAAACGATACGGTGGAGTTGACTGGAACCAAAGCCAGGTCAAGCGGCATGGTATAGGCCTACAACAGTACAGGTGAGGGTGTCGTCCAACTTTACGCTGACGATACGGAAACGGTGTGGTCGGTGCCTTCAACCGCAAAGGCAGAGGCAGAAAGCTAAGCCTGGGCTGTGATGTAGCGCAATTCGTGTCGTTCGGCAATATGGAGAAACGGCAGTAGATAAGGTGTATGAAAAGCTATCAGGCCTCCGCGCTAAAGCTACAAATGTTGAAGAATAGGAATTATAATGGGATTTTAGGCATCGGTTCAAGCTCGTCTTTATGGAAAGGTGATGGAGATCTTCAGTGCATTATCGCTACGGTCACGAGCTATGCGCATGGCGGCATCGATTTGCTGAAGCGGAAAATGGTGACTAACCATAGGGGATACATCGATCTCCTCTTGTGCGATCAGCGTAAGAGCATGACGGAAAGACACCAGGTCCGGTTCGTGCTGGGCACCGTATTCGGTGAAGGCCGAGAGTTTCTTGCGGAAGAAATCGTGAAAATTGAAGAGTACGGGTTCGAAAGTATCAGGTAAGCCGAAGAATAATATTTCCCCACCAGTGCGCATCAAATCCACCGATTGAAGCTGGGAATCGCTGCATCCCACTGCTTCGATGAGAAAATCTGCTCCCTGCCCGTTTGTGTGATCCATCACCGCATCGACAACATTAGAATGCACCGCTTTGACTGCCACATCTACACCGAACCGCAATCCTAAGGCTAGTCGGGCCTCAGCAAGATCCGAAGCAATGACTTTGGCGGCTCCAGCCCGTTTGGCCAGGTAGCTGAAGAAGATACCGGCCGAACCCAAGCCCATGATCATGACGGTCTTACCATGAAGATCTGGCGTGTTGCGCCGAAAGGAGTACAGCACCGAACCCAGTTGCTGGGCCATCAGTAAATGTTCAATCGGGCCATGGTAATCGGGAAGCTTGAGACAGTAGGCTGCGGCGATCGTCTGCAATTCGGCAAAGCATCCAGCGTCAGTAGGCCAAGGGCAGGTCAGTACCATATCCCCGACTGCAAATGCCTTATCGCGGCTCTCCACAACTTCCCCCATGCCCTCATGTCCTGGAAAACCCGGAGGAGCTGGTGGTGGGAACAGACTAAGTCCGTCGTATACCACATGTAAATCGCTGCCACAAATAGAAGCCTGCAGTGTCCTGACCAGTAGTTCTCCTTCTTTGGGAGGGCGAACGGACATCTCTTCACAGACCATCTTACCTGGCCCAATCATCTGTGCGGCTAGCATTTTTTCCATGCTTTTTCTCGGGGTTCCAAACTCGTTCGTACTATCTGGCGGTGATAAATGAAAAGTGGACCCAGGGTCATAAGCCCTGTGGCCTACTTTTCGGGTGTACAGGATCGGTTCAGTCTGTCTTATACCCTGAGCCGCCGAATAACGGACTGGCGTGGGTTGCAACAAAGGTCCACTTGCCGTCCTTTTTTTCCAGGACCTGAGAAATACGCGTCCGGTAGTTCGCCACTGCCACTTCTTCGTTTTGCATGATCTTCCCGCCCAGATAGTACGAGGCGTAGGCGATGTCCTTGGCTTTTCCCAGCAGACGGACGTTGATGTGGTAGCCTTTGGTGATGAGTCTGGGGCCTTCAATCAGCGAGGTGATGAGTTCGGCGGCGCTTATATACTCCCACATTCCCCCGGACGAATAGGCCACAATCTGCTCGCCATCGAATTTATCGGCCTCCATCTCGCCGCTCGCCATTCCCTGCCAAAATTCCGTAATCTCGGCTTTGACGCTTTCGATCTCACTCGCCTCGTCTGCGGCGACCTCTCCAACGACCGCGACCGAAAGAACGACTGCTGCGATGGCAACTATTTTCATGGCTGAACTCTCCTCTTTGAGGTTGGTGTATACCATCCTGACGGTTGATCATTTGAGCAATATATGACGCCATTAATGACCTACAAAGGTTTTAATTTTCTACTCTGGCAAAGAATAGAGCTCGCCCCTATTGCCGCCAACCGCCGCGTTCAGTCCGCAACTTTGATCAGTCGCTTACCGATATTGCCGCCCTGCATCATATCGATAAAGGCTTCTGGCGCACGCTCGAGCCCATGCCAGATATCTTCGCGGTAAACGATCTTTCCATCGTTGAGCCAGGAAGCCATCTGCTTGAGGCCATCTGCATATCTTGCCTCGAAATCAAAAACCAAAAATCCGCGCATCTGAAGGCGTTTGGTTATGAAATGCCAGAAAAGTCGAGGACCCTCTTCGGGACGGACTTTATTGTATTGCGAAATCTGGCCGCAGACCGAAATACGCCCGCCGATATTCATCAGTGGGAACACTGCATCGGAGATCTGACCGCCGACATTGTCGAAGTATATATCGATCCCGTCGGGACAATGTCGTTTCAGCTCATCGCCGTACTCGGTATGTGTCTTGTAGTTGAAGGCCGTATCAAAGCCCAATTCGTCCGTTATATGAGCGACCTTGGTATCGGATCCCGCGATACCAACCGTCCGACATCCCCTGATCTTTGCTATTTGTCCAACCAGTGAACCCACGGCACCGGCCGCACCCGAAACAACCACGACATCGTCTGCTTTGGGTGCGGCGATGTCCAGGAGGCCGAAGTAGGCGGTCAGTCCGGGCATGCCCAATACGCCCAGGGCGGTGGATACCGGGGCCAGGTCTGGATCTACTCTGCGCAGACTGGATCCGCTGCAACTGCTGTACGTTTGCCAGCCGGTATAGGTTTGAACGATATCTCCAGCTCGAAAATTCGCATCATTCGATTTAACAACCTCTCCCACATTGCCGCCAACCATTACTTCCCCGATCTGTACGTTGGCCGCGTACGAAGCTTGTTCGTTCATTCTGCCGCGCATGTACGGATCGACAGATAAAAAGAGCGTCCGGGTCAGGACCTCGCCTGCTCCTGGTTCGGGAATCGGTGAGCTGACCAGTTTGAAATCATCAACGGTGGGAAAACCGGTGGGACGTGCCGCAAGTGTGATCTGGTGGTTTGTCAAAGACATAATTCCTCCAATCGAGGTCTGAACGAGGCACGGATAATCCCGATCGAACGGCCCGATATTTTCATGCGTTGTGGTTTGCAACCTCGGCGATTCTCGTCTCGATGGCCTTGATCACGACTTCGAGTGTCTTGATCCGGGCGTGGCGTTTGCAATTGCCTTCGACCGCTATCCAGGGGGCATGGGGCGTATGGGTGCGGAGAAACATCTCATTGACAGCCTGCTCGTAGGAATCCCACTCTTCCCTGTTGCGCCAGTCCTCATCGGTCATCTTCCACCGTTTAAAAGGAGTAGCTTCGCGGGCCTTGAAACGCCTCTCCTGCTCCTCCTTGTCAATGTGGATCCAGAACTTTACGACGACGGTCCCGAAATGAGAGAAGATCTCCTCCATCGTATTGATTTCTCCATAGGCGCGTTGCCAGTCGGTTTTCTCACAAAAACCTTCTACTCGTTCAACGAGTACGCGACCGTACCACGAGCGGTCGAAAATCGTTACGTGGCCGGCTCGGGGAAATCTCTTATAAAAGCGCCAGAGGTAATGATGTATTTTCTCGGTTTCATTGGGGGCCGAGGTCGGTACTACCTCGTACCCGCGCGGGTCCATCTCCTGGGTCAACCTGCGGATGCTCCCTCCTTTGCCCGAGGCATCCCAGCCTTCGTAGACAATTACCACGGGTATCCGCAGCTTGTGGATTTCGTGATGCAATTCGGAAACTCGCTTCTGATGCTGGGCAAGGAACTGGCGGTAGGTGTTTTTCTTCAAGCGCTTGGACAAATCCACACTCTCCAGGTCGGGAGCTCTGTCGAACGAAGGCAATGCACGTTCGGGCAACGAAGCCGTAGTAGGCGAGAGATTGTCCAATCCCTCTGTGTGGTTGCGCAGAACATCGACCAGATAGCCCAGGATGGCCGCAGTTGCCGATGGCACGTGATCGGCATTGAGGACTTTCCAGGGAGAAGAGGGAAGGTCTGTGGCCGTGATCATGGCTTTGGCGGCCTTCTTATACTCGTTGTAATCGTAGTGGCGGAAGGGCGTGTTGTCCGATGTGCGCCAAGCGGTTATGGGGTTATTGCGGAGTTTTTCGAGGCGCACTTCTTGTTCTTGCTCGGAAATCTCCAGGAAAAATTTGAAGATTACGACATTGCTATCGTTTAACTGCTCCTCGAAAGTGATGACTTCTTTGTAGGCCCGACCCAGGCCTGCCTTGTCCAATTTGCCGAAGATGCTTTCGTCGAGGACATTCCAGTACCAACTGCGGTCAAATATGGCTATGCATTCCTCGGAAGGTATACGCATCCAGAACCGCCAAAGAAAAGGCCGCATTTGCTCGTCCAGGGTTGGCGCGGTGATACAGGAAACCGTATATCCACGAGGATCGAGAGGCTGGATCACTCGGTTTATCATTGCGCCCCGTCCCGAACCTCTATAGCCTTCGAATACGATGAGAACGGGGATCTTCAACTCCCGACAACGGCGCTGTAGAAAGGCAAACTCCTGCTCCAGCGCTTCGATCTCACGTTTGCGCAGTGTGGTCTTGGGGGCTTGCATCGTTTAAATAGATCCTCAGTCGAAGGCTGTTTAACGCGACCTTCCACAGATAGGGGCCGCTATGCTCGAAGGGGAAGAAACGAGGCGTTCAATAAATGTCGAAGATATGAAAGTGGGGAATCCGCATAATCACGGCAATGAATGATAAACAGATAAAACCCCGATCGCAACGCCAGCGTGGTCAACTAGAGTTCAAGATTGCGCCCGATCGACCGAAAAATAGAAGAGAGCTGTTCATTATTGTTGGAGTCTGCTCGAGCAGACGACCCATACCTTGTGCGCGATGCTTTGCTAGGCCGAACAGGACACCGGTCTTGCAGAGTTGTTTTTGACTCTTAGCCCTTGCAGCTGTTTTCGCATGAAGATCAAGTTGACTCGAATACTCGACAACCTGGGGCCGTTGCGATGGTGGCTGTTGGCCGGCACGGTTTTCCTCGGTTGTGGTATTGCTTCGGCACAAGTCTCTGCCAATCAGCGCGTTATCAAGGTCACGCCGACATTTGTTTATATCGATGGCGGACGGGATCGCGAAATAGAGATAGGTGACGAGTTCGTCATTGCGCGTCCGGACTCGGTAAATGGCGAAATCGCAGCCATTGCTCGGGGCCGTATACTGCGGCTTTTCGCCAGGTTCGCGATTGCCGAAGTCGTGCCGTTTGCAGCTGCAGGATCGATCGCGATCCTCGACCTGGCGATCCCTTGGCAGGAGTGGACCGGGGGGGAGATCGGGGGTTCCTCCGCAGGGGCAGACGAGATTGCAGCTGAAGAATCCATGGTTGCGAAGAGCGATATCGGGTCTGGCGCGGCTCCCGACTCGGTCCTTGCCGTCGTCTCAAAAGGGACAGGCCCGCGCGGCCCGGATATTTTTCGCCACTTCCGGTGGTCGACCTTCGGCGGTTACCAAGAACAGCGCGGCAGCGATATTCGTCCGGTGCTGCGCCGGGCCACGGTCGCGGCCAATTCGCACGGAGGTTTTGGTTTCGGTCTTCGTCTGGGCTGGCATCTGAATCGCACACTGCGTTTGAGTCTGACCTATGAGTCGGTTGGTCTCATGCTCGACGATGAGGTTTTCGGGGCCATCGACTCGCATCATCAGTCGCTGGCTCTGGCTGTGCAGTATTTCGCACTCGCGCGGTTCGGAGTGCATACTTATCTGTCAGGCAGCCTCGGTTATCACTTTTTTGGCCTCGACGGCAAGAACCTGGTTGCCGATTCAGCCCGCAGACCGGGTGTTCACCTCGCGCTCGGTGCCGAGTTGCCGCTCGGCGCACATTGGTCGCTGATCGGCGAAACGGGCTATCAGCATGTCTACCGGGACGAGGACCTCGTAAACCCCGCCAATTTCCGGGCCTTTGCCGGCTTTGGCTACGGCGGGACCAAGGGTCGTTGATGTCGCTTATGCAGATACGTCGAGGTGCTCTTATCGCGATGCTACTTCTCTGTGTGAGCGGGTGGTTGTCCTGCGAGGTTGCGGACAATGGCATAAGTGATTTCGCGTTTAGCCGCATCGTGGCCTATGCTGGCGAAGATCGCGCCGTAGTCGTACATACTCTGGTTGTCTTGGATGGTTCGAGTAGCAAGCGGGGGGCGGGGGATGAGTTGTCCTATAGCTGGTCGCAGCTTGGTGGACCAGTGGTTGATATTCGCAATCGCGCCGACGCTCGGGCGACGGTCGCACCGGTCGAACCTGGCGAATATCTCTTCGAACTCAGTGTAACCGACCAGGATGGAACGATCTCCAGCGACCAGATCGCGATATCCGTACTGGAGCCAGGTGTGCGGGGGGCAATAGGGTCTGTCGAACTCGCGCCCGCTCTAGCTGCTGGACAGGATCCGCTCGTCGATCTGCTGGTCGAATATGCGGCGGCGGTTGAAGAGCTCGCGGGTCCTGCTAAAGACGACCAGGCCTTGCTGCAGATAACCAATCTTCTAAAGGTCGACGGCGATCAGTACACTATACGCCATCTCTATCTCGCGCCGGTCAGTGCAGCATTCTGGGGGCGCGATCTGGTTGCGGATTCTGCAATCGAGTTTGGCCAATCGCGGACTTGGTCTGCGGTTCCTGGGCTTTACGATTTGCGCGCGATTGATGAACGGGACTACGAGTACCGATCCCGGTTAGAGCTGGGCCAGGTTGATGATCGCTGGGAGATCACCTCTGCTGCGAGCGCAACAGATCCGCTGGCGGTTGCCCGCGCCAAAAAACTCATTGCTCAGCTGAAACTGTGCTTTGCCCGCGATGGGGTGGAATATGCCTACCTCTATGATCTGCGGCCTTTTGTCGAGCGGGACCCGGCGACCAATGAGTACCTGGTTCGCGGCACGTCGCTTTCGGATGACGCCGCGGTTTCGGCCGTCTTTGTCCCCGCGACCGACCGCTACGCCCTCTACCACACTCACCCTGAGAACGCCCGTTCTCAGTACCGCTTCGTTTTTGATATTATCGGTGATCGGCTGGAAGGTGCGGTCGAATTGAGACATCGCGATTCGGCTGCTGCGGAGTACACCGTTGTCTCTGCGGCCGCTTTGCTGCCGAACTCTCGGATCGCTGCCAAGAAAATTCGCTGAAGAAAGCACGGGCATTTCGCTGTGGGAAGCAGAGCGAATCCGTGCCGAGTTCATTTCAAGAGCAAGACCTTGCGGGTCGATAGAAATTCACCGGCGTTGAGGCGGATGAAATAGATCCCGCTTGCGGCAGTACCCTCCGAGTCGTGCCGTCCGTGCCATTGTGCGTTATAGACGCCCGGTTTTTGTACTTCGTCTACGATCCGGCGTACTCGCTGCCCCAGCACGTTGAAAATTTCGATTCGGACTTGGGTCTCCTCGGGTAGCGTATAGCGTAGATTGACCACGGGATTGAAGGGGTTCGGATACGGGGCATCGAGGCGGTAGTGCTGCGGTACGAGTTTTACCGTGCCGACCTCGCTCATCCGCGACACGCGGCCCTCGCGATCGATTGTCCACAGCGCTTCTACGACCACCTCGCTGCCTATCGCGTCCTCGGGAAATTCGAGCTCGAACTCCAGGGTCCGGCTGTAGCGATCCTCACCCTTGTCTTGCACTGCGTACGCTCCAAACCACGTCCGCTCAGCCTCGGCCAACAAAATACCTTGCAGGACGGCATCGCCATCCATTGAGATTCCGCGACCGAAGTCCGCGACAACGCTGGCTCCGTGGCGTAAAACAATGCCGTAGCCGTCCAGATCTGTATCACAGGCCACCTCAACCGCGATTTTTGCGCTCTGCCGCTCGACTTCGAGCAGATATATATCGCTCTTGATAATTTCTTGTCTTTCGGTTTTCGCCACTGGTTTGGTGAGCCGATTTTTGCGCGGGCGTCGGTCCACCGAAGGGGGTATGGCCCCGCCTGGTGGTTCCCATTTCGAGGTCGGTGTGCGGGCGGCCAGCGCTTCATCGTCGAGGCTTCCGTCGCCTGGGCCGATGTCGTCGTTCTGGTTTTGCGTTTCGTTTTCGTTGTCCGGGTCGGTGTCGTCGTTCTGGTTTTGCGTTTCGTTTTCGTCGTTCAGGTCGGTATCGCTGCTGCCCGTGAAATGGTCGGTGAGGATGAAGAAATCGCTGAATCCTATTTTGCGGTCTTGGTCGAGGTCGAAATGGTCATTTTCCGTCGCGACTTCCCGGCCGAATTGATCGGCGAATAGAAAGAAATCAATGAAACCGACGAAGCCGTCGAGATCAAAGTCTGCGGTGAGCGTCTTATTGAATTTGCTGCGCGATGGAATCTCGGAGGGCAAGAACGAATGGGGTTCCATCCACGGACCGTCAAAGAGCCCATCGTTCGCCCTGACGCGCCACCAATACTCGCGTTTACTCTCCAGCTTGCGGGAGAACGACCATTCTGTAGAGGATTCCTGACTTTCACTTACCCGACCGCCACGGGCTACGAGATCGGAAAATTGCGAGGATGTGGAAACTTGAAAAGTATAGTTCAGTTCGGAGCGTTCAGGATTGGGTACGGCGTTGCCAATGGTTAGCAGGGTATTCTCGTCGCTTGCTTCGACGCTCAGCGCCGTCGGTGCACCAGGTACGTTCTCTGGACCCGGGGACAGGGTGATGGGAGTTGTCGGCACACTCTCGTTGGGGGGCGAAGCGTTGTCGACTGCGGCCAACTGGTAGACAAAGGGTACGCCGTTGATCAGGCCTTTGTCGAGATAGGTCGTATCTCGTACCATGCTGGCGACCAACTCGAAGTGGGTACCACCTCCGGTGCGGCGATAGAGATTATAGCCGGCAACGTCTTCGGCCAGACTGGGCGACCAGCGTACACGTGCGGCTTCGCTACCCGGCTCGCCGTAGAGGAGGGCCGGCATATCAGGCGGTGTCAGGTCGCGTGTGGCTGCGGTGGTAAAGCTGAAGACATCGCTGAGTACCGGACCATTGTTGGCGCGGTCGATTGAACCTGCGGCGAAGTAATAGGTTGTGGCCGGCTCGAGATTGGTCAGAGTAAGGATGTGCTCCAAAACATCGACGGCAGCACCGGCCACCTCGTATAGCTCGTTTTCGCTCAGGCCGTAATCGACGAAACTATCGGCGAGTTCGTCGGTGGTCCATTTGATGGTAGCTTTGCTGTGCGTGATGTTCGTCACTTCGGGTCCGGTAACGATCTGTGGCGGAGCGAAATCGGGTTCAGCACTGGTGACAAAAACAAGGTCGGTGACCTGGGTCGGTCCGTTGCCACTCGGATCGGAGGACCCTATTCGATAGACATATTCGGTTGCCGGTTCGAGGTTGGTCAGGGTGATTCGGTGCTCGCGCGTAGTATTGGCGTCTACGCGGACGAGTTCCAGCCCGTCGATACCGTATTCAACTTCCGAAGTGCTCAATTCATCCGTCGACCACTCGATGGTCGCAGTGCGATCGGTTTTGTATACGAGTGTTGGTGCCCGGGTTATGGCCGGGGGGATCAGGTCGACTTCCAGAGCGGTCGTTGCCATTTGCACCGTGCTCTTGGTTGCACCATTGCCGCTGGGGTCGGTCGAGTTGATGATGTATTCGAAACGAGCTCCTGGTTCGAGGTTGGTCAGAATGACTCTGTGCTGAGTCACATCCGATGCCGAGCCGACGATGTTGTCCAGCTTGCCATCGGTGCCGAATTCGACAAAACTGTCTGCCCGTTCGTCCGTCTCCCACTCGATCGCGAGACTGGTTGTGGTTTTTGCGGCCAGACTCGGCGGGCTGATCAGAACGGGTAACTGGGTATCTGGCTCGGGTCGGGTGACGAAGCTTCCCGCGCCGCCGGGTGGTTGGGCAAGTTTACCCACGCGCTTGTTGCGGATGGTCGATGCCGTCCCGGCCACGGCCTGGTTACCCGACTGATCCCAGGCGGTCAGCTGGTAATAATAGGCCGTTCCGCGCTCGAGTCGGGTTAGGTCGACCGAGTGTCGTTCGCGGTACTCGTTGTTCTGAATGATCTCGCGTTCTTCGCTGCTCAGGGCTGGGTCGGTGGCCAGGATGAGCTCATAGCGCGCGGGTTCGTCGGTGCGCCACTCGGCCTTGGCGGCCTGGTCCTGGGCGAAGACGACTGGGCCTTCGAGAAAAACGGGCGGGTCTTCATCGGGGTTGAGCAATGTCTTGAAGGTATGATCGCGACTGTGGGCCGATGCGCCACTCGGTTCGGTACTCAGGAGGTTGTTGCTGATATCGGCCGAAGCAATTTTGTAGTGGTAGGTCGTGCCGGGCGTCAGGTTGGCGATCGATACGGAGTGGAATTCCACCAAGTCGCCGCGTTCGATATGGTCGAGTCTGTAGGCCGTATCAGTACCTAGGTCAACCACGCTGTGTGCTGGTTCGTTTGTGGTCCACTCGATAGTCGCCGCTGTCGATGTGATATTGACCGCGATCGGTCCGTTCAAAAGCTGCGGTGCCTCGGTATCCGGTACAGCCCTCGTTCTAAAAGTCTTCGTATCGCTGAGTGTTGGGCCATTTTCACTGGCGTCAGTCGAACTCACCTGGTAGCGGTACTCGGTATCGGGCAGCAGGTTGGTCAGGTTCAACACGTGTGTGGTCACGTCCTCAGCCGTCACAATCTCTGTGTCGAGTCTCCCACCAGTGCCGTAGCGGAGATGACCGTCCGCCGGCTCGTCGGTCAGCCACTGAACAGTGGCAGAATATTCGGTACGGGCTCTAACGACGGGGTCGGCTACGATGACTGGCGGCAGTAGGTCGGGAGTTGAGCGAGTGAAAAAGCTCAGTCCATCCTCGTTGTGCGTGGGACCATTGCCGGCCGGGTCGGTGGATGCGATGCGGTAGTAATAGGTGGTATTCGGCTCGAGGTTGGTCAGGCGTACCTCGTGTTGAAGGCGATGCTCAGCGCTGCCGGTACTCAGGCCGTAATTGGGATCCGGGCCATATTCGACGAAGCTGTCGGCCAGTTCGTTGGTGGACCACGCTATATCTGCTGATGCATCGGTGCGATTGCGCACTACGGGTGCAGCGGTGATGGTGGGAGACTCGGTATCCGGGGTAGAAAGCGTGGCAAAACTCAGGTCCCCACTGCAGGCAGGACCATTTCCACTGGCGTCGGTCGAGCAGACAGTGTAGTGGTACCCGGTCTCCGGTATGAGGTTGGTCAACCGGACGCGATGCGAAAGCACGTCGTCCATACTGCTGACTATGCCACCGTAATCGGGTGTTGTACCAAAACGGACCTCGGTATCGCCGGCTTCGTCCGTGTTCCACTCGACGACGACCTGATCGTGGAGTCGAGTGGTGACCACCGGCCCTGATGTGATCACCGGAGCTGATCGGTCTGGTGCCGCCAGTGTTTTGAAACTCTGGTCTGGTTTGGTAACGGTATTGCCAGCTGCGTCGCTCAGGATTATGCGGTAGCTATAGCGCGTGTCGCTTTCGAGGTTGGTCAGTGCAATGGCGTGTCGACGCACTCGTTCTGCTCGCTGGACGAGAAGCGGTACGTCTTCTCCTGATGCGAATTCGATGCTGAGCTCGGCATCTTCGTCGGTGGTGAATTCGATTTGCACACCCTGGTCGGAGATCGAAACGGCTACAGGGCCGGTGAGGATCAGCGGTGGGTCTTCGTCCGGTGCTGCTCTGGTGTTGAAGGAGCCCTCTTTGCCTGTAGAGGTATTGCCGCTGACATCGGTCAGGAGCACCTGGTAGTGGTATTCGGTGCCCGGCTCGAGGTTGGTCAATACTGCGGTGTGATCGAGCGTGGGTGTTGCGCTGTCGATTCTACGTCCGTCGCTGAGATCCGGTCTGGTGCCGTAGACGGCGCTGAGGGTGCCGACTTCGTCGCTGCTGAGCCGCAACGTAGCCGAATGCTCGGTGATCGCAGTGGCGATGGGTCCGGTCAGGATCTGCGGCGGTGCCAGGTCGGCTGCGGCGAGCGTAGTAAAACTAAAATCGTCGCTGCAGGTGGTGGGGTTGTCGTTGGGGTCGCTGGAGCAGACGCGGTAGTGGTATTCGGTGCCCGACTCGAGGTTGGTCAGGCGCAGGCGGTGTTCGACGATATCGTCCATCGCCGAAACGGAGTTTCCGTAGGCGCCGCTG
>CAZFMY010000052.1:9492-12554 GCA_964520345.1 uncultured Gemmatimonadaceae bacterium | reverse complement strand
GCGCCGTGGTCGGTGATGGCTGCGGCGATCGGCCCGGTGAGCAGGATCGGCGGATTTTCGTCAGCTTCTTCCAAGGTCAGAAAACTGAAGCCGTCGCTGCAGGTGGTGGGGTTGTCGTTGGGATCGGTGGAGCAGACGCGGTAGTGGTATTCGGTACCCGGCTCGAGGTTGGTCAGCTGAACGATGTGAACGAGTGCGCCGTCCATGGAGTACACCTGCTCTCCATAGGCGGCCGTCGGGCCGTAATCAACGGCCGAGTCAGATAATTCATCGGTTGACCACTCGATCACCGCCCTGTCCTCCAGGGCTGTTCTCACGATGGGTCGGGCGGTTATCACCGGTGGATCTATATCAGCAGCTAATAAAGTGCGGAAGGTCTGATCCGGTTTGCGGTAACTGTTGCCATCGGCATCGACTACGCTCAGCGTGTACGAATACTCCTCGCCCGGCGCCAGATTCGTCAGTGGGATCGAATGCTCGGTGACGCGTTCCGCATGCTGGGCGACGAGCGGAAAATCGCTCCCGCCTTCCAACTGGTATTCGATCTGAACTGCTGCGTCCTCATCGGTCACTAATTCGATCCGTGCGCCCTTGTCGGTAATTGCCACCGCCAGTGGGCCAGAGAGCACGACCGGTGGATCGGTATCTGGCTCGGCGAGAGTGGTGAAGCTCCCCGTTACGGAATCTGACTCGTTATCGCTAGCATCCGTCAGCCTCAGCGAGTAGTGGTAGGTGGTGGCCGGTTCTAGATTGGTCAGCATTACCGAGTGTCCCAGTACCGGTTCCATCGACCATCGCTCGATTCCGTTCGCGAGGTCGGGATTTTGTCCATAGACGACACGGCTGGTACTGAATTCGTCGCTTTCGCAACGAAGCGTTGCCGCAAGATCCGAAACCCCGGTCACGACCGGTCCACTGAGGATCTGTGGCGCTCTGAGATCCGCGGTGGCAGGTGTTGTGAATGCGAAGTCGGCACTGCAGGTCGGAGGGTTTTCGTTGGGGTCGGTGGAGCAGACGCGGTAGTGGTATTCGGTGTCCGGCAACAGGTTGGTCAGCCGCACTGCGTGATCCACGACATTGTCCATGACATAGGATTCTTCGCCGTAGGTCTCACTGCTGCCATATTCGACCCACGAATCCGCCGGTTCATCGGTTTGCCAGCTGAGTACCACCAGATCCTCGAGGCGCGTGGCGACCATCGGCCCGGCGAGAATGATCGGGGAACGTTCGTCCGGTGCGGTCAGGGTGCGAAAGCGACCACCGGGAGTGCTGGCGCGGTTGTCGTTGGCATCAATCAGCGTCAGGCCATAGAGGTATTCGGTTTCGGCATCGAGGTTGGTGAGTGGAATCGAGTGCCGGGTGAGGCGCTCGGCGCGTTGGACTAGGGCAGCGGGAACCGAACCGTCGGCGGGTTGGTACTCGAGGAGCACGGCGGCATCCTCGTTGGTTTCCAGTTCGATGCGTGCGCCCTCGTCGGTTATCGCCAGAGCCATCGGTCCGGCGAGGATGATCGGCGGTTCCTCGTCGGCAGCGATCAGCGTCCTGAAGCGGCCCGTTTTGGCGATCGATTCGTTACCGCTAAGGTCGATCAGACGCACGGAGAATGTGTAGACTTCGCCCGATTTGAGGTTGGTGAGTGGAATCGCGTGTTCCAGTGCGGGCTCGGCTGAAACGAGCTCAAGCTCGATTTCCGGTTCGGATTCGGGACTGTAGACGAGGTAGGCGCTGCAGGTCTCGTCGCTGTCTAGGCGCAAGGTAGCTGATTGGTCTGTCTGACCCGAAACAACGGGTCCGCTGACGATTTGTGGCGGATTGGCATCGGCAGTGGCTACCGTGCTGAACGAGAACTCGGCGCTGCAGGTCTCGGGATTGTTGTTGGGATCGCTGGAACACACCCGGTAGTAGTAGTGCTGGTCGGATTCGAGATTGGTCAGGGCCAGTGAATGGTCTACCACTGCGTTGGCCGAGGAGACCTCGCGCGAGTAGTTCTGATCAATGCCGAACTCGATGCGCGAATCGGCGATCTCGTCGGTCTGCCACTCGATTCGCACCTGGTCGTCGAGCCGAGCAACGACAACCGGCCCGGCGACGATCACTGGTGATTTGGTATCGGGTTGGGCCAGAGTGCGGAAGACCAGGTTTTCCCGTATGGTTGTGTTGCCGACTACATCGGTCAAGGTGAGCGTACACTCGTAGTCTTCGTCTGCTCCGAGGTTGGTGAGGGGAATGGAGTATCGCGGCTTCTGTTCGGCGCGCTGGATCATCACGCCGAAGGTGCCGGTTGTCGATGTCTCGCAGGCCACCTCGATGTCTACATCCTCATCGGCGGTGAATTCAATGCGCGTACTCTCATCGGTGGTAGCCATTGCGAGCGGACCTGCAACGAAGACCGGAGGATCGGTGTCGGGCGCGGCCAGCGTTTTAAAGTGCCCTTCTACTGGCGCGGATCGATTGTCGCTGGCGTCGGTGAGTTCGACCTGAAAGAAGTATTCGGTCGCTGGTGCGAGATTGCTCAATGCCACGGCGTGATCGAGCACGGGCTCGCTGCCGGCAACCACGCCCTGGCTGGGATCGGATCCTTCGGTGGATGTTGCGGCTCGTTTTGCCGCACTGCGAATGCCGTAAACTACCCTGCTGGTGCTGGCCTCATCGCTGGTCCAACGCAGTGTGGCGAATGCGTCGCTCACTCCGGTGACGACCGGCAGGCTGAGAAAAAGCGGCGGATCCTGATCTGCGCCGGCGAGGGTGGTGAATTTGCCGAAGGTGGCACGCGATATATTGCCGTTGGCGTCGAACGAATACGCTTTGTAGAAATAGGTCGTAGCCAGCTCCAGTCCGGTCAGAACCACCGAGTGTTCCAGCGTCGCTTCGTCGAGTTTTACGAAGAGTCCGAGCGCATCTGACGGGCCGTATTCGACGATGCTGTTGCTCGCTTCGTCCGTCGCCCACTGGATCAGGGCCTGGTCGCTCAACACCCCGACGGCGATCGGTCCGCTGACGATCTGCGGCGGCAGAAGATCTTCACCCTCATCGGTGCGGAACTCCCCCGATTTGGGCTCAGA
>CAZFMY010000052.1:8316-9392 GCA_964520345.1 uncultured Gemmatimonadaceae bacterium | reverse complement strand
TTGGCTTCCCAGGTGAGTGTCAGGTCCTGTGTATCGCTATCTCCGTCGCTGTCGCTCAGGGTGAAGCGGATAGTCGCTCTTCCATTGGCTCCGCGGATTGGGGTGAAGACGAATACATCGCCAAGACCGCCCTCTTCGTTGAATGATTCGATCAAGTCCGCGCCCCGCAGAACTCGCGCGCTCCAGTTCAGGGTTGTTCCGCTGTCGGCTTCGTCGCGTTCGTTGCTGGTTAGTTTGAAGCGGATAGACGCGTTTTCTTCGGCGACTTGATCGGCGATCGCGGGGACGATGGTCGGCGGGCTCGTGACCCCGATCTCCTGTTCAAAGATTGATTCCTCACCGCCTTTTCCCAGCGCGAGGAGGCGGATGATATAGGGCGTACTGCGCGCGGCGGTATAGGTGTGTAGCGGATGAGTTTCGGTGCGCAGAGGACTTCCGTCGCCAAAGTCCCAGCTATACGATTCGATCGCACCAGTGGAGAGGTTGATAATTTCGACGGGCTCGCCTAGTTCGACGTTTCCGTCAGGTAGTGCGAATTCGGCGGTGACGGGTTCCCATACGAAGATTTGCCGGGCCGCCGCCTCGGTCCTTTGCCCCGCCGAATCCCAAAGAGTCAGTCTAACAGTATATGCACCCGGTTCGGCGTAGACGTGGAAGGGATCGGCTTCGTCGGAGAAATTCCGATCGCCGAAATCCCAGCGATACGATTCTATATCTCCTGTTGAGGAGTTGGAAAATTCAACTAGTTCGCCAACCGCAACATTATCGCTGGAAAGGCTGAAAGCAGCGGTTGCTTTTTCCACCACTTCAATTGTCCTGGCGAACTCGGCGAAATCGCCAGGTGTTTCACCTTCGACCATGATCGCAACGCGGTATAGTCCAGTCTCGGCGAAGGCATGGGTGGGATTCTTCTGGTTCGCGATAACGACTCCATCGCCGAAGTCCCATTGGAAGGTGGTAAAGTTGCCGTCCAGATCAGCTTCAAACGCTATTTCCTCCCCGATGCTGACCTGGTTGCGACTGAGATCAAAGAAAACAGATACGGGTGTATTGACCTCGATGTCCATCTGATGGCT
>CAZFMY010000052.1:1088-8216 GCA_964520345.1 uncultured Gemmatimonadaceae bacterium | reverse complement strand
CCCCACCGTTTTGGTAGTATTCGGGTGCGTTAGGATCCTGTTGGGGGTTGTAACCCTGGAGATTGACGAGGATTCGCACCTCGTTTACTAGTGCCGGAATCTCGGCGTTTCCGGTAGCCAGCATATCGACGACTAAGACTGCACCGCCGGCTGCGTCCTCAAGTGAGGCTGCGCTCACCTGTGAGCTCAACCACGCAGGATCCCACGATAGGAGGATTTCGCCGGCGTTGTCCCGTAGTAGCTTCACCGAGAAAGTCAACGAGGTTTCTTCGTCGGACCGGATATCCTTACTCAGGCCATTGCCCAGTCCCTCGCCGATAAACGCCGCGTGCAGTCCTCCCGGGGGATCGGGGGGCAGTTCGCTTTCACCCAGATGTTCGTCTATTCCATCGGACCCCTCAGGAGCAACGCCGAAGATCAGCAATCGGGAGGCCTGCAATGTCCCCCCCGCGTATTCTTCGACGTGGAGGTCTGCCAGCCAATTCGATGCGCTGGTCTGGGCTATGGTTGGCTTTGTCGCACAAATCAGGCAGATAACGAACAAAAGGCTCGTGCAGACTCGAGCCGTTGCTCGCTGGAGAGAGACAGCGCTAGCGGTTCGGAAAAGGCCGCTCTTGGCGCTTGAAGTGGCGCAGCGATTTCTCAACGCAGCAAAACCAGCGGTTGGGTCAGGCGCGTACGCGCCGAACGCACGTGGATCCAGTAAACACCCGAAGCGACGGGCAGGTTGTGGCGGTCGCGTCCGTTCCATACGACCGAGTAGTTTCCAGTAGTGGGTCGTCCGGAGGCTAGTTTATGTATTCGGTGACCTGTCGCATTGTAAATTTCGATGTCGATCGATTCTGCGTCAGGAAGATTTATGTCGATGATTGCATGGCTGTTAAACGGATTGGGGTACAGAACCATTTCGACGCGATCGCACTCTGCGCGACACGGTGGATCGCTTTCGATATCGGGCGTATGGACCTCTGTTGCTACTTCGATCTTGCGAGCGACACAGACGAGCCGCACTTCGCGTATCTGTTTATTCTCTATCGTTGCTTCTTCTTGCTCTAGCATATTGGCGCTAAAGAGCGTTCCGCCGAATCCATCGGTGATCACAGCGGCCTGCAACCCCCGTGCTAGTTGGTCTGAGTTCCAGTGCAAGGAGACCGGTTCTGTGTGCTGGAGGGTCAGATGGAACACTAGCGAGTCCCCGTCCGCCGGAATGGACCGCAGATCGCGCAGCGTCCCATTTCCCAGTTGAGCGTGGCTCCAAACCGCGTAGAAAATATTCCGTGGCGGTGGTGGTGGCTGCTCAACCTCACCCAGTTCCTCATCGATGCCATCGGTTGCCTGGGTGTGGAAACCGAACTCGAGGTCTATGACCTTGCTCTCCGCATCGATTGCACGCATTGCCCCGATCCATCCCGAAGCACAGACAGGCCCTGTCAGGGCGGCCATCGCAAGGACCAGAGCCATCACCAGAACAAGGCAACGGTCCGCATCCGGAGCTGTGCACTTGGGATTGGTGTACGATCTGGCCGGGTTTGCAATGGGTGACCATTGGCAATGTCTGGGTAAAGTCATACATCGCCTCGGAAGACTATGGGCTCAGGCACGTGCCAAACGGTGTGATCACTGGGCCGGTCGGGATTGGGCTAACTAAGTTCGACACTGTGCAAGGCACAGTGCCCTGTTAATAATATCGGCAAAAAGTGCTCGCAAAAAAATATATATCCAAAAATAATTAAATTTATCCATTTATATACAGGGCCCAATGCCGGTACAAGTGGTTTTTATTTAAAGAATTATTGGCGAATAAACAATTATTTTTTTTAGAAAAAAAGATTGGTTTTATCTAAAAAAAATACTTTTGTCTATTTGTATTTTAGCATTGATTAATGCGTAGAGAACTTGCGAAAGTGGCATTATGGGGTGTGTTTTGACTATTGGATCTTGGGTGTTTTGAACCGGGTATAAGGTCGGTGCGTTCACAGGTAAAGCAGGTGTTGAGGTGTGAAGATACCGCGATATTTTTGCTTTGTTGAGGTACGAATTATCCCTGCTTCGACATGCTGATGGTATTCGTATCGAGAGGTTTGAAGTCGTTTGCGAGGCTTAGTTTGGTTTCGCTGCTTCCGAAAATGCTCAATAGCTCACAGATGAAAGCCGATAATAAGAGGAGATGCCGCGTTGCGAGTAGACACTTCGCAGACCCAATGTGGTCCGTGTCCCCGACACTATGTCTATTAAGCGAGAGCACTTGTTGGTATTGCGGCGGCAAGACGCAACGCATTTTCATTAGTATTGATGGACAGGCTATGCAGGGTACACGCTCCCCGGTTCCGGCGTATTATTCTGGCGTTGGCTCTCGATTAACGGCAATCAGACCGACGGCATGTTGATATTCGCACTTGCAGTATCGGCTTTTCTCGGCTTGGCTGGAAGCGCCTATCCGCAGAGTATGCTGGGCGAAGTCGACCAGGAATTGCCCGGGCTGCTCGGTGGTGCTGCTGCCTGGGGCGACTACGACCAGGACGGTGATCAGGACCTGGCGTTAGCGGGAGAAATGCTCGGCGATCTAGGTCCGCTGCGGATCGCTCGCCTTTACGAAAACGTTGCAGGCTCGCTGCTCTTCGATCCAACGGCGAGCGATGAATTGGTCGGAGTTTACCACGGCAGCGTGGGTTGGGGCGATTACGACTCGGATGGTTATCCCGACCTGGCAGTCGTGGGCTGGGGTGCGGGCGACGAAGAATCCCTGACCCTCTACCGCAATACCAGCGTTGAAACGGCGCGCCAATTGAGTCTCGATCGTCTACAGGATGCTCTGCTGGGTGTGCGCTATGCCGAACTCGCTTGGGGCGACTACGATGGCGATGGCGATATAGATCTGGTCGTCGCGGGTATGACGCCAGACGGCAACTCTCAGACCCAGCTCTACCGCAACAGCAGGGGCGTCCTGGCTATCGACGAGATCAACAGCGACCAGATTCTCGGCGTGCACAACGGCGACCTGGCTTGGGCCGACTACGACAACGATGGCGATCTCGATCTCAGCATTTCGGGCGACAATGTGACGTATTCCGGGGGCGGAATTGTGCCCGAGATTCGGTTCTACAAAAATCACCCGCAGGGTAGTCTGGGGCTGGATCTTGTGCTTTCGACTCCTCTCGAGGAAAACCTGGCCGGTGTTCGCCGCGGCGGCCTGGCCTGGGGCGATTACGATGGAGACGGTGCGCTTGACCTCGCTTTTTCAGGACGGCGGTGGAATTCGGAAACCTCGGTATCGCTGTACTACAACAGGCCGGCGGGCGAATTGAGCCTGGATGACAATTTCAGGCTGCCGGCCAGCCGTCAACTGGATGGGGATCTCGCCTTTCTGGACTACGACAACGACGGCGACCTCGATCTGGCGGCTACGGGTCGTTCGCTGTTCTCGGAGTATATGGCGTTTGTTTTCCCCAACGAAGATGGCCGACTCAGTACTCAGTCGAACGAAGTGCAGCTGGAGGGCCTGGCCGACGGCTCGGCCGCATGGGCTGATTACAATAGGGACGGTCGTGCGGATTTGCTGATTTCCGGTACCGACATCGCCGGCCAGCGGCGAACGATACTCTACGAGAACCAGGGGACGTTCAGTCCTAATCTTCAACCTGACCCCCCCACGGTTCTCTATGCTCCGGAGGTCACCAGCGATTATGCGAGTTTCCGCTGGGGGCCGGGCTCAGACGGTGATGGTTCCAATCTTACGTACAACTTACGCATCGGAACCGAACCCGGAGCCAGCGACATTTTTTCCGGGGTTTCCGCCTCGGGTGTAGGCAATGCCGGCTTCAAGACTAACAAGACTCTGTCGCGCTCACTGCCTATTGACACCTACTATTGGAGTGTCCAATCGCTGGATGGTGCAGCGGCTGCATCTGAGTGGTCGCAGGAACAAATCCTCAACGTAAGACGCTTCGTGTCTTCGCGGCAGAGCCTGCGCGCACTCAAAGAAGCCGCCATGGATTGGGGCGACAGCGATGGCGACGGCGACCTCGATCTGGTGTTGATCGGCCTCGATCGCAGTGGCAATGCCCAGAGTCTGGCTTATATCAACAACGCGGGTCTCCTAGAACTGGATACCGTGTCCAATGCAGTCCTGAATCCACTGCGCAATGGCGACGTAGCCGTGGCCGATTACGACAACGATGGTCTTCTCGACCTATTGCTCACCGGCGAGGACACCTACGAGAGTCCGGGAACCTATCTCTATCGCCGAGAATTCCTGGGGTTGACTCCGGCGCTAGAGTTTCCCGCGATGTCTTCGAGCTCTGCGGATTGGGGCGATTACGACAACGATGGCGACCTCGATCTCGTCCTGATGGGACAGAACGCAAACAGAGAGTACTGGTCGGGGCTCTTCGCCAACGATGGCCGCGGTGCCTTTGTCCTGATAGACTCGCTGGTCGGGTTGGCTAATGGCGAAGTTCTGTGGGGCGATGCGGACGGCGATGGTGATCAGGATCTGGTGGCGACCGGTACAGGGGCAGATGATCCGCGCCAGTTCCTCTTCTATCGCAACGAGTCTGGTCGTCTGCAGCAGCGCGAGACCGACTGGCCCGGGTTAGAGTCAAGCGATTTGAGTTGGTCGGACTTCGACGGCGACGGCGATCTCGATCTGGCGGCTACCGGGATGGGCGATTTCAGTGTGCTGCGCACGGATATCATGGTCAATGGGGGCGCGGGTGATTTCGACCTCTTAGCAGAGGGGTTGCTGCCCGGCATTCGCGGCGGGGATTTGGTCTGGGGTGACTACGACAATGATCGCGATCAGGATCTAGTGATCATCGGCAACGATGGCACCAAACCCATTCTGCGCGTCTACGAAAACTCGCTCGGTCGCAGCGATGCGGAGCAGCCCATGTTGCTCGAACCGGTCGATTCGACCGTAGTGCGTTTTCTCGACTTCAGCGCGACCGCACTGGTCGATATAGATAACGACGGCGATCTCGACCTGGTATCGGCCGGCAGCGAAGGGGGCATCGCCGCAATTCCGCGTACTATCGTCAACGACAATCTGACCGGTCTCTTCAATCCGAACCAGCACCCAGCGGTGCCGCAGAATACGACCAGCCTTGACGACGGCGATAAGGTCCAGCTCTCGTGGTTGGCCGTCGACGACGACGGCGACGATACCCCTGCAAGCCTGAGATACAACGTCCGTGTAGGGACTGGTCCTGGTTACGACGATATCTTCAGCGGCACGACGCGTTGGGGATTCGGTAATGTGGGTCAGCGCCTGAGTCATCAGCTGCATAATCTGGCGAGTGGCGATTACTACTGGTCCGTCCAATCCATCGACGATGGCCATGCTCGTTCGGCCTGGTCGACGCCTCGTCAGTTTACCATCGACACCGTCAAGCCGGAGGTTGCTTCAATACTGACGAGTAGAAGCGATACGGTGGGGGTAGGGCAGACGGTGGCTCTGGTGCTCGAATTTATGGATCAGCATACTTCACTGCTCCCGGAAGTGGCCGTTGATGTTGTTGCCGAATGGGCCGATACGGCGATCGCCTTGACGCCGTTGCAGTGGAATGGTCGAACGTGGAACTCGCAATTGACTGTCGTCGAGGGTTTTCCCTCCGGCTCGGTCGGGTTGAATATTGCCGGTGCCAGCGATGCCAAGGGCAACAGGATGGATACGCGCCTTGCGCCCGATTTGTTTTACGTCGATGCCGAATTGCCCCGAATGGTGGCTGGCGACCCGTCGCCGGATGACACCGACGTCGCGGCCGCAGCGCGCACCATCTCCGTAACGTTCTCTGAAGCGCTGGATCCGGGCACCGTCACCGCGGATAATTTTACCTTGCGGCGCGGCACTGTGGTTGTCGACCTGCTCACCGATCCAACGCTGGATGAATCTGCGAGTGTGGTGAGTCTGGTGCCGCAAGAAGGACTGAAACCGGGATCTGAATACACCGTTGAAGTTTCCGCTGCGATTCGCGACCGGGCTGGAAACCGCCCCAGAGACGCGACCCTCTGGTCGTTCAGCACATTAGTCCCGACGGTGGTGGCTCGATCGCCTGCATCAGAGACACCTATAGCTGCCGAAGAAATTGGCAGAATAAGCGTGCAATTCAATGCGGCAATTGATGCATCCCTGCTCACGGACGACTCGTTCGAGGCCGTTTCGGTTGTGCGCGAAGACCAGCCGCAGCCGCTGGAGGGAACCCCTATTTTTGATGCCAATACCAATACGCTCAGTTTTGCCCTGGATGGCGGAGCTGCTCCGGGATCGCGCTATCGGGTAGTTCTGAATGCCAATCTGGCGGGTCCGCTCCGCGCCGAAACGGACGGTGATTTCAGCTGGGAATTTGAGACCGCGGTGCCCGTGCTCATCGAACAGAGCCCAAGAGACGACGCGCCGACCAGCAGCGGCCAGTTCGAGGCTGTTTTCGATCTGGGGATCGACCAATCGCTTCTCGGTGCCGAGACGGTGCACGTGTTGCGCGAGGGCGTCGAGCAGACGGTTACCGGATTCGAGTTCGAAGCGCAGACCAGGACTTTGCGTTTCGAGGTCGAAGGTGGACTCAAGCCTGGCGCTTTCTACGAGGTTCGTCTGGCGGGTATTCTCGCCGGTCCTTTGCGCGTCTTATCGTCTGGCGATTACAGCTGGTCGTTTACCACGCCGGTACCTCAAGTGGTCACGACCATCCCGACGGCCGACGATCGGGAGGTGAGCATATCAGAACGTACGATTGAAGCAGCTTTCGACAGTCCTGTCGATCCCGATGTGCTTGATGAGTCGGACAATGTGCGCTTGCTGGCAGGGGGCGTGCCGGTGGCGCTGACGGATCCGGAGTATATCGCCGATAGTCGTACACTTCGTTTTTCGGCTCAGGACGGTCTTCGGGCGGGCACTTCCTATGAGGTTCGGATCGCGGCGGTGGTGGGCGGTCCCCGTCGCGAAGAGGATTATAGCTGGTCTTTTACCACGCCGGTGCCCAATCTTTCGACGACGACGCCGAGGGCGGGCGCCGAGGCGGTTGATATCGCCTCGGCTTCGATCGTTGCGACCTTCGATCACCCGGCCAATGCCGATGTGTTTGATGAGTCGGACAATGTGCGCTTGCTGGCAGGGGGCGTGCCGGTGGCGCTGAC
>CAZFMY010000052.1:0-988 GCA_964520345.1 uncultured Gemmatimonadaceae bacterium | reverse complement strand
GGATCGGGAGTATATCGCCGATAGTCGTACACTTCGCTTTTCGGCTGAGGACGGTCTTCGGGCGGGCACTTCCTATGAGGTTCGGATCGCGGCGGCGGTGGGTGGTCCCCGCCGCCAGGGCGATTACAGTTGGTCTTTCACTACACCGGTGCCTCTTCTTTCTACGACGGTGCCGGCGGTGGGCGACGAAGTGGTTGATATCGCATTGAGTTCGATCGTCGCGACCTTCGATCACCCGGTCAACGCTGATGTGCTTGAGGAGCCAGTCAATGTGCGCTTGCTGGCGGAGGGCGTGCCGGTGGCGCTGACGGGTCAGGAGTATATCGCCGATACCAGGACACTTCGTTTTTCGGCTGAGGACGGTCTTCGGGCGGGTACTTCCTATGAAGTTCGGATCGCGGCGACGGCGGGTGGTCCCCGCCGCCAGGGCGATTACAGCTGGTCGTTCATCACTCCGGTGCCCAATCTTTCTACGACGATGCCGGCGGTGGGCGACGAGTCGGTTGATATCGCATCGAGCTCGATCGTTGCAACCTTCGATCACTCGGCCAATGCCGATATTCTCAGGGAGCCAGACAATGTGCGTTTGCTGGCAGAGGGTGTGCCGGTTGCGCTGACGGGTCAGGAGTATATCGTCGATAGTCGTACGCTTCGCTTTTCGGCTCGGGATGGTCTTCGGGCGGGTACTTCCTATGAGGTTCGCATCGCGTCTGCGGCGGGCGGTCCTCGTCGCCAGGGTGACTACAGCTGGTCGTTCATCACTCCGGTGCCCAATCTTGTGACGACGATGCCGACGGTGGGCGACGAATCGGTTGATATCGCATCGAGCTCGATCGTCGCGACCTTCGACCACTCGGCCAATGCCGACGTTCTCAGGGGGTCGGACAATGTGCGCCTGCTGGCAGAGGGTGTGCTGGTGGTGCTGACGGATCTGGAGTATATCGCCGATACCAGGACACTTCGTTTTTCGGCTGAGGACGGTCTTCGG
>CAZFMY010000051.1:0-43778 GCA_964520345.1 uncultured Gemmatimonadaceae bacterium | reverse complement strand
TAGGTTCAATGTTGCAAATCTATGGGGTGACTGGCATTTCCTACGCGATATAAATTATTCAAATATCATTTTAGTTATAGATGGTGATTATGTTTAAAGTATTTTTGCTGATCCTGCTTGTCTTGCTCTGTTTTAATTGGTACCTGCTAAGAAAAAAACGACCAGGGTACGGCGAGGGACGATCCGACGAGCATGCCAAGGTCGATTCTCGCAAGGTGGTAGAGGCCGAATTTCGGATACTCGATGATGAAGAAGTAGGTAAAAACGAGAATGGCTAAAAGAGGCAGAGGTATGAGTCCCGAAGCGCTGCTGGCCGAGATCGCAAGGGGAGAGATACGGTCTTATTATCTCCTGCATGGAGAAGAAGAATATGAGAGGGAAGCTCTAGTCTCTTCGCTGATCTCTGAATTGGCACCAGAATCGGCCCGTGAATTTAATATGGATGTTGTTCGTGCTGAGCGTTTTGAGGTGTTGGATTTTTTTCAACTCTACGACTCCTATCCGATAATGGCTGAGTGCCGGTTGATCGTATTGCGCGATGCAGAGGATTTATCTGCCGAACAATGTCGTAGCTTGGAGCGATTATTTCAAAGACCGATGGAAACCAGCCGATTAGTGGTGGTTGGTCAAAAAGTGGATATGAGGAGGAAGTTCTATCGGGAATTGGTCCGCTTGGGCCGGATGTTGGAGTTTAAACCGCCTTATGAAGACCAAGTGCCTCAATGGATCCAGCGGTACGCCAAGCGCCAGAAAATTCAGATCGAGTCAGATGCGGTACAGCTGCTTAGTCAGTTCGTGGGGGCCAAACCGCGCGAGTTGGTCAGCGAAATAGAAAAGCTAGTTAGTTTGGTGGGAGAGGGAGAGTCGATTAGAGTTTCTACGGTTGAAGAGGTTGTGGGCATTACCCGGGGCGTAAGTGTCTTCGACTTAGCGGATGCTATCGGAAAGGGAGAGGCAGAAAGGGCTCAGGAGTTGCTGCATAGATTCCTTGGTCAGGGAGAAGAACCGGCACTGGCCGTGGCGATGATAACTCGTCATTTACGGCTATTGCTCAGAGCCAGGGAATTGAGCAATAAATCTCTTAATCGCAATGAGATGGCATCCCAACTCGGGGTCGCGCCTTATTTCCTGGACGGGTATACAAAGCAGGCTAAGAGGCGGTCCACCCCTTGGCTCTGGGCAGCGCTAGGTGCGTTAAAGGGGGCCGATCGGAGTTTAAAATCCCTGGGCAGACGTCAAGAACGCCTGGTTTTGGATCTCTTGGTAACTAGACTCTGCGGTGTTGTTCAACGGGGCGTAAAGGCTTGACAATGTACCCGGCTGAAATTATATTGACTTCTATATTAATCGACATAAGGTGTTGAATTTTTTAAATTTGCTGCAAATAAAAATGGAGTAGAAAGAGGGAGTTATGAGCGGACCGATTGTTGTAACCGATGATAATTTTGGCGATGAGGTCCTCAATTCGGCGGAACCTGTTCTCGTCGATTTTTGGGCGACTTGGTGTGGACCCTGTCGGATGATCGCGCCGGTCATTGAAGAATTGAGCAGCGAATACGAAGGCAGGGCTAAAGTTTGCAAGTTGGATGTGGATGCAGCACAGAAGACTGCAGCTGATTTTGGCATACGTAGCATTCCGACATTGCTTATATTTAAAGAAGGCAAAGTGGCCGATCAACTTATCGGAGCTGTGGATAAAGAGAAAATTGCTGAAAAGATTGATGCCTCATTATCCAATTGACCTGGGTTGAGGTTCCCCCGACTGTGGGCTATAATGATAAAACGACCCCTTGGATATCTGGCTGAGGGGTCGTTTTGCCTGTTTTAACAGGAGTCTAAGCCGATGTCGTCCGATCCCTTTTGGAGTAATATCTTCCGCCGCTTGAGCAAGGAAGAGACCGACATTTACGAAATCCTGAAGAGTATTCCTATATTTCAGGATCTGAGCAGACAGGACTATAAAAAGATCGAAGGCATCCTCCATCGCCGAACTTGGAATACCGACGAGGCCATTGTCAAGGAGGGGGATCCCGGGGTTGGGATGTATATCGTAGTATCCGGAGAAGTGCGTATTTTGCAGACTGCGGATGATGGATCCCAATTGGAACTGGCCACCCTGATTGACGGAGATTTTTTCGGGGAACAAGCCCTCTTAGACGAGTCACCACGCACCGCTTCAGCCCACGCCAGTGAACCCAGCCGGATACTTGGTTTTTTCAGACCAGACTTGCTTGAGTTGATCGAGAGTAACCCTCGACTCGGTTTGAAAATCGTCATGCGCCTTTCACAAATGATCTCGGCGCGCTTGCGCCAGACCAATCACTTGTTAAAAGAAGCGCGACTGCGAGTTAAACAATCTGAGAAAAAGCTAGAGGTCGTTGAGAAAACTGAATCTGACGGAGTCTCCGACCAATGACCCGGCAATTACGAGTTCTCGTAGGTTTGGGCGTGGTGGCGGGGGTCCTGATGTTTATATACCAAATTCGTGGGGTCCTCGCTCCTTTTGGGTTAGCTTTCGTCTTGGCCTATGTTTTGGCTCCTGTCGTAGACCGGATGGAAGGGCGTGGTTTAGGGCGGACCTGGTGCATTCTCCTCGTCTTTTTGATTGTCTTTGTGAGTCTTGGGTTTGGGGTATTCAAGGCGGGGGGTAAAATGACGGGCGAAATGGTCGAATTGAGCGACCGTTTCTTACGCCAGGAACAGGTTGACAAATTTTTTTCTATTACCAACAATCACAAAGATCCTCTGATAATAGAGCACTTAGAGTGGGAGGACGATTCGGAGGAACAGCCCTTTGCGGTGTTGGGGGGCTATAACTGGCCGCTTGAGATTGAAGCCGGGGGAGAGTTACAGGTCAAGGTTCGATTCGCCCCCCGTGGCCACAGCCCGGGCAAAAACGCCTTGTTGCTGACCTTATTGAAAGGGGAAGAGGTTCATCTGCACCGCATAGAAGTCTATGGTAATCGGAAGTGGCAATTTCAAACCGGGGCCAAAGCTGAGGTTGAAGGTGAATCAGGTATACTGCCAGCTGTTCTCTCAGATCGTGTGATCGGCTTCGGCAAGGCCGGGCCCAATATTTTGACCGCTCTCGGTGCTATAGTTTCAGAATATATCCAACCGCTCATAGAGCCCTTTATGGAAGAGGAATTCAATCTTGCCGATTTCGTAAAGGAACACGGCCAGCGTTTGGCCAAGACGATGCTCGGAGGAACTACGGTATTTCTCGGTGGGGTTGTCTCTGGTCTAACCTTCGTGGTGATCGTACCCTTTGTTGCCTTCTTCTTTCTAAAAGATGGGCATCGTCTGACCCGGCATGCGATAGAATTGGTACCGAACGCCTATTTCGAGTTGTGCCTCAATTTACTGCATCAGATCAATCGGCAGATCGGTGGCTATATTCGCGGTCAGATCCTGGCTACCAGTGTCGTCTCTATACTATCCATTGGTGGGTTGTCGTTCATTTCAGTGCCCTATGCATTGCCTCTTGGATTTCTAGCTGGCTTGTCTAATATGATCCCGTTTATGGGGCCCTTTATAGGGGTAATATCTGCAACGATCGTTGCTCTAGCTACTGGGGGGGGAATGATATTGGTGGTAAAGGTTTGCGTTGTATTCTTGGTGATTCAGATCATTGATAATGTATTGATTCAACCCACTGTTGTGGCCAAAAGTGTGGAGATGCATCCTCTGGTCGTGGTCTTTGTCTTGATGGTAGGAAGTCAGCTTATGGGCATCGTCGGAATGTTGATCGCCGTACCGCTTACTGGGATCCTAAAAGTGAGCACTCAAACTGTCTACGAAGGGATCCGTGGATACCGGTTGGAATAGTTGACAAATCCTGATAGATGTGCTATTAGTAGCATGGTTATGGTGTCCCAAGTTTTTGGCATTTTTGCAGGAGGAATTGGTTAATTGGTTAGTTCAATACACTTGGAAAGCGTATTGGTGAATGAGTTGGCCGAACGCATAGGCAAAGCCCGCAAGCTCTATGGCAAGGATAGCTCTTATGTCATCGGCTTGGTTACCGCTATAGAATGGATTGCAGAGGGTGCTGAGGGGGGGGAGAGTTTAAAACAGGATCTCCTCGATTCCCTTTGTGATGGCGATACCGAAAAATCGGCTGCCCGGCCGGTTCGTTCGCGTGATAATCCCAGAGGAGGGGAGGCCGACCGAGGGGAGAATGAGGCCGCGAATACGGAGAGTGAATCGCTGGCTGAGAATACCTGGATTAAAGGGGTTGTCAAATGGTTTAACAACGATAAGGGGTATGGATTTATTTCTACAGATAGCCAAATCGATGTCTTCGTCCACTGGCGCGATATTTCATCATGGGACCGGAGTTTGACTCAGGGGGACGAAGTCGAGTTTATGGTGACTAGGACGGCCAAGGGATTCCAGGCAATTAACGTTATGAAATCTGGCCAGGACAAGCCAGAGGGTGAAGAGGAGGGTCAGGTCAGTACTCTTGCCGATGCCGATACCGGTGCCGGTGCCGATGCCGATGCCGATGCCGATGCCGATGCCGATGCCGGTGAGGAAAATTCTGTGGAGGCCGATCTAGGTGAAGAGTCTGGGTCTGGTGTGTTATCGGATGGAGAGCTTTATGGCAGGGACAGCTCCGAGGAGGGTGCTGGTGAGTCGCGTGAAGATGAGAGCGGGTTTTAGGGAATATGCTCAAAAAAACGCATAACGTAACCTGTTCATTCTGTGGCAAAGGGGTTGATCAGGTTGAAAAAATCATTCAAGGACCTTCGGTGCATATCTGCAATGAGTGCGTAGGATTGTGCAACGAAGTCCTCGAGGAGGAGAATCAACAGGATCCTAGCCTCAATGGCGATCCTCTGCCAAAGCCCGCCGAGATCAAAGCTCACCTCGATGAACATATAATAGGCCAGGAACGGGCTAAGAAGGCTCTTTCAGTTGCCGTATACAACCATTATAAGCGGGTTTATTCCGGGGTTACGGATGTCGAACTGACCAAGAGCAATATTCTCTTGATTGGTCCCACGGGAGTAGGCAAGACGCTTTTGGCCGAGACCCTCGCGCGCGTACTGCAAGTGCCATTTGCGATTGTCGATGCCACCGTACTTACCGAAGCTGGATATGTGGGTGAAGACGTCGAAAATATACTGGTGAGAATTCTCCAGGCTGCAGATTACGATGTGAGTCAGGCAGAGCGCGGGATCTTGTTTATCGATGAGATCGACAAGATTGCTCGGAAATCTGGCAATCCCTCCATCACTCGCGATGTTTCCGGTGAAGGGGTGCAGCAGGAATTGCTCAAGATCCTTGAGGGTACGGTATCGGGCGTGCCTCCAAAGGGAGGACGCAAGCATCCCGAGCAACCCCTGGTGCAAATCAACACCAAGAATATCCTCTTTATTTGTGGCGGAGCTTATGATGGTTTGGATAAGATCATAAGCCATCGAATTGGTACTCGGTCGATGGGATTTGGAAGCAGCCTGGACGAATCCGAAGAACTGGACCAGAGTAATCTCTTGTCATGGGTCGAACCCGAGGATTTAATCCAGTTCGGCTTGATTCCCGAGTTGATCGGTCGTCTACCGGTGGTGGGTACGCTGCATCCGCTGAGCGATAGGGCTTTAATGGACATCTTGATCAAACCGCGGAATGCACTTACTAAGCAGTATAAGAAACTTTTCGAGATGGATGGAATCGAATTGAGGTTTGAAGAGGATGCTCTGGAAAAAGTTGTCGAATTAACCCAGGAGAAGGAAATGGGGGCCCGTGGTTTACGGGCTGTCTTGGAGACGGCGATGTTCGAGATCATGTTTGAGCTTCCGGCCAGGGACGATATCAATGAGTGTATCATAACCCGGGCTTTCATCGAGAGCGAGGCCCCACCGACCTTTGTGCATAACAAAAAGAGGGCTTGATCTCCAGGCGAGATCATGGTTTAACATCCTCCTTCTCCACTGGTGTTTTTGCACTGTTGGGGAAGGTTTTTTTTAGTCTAGTGGGGAATGAAAATGGGGATCTATCCATCTCGCTTAGAATGGGAACATAAGGCGGTAGCCGAGGTTAATCGTAGATTTGGAGAGATTGCCGTTCGGGGGCGACTCCTGGATTTGGATAAGGGCCAGGGGCGGATCATGGACGAAAGTGGGGAAGTCGATTTTAGCTGCGAGAATGTACCAACGGGGATAAAAGCCGGGGATTTCGTCGAGGTCAATGGAGCAGTGGGAGAAGAGGGATTTACGGTAAATCAGATGCGTTTGCTGGCCTCTGCAAATGGGGAATGGAGTGGTGGTGATTGGGCGCGTTTTAATGGAACCGGAAAGAGATTGAGGCAGAATCTTTATTTGCGGGCCAGGATCCTGGATGCGGTGCATCGTTTTTTCAATCAGCAACACTTTCTTGCGGTAGAGACTCCCGTTCTCGTCCGCGCTTCTGCCCAAGAAGAGCATATCCGACTCTTCTCTACGCAATATCGGGCAGAAGGTACTAAAGAGGAGGAGCCTTTTTACCTTGCTCCCTCGCCCGAGCTCTATATGAAAAGAATGTTGGGGGCCGGTTTAGAACGGATTTTTCAAATAAGCCGTTCTTTTCGCAACGGGGAGACAGGTGCTTTTCACAATCCTGAATTTACTCTAATTGAATGGTATCGGGCCTACGCGAGTTATGAAGAGATTATGGCTGATGTTGAGAGTTTGGTGGCTTTTGTGGCGGAACAGGTCTTGGGCAAGTCTGCCATAGTTCGTGCAGGAAAAGAAATCGATTTGCGGCCGCCCTGGGAGCGGATCACAGTACATCGGGCTTTTGCGCGTTGGGCCAATATTGACTTAGGAGTCTGTGCAACAAGAGTGGACCTTATACGACGGGCGAGGGAATTAGGTTATGGCAGTGCCCGCCCTGAAGATAGTTGGGAAGATTTATTTCATAAGATTTTGCTGGAAAGGGTCGAACCACAATTGGCTGAAATCGGCGCAGTTCACTTGGTCGATTATCCACGCCAACTCGCTGCGCTGGCAAGAATGAAGGAAGGTCAACCCGCAATAGCCGAAAGGACCGAAGCTTATATAGGAGGCGTGGAGTTGTCGAATGGCTATACGGAATTGAATGATCCAATCGAACAACGCCGTCGGTTTATGGCGGGGGCGAGATCGGGTTTGACCGGGGAAGATCCCCCGCTCGACCAAGTCTTTCTTGCGGCGATGGAACGGGGGTTCCCGCCAGCAGGTGGGGTTGCGTTGGGGATGGATCGGCTGATTATGCTGATAGCAGGGGCTGCGAAACTGGATCAGGTTATTGCTTTCCCGCTATAGGCTTTTAAACGTTAGGTTTTTGCCGCGGGTTCCTGTTCCTTGAGCAGTAAACCGTCGATCAGGCCGAAATCGATTGCTTCATCGGGCGAGAGAAAATAGTCGCGCTCGGTGACCAGCTCGATGCGTTCGAGCGGTTGGTCGGTCTCTTGGACCAGTATCTGGTTGAGTCTTTGGCGCCACTCCATGATCTCGCGGGCATGGATCTCGATATCGGCGGCCTGACCGCCGATGCCACCCCAGGGTTGGTGCAGCATCAGCCGCGAATGGGGAAGGGCATGTCGTTTTCCTTTGGTCCCGCCGGCGAGGATGATCGCGCTCATGCTATAGGCCTGGCCGATACAAAGTGTCGCCACATCAGAGGGAATGTGTTTGATCGTGTCGTAAATGGCCAAGCCAGCGGTAAGGCTGCCACCCGGGCTATTGATGTAGAGCGAAATGTCTTTTTTGGGGTCTTCCGATGTGAGGAAGAGGAGTTGAGCGATGATCAGGTTGGCCTCGTGGTCATCGATCGGAGTGCTGATGAAGATGATTCGCTCTTTGAGCAAGCGAGAGAAAATGTCGTAGGCACGTTCTCCGCGCCCCGACTCTTCGATAACTACTGGTACGATTGCCATGGGTAAACTGGTTGTGAAAAGATGTAAAGGAACTAAAGCGATAGAATTACTATACGCGATAGCTAGTTTATAGTCAAATGGTGAGTACTTCGCTATTGCTTTGCCTTATGGTTGACAGGACTTCACAGCTGCTGTACATTCTGCCCCGATTTGGAAAAGAAGACCCCTTTATAGGCTATTTGAAAAGTCTCCCCAGACCGCTTGGCCGGTTTAAGTTTCCTATCCTCTTTTTTTGTAAATGGTTATGCTCGTAGGGATTACTGGTGGTATCGGTGCGGGTAAATCCATGCTGGCAGAAATGCTTGCCGAGCGTGGTGCGCGAAGGGTGGATGCTGATAAAATCGCGCGTGAGGTCGCGGAAATTCCAGGAGTAATTAAACAATTACAAGAGGTTTTTGGTGCAGATATACTCGATACTAAGGGGAACCTGGATCGCCGGGAGTTGGGGCGGCGGGCATTAAAATCAACGCAAGAGAGTCAGCGGCTCGAGCAGATCATGAGACCACCGCTCTCTGCGGCAATTGGGCGGCGGTTGGAGCAGGAGGTTGCGACGGCAGGGAACGGGATCGTCATCTTTGATGCACCTTTAATTTATGAGTGGGAGATCGAAGAGTATTTTGATCGGATCGTAGTGGTTGACGCTGAGGAAGAGCGACGGTTGGCGAGGGTGCAGCGTCGTAGTGGTCTACCGGAGCGGGATATAAGGGATAGGATGGCGCGCCAGATGGAATCGCAGGAGAAGAGGATTCGGGCCGATTTTGTTATTGAAAACAACGGAGACTTAGCGGCACTTGAAGAGCAGGCATTCAGGCTTTGGGGTCAATTGGTCAGCATTTGCTGAAGGAGAAAGGGCAATGGGGAACGATGAGGGAGTATTGTTGCATACCCCCCTTTATGATTTGCTGGTGAAGGCTGGTGGGCGTATGGTGCCCTTCGGAGGGTGGGAGATGCCGGTGCAATTCGATGGTTTAAATATTGAACACCAGGCAGTGCGCGAGCAGGTTGGGCTCTTCGATATATCGCATATGGGCCAATTCTCGCTTGTCGGAGAGGGGGGAGCCGGCTTTCTCGATCATCTCCTGCCCGCCAGGATAAGCGAATTGGCGATTGGTCGAATGCTCTACTCAACGCTCTGCAACGAAGAGGGGGGATGTATTGATGATGTGGTAGTATATCGTCTCGCTGAAGTGGAGTATCTTCTGGTGGTCAATGCGAGCAGGATTGAAAACGATTGGCATTGGGTCAATGATCGGGCAGAGGGGGTGCTCCATTTACAAATTGAAAACCTGAGCAATCAGCAAGGCATGATAGCGGTACAGGGGCCACAGTCAGAGGCGATGATCACCGCCCTTGTAGGAACTGAAGCCGCAGACCTGGGATATTACGGGTGTATGCGGGCCGAGATTGCGGGTATTGAGTCTGTGTTGAGTCGCAATGGCTATACCGGTGAAGACGGTTTTGAGATTATCTGTGCGGCGGATCAGGTGGCAGCACTTTGGCAAAGCTTTTGCGATGCCGGTGTCAGACCCTGCGGATTGGGAGCTCGCGATATTCTGCGACTCGAAATGGGATTTTGTCTATATGGCCATGAGCTGACCGAGCAAATCACACCGCTTGAGGCAGGTTTAGCTTGGACTATGAATTTGCAGAAAGAGGCCGAATTTGTCGGAGCTGCGGCATTGCGAGAGATGCACGAAGTAGGTGGCTATAGGAAGCTGCGCGGGTTCCGGATGCTTGAAAGAGGGATACCTCGTTCGGATTATCCGATCCTGGATGAGCGGGGAGGGCGGGTGGGAACGGTGACTAGTGGGACCTATTCTCCGTGTTTGGCTCAGGGAATTGGCCTGGCCTATCTGGGGGATGGGGTGCAGGCAAAAGGTTCCACGATATTCGTAGAAATGCGGGGCAAAAGAATTCCAGCTGAAGTTGTCAACCTGCCTTTTGTGCGGTCTGCGGTAAAAAAACCACCTAAAAGAGGACGCAATAAATGAGAGGCCGGCTTGATTTCGGGGATTCTTTTGTACGTCGCCACCTTGGACCACGTCGCGAAGAAATTGACGAAATGCTCGAGGTCGTTGGGATCGATTCCCTGGATGATCTGATTGAAGAGACCGTGCCGGCGACGATTCGCATGAAAGGTGAGTTAGCATTGGGCGAATCTATGGGGGAGCGCGAGTTGCTGGAGAGGCTGCGCGATCTAGCCCGACAAAACCGCATCTGTCGCTCTTTCATCGGTATGGGGTATTATGGATCTATAACTCCCGCAGTGATCCAGCGCAATATTTTGGAGAATCCTGGTTGGTACACCCAGTATACTCCTTATCAATCAGAGATAGCTCAGGGCCGACTCGAAGCGTTGCTCAACTTCCAAACGATGGTCGGAGATCTGACTGGTTTTGAGTTGGCAAATGCTTCATTGCTGGACGAAGCAACAGCTGCTGCTGAGGCTATTGCAATGCTGAAAGCAGTGCAAAAGAAAGGTGCGGGCAATCACATCTTCGTTTCGTCGGCCTGTCATCCGCAAACCATCGAGGTGGTCAAGGTCCGGGCAGCGTCGCGGGGATGGGAACTCCGAGTCGGGGATCACCGCGAGTGCGAATTTGAGTCCGGGACTTTTGCTGCGTTGCTTCAGTACCCAGCGTCCGACGGGGTCCTCTGGGAATACGACGATTTTTGCACCCGGGCCCATGCCAACAATACTTTGGTATGCGTTGCGGTTGATTTATTGGCGCTCTGTCTGTTCAGACCTCCTGCCGAGTTCGGGGCCGATGTCGCTGTGGGGAGTGCGCAGCGTTTCGGGATGCCAATGGGGTACGGGGGCCCCCATGCGGCGTTTTTGGCCACAAAATCCGAATACCGACGTCAGATTCCTGGGCGTATTATTGGCGTCTCTGAAGATGTGCGGGGAAAATTGGCTTTGCGGATGGCTCTGCAAACCCGTGAACAACACATCAAAAGAGAACGGGCTACCAGCAATATATGTACTGCTCAGGTGCTTCCCGCGGTGGTGGCCAGTATGTATGCGGTATATCATGGTCCAAGCGGTTTGGAACAAATTGCCGAACGGGTGCATCAACAGGCCCGGTCTTTGGCTGCGGGTCTTGAAAACGGGGGGGTGCGGGTCGTACACGAAGAGTATTTTGATACCCTGAGGGTTGCGGTAGGACCTGAACGAGATGCGTTGATAGAGAGAGCCAGGACCGAGGGAATCAACTTCCGTTGTTTGGGTGAGGGGGATTTGGGAATTGCTCTGGATGAAACGACCGCGGATGGCGACTTGCAAACGATCTGCGAATTGATGGGTGGGAGCTTGCCCGAGTTCGATGCGGATGGAAAAGTGCTCCGTACTGTCCATCGCCGCCAGTCTGGTTTTATGCAACATCCGGTATTTAGCTCATATCATTCTGAGACCGAGATCTTGCGCTATATCCGGAGGTTGGAATCTAAAGACCTATCGCTGGTGCACTCTATGATTCCCCTGGGTTCGTGTACCATGAAACTCAATGGTACAGCGGAAATGATGCCGATTACCTGGCCCGAATTCGCCGAGATGCATCCCTTTGCTCCGCTGAGTCAGGCACGGGGTTATGCCGCGGTCTTTGCCGAGTTGGAGGAGATGCTGCGCGAAATAACCGGTTTCAAGGGGATTTCTTTGCAGCCCAACGCCGGTTCGCAGGGGGAATACGCCGGGTTATTGGTTGTGCGAAAATACTATCTGTCCCGGGGGGAAGAGGAGCGAAATATCTGCCTTATTCCCGCCTCGGCCCACGGGACGAATCCCGCCAGTGCGGTTATGGCGGGTCTGGAGGTGATCGTGGTGGCCTGTGACCAGCAGGGCAATATCGATCTGGATGACCTTCAAGCCAAAGTGGCGGAATATGGGAAGAACTTAGCGGTTTTGATGGTGACCTATCCATCGACGCATGGGGTATTCGAAGAAGAAATTTGTCAGATCTGTGAATTGGTCCATGGTGCGGGGGGGCAAGTCTATATGGACGGGGCCAATATGAATGCGCTGGTTGGATTGTGTCGGCCGGCTGAAATAGGTGTCGATGTCTGTCATTTGAATTTGCACAAGACCTTCTGTATCCCCCATGGCGGTGGTGGCCCCGGGATGGGGCCGATTGGTGTCGCAGAGCATCTGGTAGACTTTTTGCCCTCACATCCGCTCGTCGATATGGGGGGGAGCCAATCGATTGGTCCGATCGCCGCGGCTCCGTGGAGCAGCGCTTCGATTTTATTGATTTCCTGGTCTTATTTGAAATTGATGGGAGGGCACGGCGTCAAAGAGGCGACCCGGGTTGCGATCCTCAATGCCAATTATTTGGCTACTCGGCTCGAACCCTATTTTCCAGTACTCTACAAAGGGCGAAAAAGTCGCGTAGCCCATGAGTGTATTCTCGATTTGCGCTGGGCGCGGGAGGAAGCAGGTATCTCGGTAGAGGATCTAGCTAAGCGCCTGATGGATTACGGATACCATGCCCCAACGGTTTCCTTTCCGGTTGCGGGAACGTTGATGGTTGAACCGACCGAGAGTGAAGCCAAGGCCGAATTGGATCGGTTCTGTACGGCGATGATATCCATTCGCGAGGAAATACGGCAAGTGGCCTCAGGAGAGATCGATCGCGACAACAACCCGCTGATCCACGCACCCCATACGATGGATCTCGTACTGGCGGCGGAATGGAATCGGCCTTATTCTAGAACGGTCGCGGCTTTGCCCGCTCCCTGGCTATTGGAATCTAAGTTCTGGCCAGCGGTAAGTAGGTTGGACAATGCATTGGGAGATCGAAACCTGATGTGTTCATGTCCATCTGTGGAAGCTTATTCTCAAGGATGAAAAATGGAAAAGAAGAGGGCGATAATCACCGGTATAACGGGTCAGGATGGTTCGTATCTGGCGGAATTGCTCCTGCAAAAGGATTACGAGGTTTTTGGCCTGGTACGCCGAAGCAGTACGGTTAACTTCGAGCGGATCAGCCATCTACAAGACAAGATCGAGTTGATTTCGGGCGATCTCCTGGACCAAAAGTCCCTACTTTCGGCTCTCGAAGTGGCCAAGCCCCATGAGGTATACAATCTGGGCGCTCAATCCTTTGTGCCAGCATCCTGGGATCAACCGATGCTCACAGGGGAAATTACGGGTTTGGGCGTGACCAGAATACTTGAGGCGATCCGCACCTTCGACCCGAAGCTTCGCTTTTACCAGGCCAGTACCAGCGAACTTTTCGGCAAAGCACAGCAGACGCCGCAGAATGAGAAAACCCCGTTCTATCCGCGTTCGCCCTATGGAGTATCCAAGTTATACGCGCATTGGATAACGATTAACTACCGCGAGAGCTATGATCTTTTTGCCTGTGCCGGGATTCTCTTCAATCACGAATCGCCGCGCCGCGGACTCGAATTTGTAACGCGAAAGATCACTCACACCGTTGCTCAGATCAAACACGGCCTGGCCGGGGAATTGCGGCTGGGCAATCTCGATGCTCGGCGCGATTGGGGCCATGCTGGTGATTTCGTCCGCGCAATGTGGATGATGCTTCAGTCGGAAACCCCAGACGACTATGTTATTGCGACTGGAAATACCCGGACCATACGCGAGTTTTGTCAGGTAGCGTTCGATCATGTGGGGTTGGATTGGGAAAAATACGTGGTTGTTGACGAGCGTTTTTTTCGCCCGGCTGAGGTCAATCTCCTTTTAGGTGATGCTGCCAAAGCCAAGAAAGAGCTCGGTTGGCAACCCGAAATCAGTTTTGAGCAAATGGTGCGCCAGATGGTTGACAACGATTTAGAACTGGTCGTCAGAGAGCGTGAATAATTTTTTTTTATCCTCCTAGCTTTGGGGGGAGCCTTTTTAGGTTGTAATACTGCAGATGAGGGAGGGCCAGTTGCTGACGGCGCTACCTTGCGACGGGAATTGGACATCCCTCATTTTCGCAATCCGCTCAAGTCCGAACTCGTAGAGCAGTGGAACCGGCGTGACTTGGTTTTGGAGAGGGTCCGCTTCCAGGGGCGGTATGGGGATTGGATCCCCGCATTGGTTGTCTATTCTTCGCTCGCCCGTACCCGGCCACTTCCCGTAATTATCTGTATGCCCGGCAGTCCGAATATCAAAGAGGATTTACTCGCTCCGATGGACCTCTTGCCGCGCTGGGCGGACCGGGGATTCTTGGTCGTCAGCATCGACAGACCATACCACGGCGATCGCGTTGGAGATCTGCAACAAGCCTTCCGGGAAAAAGGGATCGTTAAGGTCTGGGGAGAATATATCTACGACCTGATGCGGACCATAGATTATATCCAAAGTCGCAAAGAAGCCGATCCGGAGCGAATTGGCATAATGGGCTTATCGATGGGAGGTATGGAAGCCTTGCTCCTCGGCGCGATTGATGAGCGGATCGACGTTGTTGTTTCGGTCGCCGGACATCTGGCTTGGAAGGAGATTTTTGCCGCAGGGGCATGGAAGGTCATATTCCGCGGTTTGGGTTTGCGTCACCGCTTGGTTCGGCTGGGTGCAGACGCAGATGACGCTCATCGGGCTTTTCAAGAGCAATACCCGTCCCTGGGGTTGGTCGATGCGACAAAAGTCGCTCCTATGCTGGCGGGAAAACCGCTCTTGTTGGTGGTTGGCTCAGAAGATCCGTATATGCCCACTGCTGCATCGCGAAGCACCTTCAATGCAGCATCGGTCGCTTACGCTGAACTGGGTATGGAAGACCATCTGGAGTTTTGGGAGGTTCCAGGGGTGCGCCATAGTTTTGGCTATTCAATGCAGGAACGGGCATTGGCTTGGTTTGAACGCTGGCTTTAAGCAGTTAATCTGTTGTACCGGAGCCATTGCGGCGACTAAACTTGCGGATCTGACCGCAGATCGTCTGGATGGCTCGAATATCTCGGACTTCCATATCTAATTTATTGAAAAATCGACGCAATACTCGGCCGAAATGTTCGGGATCATCGTTGTAGGGGGTAAATCCTATTGCGCTAAGAGCTTGCTGGATATTGGTGTACATCTGCTCGCGTTGGCTGGATGTGGCCAAGTCTAGTTGGGGATTGGGTTGGGAGGGAGCGATTGCGCTATAGAGCTGGTAGGTGAGCAAGAGCACGGCATGGGAGAGATTGAGAGAGGGATAGGTCACGGCGGTGGGAAAACGCAAGAGCTGGTGGCAGAGCTTGAGCTCTTCCTGCCATAAACCGTCTTTTTCGCGCCCGAATACCAGGGCAATCCGACGGTGGTGTATTTGCTGAGCAAGTTGGGAAACGGCTCGTTCAGGAATATTAATCAGATCGCGGGTTCGGCCCTCCCGATGGGTGGTTCCCACTACGAGATGACAATCAGCTATCGCAGTACTGAGGTTGGGAAAAACCTCAATTCGGTCGAGAATATCACCTGAGCCATGGGCTAATTTACGGGCTTCTGGGGTATCCCAATTACCGGGATTTACCAGGACTAGCTGGTCTATGCCGGTTGTTTTGAGTACTCGAGCCGTAGCACCGATATTGCCAGGAGTTCCAGGCTCGACGAGTATTACGCGCAGGTTATCTAGTGGATTCATAGAATATTAAGCGGAACGAAGTTGCGGTGAGAACATACTACGGATCCTAGGATTTGGGCAAGTCTCTCTTATTTTTCCCCCAAGTGGTTAATTCTACTTGACCTTTTTGGGGAGGGCTTGTACTTTTCAAATAATGGGTTGCCGATAATTAACTGCCAATGTCTCCTCCCCAGAGACCTGTTCGGCAAAACCCTTTATCCTCCCGATTTTGTAGGCATATCTGCTTCGAAGAACCCTCCGTTCTTCAGGGAGTCCTTTTCGCACCACCTTTTCCTTTCCAAAATCACATTCAAACATTAGGCTGAAGCATTTGCTGGCGGTCCACCCCAAATGGGGTTGCGCCTTGTGCTAAAGCACAGCGTGTACGCTGTAGATTTTTTCACGCATATATCTGTGGCGTGGAGTCTCTTAAGGTTGCCTCCTAGTAGGTGTGATCGGCAAGTTTTCTCTGCGGAGCACTTTGATGAAACAGACCATATGGGCTCGTGTCTACGATATTATCAGCCCCTACAAATTGCGCATGGTTTTCTCGATGGCAACTTTGTTGGTGCTGACGGGATTGGGGTTGCTTTCTCCAATATGGGCTGCCAAGCTCTTGGGTAAGGCTCTACCCAATGGTGATAGTGAACTTTTCATCCAGTGTATAATCATTCTAGCCTCAATTCACGTCCTTACCAGTTTGATCTCCTATGTTTATTCGTTTCAAATGAGGATATTGGGCGGTCGTCTAGTCTTCGACCTGCGGAGAAAGATGTATGATCATCTGCAGAAACTCTCGCTGGGATATTACGAGGCCAGAAGTTCAGGCGAGATTATTTCCCGGATGATGAACGATGTCAATGCCGTGACTTCGCTTTTGACCGGAACGGTATTGAATACGTTGATATCCTCGGTCAAGGCGTTGGCATTGATCGGCGTGCTTTTCTACTACAACGGGATGGTTGCCACCGTTGCCATCGCGGTCTTGCCATTGCATTTCATCGGTTATTTTATCTTCAGGGCCCGAATTTCTCATCTGTCCTGGAAGTCATCGGAAAAGATGGCTCAAATCTACGGCAAGGTCAGCGAAGTGTTCGGGGCGATTAAAATGGTCAAATCTCATTCGGGCGAACGTCGCGAAAGCCGATCCCTGATTACGCAAATGCGCGAAAGTTACGAGATCGACCTGCATTCTGGTAATCTATCCAAGATTTGGGGACAGGCTACGGGAAATATCAGCTACGTAGGCGAGGTGTTGGTGATGCTGGTTTGCGGGTTTTCGGTCCTGGGAGCTGAGTTGACGCTCGAAGAGTATATCATGCTGATGAGTTATGTGGGGATGCTCTACGCTCCGATTTCTGAATTAATTGGCGTGGTACAGCAGATTTTGCCAGCTAAAGTGGGTATTCGTCGTGTTTTCGAGGTTTTGGACACTGCACCCGAAGTTGTTGATCCGCCCAATGGTTTTCGCGGGGTGATCCAGGGCAAGATCGAGTTCAAGGATGTCTCTTTCGCCTATCCCCAGGGAGACCAAGTATTACGCCACATCTCTTTTGTTGCCCGTCCGGGAGAAGTAGTGGCCTTCGTTGGACCCAGTGGTTCGGGCAAGACGACGATAGCCAATCTTATTGCCCGCTTCTACGATCGGGAAGAAGGGCAAATACTCATCGACGGTAGCGATATTCAGAAATACCAGCTCAGGACTCTGCGCGAACAAACCAGCATAGTTCTGCAGGAAACCTACCTCTTTCGTGGGACGATCCTGGATAATATCCGCTATGGTAAGCCTGAGGCTACCAGGGAGGAAATTGAGATCGCGGCTAAACAAGCGAATGCTCACGAATTCATTAGTATCTTGCCGAATGGCTATTTATCGATACTCGGTGCAAATGGGACCCGGCTATCGGGGGGCCAACGGCAGCGTATTGCCATCGCTCGGGCGTTGATACGCGATCCGAAAATTCTCATCCTCGACGAGGCGACCTCCGCGTTGGATACTGTCTCAGAGGCCAAGGTTCAGGAAGCACTGCAGCACTTGATGCAAACTCGCACGACCTTCGTGATTGCTCATAGGCTTTCCACGATCAAGAGCGCCGACAAGATTGTAGTCCTCAATGAGGGGCGTGTCGAACAAATTGGTTCCCATGACGAGCTTTTTGCTGAGGATGGGCTCTATCGCGAACTCTACGACCCGGAATGGGCCAAAAAGCGCAGCAAACTCCGCGATGAGCGGATACGACGATTGGCGGATGTCGCCTAGGAGAAAATTATGGTAAGTCTGAAGGGAAATTCTATACCGACCGTTTTTGATTTTACGGCCCATTGCGAGCCCAGCGCGCACTTCCAGTTTTCTCGTCGGGTACGCAATGATTTTGCTGCGCTAGCCGATGATTACGCCCAATCCACCCTGATGCTTGGTTCATATGGGGGTAAGGCCCGTTTGCAGACCGATGTGCAGGGTATTGGAGTCGCTACGCGAATGGAGGTTGGGCGTCTATCGCTCTTGCGTGGACGACGGAAAAACCTGCTCCAGAGCGCGTTTGTATTCTTTCGTGAAGCTTGCGACAAGGGGTTGGGTTCGGGACCAGTGGTTCGGCTCTTGGTCCGATTCCCCGAGGCCAGCGATCGGGGTGAAGAACGGAAACTCATTGGCCTGGCTTTTAAGGAAGCCTACGGTATCGGTTGTAGTTTTCTCAGCCGGGAGCAAAATTTACTCGAATTGGGACATTGTACTACCTACCAAAGTGTAATACAATACTTGCGTGAAGATGGGCTCTATCACAGTGCGCATCGCGACGAGATTGAGAAAGTGCAACGTCAATTGCACCAGGAAGTTGGTCGCTACGAAAATCACAAATTCTATGTGCGCCCAGAATCGGCCGATGGTCCTGTGCCCAAGCTGGTATTTTGTTATACCGGCGATCAGCCCGATCGGGGAGTTGAAGCCTATATTGAGGGATACACCGAAGTGCGCCCGGAATTTGTTTCCTCGGACCAATTTCAGCGCGATCGGGATCTCTATGTGAAGCTGAAAGATTACGAGCGGGCCAGTCGGCGTTTCGGTGGCATCTGGGTTTTACAAGGCGACCTGGTGCGGTTTCTCTCTCCGCCGCAGATCGGTTTGATCTATCTCTTTTTCAATGAGGATTTACAACCTGAATTGGATGCGTACTTTAGTTGGGAAAAGTTGCGCGCTCTGCAGGAGCGATCCAAGTACATTGATCCATCGTTGCGCTATTCGCCGACTTTCCTCGAAGTCGTCCTCGAGGGAATGGTGCGAAGTGGTTTCCTCGAGGAACGGGATGGCGCCTATCGATTATTTCCCGGTTTTGCCGACTATCAACACGTATCATTTTACGAGTTGGGAGAATTTGGGAAAGTTAACCTATGAGGTCGCGATATTTAAATGCAGCCAGAAGGGGAATTGATTCAGGTCCCACTCGCTGCCGGCGTCTGTCTGCATTTGCACCGGATTTCGTCGTACAAAACTGTTCGGGTCGATATTTGTCTCAGCGAGCGAATCCGTAAAAAACGCCATTCGCGGCTGGCACTGATTAGCCGCTTACTCGAACGCGGCACGCGTAAACTTCCCGATTTACAAAGTCTCAACCGCTTTATCGACGAACTTTTTGGAGCGCATTATTACGCCGAGATCAATCGTCTGGGCGGTTTCCAACTAATCCATTTGTGTTTAGAAGTGATCGATGACCAGCTTCTCGAAGATCGGGATGGGAGGGTTTTGGCGAAGGGTTTGGAGTTTCTCCGCGGAGTTTTGCTCGAACCTGCTGGCGACGAGTTCGGTTTTCAACGTGAGTATCTAGACCAGGAAAAACGCTTTCTGGCCCGGCAAATAGCTGATAGCTATAACGATAAATTAGGTTATGCACAGCAACGATGTGTCGAGGAAATGTGTCGCGGAGAGCCGATTGCGCTCTCGCCCCTTGGAGATTCGGCGGATTTTGCTGAGATCGAAGCTGATAAATTGCTATGCTTCCATCGCCGGCTCTTGGCTGAAAACCGCATCGATCTCTTTGTCAGTGGGAACTTTAATCCACAAACGATTGTGGCGATGGTCGAGGATTTCTTCACTTGGGAACGGGATGGGTATAGATCCGATGAAGGTGTGGAACCCAAGACCCTTTCGAGACTGGCACGCGATGTCTACGAAATTCAGGATATTCACCAAGCCAAAATGGTACTGGGGTATCGCAGTGGCGTCTTTTATGGGTCCGAAGATTATCCTGCTTTGCTTCTATTGAATGTGATTATCGGCGGAGATGGCCAGTCGAGGTTATTCAAGCACCTGCGCGAAGAACAGGGGCTTTGTTATTATGCGGCTTCTCATATTGAAGCGCTCTGCGGTCTGTTATTTATCGTCGTTGGCATAGAAGCAGAATCACATCTTCAGGTCAGAAATTTTATAGATGAGCAAATTAAATCCTTGCGTCAGGGGTGTATTGAGCGGGATGAAATCGAGTCTGCGCGTCGTTTATTGAGAGTTCGGCTTTTGGGTCTGAGAGAAGATCGAGAAGCCTTTTTTCTCTATCAGTTGCGGGAGGGGTTCGTAGGAGGGAGTGCTGCACCGAGCGAATTGTGGAAGGGAATCGAGAAAGTACAAGTCGAAGATCTGGTTCGCGTAGCTCGTGGGCTAGTCGCCGATACCTCGTATTTTTTGCACGGGGTTGGAAGATGAAGATTGAAATATGAACGAGGTATTGGATCCCCGCTGGGGAGAGACCGTATTCCACAACCGCTTGGAAGATGGCCTTGATATATGGGCGGTACTGAGGAAGGGAAGCCGGCAAAAAGCGGCTATATTATGCGTCGAATACGGTTCGGTTGATTTAGACTTAAAAGATCAGACCTCTCCCCGGATTCTGAAAAATCCCGCCGGAACCGCCCATTTTCTCGAACACCGGCTATTTGAAAAACGCTACGGAGATATCACCGAGCGATTCAATGTCCTTGGCGGGGAGGTGAATGCCAGCACTAGTTTTACCACGTCAGTTTTTTCGCTGACCTGTATTGAGAATTTTACCGCTAATTTAGACTTGCTTTTCGAATTGGTCCTCGACTTAGAGATCTCGCCAGAAGGGATCGATCGCGAAAGAGAAATAATCGAACGCGAATTAGAAATGGGCCGTGACGATCCGGAGTGGATCGGATTTTTTCACGGTCTTAGGGCACTGTATCGCGATGCGCCGCTGGCGATTGATATGGCCGGTACCCGGGAAAGCCTGGCGCAAATCGACGTGCAGACTTTGAGGCTTTGCCACGAGGTATTTTACCGGCCCAAGTTCATGGGGATATACCTGTGCGGAGATATTGATTTGGAGGCCGTTTGTCGGTCGGCTGAATCAAACCTGATAAAATACCGGCGTGGAACTCTCCCTTGGGAACGGGTTGAACGCCCGGTCGTCGTCCCCGACCCACAGCAATTAGAACTTTTGGAACTACCCGTCAACCGTCCTTATTCGTTGTTTTTCTTTGGAGATCGCGAAGTCGGGCTTTCTGGTAGCGCACTGCTCTATAGGGAGTTGGCTCTGGAGTTGGCATTGGATATTGCTTTTGGACCCGCTAGCGATTTCTTTGCCCGGCACTACGATGATGGATTGATAGATGGTGATGCATTCGGAGCCGAGGTTTATGCCGAACCGAGTTTTTGTTTTTCGGCCGTGGGCGGGTATACCGAAGACTGCCAGCGGTTGACCGAAGAAATCTGTTCCACTTTGAAGGGTCTGGAAGCTCTAATTGCCGAGGATTTCAGTAGAGCTAAACGCAAGGCCTATGGACAGTTAGTGCGCTCATGTGAGCAAGTAGAACAAGTTGCTGACCTGCTTTGCTCGGCAGCTTTAAGCGGGGTGAACCCCTGTGAGTTTTTCGAAGTCTATAGCAATATCTCTGTCGGTGAAATCCTAGAAGTGCTGGATGGTGGTTTGTCCGTTTCGCAAATGGGGGCGGTTGAAATCCGGCCTATGGTTATATGATTTAATGCCTGATAAAATTTATCGTTATTGGATGATGGTCCCAAGTGGGTTGGAAGAGGTCGCCCTTGATGAACTTCGCGAGCGAGCGCCTCACTCAGAACGGATCGGCCTGGAACCCGGGGGGCGATTTGGACAGATATTTTTTACTTATAAACGGAGTCCACAACACTTGGTCCAAATGTGTTCCGCGGTTCATTTGGCCGGTTTGGTCAGCGAAATGCATCGAGTTACTGTTGGTCGGCCCGGGCTCGAGTATATCTGCTCACGAGTTGCTAGGATCGACCTGGAGTCGATCAAAAGCCTGGCGAGATCTCTTGCGGGCGATATAGACACTAACTCGTTCACTTTGAGTGTGACCCTGCAGGGCAGATATCGGTTTGGTGCATCGGAACTGATCAATCGGGTGTCGGTAGTCCTGCGTGAAAAGTATGCTCTGCGCGAAGGTCAGGGTGGGCAATTGTTGCGATTCCACCTGCAGTTAACCGGGCGTCGAGCCTTGTTAGGTTTGCGTTTGGGGGTGGGAGGGACACCAAATGAGTGCATGATTTATTGCCAGGCTCGACTATTGGCGATTCAGAGCAATGCATCTGTGTTGTGGAGCCGAAACGATCCGGGCGAGTTAGAGGTATTGGTGAGGTACTGCAAGCCCGGTTTGCTCTTGGGAATTCTTCCGAGAAAGGTCGGTGGCAGCAGAACGGGTTCTTCATCTCTCAAATCCCTTGTTGCCAGCCGCGGTCTATTGCCTCTCTGTGCTGGTTATATTGACTATGCGTTCACCGTTGCCCAGGGAGATCTAGGTGCCGAACTTTCCGAATTGGCACGTATATTGCGATTCGGGGGAGTGGCGGTTATCCAGGTCGATCATTTTGACCGAATCATGGCCATTCTAAGGGAGATAGATGCTCCCCTGGCAGTACTGGCGAATTTGGCGATAGAGGAGCGCGGCCGTTCCTATCAATTGATCATACTCGAACGTTTGGCCGAAACTGATCCCGAACTCTTAGAGATAGGATGGGATCTCTAAAGTCTTGAATTTTAGTGGTCTAAGGATTATTTTGAATTAAGAGTCGAGGTAATTATGACAGAGTCAGATGCTGCTCCTGAAGAACCCGGTGAAGTTTCCACAGAAGATACTGGCGAGGAAATGGATAGGGGCGATGAGAATAGCACTGTGGAGACCGAGCCCGAAGAGTTGGCACAGGTCGAACACTTAGATCTCCAGTTGGGGGAGGAAAGTTCCTCCCCTGAAGAGGGTTTATCGGAAGCTCGTGGAAGCAGGGAAACTTTGGTCTTTAGCGATGAGATTGGAGAAGCCCCTGGAGAAGCCCCTGGAGATACAGACTCTTCTAATCAGATCCGAGCCGTGCGTTTTGCCCAGTTGGAATCGGCCGTTCCCAAGGTTGATAAAAAACCTGATCTTCTAAATAATGTAGAAGTAGATGTTACCGTTGAATTGGGCCGTAAGGAAATGACGGTAAATCAACTGGTCGAACTAAGAGAACAGGGATTGATCGAATTAGATAAGTTGGCGGGTGAAGCATTCGATATCAGGGTGAATGGTCGGCTTTTCGCCGCTGGAGAAGTTGTGGTGGTGACGGATCTTATGGCCGTCCGCATTACCAGTTTGTATGAAAATCCCGATACCAAGCAGGCTACGGAAGAATAACTTAGACGCTGGGCGGGGTCCATTTACGCGTTTGGCTGGAATTGCGCTGAAGTGCTTTATTAATTATGCGGTTGAGTTCCGAGGCCTCGATGGGGAATTCTACTAACGCGTCATAGGTTACCCGTCGCAGGCGGATCTGGGTCAGATCGTCAAAGGGGACCGTCGAGTGGATGATGATGGGGATATTGTGGGTCGCTGGATGTTCGCGGAGGGCCGTAAATAATTCGAGGCCATCCATACCCGGTAAGAAAAGATCGAGAAATATCAAATCGGGTCTTTGTTCTACGATTTTCTCGATCCCCTGAGGGCCATCATTGGCAAATTCCAACTCGTGGGAGGTGCGGTGGCGTACAATTCGCGCCAGATATTTCTGAGTTTGCGGATTATCGTCGATTATCAGCAAATTAGCCATGGGGGGCACCCATCCCAAACCTTATTATTAGATAAACCAATACATGTTTTTTTACCGGCGAGTGTTGGTCAACTCGCCAATGAAGCTATGAGGAAGGCGTGTGGAAACTCGTTCTGCAGGAGCATTTGCGCAAGCGAAAAAAATCATTCCGGGTGGAGTAAATAGCCCGGCCAGGGCCTTTGGCGCAGTGGGTGGCAATCCCCTTTTTATCGATCGGGGAGCTGGTTCGCGAATCGTTGATATAGATGGCCGGGAGTATATTGACTACGTGTGTTCCTGGGGGCCGCTCATCTTCGGTCATGCACACCCTCGTGTTATTAAAGCGGTACAGGAGGCCTGTACGAGAGGGACGAGTTTTGGTGCACCGACCCAACTCGAAATCGATTTGGCCGAACGCATCATCGCTATGGTGCCCTCAATTGAAATGGTGCGAATGGTCAATTCTGGAACCGAAGCGACCTTGTCGGCGGTGCGATTGGCTCGCGGGTATACCGGGAGGGATAAAATCGCCAAGTTTGAGGGGTGTTGGCATGGACATGGAGATAGCTTTCTAATTAAAGCTGGATCGTCTGCTTTGACTTTGGGAGCACCTGATAGTCCTGGTATACCGCAGGGGATCGCCGATTCGACGCTGACCTTACCCTATAATGACGCCGCAGCCGTGCGGGCGGCGGTTCGAGAGAACAGCGGTCAAATCGCCGCGATTATCGTCGAGCCCGTTGCTGGCAATATGGGGACGGTATTACCGGCTCCTGGATTTCTTGCCGAGTTGCGCACCATTGCCGATGAGGACGGGATCGTACTGATATTCGACGAGGTTATTACGGGTTTCCGAGTGGGGCCTGGTGGGGCCCAGGAACTCTACGAGGTTAAACCTGACCTGACTTGTTTGGGGAAAATCGTGGGTGGGGGGCTTCCTGCTGCAGCTTATGGGGGCAGGCGAGAAATTATGGAGAATGTTTCTCCTCTGGGAATGAAAGTAACCCAGGCTGGAACCCTGTCGGGAAATCCGCTGGCAATGGCGGCTGGACTTGAGCAATTGAAAATGCTTTCTGAACCCGGAGTCTATGAAAACCTGGAGTCCATAAGCGCCGCATTAGCCGAGGGCATGGCGGAAAACCTTAAAAAACTGGGTTTAAACTATGCGATAAATCGGGTTGGAGCGATGCTTTGCATGTTTTTCACTGAGTGTCAGGTGGTTGATTTCGCCTCGGTAAATACTGTCGATCTCGAACGATTCACCCGGTACTTCTGGGCATCTTTGCAACGAGGAATCTACTTGGCTCCCTCCCAATACGAATGTATGTTTCCCTCACTAGTTCATGGGGAAGAGGATCTCGAAGCAACTCTCCGAGTTCACTTCGAGGCGCTCAAGGCGGTGCATTGAGACGGTCAAGGTCAATCTTATCTTTGGGTGTGCTCATTGGTATTGCATTTTGGTCTAATGGCTGTTCTGAAGACGGTATAGACCATGAAGACGAACTTGGCACCGAGTCCGAGGGGCGCTACGAACTGGTGATTTTATCTCCCAAAGAAGAGGTGCCGGATTCGGGATCCCTCGATCTTGTCGTAGCGAGCAGCGATTCTGATCCGGTTGATGATGCAGTGTATTTTGATCCTGAGGGTTCATTTACCATCCAAATTGGTGTCTTCAAGGATGCAGACCGTGCCAGGCAGGTGGTAGTCGAACTCAAAGACCAGGGATATCCAGCCTACAGCACAGCAAGTCGCGAAGGGATTCGGGTGCGGATCGGTTATTTTAGTGAACGCAACGATGCGGAGCGGTTTGGGCGGATTTTTATCGCAGATCGAGGCGGAGAGTTTTGGGTTGATGTGCGGGCCGAGGAATAAGATGCGCGTATTGTGTTGCGGAACTTTCGACTATTTGCACCCTGGACACCTCTCTTTTATCGAGCAAGCAGCTGCATTGGGTGATGAGCTCTTTGCCGTTGTAGCCCGTGACAAGAATGTCAAAAGGATCAAGGGACATTATCCGGATCACAGCGAGGTCGAGCGCAAGGCTGCATTAGAAGAATTGCCCCGCGTAGACGACGTTCGCCTAGGGTATGAGGGGAGTAATTTTCTCCGCGTTGTCGAGGAAATTGCTCCCGATATTATTGCACTTGGCTATGATCAGGGTCGGCCACCAGGTTTAGCCGATAAATTTCCCGGTTGTAAAATCGTGGTGCTTAAGCCGCATCATCCTGAAAGATTCAAGTCGTCCCTTTACCGCCGTCAGGAACGCGATCGCTGAGCGAGTTATGCCTGCTGATAAACGCTCGTGGATTGATCGTTTGTTTTCATTGCGCTCCAGGGCGGCCCCAGTTCCTCAGTTAATAATGTGGTATCGGTCAGCGGAGGCTCCTAAGCAAGTGGATTTGGATGGGTATTCGCTAAGGACCTATGAATCAGGTGACGAACAGGGGTGGTTGAATCTGCTGGTGGCGAATGGCGAATTAGGAATTTGGGATCGGGAACGTCTGGATGGAGTGCTGGCGGAAACCCATGTCCAATTTTTTGTCGAGTGCGAGGGCCAAATAATCGCCTGTACCGGGGTCAACGACCGGCTACGCGATGTTGGGCCTTGTTGGGAGATCGGTTGGGTTGCAGTCCATCCTGATTTTCAAGGTCGTCGGATCGGGGCGTTCATAATCGGCGGCGCTGTGGCTAAGGCTTTGCAATTAGGGTCTAGACCTATATATCTCTTAACGGACGATTTCCGCGTGCCAGCTTTGCGATCCTATCTCAAGTTAGGTTTTGAGCCGGATGGGACCCATCCATCCTATCGCGACCGATGGGGGCAAATATTTGCTCATTTGGGCTCGGAGTATCAAAAGTATCAACCTGAGTTCATCAGAGGAGGAGGTTCTTGACCATGAAACTGGTGATCTGTTCGGATATACACGACAATATCTGGGTTCTGGAAAAGGCTCTGCAGAGGATGGAGGGGGCCGATGCGCTGCTCTTCTTAGGTGATTTCTGTGCTCCTTTCACCCTGGTTCAACTGGCAGAAGGTTTTTTGCAGCCGATCCATGTTGTCTGGGGGAATAATGACGGAGACCGATGGTTATTAACGACCCAGGCCAGCCGTTTTGACCATGTGGTATTACATGGGGAATTTGCGGATTTGGAATTGGGAGGAAAACGGATTGCGATGAACCACTACCCCGACATTGCTCGTAGTTTAGCACCGTCAAATCTCTATGATCTGGTCTGCTATGGACACGACCATCAGGCACACGATGAGGTTATTGGATCAACTCGACTATTTAATCCAGGTGAATTGATGGGGCGTCTGGGTACGAGCACCTATGCGATTTTCAATCTGTCCACTGGCGAGGCCGAACGCGTAGAGGTTGGGAATTAATTATGCCAGGTACCCCAGTTTTTTCAGTCTCTCCTGCAGTAGATCCCTCTCGGCTCCTGGACTGAAATCCGCATCTGAAAATCTGGACTTAGCCTTAAGTTCGGCGTATGCCTGGTGGTAGAGGTTTTTGCTGCTAAGGTCGAATATTGGTGTTTCGCTCCATGTTTCGACCAATTCCTCCGAGTGCGTTTTCTCGTCGTAGCTGAATTTGCAATCTGAATTGAACAGGGACCACTGTCGTCCGTATTGGGGTGGGGGGAAGAGGGTATTTGGAGGCGAACGATCATCGCCCATCGGGCCTGGGTCGATTTCGGCCAGGTAGTACTGTGGCGTTGTTGGCGACCAGATATCACGAGCAAAACCGCGGTAGGGATGATCCAGTTCGAGTAGTGAGACAAAGGTTGGGAATAGATCCACCAGAGAAATGAGGTCGCGAGCTGGTGGTTTGTTCTGTATAGAGGGTAGGTGATAGTATAGGGGGACCCTTAGCACGTCATTGCGCAGGGTTTGGCCGTGATAAGGTTCTTCGGGTCGCCAGCTCTCACCGTGATCGCTGATGATGAAGATTGTCCATGCGCCCAGATCCAATGAGGCCAAGAGCGGAGCGATATGGAATTCGAAGAGCTTTTCGATCGCCGAACAATAGTAGTTCTGCACCAGATCGAGTCGACCTGAAGCGACTAGTCTGCCCATCTCGCCAAAGGCCAGACCATCCGCGGTGCCGTAGGGGGCGTGGACACTCCAATAATGGAGAAAGAGCAGGGTCTGGCCGCAGTTTCGAACTAATTCAAGAAGCTTGTTGGGGTTGGACGGATAGACAGAAATCTGATCGGCATAGTTCAGACCGGTGAATATTTCTGGGGCTTCTGAATGGCCAAAGACCGCATAGCCTGCCTCTTTGGAGAGGTCGAAGAGATTGGCAACCCCCTCTCGCATCGCCGGAGATTGTTGCCCTTCAATTCCGTGCTCAAAGGGATAGAGACCGGTGAAGAGCGAAGTGTGGACCGGGCGAGTAGCGGAGGAAACAGAAAAGCATTGCTCTAGATGGTGGAAGTCTTGTGTGAGTTCTGAAAACCGAGGAGTGTGTACTCGATTACTAAACCCGGGGGCGAAGTCCAAACGCAGACTATCGACCGAAATCAGGAGTAGGTTCATGCGGAGCTATTGTTGATTCTGGATTTTATTTCTTTTGATGGTTTGAACGTTGGGGCTTTGCGCTTTGGAATGATGACCGAGCTACCTGCTCTGGGATTTCGACCGGTCCGAGGAGCTCGTTCGACGACTTTAAAAGTCCCAAAGCCGCGGATCTCGATGCGCTCTCCTTTGGTGAGAGCCTGGCATAACGATTCGATAAAACCTTCGATTACGGCGCTGGTGTCAGCTTGGGAAAGGCCGGTGGTCTGGGCTAGCTGCTGGGCAATATCGGCTTTAGTCATTTGGGTATCCTTGTTGATAAACTAAAGGGTCTGGGGGATCAGCGAACAAGTCCTCGACCCGAAATCTCCCAAATTTTTTCGACCCGACCGTTGCGCTCTGCGACGAAGAAATCGTGGAGAAAAGTTGTTGAATCGGAATAGCCTACGAGGAGTTCAATCTGATCACCTAAATTGGGTCCCGGCTCGTTGGGCATAAGGTCAAAAACCCCGTGTTCAGCAGAGAGATAGCGCAACTTCAAATCGTTCCTGCCTAGTACTTCCGGGGGTTGATGATAGGACGATAGGGTTTTGAATCCTGCATCGATGACGACGTGGTTGTCGGAGCGACTGGTGACCGTTGTGAGAACGCTAAGGGCGTGTTCGAGGCTTTCGACGTTGCACGTTTGCCGATACATCGCATCCATGAAAATCCCACCTCCGGCCTGGAGCTCGGTAATCCCTGCATGCAGGGCACTGATCTCGTAGGAGCCAGTGCCACCAGCACTGACAATGTCTACGGGGATCTCGGATTGTACCAGCAGATCGCGTGATTGTACCAATAGGTCTAACGCCTGGTTGCAGGCCCTTTCTTTATCTGCGGGCGGAGAGAGGTCGAGCACGTGTCCTTCGTAGCCCATAATCCCTTTGAAATCAAGACCAGGTTGGGCGCAAATCGCTTTAGCCAGGTCGAGTGTGGGAAGTCCCGGTTTTACGCCGACTCGGTCCATTCCGATGTCGATTTCAACAACGACCGGGATAACGGTTTGCTCTTTGGTCGCTGCTTTTCCCATGGGCTCGACGACGGAGATATGATCAATTGCTGCGATAATTTCAGCTTGGCGTTGGAGTTGGGCTAGGGTTTTTAGTTTGCTCGGGGTGACGATCTGATTGGCCAATAAGATCGATTCGATGCCGTGTTGGGCCATCAACTCGGCTTCGCCCAATTTGGCACAGGTGATTCCACTAGCTCCGTTCTCCAAAAGAAACCGGGCTATGGCCGGGGATTTGTGGGCTTTGCTGTGGGGTCTCCAGGTTTTGCCGTTTTTGCGGCAATGGGCAGCCATAGTTTGGATATTGGCTTCGAAGAGATCGAGATTGACCATTAGAACGGGGGTTTCAAGTGCGCTACGCTCTTGGCCGGGTGCGGGTAGATTCATGGCGATGAGAATTCCACTTTGGAGATGATTAGGTTGTCTCGCTGATTGTAATTCAATTTCAAATAGGTATCGCTGCGTTCGATTTGGGTGCTGAATACGGTATGGTTATCGGTAGGACTGCGATCCCAGCTATGTGTTTCACAGAGCTGGTAGTGATCGGGCCTCGGCCCGGTCAGGATCGAGAATAGTGAAACTCCTTGATGAACTTCGGCTGAAAGTGTAGTGCTTTCTATCGATATGTTTAGTGAATTTGTGGGTGCGGAAAACTGGAAGATCAGGCTCGCTTGGTGGTCGAGGGCCATATTGGTGATGACCGGAGGGTTGAAGGATGTCGGTTCGCCCGATGTCGGTTCGCTATCTAAGGTAAGGAAGGCCCAAGCATTATAATTTATTTGAGGCATATGGTTTCTTCCCGGTTATCGATTCCAATTACCAGGGTCGAGCATTGAAGGATCGGCAACTTTGATAGTGCGCACAGCGCTTAATACCTCTTCCGGCAGGGGACCAGCCCGAAGAGTGTGGATATTCGCTTCGAGCTCTTCGATTGAGGTCGTGCCAAAAATAGCAGAATCGGCGTAAGGAGAAAAGGCGGCGAAACGAAGGGCTAGTTCACCCAGTTCAATTCCTGCTCCCTCGGCCACTTTGAAAAGGGGGGTTGCCAGGGTGATTAAGGAGGCAAGGTGGCTTGGAAGGGTTTGGAATCTACTGGAAAGAACGCCCTGAAGGAATATAGAGCGCAGGATTCTCCCAACGCCCAACTTGGTGGCGCGGATGAGGACTTTGTTTTCCATCCGGAGATCCAGCGCATTGCTGGGCACCTGAAGCGAGCAGAATAGGTCGGGATAATTCAGGGCATCTAGTGGGGCGGCTTCGCCATAGGTAGTAACACCCCAATAGCGGACCCAACCACGCTGGGTGTATTGAGCCAGCAGATCGAGTAATTCAGGGGTTGTAAAATTGGTGCTGAGACTGTGAAGCTGTACCAGGTCGAGTGTTTCGAGCCCCAGGGTCTTCAAGCTCTGTTGGAGCGAAAGTTCAATAGAGTGGCGCAGGGATTGACCTGTCAGAAGCGTTGTCTCACCAGGGTTTGTTATGGAGAGCTTGGTTGCGATGATCGGACGGGTAGCAAGGTGGGAACAAGCTTTGCCCACCAGCATTTCGCTGCGACCGTAGCCTGGGGCAGTATCGATGAAATTGATGCCGAGATCGAGGCTGTGTTGGATCAGGCGAATTACCTCTTCATCGGGTGGTGGAGCTTGGTTGTCGTACCCATAGGGCATCCCCAGTTGAACCGTGCCCAGCCCGAGTACGGATATGCGCAGGTCGGTGTTGCCTAAATTTACGTATTTCAATTGGTCGGCCTGGGCTTGGCTCTCATTACAGCCTTGACTTTACCGTTATGAGTTGCAAGCAGGTTTTGGGCTTGAGTGCGGTCGAGTTGGCATAGCTCCATCACTAGGGCTAGTTTCAATCGACCGTCAGCGGCGTCTAACCGGGTTTGAGCTGCCTGACTATCAACGCCGGTAAGGGTCGAAAATATGCGTCTGGCACGGTCGCGCAATTTTGCGTTGGTGGGGTGGAGGTCAACCATCAAATTCCCATAGCTTTTACCCAACTTAATCATTGTTCCGGTGCTGATCATATTGAGAACTAACTTGGTGGCTGTTCCGGCTTTCATACGAGTTGATCCCGTGATGACTTCGGGGCCGACTTCCGGCATGATCATAATATCGGCCCGGACGGATTCGGCCGTATCTGGATTGCAAGAAAAGAAAATGGTCCGACAGCCCTGATGCTGTGCGTATTCGATTCCTCCGAGTACAAAGGGAGTGACTCCGCTTGCCGCAATGCCCATTACGACATCGTTAGCCGTGAGTTGACAGAGTTCGAATTCGCTTTTGGCGCCATCTCGATTGTCCTCGGCCCCTTCAACAGCCTGGAAAACCGCCTCTGAGCCTCCCGCAATGATGCCCTGTACTAATTGGGGATCTACACTGAAGGTCGGTGGGCATTCAGAAGCATCCAGGATACCGAGTCGGCCACTGGTTCCCGCTCCGAGATAGAAAAGACGACCGCCTTTTTGGACTTGGCTAGATACCAGGTCGACAGCCTGAGCAATGGGGGTCAATTGAGTGCCGACCGCATGGGGAACCAGAGCATCTTCCCGATTGATGATGGCTAGCATCTCCTGGGTCGAAACCTCGTCGATTTTTTCGCTTGCCGGGTTGCTTTGCTCTGTGCGCAGTGTAGACCAATTGTCCATAGTGTCCGAAAAACTAGGGATATATGGGGACCGGCGCAAATTTCTCCAAGGCGGGAGCGGTTGGCAGAGTTGGTGCTAATTGCGGATGGTATGGTACTTTTGCAGCTTGGCCGAAGAAGTGGCCTGTGAGTCAAACGCGTTCAAACGAAAAATACTGAATAACTCATAGCAGCTGCAGGAGGGAATTTCGAGCACTTTGGAGAGGGAGAATTGATTCTCTCTTTTGGGGAGTTAACCCAACCAGAAAAGAGAGATGACCAGCACGGGTAGAGCACAGAAAGAAAGGGCAAGGACCGAAAGTGCAAAGAGCACTGCAGCCAGGGAAGCCGCACTGGTGATGCCGGTATGAATAGCTCTGATCATTGCAAGAACCTCTTATTTTTTTGGTGCTGGTTGAATAAAAGCAATATCAGGGCCAAATAGGGCCTAACGATTGTCAAGCCAGGGGGGAAAACTTATATTCAACTTAACTTAAATCCAAATAGTTACGAAATTTAGGTGCTAATATAATAGTGGGAAAATTATGAGAGAAGAACTGGCAAAGATTTACGATCCCGGAGAGATTGAGGAAAAATGGTACGAGTTCTGGGAACAAAAAGGCTTTTTTAATGCCGAGATCAATCCGGATAAAAAACCCTACTCCATTGTTATACCACCTCCGAATGTGACCGGTGAACTCCATATGGGCCACGCGATCCAACATGCCATTCACGATTTGGTGGTGCGTTGGAAGCGTATGCAGGGGTACGAGACCCTCTGTCTGGCGGGCACGGATCACGCCGGGATTGCTACTCAGATGAAGGTCGAAGAGGAATTGCTGGAGACCGAAGGAAAAAATCGCTACGATCTGGGTCGCGAAGCTATGCTCGAAAGGATTTGGTTGTGGAAGGAGAAATACGGCGATGCGATTTACCGGCAATTGCGCAAACTCGGAGCGAGTTACGATTGGCGCCGGGAGCGTTTTACGCTCGATGAAGGCTATGTCGAGGCTGTTCTGCAGGCCTTTGCGCGATTCCAGGATCAGGGGTGGATTTATCGCGGCACTCGGATGATTAATTGGTGCCCTCAATGTCGGACCGTTATTTCAGATTTAGAAACCGAAGAACGCGAAATCTCGGGACATTTATGGCTTATTCGCTATCCAGCAAAAGGCGATGGGCCCGATGTTATCGTCGCCACGACCCGGCCTGAGACGATGCTCGGAGATACGGCGGTCGCAGTTCACCCTGATGATCCACGATGGGAGAGTGCGGTCGGTTTTGAAGTGGAATTGCCCTTAACTGGACGAGAGATCCCGATTGTCGCTGACGAATATGCCGATCCCGAAATGGGGAGTGGTGCCGTAAAGGTTACTCCCGCCCACGATCCGAACGACTATCAGTTGGGAGAGCGCCACAACTTGGAGCAGATCCAGGTTATAGGATTTGATGGAGTAATGACCGCGGCGGCTGGTCGCTTTGCCGGGTTGGATCGCTATGAGTGTCGCAAGGTGCTGGTTGATGCCCTGGAAGAGGAAGGATTGCTGGTGAAAATAGAGGATCATGAGCACGCCGTACCCCACCACGACAAATGTGGTACGGTTATCGAGCCTCTGCCTATGGAACAGTGGTTTATGGATATGGAGAGCCTGGCCCAAAAAATCAAACCAGTGCTCGTGCGTCAGGATATCCAATATGTGCCAGACCGGTTTCGCCATTATGCACTTGAGTGGTTAGATGGTATCCGAGACTGGGCTCTTTCGCGGCAAATTTGGTGGGGGCATCGAATTCCTGCCTGGTATTGCATGGAATGTAGTGCTGATGGATTAATACCTCTCGGTAATTTACCTCGTGATCTGGCCCTGCGAGAAGGTAGTTTCAGGGTTTCGGTGTCCGATGGAGCAAAACCAGTGGTCAGTGTGACCAAGCCCGACATCTGTCCGAATTGTGGCGGTCGGGATTGGGTTCAGGACCCGGATGTCCTCGATACCTGGTTTTCTTCCGCTTTATGGCCTTTTGCCACCCTGGGCTGGCCCCAGGATCGCCAGCTTTTGGATTATTTCTACCCTACCGATTTGATGATTACTGCTCGGGATATCCTCTATTTGTGGGTTTTGCGGATGGCAATGACATCGGTCGATTGTATTGAAGAGATACCCTTTAAGACGGTGTTGGTCCATCCGACTATTCTGACCAAGGATGGTCGGCGTATGAGTAAAAGTTTGGGTACTGGTTTGAATCCTCTTGATCTGGTCGATCTCTACGGAACTGATGCGACTCGCTACAGCCTATTGGCTCAGGCAGGAGCTGTGCAGGATGTGCGTTTTGACGCCGAGATTGAGGCCAACAAAGTACGGTCTTCGGCGAGTGCAGAAGCGGGGCGGAATTTTGGCAATAAACTTTGGAATGCAACGCGCTTTGTGTTGATGAATACCGATGGGTATCAATCGGTTGAAAGCACGAGGGGTGAGTTGGCCGATCGCTGGATTTGTAGCCGCTTAGAGGCGACAGTGCGCGAAGTCACCGATGCTCTCGAAGAATATCGCTTTAGCGATCTGACTCGATCTGTGTACCACTTCGTCTGGGGCGATTATTGCGATTGGTATTTGGAGTTGGCCAAAGTGCGCTTGCAGGGAGCCGATCCCCAGGCTCGGATTGAAGTACAGCATACTCTAGTCCGGGTATTAGAGGTGGCGCTGCGGTTATTGCATCCGATTATGCCATTTATCACCGAGACCTTATGGCAAGCTTTGCCCCTGGGTGAAGAAGATCGGGCTGAGAGTATTATGATCGCGGCATGGCCTGAATTTGATGAATCGTTCGTCGATGACCAAGCGGAAGCACAAGTGCAGCGTTTACAGGATCTCGTGACGGCGATAAGAGGTATTAGGGGAGAGATGAATGTTCCCCCGGGTAAGAAAATTCAAGTGTTGATTTCTGTTTCTTCGCCCCAGGTTGAAAACGAACTACGCCAAGTCGAAGCCTATCTTTCTTTGTTGAGTCGAGCAGAAGAAGTAGAAATCGGTCAGGGGTTGGCTCAGCCGCCTGCTTCGGCTAGTGCCGTGACCGCTGATGCGGAGATTTTCGTTCCCTTAGAGGGCTTAATCGATCTCGAGCAAGAGCGGCAAAGGATAGAAAAGGAAATCAATAAATTTACCGGGTTGCTCAAGGGATTGGACGCTAAGCTCTCCAATGAGAAATTCGTCAATAAAGCTCCTGCTGAAGTAGTCGAACGAGAGCGTGAACGTCAGGTCGAATACCGGTCGAACCTTGAGAAATTGAATTCGAGCTTGAATGTATTATCCCTTTAGACTGAGAGTGGATACCGGTTTGATTTCCGTTGGTTCGCTTCATTGAATGGCATTTGATTATTTCACGATCCAAGCTCTGGCCAGAGAGTTGAGTTCACATCTGGAAGGGGCGGTAATAAATCAGGCGCATAGCGACGCAAACGAACTCTCCTTTAGCGTTCAAGGCAGTACCTGGGTCTATGGGGTTGGGGGTCGGGAAGGAGTACTGTGTTTACGCAAGGAGCCTTGGCCGCGAGACCGGGGTATTGGAGATGGACCCGAGAAATATTTGGTTCGGGCGAAGATTGTCCAGGTCCTGGCTGAGCGAAAAGAGCGGATTATTCGGTTTCGGCTAGAGCGGCGGGATCGAAGCAACCGCGTTAGTTTCGGATATTTGGTTTGTGAACTTGTGCCCAACAAGGTTCGATTTATCCTCCATAGGGAGGATGGCGGGGAGATTCTCGGTGATTGGGGAGCTCCCCGTGGCAAATCGGACATAGCTAAGGTTTATCACCCACCGGATTCTGCTGGTAGGTTATTGCCCGGGACCGATTTGGCTGATACGTGGAATGACCGGCTAGCCCTAACAGATTTGCCCTTGGAAAAATTTGCCAGACGTTGGTTGGCCGGGGCGGATTCGACCCTGATAAGTGAATTGCTCTTTCGCGTTGATAAATCGGGCGATAAAGATCAGGGTATGGCAATTTGGGATTTGGCTTCTCAACTCTACTCACGTGAAACCGGGTTCCAGGCCTTCCACTGGAACGAAGCGGGAAAGATCTACTTTTCCGCTTTGGAACCGCGACGTTTAGAGGGAGCTTACCAAGAATCCGACTCTGTGAGTGAGGCTATATGGTCTTCGTTCCAGGCTGAGCGAGATCTACGCCAAAGTCAGGGACAACAAAGGAAATTAAAGGGGCGATTAGTCCGGTCTTTAAAAAATGGCCGTCGGCGTTTAATGGCTCTTAGAACGGAGCTCGAAACCGCAGCACAAGCTGAGGATTACGAAAAAAAGGGAACGGTTTTATTGGCCAATCTAGCCCAAGTAAGAGCGGGGCAAAAACGAGTCGAGCTGAGTGATGTTTTCGATCCGAAGGGACGGTCGGTACTCGCGATAGATCTCGATCCGGAACGCACTCCGGCCGATAATGCAGCCCGTTATTTGAAGGTTGCAAAAAAGTTTCGCCGCCGGCAAGAGATTTTACCTCGGCGTTTGGCCGAACTCGAATTTCAATGTAAGCGATTCGAATCCTGGATCAGCGCGGTGGAGGCGGATACCTGGGAAGAGATTATTGAGCTGCAGCATTGGTTGGAGGATAAAGTGGTACAAGAGGAAAAAAAGAGCAGATCGGGGGCCCCAAATGCTCATCCCCGGCGTTACAGAACATCTACCGGGTGGTCGGTTTGGGCGGGCCGCAATAACAAGGAAAACGATGTGCTAACGCATAAAATGTCGGCCCAGAACGATATGTGGTTCCATGCCCACGGTTATCCAGGATCTCACGTAGTTTTGCGGCGCGAAGGCCGAAAGGAGGAGCCGAGTAAACAAACGTTGGAGGAGACGGCCGCTCTTGCTGCGCATTGGAGCAAGGGCAAAACCGCAAAAAAGGTATCCGTGGTATATACCTTGGTCAAGTACGTGACAAAGCCAAGAGGAGGTAATCCTGGACAGGCTTTATTGCGTCGAGAAAAGACCCTGGTGGTTAAACCGTCGTTACTCGATGAAGATGTCATATAAAAATTAATATGTAAATATGAGCTTGCAAATTGGTATAATCGGATTACCTAACGTCGGTAAATCAACTCTTTTTAATGCGCTAACAGGTATCGGGGCTGAGGCCTCGAATTATCCTTTTTGCACTGTAGAGCCCAATGTGGGTATTGTCGAAGTACCCGATTCCAGGTTGGAGCAATTGGGGGATACTATTCATCCCGAATCGACCACGGCTACTACCGTGCGCTTTGTCGATATTGCCGGGTTAGTGCAAGGTGCGAGTAAAGGGGAAGGGTTGGGCAACCAATTTCTCGGCCATATTCGGGAAGCGGATGCGCTTGTTCACGTAGTGCGTTGTTTTGGCGATACCCGGATAAGCCATGTGGATGGAGCAGTCGACCCTTTTCGCGATATAGGGACTATCGAGACCGAATTACTAATGGCCGATTTAGCACTAATGGAAAAGGCGGTACCCTATCTTGACAAAGTGGTGCGTTCAGAGCCGCGGGGTGAACGGAATTTAGAACTAGAGGTCTGCGTCAAAGTCCAGGAGGGATTGCAACGTGGAATAGGAGTGCTGGAGATGGAGTTGCTCCCCGATCAAGTAGCGGTCCTCAACCAATATCGGCTTCTGACGGCCCTACCGATTCTATATCTAGCCAATGTAGGGGATGCGGATTCCGAAGAGGATAAAGAGTGGGTGGCTCGATTGATCGAACGTTATGGCTCGGAAAAGGTACTGGTGGTTCCAGTGCAGTTGGAGGCAGAGATATCGAGCTTGAGTGTTGAAGAGAGAGCGGAGTTTCTTGAGGAATTGGGCATGGGATACTCGGGGGTGGACTGCTTGATTCAGGCGGGTTATCAACTCCTCAATCTGATTACCTTCTATACTCTGGCCAATGACAAACTCCAAGCTTGGCAATTGGCCGAAGGGGAAAAAGCCCCTAGAGCAGCTGGACGCATTCACGCCGATATGGAAAAAGGCTTTATCCGGGCGGAAATCGCCCATTGCGATCAAATACTGGCAATGGGGGGATGGGTTCCACTCAGAGCAGCGGGCCAGTTGCGGACTGAAGGTAAAGATTATGTCGTAGCTGATGGAGACGTCATAACCTTCCTCTTTAAAACGTAAATTTAGAAGAATGCATGTAGCGCCAGAGTCAAGACATCGGCGTTGCCCTGGGTATCTTGGGGGATGCTTTTTTTGAGTTTATAAAATGCGCTGGCGTTGAGATTGGGGGTAATGAACCCATCTAATCCGATGGATACGCGGCTTTTCTCGTCTTCGGATATTTCGTCGTAAGGGTCGAGGAAGTCGAAAGCCACGCGGATATTGATGCTTTGGCGCATCCAGTAGTTAATACTTCCGTATGCGATTAATTGGTCCTGATTCCATTTTCCCGATTCGCTGAGCCTATCGATTTCGCCGGTGAGAGTGAGTTGACCAAGGCGCAAAGAGGCGAAGGAACCGAAGAGCATTCTGTCGATCCCCCGAGATTCATTCAGTGAAAACGAGCCTCCAAAAATCAAATTATTCAGGTAAACGGAACCGACAGAGGAGATTGCTTTGGACGTATTATCGTCCCGGCTACCTTGGGTTCCATTGCTCAGGGCCAGACTAAAGGAAGTGTTGCCGGGAGCCAGGCCGATCTCTATGCCCATATCCTGGTTGTCGAAGTTGAAACCTGTTACCTGGCGGATGAAAGCGTCGTCGTCCCAAAGTCGAATCCCATAGGGAAGCAGCATCCGGCCTACTTTTAAATAGCTGGAACTGGGCAAGCCCTTGATAAGGACAAAGGCTTCGCGGCTATTTGCTCCCGAGGGGGTAACATTTTCGTCGAGATAGAGGCTCAGTCTTTCTGGCGCCAGGCGGGCTTCGAGATAGATATTGCCGCTGCGGATATCGAAAGTATTCTGAGCCTCTTGAGAAGAGGTCTGGCCATCGGTGCTTTGATCTACGGAAAGCGAGGTCTCCTCCACAGCCATGAAATCTGCACCGAAGAAGAAGCTTTCCCCAATTTGATTGCTAAAATCGAAAGATTCATCGCTTAAGTTGCCCCAAAGGGGTTCCATATCGGTTTGCGGAAAGTAAAAACCGTACTCGGTGCGCATGCCGCCCCCGGTTTGATTTACATGGCAGGCACTGCATTTGAGCCCTTCGCGGAAAGCGATATAGGGTTCAGCTCGAACGGTCTCAATAGTGGCAATTGAGGTTAAAATAAATGTTATTCCGATTAAGGCCCTGTTTATATACGACATCGAAACTCTCTTTCCCCTTTTATTAAAGTGGATTATCGCGCACAACTAGGGCGAAATCCCAAGAGCTGTCAAGGGTATAAGACAATATAAAAACAAGAGCTAGTCTAACTTGACGGAAAGAGTCGGTCCTCCTATCTTCTGCACTCAAACGCAGAGAAGACTACGATGGGAAAAGCCCTGGGGATGATTGAAACGCGCGGTTGGGTAGCCATGGCCGAAGGAGCGGATGCCATGGTAAAATCCGCGAATGTCGAAGTGGTCGGCTGGCAACAGGTGGGGGGAGGATATGTTTCGGTGATCGTCCGTGGGGACGTGGCCTCCGTTCGTGCGGCAACGGAGGCCGGTGCCGCCGCCGCCGCGAAGGTGGGTGAAGTGATCGCGGTTAATATAATACCCAGACCCCATGAGAGTCTCAGTGCACTTTTGCCGTTGAAGCGCCTTCCTTCCGCTTGATTGCGAGAGCAGGGAGGGGAGTAGATCCCCGGATTTGAACTGCTGATTTCCATGCGACTCATTTTACTAAAAACAAGCGTTGCAATCTTTTTATTCGGTTTCCTCATTTGGTTCCTGAAGCCGGAATCGTTGCTTGAAGTGGCTGGACAGATCGACGGCAGTAGATTGTTCCTCTGCGGAGCAATTGCTCTAGTGGGCATCGGGATCCAGTGGATTAAATGGCAGCGCTTACTACGGGATCAAATCCCCGAAGCCAATTGGACAGAGGGTCTCTATTCGCTATTGGGCGGAGCTGCTCTTAGGTTGGTAACTCCAGGGGGAGTTGGTGAGGTCGGGCGCGGCGTGTTTCTGGGGAGAAACCACGTCAGCTTGGCGGTTATGACCGCTGTAGATAAGCTGAGTTCTGGGGCAGTCACCTTAGGACTTGGTTGGCTTGCGGCTTGGGTTTTATGGCCCAACATCCGTATTTATTTGCTGTTCTCCCTAGTGGTTGTTGGTGGAAGTGCTTGGTTGGGATGGCGGTGGGGGGAGTCTAGGGTGAAACTAATCAAAGCAATGAAGGCGGTGAAGAGCATCGACCGTTGGGGAACGGTTCTGGGGTTGTCTTTAGCATTTAATCTAGTATATATGACCCAATTTCTCTGTATGGTTACCGTTGGGATGGTAATCGACCAGACTCTAGTGCTGGCGATTCCTGTAGTCTTTGCATTGAAAACGCTTTTGCCGGTGGGGCTCATGGATTTAGGGGTTCGAGAGGCTGCGGCAGTCGTAGTGTTTAGCTCATTAGGATTAGAGACCCAACCTGCGTTTGTCGCTTGCGTCCTGCTCTTTGCCTTTAATATCTGTTTGCCAGCTGGGTTAGGGTGGATATGGGTAGGTGGGAGAGCAAAATTGGAGAAACCGAACAGGAACTTGAGAAAGGTCTTCGAATGAATTCGGCTTATGGGTTGAGAAAAGAAATATGCGAGGTGGGCCGCAGGGTATATCAGCGAGGATATGTCGCGGCCAATGACGGAAATATCAGTATCCGGATGGACGACGATCGAGTTTTGTGCACCCCAACAGGAGTGAGCAAGGGGTTTCTCAGCGAAGACATGTTGGCCATTTGCGATCTCGAAGGTGAGCAAGTTGCGGGATCGATGAAGATATCATCAGAAATTCGCATGCATCTAGAAATCTACAAATTGCGAGCGGATATATACTCAGTCGTTCATGCTCACCCGCCAACTGCTACCGGTTTTGCCGTTGCTGGTATAGAGTTGACTCAATGCGTTCTGCCGGAAGTCATCGTAAGTCTCGGGGGAGTGCCACTCGCCGCTTATGGCACCCCTGGGGGACCCGATATCGTCGAACCGATGAAGCCTTTGCTGCGGCAGTACGATGCTGTTTTAATGGCAAATCACGGGGTGGTTACTCTGGGGAAAGACGTAATGGATGCCCATTTCAAGATGGAAACAGTCGAACACTTTGCCAAGATTGCTCTTGTTGCGCACCAGTTAGGCAAGGTGCATACCCTGGGCGACCAGGATATCGATGATCTCATTGCTCTAAGAGAACGCTTTGGAATAGGGGATCGGCCAGCTTGCGATCGAGTTCCAGAAATCGCACCCGAGCATGCAGAAAGAAACGATCTGGTCGCCCAGATCACCGAAGAGGTCCTGCGTCAACTGCGATAGGGGCATCGGATGGATTCGGGAAACTTGTTTGAGGAATAGGGAATATGCGTTTTATAGTTTTGATGATCGGACTTGGGGGGTTGGTTGGCTCAGCTTCGGGTCAGGAAATTATCGAACAGGTTAAACGCGGAGATGCTCTCTTGGCTCAGGGGCGGCCCGAACTGGCTTTGGTCGAATACGAAAAAGCCCTGGCCAGTGGGGCTGGCAGTGCTATGTTTCTCAATCGGCTCGCTGGTCTTTATATGCAAACCAATGCATATGAAAAGGCGGTAAGATCGCTGCAAGGGTCTCTGGGGGAGGATCCGAGACAAATCCCCGTATATTCGGCGTTGGGGGAGGCTTTTCTCGCCCAGGGCAAAGTGGATTCTGCCATCTTTTATGTTGAGCAAGCAAGAATCCTGGCACCATCTTCATCGGCGGTTTACAGTTCACTTGGTTTCCTCTATTTGCAAGCCGGGGAAGTAGAAAGAGCTCGAGCGGAATTGGAACGGGCATTAGAATTAGACGACAAGAATCCAGAAGCCCATCGCCTATACGGGTTTTACTATGCACAGAAGGACTCTATTGATCGAGCAATTGAACATTATCAACGATTGAGCGAACTATTGCCAGAAGAGGTCGAGGCCTTCAATAATATTGGATTTCTTTATGCTAATGCTCAACGCTATAACGAAGCTTTGGAATATTATAAACGAGCAAAAGACCTGGCCAAAGATCCCTATTTGGCTCAATCGATTCAGGCCAATCTCGAGGGGGTGCGGGCTATTATCGCGGGTAAGATGCGGGCGCGATATATTTTGGTCAAAACAATGCAGGTTGCGCGCGATGTGCTCGAAAAATTGGAAAATGGAGCTGAGTTTTCCCAATTGGCAGCAGAGTTTTCAATAGCTCCGAATGCAAGTGGAGGGGGCGATCTGGGTTTTTTTGGGCCGGGGGAATTAATGCCCGAATTCGAGGAAGTTGTAGTTCAACTTGAAATAGGGACATTGAGTCAGATCGTAGAGGTGCCGATGGGATTTATCATAGTAGAAAGATTGAATTAATCTATAGGGCCAGAGATATTATTCGGTCCTTATGGCATAGGAGAGAAGTCGTCTACAAACGGTAATGCTCATTATGGGTAACTCTAGCTAGCGATATTTTCTCCATTCCCACCCTGGTCTTAATTCTTCCATATTCTTCCATATTCCTTCAAGTATTTCCAATGCTTTGGAACTGAGGATAGTTTGTCGAGAATTTCACTTCCTCTTCGGATAACGACAGAAATATCAGTGGCCATATCGCTAGCTGCGGTCATGGGGTTAATCAAATTAATCTCATTACCCTATGGTGGTTCAGTAAATCTCAGCGAATTGCCAATTTTGATTGTGGCCCTTAGACACGGGGTCAAAATAGGCTCTATCACCGGTGGATTATACGGCGTGGTGGATTGTATTTTGGATCCTCATATCTTTTACCCCATACAATTCTTGCTTGATTATCCACTGGCTTATGCAATGCTTGGGGTGGCTGGTTTTGCTTTGCGAGGTGGGTACACATCGTTTGATCCTCAGGCTGCGGGTCTGCGTTGGAAAGTAGCGACCTGGATAGTGCTGGGTAATGGTTTGAGATTCGTGCCCCATTATTTGTCTGGGATCATTTTTTTTGGCGATTTTGCCCCAGAAGGCCAACCCGTTTGGCTTTATGCCTTGATTTATAACGCCAGTTATATCTTACCCGAAACCTTGATTGGCGTACTGATGTTGCCGTTCATCTTGCGTTTCGTATTGAGAGACCGGGAAGCCAATCCTTAAAAAGAGGATATCAGAGAATAGAAATACTTGGATAGATTCCCTATTGTTTATATTCTATAACTGAGTTTGATAAAATACTTGCATGACCTTCAATTCAAATTATGTCGGTTAGGTGAGAAATAAATACCGCGATGGGAAAAAATTACCTTAAGAGTCCTTGTTTAAGGATACTATATATTGTGTAAGATCGAGGGGAGGGGCAGGATAGTGGATAGATGCTTTATTCATGCCTATGGAGTTTTATGTTATGCAAAAAGGCATGCTTTTTGCAGCCCCAAAGAGCGGAAAAGTTTTTAAAAAGGGATTCGGTCAGATCCTTCATCTTACCTAGAGGCAACGATTATGAACGCAAATGATTTGCGCGATATCGAGGCGCATTTAGAGGCGCTGGAATCTTTGACGAAATTATTCAGGACACTTTGGTTTGATCATATCAAGGGCGATATCGAGGACGAAAAGGTAAAAGCCTATTTGATGGTTTATGAGGACGCATTCCCTGGCTTGGACCACGTCATAGGATTCGTACGCAAAAATTCCAAAGCTCTTGCTGCCGGAGAAAAAACTCAGGAAGATTTTGAAGTACTGACCCAAACTCTTTTGAATCGTGAAATCGAAACAGATCTAGAAATCGAAGAAGATTTCGATCTGGAACTCCTTGATGAAGAGGCTCTCGAAGAAGAAATTCTTGATGAGGAAATTCTTGATGAAGACGAAATCTCCGAAGAGTTGACGAATGATGAGCGCGAGGCTTTGCAACGAGTTGATCAGGATGATATTGACGCGCTCTTTATCGAAGATTCCAATGGTGTTGGACCGGATGGGGGAGCAGACGACGAAGTCAAAGCCTTTTTTGCGGAAGAGGAAGCAGGATCTCCAGAGGAAGCAGGTGATTTAGACGCCCTTCTGGGTGATT
>CAZFMY010000050.1:0-43847 GCA_964520345.1 uncultured Gemmatimonadaceae bacterium | reverse complement strand
GCCTCTATAGTAGCGACCTCCTGGCCAGCCTGTGGAAAACGCGTTTCTTTCGCTACGGCGAAAAAGAGGAATATCGGATTGCCGTACATCCGCAAACCGGAGCACTGTACGCCATCTACCGGCTCTTGCCAGAAGAGGCGGTGGGCGCTGATATCACCGAAGATCAGGCCCGTCAAATCGCCATCGACCACCTCCGCACCTATGGCCTGGATCCGGATCTGCTGACCGTCAAGGAATCCACCTCGGAAAAACTGGCCAACCGTCGGGACCACCGATTCGTCTTCGAAGCCCTGGAGGGTGACCCCCGCAATATAGACGAACTGCGCTTCCGGGTACGAATCGAGATCGCCGGCGACCAACCGACCTCTTTAGTACGCTTCCTCAAAGTTCCGGAGTCTTGGGAGCGCGAACGGGAGGAAGGCACCGTTCTCGGCACCATCCTTCAATTCCTGCTCGTAGCGCTGATCATCGCCCTGGTTCTGCACGGTTTCTGGCTCCTTATTCGCCACGTACGCGATGGGGAAATCCGTTGGGCACCGCTCTTCAAGATCGCCACCATCGGCATCGCCTTATTCCTACTCAGCTACCTCAACGATCTCTCTACCATAGAAAAGGCGTACAATACCCAACTGACACTACCGATCTTCGCCCTATTCCAATTGCTCGGAGCCATCGCCCTCAGCCTCGGGATCGGAGTCGCGATCGTCGCCGGTCTGGGCCTGTCTACCGGCCTCTACCCCGAGTGGCCGGACCGCCTCCGCGCCGCGCGGCGAGTTCCCGAGTTCCGCGATGCGCTGATCGGCGTCGCCCTCTTTGTGGTCGCCCAGGAGAGTTGGGACCACCTGCAAGGCTATATCGCCGCCCGATTCATCGCCTACAACCCTTCTCCCGGACTGGACCTGCCCTCCGGCTTCGACACCTATCTGCCATTTTTGGACGGGTTGACCTCGGGTCTGGCCGCAATGCTGGCCCTACCCATTTTAGCGGGAATGGTACTCTATTACGGACGCACGGTACTCAAGAAACGGCATTACTGGGCGCTGGCCTTAATCGCCATCGGAGTGATCGGCGAGGGCAGCAGCGCCGTCCACCTGCACGAATTTTTCTACGGATTCGCCAATTTCCTGATCGGCAACGCCTTTATCGTGATCGGCGTGCTGCTCTTTCTGCGCAACAACCTTCTCGCCTACGTACTGCTGGGATTCGTCTCGCTGCTATCGACGGTCGAAACACTGGGATCAACCGCCGCCACGACCTACCAGATCCAGGCCGCGATACTCTTGATCCTGGCGCTGGGCCTTATCGGCTTTGCCTGGTGGCGAATGGACAGGGAAACGCGCTAGGAAATGCGCTATGCGCTCTATGCCACGGCGCTCTACTGCGCCCTCTTCGGCCTCACCCTGGCCCTCGTCACCACGGTACACCGACACTGGTGGCGCCAGCGATGGCTCAGGCTAATCTGCTATGGGCAATTCCCTCTGGCCCTGGTCGGCAACGGACTCTGGCTGCTGAGCCGCCCCTATGAACTGAACTGGCTTATGGCTATGGGCTGGGGCCTCTTCGCAGGGCTCTTCCTCTACCAGGGGTCCTTCCTCATCGCCCTGCTCCTCACCGCCCCGGCCATTCTCGGTGCCCGGCTCTACGACCGCTCTAAATCCGGCACAGTGCAAGATCCTTCTTCGCTCGAGCGGCGGCGCTTCCTCCGCCGCAGTCTGGGACTGGTACCCGTATTAGGCGCAGTAGGCGTCAGCCACGGAATCTACGCTTCGTCTGCGAGAGTGCGCCTGCCCATGGTCCCACTTCGCTTCCCCGAACTCCCCCCCCCGCTCGAAGGCCTGCGGATCCTGCAGATCAGCGATGTGCATATCGGTCCCTATATCCAACTCCGGGATCTCGAAGACCTGCTCGACCGCGCCATGGCTCTCGCGCCCGACCTGATCCTTATCACCGGCGATCTCTGCGACCACAAACCCGAGTACCTGGCCGCCCTGCGCCTGCTCGAAAGTACCCGGCCTCCCTACGGCGTCTACGCCTGCCTGGGCAATCACGAATATTTCCGCGGCATCGGCCTGATCCGCCGCCACTTCGACAAAACCACTATTCCCCTGCTCGTCGACGAGGGGCTATCGATCCCGATCGGCGCGGCAACGCTCTACTTGGGCGGTGCCGACGATCCGCGCGTCCTGCGCAGCCCAGCTTCTTACCGATACCTGCAGACCTCGGTCGAAAAAGCCGTCGGCCGTGCGCCGGACGAAGCTTTCACCCTGCTTATGAGCCACCGCTCACAAGCGCTCGACTACGCCGACAAGAGTGTCGACCTTATCGTAGCTGGCCATACCCATGGCTTTCAGTTCGGACTGAACGGACGCAGCCTCTTTGAGCCCGTCTTGCCCCGAAGCTATATCTGGGGGCACTACCGCAAAGAACACACCCAACTCTACACCAGCGCCGGCGTCGGTCACTGGCTGCCCTTTCGCTTTAGCTGCCCGCCCGAAGCCCCGCTCTTAACCCTACATCAAACCTGAAGAAAGGATTGTTATGCGCATACTTGTCACCGGCGCGGCTGGAAGCGTTGGCTCTACCGTGGCCCATGGCCTCAAAGAACGCCACCAGATCCGCGGTCACGACCGCGTAGCGATGCCCGATCTCGACGACACTATAGTCTCCAACCTCGACGACTTCGACGCTCTGCTGGAGGCCACCAGCAACATCGATGCGATCGCCCATATCGGCGGTTTGGCCGGCGGCAGCGAGTGGGAACCGATGCTGCAAAGTAATTTCATCGGCACCTATAATGTATTCGAGGCTGCGCGTATCAATGAGGTCAAACGAATCGCCTATGCCAGCCGCGCCGGAGTCCTGAGTCTCTACCCGCGCAGCCAGACTCGCACCGTCGAGATGACCACCACTCCGGTGGGCATCTATACCGTCAGTAAAGTTTTTGCCGAAGCGCTAGCTCATTCTTATGCCCACCAGCACGAGATGGAAATGGTCTGCGTCCGCATCGGCAATTTCAACCTCGACCGCGACCAGCCCGAACACCCTCATCACTTGAGCCACGGCGACTGCGTACGCGTCTTCGAACAGGCCCTGATCCACCCCGGTGTCAAATTCGAGGTCGTCTTCGGCGTCTCGGGCAGCAACTGGCCGCTCTACGATATGGAGCACGGAAAAAGGGCGATCGGCTACGAGCCCCAGGACTATGCTGAAGTGCCAGAAGAAAATTGGGATAAATAAAAAGCCGATGCGGACGAAAAAGAACCGCATCGGCGAGCAGCAGAAACAGCAACCACAGCAGGCGCGTTAGAACGGGTTATTCCCCTAATCGGTCTAGCACATTCCGCGTCATCTGCGCCACGTGCTCGTCGCCCTTGAGGCCGTGTGACCAATCGGTAGTCCCGGCGGTAAATACCGTCCCCCCGCGCGTGTAGAGGCCCATCACCGCGGCGCCCTCTCTCCCGTGCTCCCAGCGCTCGTACCAGACGCTGTCGTCCGGATGCCAGCGCGCCGGAGCCGTACAGAGGATGAGGAAATTCTCGGGGGTGCCGTAGGTACCCTTCGGCACCGGCACACCGTCCTCGATCGCGAACTCGCATCCATCGCATTCGTAGCCGACGATCGTGTGCTCTGCACCGAAGTGGTCCCCCTGTGCCAAACCGGTCCCCGCGAAAACCCAATGCTCGGGCCGATGCACTTCGAACGCGCCCGAACCCTCCATGTATTGTCCGTGACTGAGGTGATAGCCCCCGTAGAGAAAACCAACTCCGGTGAGCTGGTTCTCGGGCCGATTCACCAGGTGGTGGCTCCAGAGAGTCGAGAGCCGGCCATACTCCCCAGCGGCATAGGCCTCATCCATATTGTACCATTGCTTCCAGCAGAGGAGGGCCCGTCCCTCATCCTCGCTGCGCACCTGCCAGCAGACCGAATTACCGCTGAAAAACGCGACATTGCCCCCCCCGGCGATAAAGGCCTCGAGGTGGTCGCGCATCGGCGCCGACCAGTATTCGTCGTGGCCGACGCTGAGCACCAATCGGTAATTGTCCAAGAGCTCAGGATGGGATTCGAGATCGGAATTGGCGCAGTAGTCGACCGCATATCCCTCGCCCTCTATCCAGGCGACGAAATCTTGTTCCCAGCGCTCGAAAAATCCTTCCATCGGACGGTCGAACGAAACCCGATGTCCCTGCACCCCACCTCGTCCATGATAGCTATAGAGACTATAGCCGCCCCAATTATTGTATGCCGCATAGGAATTGGTCGCCAGTTGCAGCAGGATTTTAGCGTCGCTGGGACCAGCGGGCCGCACGATGAAAAAACCTCTGCTCTCAGCGGTCCGACGACCGCGCTGAGAGAATTTGCCGCCCCCATCAGCCGCTTTGAACACCACCTCGTAATAGCCACTCGACCAATCGACTGGAATGTCTAATTCGCAGGACACAGGCCAAGCGCAGCCATGTGATGAAGCATTTTCCGGCACTGGATGCACTCCGGCGACGATTCCATCACGCTGCCATACGAGCTCGCGACCAGCGCCAAGACGGGCAATTTCGATCGCGTACGACTCGGCGCTGGACGAAACCTTAAAACACAGCCTATCTCCAGGCCGATAGCTCAGCTGGTCGGTATAGCCTTCTATAAAGAGCGACACCGCAGATTCCATAGTATTGGTTCCCCTTATTTGGAATATTCCACCTCTACCACGCGCTCTTCCAACTCCCGATACAGACCTTCGACTGCCTCCACCACCCGATCGACCGCCGCTTCGACTGGCACATCTTCCCGCTCTTGCTCTCGTCGCAATTTGAACTCGACAATACCGTTTTTCAAGCCGCGGTCCCCCACCGTCAGCCGCACCGGCACGCCGATCAGATCGGCATCGTTGAATTTGACTCCGGGATTCTCGCGCCGATCGTCCAATAATGCATCGATACCACGCGCACCCAATTCGGCATAGATCTGCTCAGCCAAATCCTGCGCGGGGCCTTCACCCTTGGCCAGGAGGACAATATGTACCTCATAGGGCGCGACAGCGATCGGCCAGACCAGTCCATTCTCATCGTTGTGTTCCTCGGCGATACAGGCCAGCATCCGCCCGACACCGATCCCGTACGAGCCCATCACCACCGGCTGGGCCTTGCCATTGGCATCGAGAAAATCACCCCCGAGCGCTTCGGTGAATTTGGTACCCAGCTGAAAAATATTGCCGGTCTCGACCCCGCGCACCGCACGCAACGCCGCCCCGCAGCGGGGACAGCCATCCCCTTCTCCCGCCGCGGCGATATCGGCAACCTGATCGGGCTGGTAGTCGCGACCGCAATTGACATTCTTGATATGATACCCGGCCTCGTTGGCACCGGCCACCAAATTTGCCGCGGCAGCCACCGCTTCGTCGACGATGATATGAGCTCCCTCTACTCCGATCGGAGAACCATAACCCGGCTCCGAACCAACCGCGCGAATCTCCTCTTCGCGTGCAGGCCACAACTCCAACGCACCGACTGCATTGGCCAGCTTGGTCTCGTTGACCTCCATATCGCCGCGCACCACTGCCAGCACAAACCGATCTTCCTTGTCCTCGCCCTTTCCCACGGTGGCCATCATAAAGACCGCCTTGGACATCTTGCTGGTGGGCATCTCCAACAACTCGGCCAAATCCTCAATGGTCTGGGTATCGGGCGTAGCGATCTTCTCCTGAGCAGCGGGATCCTCGTCGGGATTGGCCGTCTTGGCAAAAGTGGCGATCTGCCGGTTGGCCGCATACCCGCAACCATCGCACAAGAGCAGCGTATCCTCACCGATCGGCGTCAAATACATATACTCGTGTGCCAGATCCCCCCCCATCATGCCGGTATCGGAACTAACCGCGATCACATCGAGGCCACAGCGATTGAAAATATTGAAGTAGCTCTGATAATGCGCCTGGTACTGCTTTTCCAATCCCTCCCAGTCGGCATCGAGGCTATACGAATCCTTCATAGTGAATTCGCGGACCCGGATCAGCCCCGAGCGAGGTCGGGGGTCGTCCCGCCATTTGGTCTGGATCTGGTAGACCAGCTGGGGGAGTTGCTTGTAGGATTTTATCTCGCGACTGACCAGGTCGGCAACCACTTCCTCATGGGTCATCGCCAAGACCATATCGCGGTCGTTCTTGTCCTGAAAGCGGCTCATCTCCGAACCGACTTCGTACCATCGACCCGTCTGCTGCCAGATTTCGGCCGGATGCACTACCGGCATCGTAATCTCCTGTCCTCCGATCGCGTCCATCTCCCGGCGGATGATCTCTTCGACCTTGCGCAGTGCCCGATGTCCCAACGGCAAATAGCTGAAGATGCCGCTGGCCAATTGACGCATAAATCCCGCCCGCAATAGAAGCTGGTGACTGGCTACCTCCGCATCGGCGCTCAGATCTCGCAAAGTCTGACTGAAAAGACGGCTCATTCTCATAGGTCCGCGTTCTCCTTTCGGCTGACGCCGCAATCGAAAATTATTGTACCGCGGTGGAGGGTTCACCACCAACTATATCCCTCGATGCTCAAGCTTTCTTTTTACGGACCAGAGCCCGCATCGCCCTGTACAGACACGCCAGCGAGAGCAATACCCAGCTCAGGGCGATCAAATACGCCAAATATGGAGTCTGCATCGGATCCAAGCCCCAATAGTCCGACAAAAGCCCGGCGTCGGTCAGCTCCGTATGGTACCATAGATCGGTGCGAAAATCGTGAAGACTATAAAGACTGAGCATAACCCCCATCCACACCGATCCGATCCGCGCCATCCGCCGCGACTTGATCGCCATTGCACAAAGGCCCAACCCTCCGCCAATCCCCAATCCGAAATCGAGCCCCCCCAGAGGGGTATAGAGCATTGTCATCCCCATGCAGACAGCACCGATGCCCAGCAATACAAAGCGCTGCAGTTGCGGATAGAGACCGGTGTAAATCAGCAAGGCCCCCAGCAAGGCCGATCCCACGTACCCCGCCGCACTGATGATCGGATAGATCCCCCCCTGAGCCAGCGTATGTCCCGACTCGTCCCAATGGGTGCGAATCTCTACGACCTCCCCTCCGGTCAGAATCGCCGCTGTCGCGTGATTGATCTCGTGGACCAAGACTACAAAGAATCGAAACGGTTTGATCAAGCTCGTATCCCAGAAGGCCAACGCCAATCCGGTGCAGAGCAAGTAGTAGCGAAACTGCCAGAAGATGTCGGCGATATAGCGAGTGCGACGGAAAAATGCCATTGGAATTCAGGATAAAGTCTTCCCGCGCAGATTCCCAGCGCGTCTATGTCCTATATTTCAGCCTTGGCTGCAATCTTCTCTTCAATCATCGCGACCGCATCCGCGATCGGCAGCGGATCGAGATTCTCTCCTGAGCGCAGGCGAACCGAGACCTGTCCATCCTCGACCTCGCGGTCGCCGGCAATCAGCATATAGGGCACCTTGCGGGTCTGCGCCTGGCGGATCCGCTTGTTGAGCGTCTCGCTAGCCGCATTGAGTTCGGTGCGAATCCCGGCATCGAAAAGCTGCTTGTGCACCTGGGCTCCGTACTCGGCATGGCGCTCGGCGATCGGCAAAACCACAGTCTGGACCGGTGCCAGCCACACCGGGAAAGCCCCGGCGTAGTGCTCAATCAGAAAACCGATGGTGCGCTCGTGCGTGCCCAGCGGCGCCCGGTGAATGCAGATCGGCGTTTCTTCCTCACCCTCGGCATTGGTATAAACCAGGCCGATATTGCCGGGAACGGCAAAGTCCACTTGGTTGGTAGCGATACTGAACTGCCGCCCGATCGCGCTCCATACTTCGACATCGATCTTCGGACCGTAGAAGGCAGCTTCGTCGGATACTTCTTCGTAGTTGATTCCTCCCTTTTCCATCGCCCTGCGCACCATATCTTCGGTACGAGCCCACTTTTCAGGATCGTCGACGTACTTCTTACCCAACCCCTCCGGCGAGTGGGTGCTGAAACGCATCAGGTAGTTCTCCAGGCCGAAAAGCTCGAAGTAGTGCAAATACATATGACAAACGGCTAAGAACTCTTCCTCGAACTGGTCGAGCGTACAGTAGATATGCGCATCGTTCATCTGCAGCGAGCGCACCCGCATCAATCCGAAGAGCTCACCCGACTGCTCATAGCGATAACAGGTGCCGTACTCGGCCAGGCGAATGGGCAGATCCCGATACGAACGCGGAGCGGCGTCATATATTTTGTGATGGTGCGGACAATTCATCGGCTTGAGATAATACTTGACCCCCTCCATTTCCATCGGAGGGTACATCGACTCCGCATAGTAGGGCAAATGCCCACTGCGCAGATACATAGATTCCTTACAGATATGAGGTGTGCGCACCTGCTGATAACCAGCCCGATACTCGGTCTCCTTGGCCAATTTTTCCAACTCATCAATCAGCACTGCACCATTGGGCAACCACAGCGGCAGTCCCGGGCCAACTTCATCATCAAAGGTGAACAACTCGAGTTCCCTGCCCACATTGCGATGATCCCGTTTCCGAGCCTCCTCGAGCATTTGCAGGTGCTCATCCAATGCCTCGCGAGTCGCAAAGGCGGTACCGTAGATCCGCTGCAACATCTTGCGACTCTCATCGCCGCGCCAGTAGGCCCCGGCCACGCTCAAAAGTTTAAAGTGTTTGACCTGACCGGTACCCAGCATATGCGGCCCCCGACACAGATCAACAAACTCGCCATCCTGGTAAAAGGAGAGTCTCTCTTCACCCGATAAATCATCGAGAATCTCTTTTTTGTAGACCGCATCCGCAACTCGATCTGCTGCTTCCTCGCGCGATACATCGATACGCTCGAACTTGTGGTTCTGCTTGATAATCCGCTTCATCTCCCGCTCAATACTCTTCAAATCCTCGGGCGTAAAGGGTTCGGCTACGTCAAAGTCGTAATAGAATCCATCATCAATCGCCGGACCGATTGCCAGCTGCGCCTGTGGAAAAAGGCGCAACACCGCCTGTGCCAAAACATGCGACATGCTATGGCGGTAGATCCAGGCGGCTTCGTCCGAATCCCAAGCAATGAGTTCGACCTCTGCTTCGGCGCTGAGCTGGGTGTGAAAATCCACGCGATCGTCGCCAGAGCGGGCGGCAATATATTGTTTCAATAGACCCTTGTTTTCTTCGACGAGGATCTCTTTGAGCGTACCTTCACCGGCGTACTCAATGTCTTGCCCCTCGGGCACTTTGATCAACATGATGCGCTCCTTAGCATGAAAAACCCCCCTGTCGCTTGGTCGACAGCGGGGAGAAAATTCGCACGTATCCTGAAGCCGTCAACCTATCCGGGACACGTAGGCACCGTGGTAGTCGAGTCGGCGAAGAGCAAGTATCTCTTCTCTATCCGACTCATTACGAACTAGCGTGCAAATGCAACCGGAGGGAGAGAGTTCTTCTAAAACGGTCCCCGAATTCAGTGCTATTCCATTATTACAAAGTACCGGCAGATCGGGAATTATGTCAAGAGCTATTACGACATCCCAATAGCGGCACGACGCACGGCCTCGGCAATCAGCGGTGCGACCGTGCGGTCCATCGGCTGGGGCAGAATCTGTTCTGGGACCGGAGTCGCAACAGCATCGGCCAGAGCATGAGCTGCCGCCAGCTTCATCGTGCCATCTATAGCAGTAGCCCCAGCATCGAGCGCGCCGCGAAAAATACCGGGAAAAGCCAGGACATTATTGACCTGATTGGGAAAATCGCTGCGACCGGTACCAACGATCGCCGCCCCGGCCGCGTGTGCTATATCGGGCATGATCTCGGGCTCTGGATTGGCCATCGCCAGAATGATCGGCTTTGGCGCCATCCGCTTTATGTCACCGCCCTCGAGCAATCCACCTTTGCTGACTCCGATAAAAACATCAGCATCCTCAAGAACTTCATGCACCGTGCCCGAGCGATCGTGGCGGTTGGTATAGCTGAGCAAGGCTTCTTTTTCCGGAGAGAGCCCCTCGCGGCCCTTGTGAATCGCACCCTGCGAATCGCATACGACCACGTCCTCGACCGGCACACAAGTGCTCTGATCGAAGTTGACGCAGCGCAAGAGTTGGGCAATCGCGGTGCCCGCCGCCCCGGCGCCACTGATTACCACCCGCAATTCAGCCGGATCGCGACCGAGTATTCGGCAAGCATTGAGCAAACCGGCCAGGAGGACGACCGCCGTGCCGTGCTGGTCGTCGTGGAATACCGGAATTCCCAGATCCTGCAGGCGGTCCTCGACTTCAAAACAGCGCGGTGCGGCGATATCCTCGAGGTTTATTCCCCCGAAGACCGGTGCGATCCGCCGCACCGTCTCGATGATCTCGTCGGAATTCTGAGTATCGAGACAGATCGGCCAAGCATCGATGTTGGCGTATTCCTTAAAAAGCAGTGCTTTACCCTCCATCACCGGTAGCGCCGCCAGTGGGCCAATATTACCCAGTCCCAGCACCGCCGAGCCGTCGGTGACCACCGCCACCGCGTTGCGCTTGATTGTCAACTCACGGGCCAGAGCGCCATCTGCGGCAATCTTCATGCAGGGGCCGGCCACACCGGGGGTATAGGCGATCGAGAGATCGTCCTGCGACTCGATTGGAATTTTGTTGAACACCCCAATTTTACCACGCAAGTGTTCGTGGACGATTGTCGAACGTTCGTAAAAATTGCTCAGAATCTAACTCCTTTTATAAAACGAAATTACGGCCAGCCGACTGCCGGTTACAAGATTCACATGGCCGGCCAGATCCGACTCTCTTTCAATTCAGTTGGTACTGCTCGGGATCGGGCAGGGGCACCGGCGGCGAGTCCTCGGTGTCGATGCTCCAATCGGCCAGCCGCAAGCGCAATTCCGCCAGTACACCGCTATATTGCTCCTCCTCCACCACATTCTCCAATTCATGCGGATCGTTTAGCAGATCGTAGAGTTCGTCGCGATCTCCCATCGAGTCGTGCACGTATTTCCACTCGGGAGTCCGAACCATCTTGCAGCGCCCAGCCGCCTCGCGCCACTGCAGTGTATCGATAAGAGTTTTGCGCCCCCATGGCTTTGGCTGCTTTTCTAAATCCGCCAGCGTAAAGAGCGGCCCCCCGCTTCCGTACTCAGAAAAGGTCGCATCCCTGGGTGCGGTCTCGGTCACCGTGGGCAATGGCATCCCCTGCATCGCACGCGGCGGTGTTAGACCCTGTAATGACAGGAGCGTCGGCACGACATCAATCAAATTGGCCATGCTTCCGTCAGCAACTCCGGCCGCGACTTGCCCAGGCCAGGATAGAATCAAGGGCACTCGAGTCAGGCTGTCATAGAAGACCCCTCCCTTGCACTGCATCGCATGTTCTCCCATAAAGTCGCCGTGATCCGAACAAAAGACTACAATCGTATTCTCCCGCAACCCCAAATCAGCCAGTTTATCGAGAATTTGGCCCAACGCATCGTCGATGAAACGCACCATGCCGAAATAAGAGGCCATCACTCCGTAGACCTCCTCAAGCGGGTCGTCGCGAACACCCAGCATCTGGTAGAGCGCACGGTTGCGCTCAGGGGCACACGGATCGTCGAATTCGCCATCGCGCCAGGGCGGCAATTCGATCTTTTCGGGGGGGAAAAGCGCCGCGTATTCCGCGGGGCAAAGCCAGGGTTCGTGCGGGTCGGGAAAAGAAACCCAGAGCGCAAAAGGCTCGTCTTTATGCTTTTCGATAAATCGCGTGGTCTGCCCGGCAATAAGCCCCGTGGAGTGATCTTCCAGCGGCAAATCGGATGTCCCATAGCTGAAACGGGGATTCTGATGGTCTAGGTCCCGATGCGCCTCGGCAACTTTCTGCCGCCCCTCTGGGGGGCGAAACCAGTCCATACCCCGTGTCTGCGCCCCCTCGGAACCTCCGCCGTGAGTAAAGATATTCCACACGTCGAAAAGCGCCTGGTCTTCTTCCGTTTGAAAACAGTGATTTTTGCCGATCAGACCAGTGGTATAACCAGCCTCTTTCCAAATCCTCCAGACGTGCTCGGCCCCGGCCGGCATCAAGGTCTGATTGCGCCGCCCTCCGTGAGAGTGGGGAAATTGCGAAGTCCAAAACGAGATCCGCGCCGGCACGCAGAGCGGATGCGGCGTAATCGCATTTTCAAAGAGTACGCCCTCCTCGGCCAGGCGCTGCATCGCAGGGGTATGACAGAAGGTATTCCCGTATAAATGGCTCGCTGTCGCGCGCTGCTGGTCGGTCATCACAACGAGAATATTAGGTTGATCGCTCATAGAATTCTATCCGTAGCTTTGTGATTTTCATTAAAATCGGCAAAAGGAAATCCGGGTACAACAAGCTCGCACCAACGCGCCTTCACTCATCCAATCCCAAAACTCCACGCCCACCGCGAACAACTCGGGTAGCCAGACGGGCAGCCGCCCCCACTGCCACTTCCAATTCTTCCCCTCGAACCAGGCCGTAAACCAACCGGCCATTGAAGCTGTCTCCCGCCCCCACCGTATTCGCCCCCGCGACCGGTTCGACTTCAACCTGACCGCAGCGACCATTGCGCTGAGCGAAGAATGCGCCTTTCGCACCGCGTTTTACCACCACCTTATCCACTCCCTTTGCCAGCGCCCCCTCGGCCCAAACCTGATAATTCCCACCCGTTTCCCACTCGGCCAGTTCCTCCTCTGTCGCTGAGAGGCAGTCGACCTCTGCCCAGAACGCATGCATGGCCTCCACCCCGACTCGACCGACGAACCAGGGACTCGGATCGAAAAATATCCGGGTACCGTGGCAGCGTAGCTCAGTGCAGATTCGATGTAAGTCCTCAAGATCTCGGGACTGGACCTTACCGTAGCCCGAAGCAAAAAACCACTCCGGAGTCTCACTCTCCAAAGTACGCTCCCAATCCACCCTCGATCCGGCATAGTAAAAAGAGCGACGACGACCATTTGGATCCAGCGCAATAACGTGTACCGCGCTCGCATCATCTCGGGAAGGCAGGACTTCGACCCCGACCTCCTCAAGCCATCGGATGAGCATATGGCCCCAGATATCGCTTCCGAGATTGGTATTGAGTACCACTCTCATCCCCAACCGACCCAGCACATAGGCCGGCGCGGCACCACACCCACCCAGCACCGCACTAATTGGCTGCGATAGGAGTTGGACATTTGCACCCCAGGCATCCTGCGCGGCGACATCCAGCGCCTCTATATCGCGTACCAACACATCGAGTGCGGAGTTGCCGGCGATCTGCACCAACCCCTCGACGACACCCACCTAAATAAACTCCTCTAACGATACCACATCGGCTAAATCAAAAGCACCATCGGACATATATATACACCATCCGGAGTCGGTCTTCATTCTGGACAGACCAGTTCCTTTTCCAGAAGGTGATGATTTCCCGAGTAATCGACCGGCACCTCGATCAGATGCACTCCTCGGGCATCTAAGCAGGTATTGAGCACCGGGAGCAGCTCCGCTGTCGACTCAATTCGGTGCCCATGAGCTCCGTAGCTTTCAGCGTATTTGACGAAATCTGGATTACCGTAGTCCAACCCCCAGTTCTCAAAACCCATATCGGCCTGCTTCCACTTGATCATGCCATAGCCATCATCCCTGAGCACGAGTACCACCAGATCCATATCCAAGCGCACGGCCGTTTCCAACTCCTGCGAATTCATCATGAAGCCACCGTCGCCGCAGATCGCCATAACCTTTTTGTCGGGCTCGACGAGACGCGCAGCCATCGCCGAGGGCAACCCGGCTCCCATCGTCGCCAGCGCGTTGTCCAACAAGACCGTATTCGGCGCATGAGCGCGATAATTGAGTGCAAACCAGATCTTGTAGACCCCGTTATCGAGGCAGATAATCCCATCATCGGGCATCGCCCGGCGCACATCGGCGACCAGCCGCTGCGGCCCGACTGGAAAGCCTGGATCGTCAACCTCGGAATCGCGGATCTGATCGAGCCATTCTTTAACCTTCGCAAAATAACTAAAGTCCCAATTTCTCTGTCTATCAATCCGCAGCAATAATTGCCAGATGCTATTGCCGATATCGCCGACAATCTCCAATTGTGGAAAATAAACCGGATCTACCGCTGCCGAAGAAAAATTGATATGGATGACTTCCAGGTCATCGCCGCCCATAAAGAACGGCGGCTTCTCCACGACATCGTGGCCGACATTGATAATCAGATCGGCCCGCGAGATCGCGCAGTGCAATGGGTCGTTGGCTGAGAGCGCAGCATTGCCCAGGAAAAGCGGATGGCGTTCGTCGACAACCCCCTTGCCCATCTGGGTGGTGAAAAAGGGAATGCCGGTATCGCGGATAAAATTGAAGAGCATCTTGGATGTGCGCTTGCGATTGGCCGCCGCGCCGATGAGCAGCAAAGGACTCCGAGCCGCTTCGATCATCGACGCAGCCCTCGCGATCGCCTTTTCTTCGGGGATCGGACGGCGGATCCCGGCTCTGGGAAAGAGACGTTTGGCTGTCTCTTCACGGGCAATATCTTCGGGTAGTTCCAGGTGCACCGCTCCAGGCCGTTCCTCTTCGGCGACGCGAAAAGCCTCGCGAATCCGGGCCGTTATGCTCTCACCGCTGACAATTTGGTGTGTGTACTTGGTCAGGGGACGCATCATTTCGACAATATCGACAATTTGGAACTGGCCCTGCTTACTCGATTTGATCGGCTTCTGACCGGTGATCATCAGCATCGGCATCGCACCGAGTTGAGCGTAAGCTGCTGCGGTGACAAAATTGGTCGCCCCCGGCCCTAGCGTCGACATACAGACGCCCGTTTTGCCTGTTAGACGGCCATAGGTAGCAGCCATAAAACCAGCTGCCTGTTCGTGGCGATTGAGAATCAGCTTGATCTTTTGCGAGGAGCGCAACGATTCGAGTAGATCGAGATTTTCCTCTCCGGGGATACCAAAGAGGAATTCAACACCCTCGTGTTCCAAAGCTTCGACAAAGAGATCCGATGCTTTCATCAAGAACCCTTTCGGTTTGAAAAATAAAAGTTAAAGATCGATATCTGCTGTGAATAGAGTGATTGGGAGCGACCATAACCGGGAAGGGCTCGTCACACATCGACCATCTCCGCACAAAGACCAATCGGAGAACCAGCCATCGACGACGCGAACCCTATCGCCCAGTATCAATCCCCAAGCGATGCGTGCATCGATCCTGCACTCACGGTATCGGTTCTGGTAATATTGCCCCAACCCCACGACCACAATCCAGGATCTGGGCCCAGGTCTCCTCCTCGACAAAAATGCCATCGCGCCGTTTTTCCCGCTCGCGTTCCTCCAATTCGCCAGGCATCAGAATATCGGTAAAGCCCTCGGCCTTAGGCGATGCCTTAAGATAGGCGATATAAGCTTTGACCTGGTCCCCGTATTCAGCCTGGGGCTGAAAGCGTTCGAGGTCGATCACCAGCAGAAAGCAGCCGTTGCCAATTCGCAGCTTCCTGCCCCGTGTCGCCCCAGCCCCACTCAATGCCCCGGCCAGAATATCCACTACCACCCCCAAGCCATACCCCTTGTGCCCCATAGATCCTCCGAAAGGCAAGAGACTCCCGCGCGGCTCGTCGTAAAAATCCCCCGGGTGGGTCGATGGCCGCCCAGCAGCATCGACAATCCATCCCTCGGGCAATTGTTCACCCCGGTTGCGCTTGACCCGCACTTTGCCCTCGGCCACCACGCTGGTGGTCATATCCAGTACCAAAGCTCCACCGCCGCCATTTGGCAATCCCGCTGCCAGAGGATTGGTGCTCAAACGACCTGCCTGCCCCCCCCAGGGTGCCACGCTTGCACCGCCGCCGTGCGAATTGACACAGAGTAAACCGATCATCCCTGCACCAGCAACGCGTTCCATATAGCTGCCCAAACGACCAATATGATTGGCATTCTTTACGGTCACGGCCGCAACCCCGTAGCGACCAGCCCGTTCCATTCCCCATTCGACCGCCTGATTGACGACGACCTGTCCAAAACCCCAATGGCCATCTAAAACCGCAGATACTGTGGTCTCACGCACGACTTCAATCGGAGCATCGGGTACAATTTCTCCCTGCTCTACCGTACTGATATATTGGGGAATACGAATGACGCCGTGGGAATCGTGCCCTACTAGATTGGCATCGACCAGCAGGCCGGCAACTACCCCTGCCGCCGCCTCCGACGCACCGGCAGCGCTGAAAATCGACGTGCCGACCTGATGCAAATATTCGATTGTAAATACCGGCATAGTATATTACTCTGAACGCCCTGTGCTATACAGGATCTGGTGGATGTTCTTCATCGGCTCTTCACGGATAAAGGGTTTGTGCAAAATTCCATCGGTGTCTTCGCATTGAGGATCTCCCCATGACCTACTCGGATTCCAACGCTGAACACAAAGACTTAATCTTTTTCGCGCACTAGCGCCACGAGCAAAGACTGCGCCTCGTCTTTGGAGAGACCAGCCCGTCGCCGCGCCTTGTCGATCAAGGTTTCGGAGAGAGCGACCTTTCCTTCTAAATACACTTCCAGCGTCTGGCGACATAGGGCCCGTACCAATTTCAGAGCCTTAGCACCATCCACATCAACCTCTGCAGCCGCCCGAGTGATCTCAAGCGGTAGTGGCCCCTCTTCGGCCCGGATATCGGCCAGGGTCTTCTCGAGCAATTTTTGTAAAAAATATTGGGCCTGGGCTCGCCAGGTCCCGGCGTATTCGGCAATATCCATGACCAGACCGTCAGTACGCGTATTAATTCTAGCATCGGTCAAGCGTTGAAGCGTTTGCGCCAATCGGTGGTAGAGCGAGTCGACCTGAGCGCCGGAGACTCCCCGATCGTCATTGAGTTCACGAATCCAGGCCGGAGCCACTTCTACGCGATCCTCCCGAGCCAACAGGCGCCTGTTCAGCCGGGCTCTAAGCGCGGTCACCGACACGCTTTGTGCAGCAACTCCACCCTCTGTATCGACTGCCTCATCCACTGCTGCACTGAGAGTATCCCGACTCGTCCGCCTGGCAAGAACTCGCTCTTCTGCAAGACCTGATTCTTCAGGTTCGGGCTCGGGGACAACCTCGACTTTCGGCACGACAATCTCGCGAGATTGTCGTGCGATCTCTTCGATCACCTCCGTCTTCTTCAGTTCCCGCAAACCCGGCGGCCGCCCCTTGAGCTGTACTCTCCCCTTCCACCAGATCCATTTATTGCTCTGATACACCTTTTTGCGGACTTCCCGTCCTGGAAGATCGGAATCCGGCAATAAGAAAAGAGCGTCGAGCACCATATCGGGCTGGGGATAGAAATCCAACCAGATCCAGGGAATAGCCACTTCAAAGGTATAGAGACTATCCCGCATAGCGCCACCGGCTTTGATGGGTATCTGTTCTGAGTTTTTGCCGCGCTGCATGCCTCCCCATAGGTAGGGCGAGCCAGCAGCCGGACTCAGCCAGACAGTATGCCCCAGCGGCCTATCCGGACCGCGCAGAAAAATCTTCAGATGGTCGTAGTAAAACATGATGTCCTTGCGCTCGCCAGAAGGTCCGCGCCACTCGTTTTTGCCAGGGGCAATTCGGCCGATATCTGCAATATCATCAACGACCGCTACCGCTATATAGATATAGTCGGCATCCCACATCAGATAGATATCGGCCTCGTGGTCTGTTTCGCCGTTAAAGGCCCCGCGAACTCCGACGCGGTCTCCACCAGGGACAATAGAGATCCGCTCGGGTGCCCCCCACTCGATTAATATCCCATCAATCTTTGGTCTGTCGGCCACAGTCAAAACCGCAACCGGTTCCCCAAAGACGCTACGCAACGCAAAGAGACCCAAACCAAAGACGAAAACACCGCGCATAAATGGACTCCCCCTGCATATAGATAGGGATAGATAGTAAAAAAAGTAGCTGGCTTGTCCAAGCAGTAAAACAGATCGCGATCTAAATCGTCTAGGTTCCCTCGCGCAACGCCGAAACAGCCCAAGCTGCACCTGGATCATCGATCACGACCTTATTGACCCCCCCGGGCACAAAGGACTGTAAATCGCTGTAGCTCGTCTGTTTGGTATGATCGGGATAGACCCAATCGTGGAGATAGTAGACTGCATTAATGCTAGCCTGGAGAATTTCCTTCGTACAACCGAAACAAGGCCGCATCGTCGAATAAATCACCGCACCCTCCGTAGCAATGCCAAAACGAGCGGCCGAAAGAAGCGCATTTTGCTCGGCGTGAACGCAGATGCAGAGATCGTAGTCCTTGCCCGACTCGTATTTTTCGCGATGGGCACAGCGGTCACAGCCCCCGTCGAGACAATTGACCATATTGTGCGGCGTACCGTTGTAGCCAGTCGAAATGATCCGATCGTTCTGCACCAAAATAGCCCCGACGCGATTGCCTATACAATTTGCGCGCGCCCTCACCGCCATCGCGATCCTCATATAGTATTCGTCCCAACCGGGCCGGATATCCTGCGGTGCAGCATTCATTCTATCTTCCTTTCTCGACGGTGCTTCCCATTAGGGTGCGGCGATAATGGTTTTAATCCTACCCCAAGTGCGCTGACCATCTGGGGCGCTTTTGCTCCGTTGTACTTTGGAACCAGCCAACTCGATATCGCCCAGAACTCGAAACGGCTCTTCGCCTAAGCCATCGTCCAAAACCAGTTTGGCTTCGTAGATCGGAGTACTGATCAAGCGCACCCAACTCGGCCCTGATCCCAGTGGGAGCAAGGTGAAACGGGCGGCGATACCCCGCCCACTACGACCCCGGTCGGCACCAGGGCCCCGCACCGCCGCATAAGGAAGGAGAACCATACCGACGGGCCCGCCAAGAGCTTCCGTGCTGGACATCGTCGTATTGGCGAACTCCATCGCCGGCGCCAGCAGTGGTCCCTGAGAGAAGGGGCGCTCCGATCCCAACACCGCAAAAGCACCTTCCGGTATTGCGACATAAAAGCTGATACCGCTGACCCTGGCGTCACCTAAATCAGCGACGACTGCGATATCGACCTCGCCCAACTCGCCACGGCCGACCTGGTGCAACTCAAGCGTTTGGGCATCCCCTGTACCTTGCCAGATCAATAACAAGAGCACTAGATAAACCATCGCTTCAAAACTCCTTGCAAATAACCTCCAACCTACCCTTATTAAGCGCTGAAAACAAGGTAAAATACCCCAAATAGAACGATCGATCATTGAGCTAACCAGGATTTCCCCCGTGTCGATCTTGGAACCAACGGCGGCCCTGGACTGCAATAGCGGCCCCAGTTCCAACGACTAAATAGGTCAAATTAAAGGTCGCATGAACAACGGTCGCACAAGCCAGAGCCTCCGTCGGCGGTACGGCGTAAAAGACGACCAGTGCTTCTTTAAAGAAGAAATGGTACGGTCCGATCCCCGCTGGCGCAGGCACGAAAAAAGACACTGCCGAGAAAACTACGGTCAAGAGTGCCGCTTCGACTCCAACTCCATAGCCCTCGACCAAACCCAGCCCCCAAAAACCAGCATAGATCACACACGCATAACTGAGGTGCATAACTAACGAGACCCCCGCAATAACGGCAAAATCCAGCGGGCTCCGCAAAGACCCCATCCCCCGGGAAAAAGCAGCTAGCCGCGGCGCGACTAACGCCTCTAGCCGCGGCGAGATCCACGCTGCGCATCGAAGCACCAGACCAAAACGTCCGGCGGCAAATAAACCCATTAAACCCAGCAGCAGCAGCCCCCCAGCGACCCCCAGCGGAATCGACCACCTCAATTCGGGATAAGCCTCTATCTGCGCCGGCATCATAAATGCAAAAACGCCCCAGGCGAATATCACTAGGAGCAACACATCGAAAATCCGTTCTAAGGCAACTGATCCCAGCATCGGCTCCAGTGGAGCTCGATCCGACCAACCAAGCAAAACTGCGCGGAGCAGATCCCCCGAACGCGGCACAACTACATTAGCCGCATAACAAACCGCAACAGCCAGACAGGTAACCACATACCCAATATGGTCCGCGAAGCTGCGCATCATGAACTGCCACCGCCAGGCACGCAGCCCTATTCTCATCAGCGTAATCGTCACGATCACGACAATGCTCTGCGGGACTACCGTCAGGATCGCCTGCCACAGTGCAGAAAATTCGACCTCGGCAAAAGCCAGATAGGCGAAGATTGCCGTCAGACCGATACTGAAAATATATTGAGCGATTTTTTTCATCTACTCGATTCCGGTACTTAGAAACTAACCATATTAATTTACATTCATTCCCCTGCGAAGTTAAGCCGATCACCCCGGACCGGATACTCGGAGAATGCGGTGTCAATCGATCAGCACTTGCTTCTATAGTCTCAATCTGCGACTCTATCTCCGATTGCTAAACGTTCTTTATGCATATCAATTTCCTCTCAGAGGTGTCCAATGGCAGACCGTCCTAATATTCTCTTGCTTCACAGCGACGAACATTCCTATCGCTTTCTCTCTGCTCGATCGCTCGAAAATGGTGGCGAGCCCTGCCATACACCGACCCTCGACGCTCTCATCGCCCAGGGCACTCACTTCGAATCGACCTACTGCCAGATGCCGCTCTGCAGCCCCAGCCGGATTGCCATGCTCTGCGGACAGCACTCACACCGCTGCGGAGCCTGGAGCAACGGTTCCATCCTGCCGCCGGAAATTCCAACCTTCGCCGAGCACTTGGATCGACACGGCTATGCCACCTGTAGTGTTGGTAAGATGCACCTTGGAGGTTCGCGTCAATTCGCCGGTTTCCAGCACCGTCCCTATGGCGACTTCGGCGGCCCCTGTGCCCATCAGTTCGACCCGCTCGACATTTACGAGGAAGGGGGTCGGCTTCCCGGGATGGATCTCCGCTCCCGCACCGCCGATGCCGGTCTGAGCCAGATCCCGGAGTCGCAACTCCAAGAACAGGTGACTATCCGCGAATCCACGGCCTGGCTGCGCCAACAACGCTACCAGGATCCCGAGCAGCCCTGGCTGCTCTACGCATCCTTCTCTCGGCCCCACTTTCCACTGACCGCCCCCAGCCGGCACTTCGACCGCTATTATCCCACCGGCGTGACCACACCGCGCGTGCAGCGCAGCGGCGACAGCGCCAACCACCCGATGACTCTGGGCGCGATCGAAGGTTTTCGCACAGAGGAAATCGATGAAGAGGAAATGCTCAAGGCGCGAGCCGCCTATTTCGCCTGTGTCGACTTCTTAGATGAAATGCTGGGCGACTTCCTCGCAGTACTCGAACGCGATGGTCTGCTCGAAAACACGGCGATCATCTATACATCAGACCATGGAGAACTCTGCGGCGAGCATGGACTGTTCTGGAAAAATACCTGGCACGAGGCCTCGGCACGAGTACCGCTAATCGTCTCCCTTCCCGAGCACCGGTGCGGCGAACTCAATCCCCGTGCCATCGCGGCCCCGACCAGTCTCGCCGACCTCTACCCCACCCTCTGCGGCCTGACCGCCACCCCACTACCCAACGATCTTGACGGTGTAGACCTCAGCCCGACCCTGCGCGGAGATTCTTGCCCTGCGCTTGCCGCTCGCCCCGGCGTCATCACCGAATCGCTCTCCCCCCGCTGGGGCCCGGGCACCGAATTTCGCATGATTCGCAATGAGCGCTATAAATATGTAGCCTTCCGCGATTGCGAAGATCTGGCCTTTGACCTGTCTAAGGACCCGAATGAACAAGTCAATATCGCCACTGGCGCGGAAAGTGAAGTCGCGACCGACCTGAGAAATTTAAAAGATGCGGTTATGAGCGGTTTCAGCTTCGATGCGGCCGAAGCCCTGCGCGAACGGCAAGTGGCCGAACTGCGGGAGCGCTATCCCTCGCGCGTCAAATGCCGAACGCCGAACCAGATTCTGCGCGGAGATCAGATCCTAGTCGAAGCAGATCAGGCGCTCTACTCAAGCGAAATAGTCAGTGACCGTATGAGCGACGACTTCGCGTGAGTATTTTCGCGAAGCTAATTCACCAGGTTCATTACCGAGCAAATCGTCTCCGGTCCGGCTCGAATCGCCAACGGATAACCACCGTGATCTTTTTGGCCCTGATCCTCTTCCCGTTAGTTCTCCACGCCGATATATACGATCGGCTCTCCGAACTGCCCGGTCACCTCCGCTCGGGCGGCGTGCCCCGCGACGGTATACCGGCCATGACCAACCCCGTAGCGGTCGCCCCCGATGAAGCCCAGTACCTTTCCGATACCGACCAGATCCTCGGCGTCGTCGTACAACGCACGGCCAGAGCCTACCCGCACAACCTCGGCTGGAAGCACGAAGTAATCAACGATCGACTCGGCGGCCGATATATCACTGTCACCTTCTGCCCACTGACCGCAACCGGCCTGGTCTTCGATGCCACGGCCCCCGACACTTCACAAATCGAATTCGGCGTCTCCGGCTTGCTCATCAACAGCAACCTAGTCCTGTACGATCGCCGCGATGAGGAGACGCTCTACCCGCAGATGATCTACGCCGGAATCAGCGGCGAGTACCAGGGACAAACGCTCGAACTCCTGCCCGTTATCGAGACTACCTGGGAGCTATGGCGCAAAATGTACCCCGGCACCACCATCGCCCAGGCGGCAACCGGCCTCGAACACTATCCCTCTTATATCCAAGATCTCTACCCCCTTGAGACCTATGGGCACTATCCCTACGCGGACTACCGCAGCAACCACCAGATGATTATTTTTGCTCCGACCACATCGCGAGCGAGCGAAAAACTGGCGACCAAAGCAATGGTCCTGGGACTGCGCTGCGCCGGAGAGAGCAAAGCCTATCCCTTCGACAGGATGCCCGACAGTGCGGTAATCAACGACCACATCGCAGACACGGCGATACTCGTAGTCTACGACCAGCAGACCGCCACGGCCATCCCCTATAGCCGAGTGCTGGATAACCGAACCCTGAGTTTCCGCGCACTCGAACGAAGAAACGACCTGCCTTTGTCGCTGGTAGACCAGCAGACCGGCAGCGAGTGGAATATGCTTGGCCGGGCCCTCTCCGGCCCACTCGAAGGAGCACAACTAAAACAGCTCCCAGCTTATAATTCGATGTGGTTCGGATGGTCGGCCTACTGGCCAGAAACCCATTTGTGGAACGGCGAGGGCCTCGCGCCTCCACCTTGAGAAAGGGCTCAATCGTGCACGAAGTACCCCAAGGAAAAATCACCCGCATTGAAAAATGCATCCTGCGCGGTACCCGACCGCGCACTATCGGCTTTAACGCCCGGATACCTACCCATGGTGCGAAACTCACCGATCCCGTCGTCAAGATCCACTGCGACAACGGATCCTGGGGCCTGGGCTGGGCACGGATTGGTAAAGAGGAAGCTCGGCAATTGCTCGGCAAGGAAATCAGCGAACTTTTCGCCCTTCCCGAGGGCAGCCTCACACTCGGCCGCAATATCGATTTGCCGCTCTGGGATCTGGTCGCTCGGATGATGGAACTTCCTCTCTACCGCCTGCTCGGAGCCCGCGGCAAACGCCAGATCGAAACCTACGATGGCTCGATCTATATCGACGATCTCGAATTAGAAGACGAGAGCGAGGTCAAAGATCTCTTCCACCGCGAAGTCCAGACCGGCCGGGAATACGGCTACCAGAACTTCAAGATCAAAATAGGCCGTGGCGCCCGCTGGATGCCGATCCTCGAAGGATTAAAACGCGACGAATTGGTTATCCGCACCGTGCGCGAGGCCGCCGGCCCCAACGCCAAAATCCTCATCGATGCCAATATGGGTAACACTCTCAACACCGCCATCGCCCTTTTGGACGCCTGCGCCGATATAGGGATCTACTGGTTCGAAGAACCCTTTGCCGAAGATGCTCCGCTCAACCTGGCTCTTAAGGACCATATCATCGCCAACGATTGGGATACGCTGATCGCCGACGGAGAATTCGCGCCCCCACCCAACTTCTTCGACATGGTCGAAAAAGGACTCATCGACGTAGTACAACACGACTTCCGCGCACTCGGCCTGACCTGGTGGCGTGCCACCTCGGCCCGGCTCGAAGAATGGGGCGTGCTCTGCGCCCCCCACTGCTGGGGTTCCTATATCGAACGCTATCACCACGCCCATTTCGCCGCCTCAATACCCAATTTCTGTCTCCTCGAAGCTGCACCGGCTAAGATGCCCGGCCTGATCGAAGAAGGCTGGCGATTACAGGACTCCAAGCTCCACGTTCCGGACACCCCCGGTGCCGGTCTCGATATAGAGCCACAGATCTTCAGCCAGGGGATGGACGACCCCGAGGGGTTCAGCGTTGCACTTTGAGCCTTTTAGAATAGAAGAATTACCGGGGTCGCCGTTTGGCATAACGCGGCAATTCAGAAATTTCCTCTCAACGCTCGAGCCACTCCGGTAAGCGCAGGCCTTCAGAAATTCGCCAAGCCGTCAGGTAGAGCGAAGAAGTGAAATGCACCGCCGCCCGCGCACGGGCCTCGGCGAAACTGCGCATCCGGGCATCGTCCTCTTCTTCCCATTTGGCCCCCAGTGCATAAACCTCATCCACCAACTCATTGCTCCGCGCGATTTGGTTAACCACCGATCCCATCAACGAGTCGAAGACGGCCGGTTCCTGCCCCGCTGCCAGATCCCGAGGCTCGAAACCCAGACGCTCTACCGACGAATCCACCTTTTCGTGAATCCCTTTGCCCACCACCGTACCGTCCTCCATTTTCTTGCCGTTGTGATGCACCGTCGCGTGCAAAGGCTGACACATATCCTCAGCATAGTGTGCGACAAAGCCGGCATAGACCATACATTTCTGCTGCACCGCACTATTTTTCGGCCACTTGCGGTGCTCGGCAAAGGCTATCGCCAGCCGCTCGGTCCATTCGACGATGGCATAAGGCGCCAACCCGACTCGTTGAGGATCGAGTTCCAAGTCCTGGCAGAGTGCGATAAAATCATAACGACCGTCCGGAAGCTCTCGCCCCTCCAGATATTCCAGATCGAAATAGTGTTCGCCGTGCTCGGCCTGATACAAGGTCGACGCGCCGCGATTCTTGAAGAGATCGGGGTCAAAAACTGTATGGCTCGCCGTATTGATCTCCGACCTGAAAAAAGAAGGCACCTCCTCCGGCAGGGCCAGGATCGCTGCTCGAGTCAAAATCCCATGTCCATCCCCCCACCAGGCCTGAGCCGGCATCGAAGAAACCCATACGAGAATTGCGATTATCCCCACCCTCAGTATTCCGCTCATTTGTTGTACGTCCTTTCTTTTAGCAGATTAAGATCAGGTATGATCTTTTTGCTTAAACGCCCCGCTCAACCATGGATCCAGGGAGCCTATGAAACTTTCACTTTCGGTTCGCGTCGCTGAAAAATTCCAGGCTAAGCGCGAAGCGAATATGACCCTCGAGGAGTTGGCGACACTCGCTGCCCACTACGGATACCAGGCGCTCTGTATGCGCGCTTCCCAGGTCGGCACCCACAGCCCTGCTGAAGTCGTCGCCGCCGCCAGCACTCTCCTCGCTCAACACCACCTGGCCATCTCGATGCTGACCGGCGACTTCCCGATCCCCGAGAATTCCGATCAGGGACCGCTCGCCCTGCGCAATATCACCCCCTACCTCGACCTCGCTGAACAACTCGGTGCGCCACTCTTGCGCGTCTGCCTCAAAACCGACGAGGATATCGCCTGGTCTCGCCGCGCTGCCGACGAAGCCGCCGAGCGCGACCTCCGCCTGGCCCACCAATGCCACACTAAAAGTCTCTTCGAAGAAGTCGACCGATCGCTCGAAGTCCTGCAAAGCATCGACCGGCCCAACTTCGGCCTGATCTACGAACCGGCCAATCTCGAACTCTGTGGCCAGGCCTACGGTTTGGAAACCATCCGTCGTTTCGCCCCCCATATCTTCAATGTCTACCTGCAAAATCAGCTATTGACACCCGATGGCCCCGACGACCTCGATACCTGGTGCCGCGGCCGGGTCCCATTTCGACAAATTCCAATCTGGGAGCAAGGAGGCATCGATTTTGCCCCGCTGATCGATGCACTGAGCGAGATCGGCTATCAAGGCTTTGTCACCATTCATCAAGCCTCTGCCGAATTGGGCACTGAAGCTGCAATCGCAGAGAGCGCCCGCTATCTGAAAGGATTATTGGCCGCAGGTTGACACCGCTTATGACTTCAGTAATTTAGTGCTCTAATCTATCCAACCTTTTGCATGGAGAACGATCATGGCCATACGCCTCGGAGACGAAGCCCCCGATTTCAGTGCCGACACGACCCAGGGTCCTGTCAATTTTCACCAATGGCTCGGCGATTCGTGGGGTGTCCTGTTTTCACATCCAGCCGACTTCACTCCGGTTTGCACCACCGAATTAGGTGCGGTCGCCAATCTCAGTGCAGAATTCGCCAAACGCGGTGTCAAGACCATCGCCCTCAGCGTCGATTCGGTCGATGACCACAACGGATGGATACCCGACATAAACGAAACCCAGAACGCCGCAGTCGACTTTCCGCTCATCGCCGATCCCGAGCGCAAAGTCGCCGAACTCTACGATATGATCCACCCCAATGCGCTCGACAACTTGACCGTGCGTTCGGTCTTCGTCATCGGCCCCGATAAGAAGGTCAAACTGACCCTGACCTATCCGGCCTCAACCGGACGTAACTTCGACGAAATCCTGCGCGTCATCGACTCGCTGCAACTGACAGCCAACCATTCAGTAGCCACCCCGGTCAATTGGACCGATGGCGATGACTGCATCGTGGTTCCCGCTCTCTCCGACGAAGAAGCCACTGGAAAATTTCCCAAGGGTTTCACTGCAGTAAAACCCTATTTGCGCATCACGCCGCAGCCCAACAAATAGGCTTCGTTCAGGGAGGACAATTTTGCGGTCCGGCGGGTGATCAGATCCCGCCGGACTTTTTATTTTATTTCCGAGCTAGCGTCGATAGCGCACCTCGCGCCCGGTCTCGGCGCTCTTGTAGATTCCCTCGAGGATCTTCATCACCTTCAGCCCCTGCTCCGCCGAAGCCATCGGCTGCCGATCTTCAAGAATACTATCGATGAATTCGTGATAGGACGAAGGTGCGCCCACGATTCGACGATCGAGCTTTTTGCTGAAGAGGTTCTCGCCCTCCTCGGTGTAGAGTTCCGCTTCAAAAGCATATCCCCCATCGCAGTTGCGTTGTACGAGTCCTCCCCTGGTCCCGTAGAGTTCGGTCACCATATGCTCGTCCTCCCCAATATTCAGTGCCCAGCTCGACTCCAGCAAGAGCGTTGCCCCATTGGCGAACTTGATCAACCCGCAGGCCAGATCTTCAACACTGTATTTCTTGCGTTCGCGCCGGGCTGTCGCACGAGCAATAGGGTCGTAGGTCGAACCGCTGACCGCCACTGGATCGGGATACCCCATCAGCCAGAGCGCCAGATCGAGCCGGTGCACCCCCAGATCCAGTAGCGGCCCGCCCCCGGCCATTTCCTTATCTCCGAACCAGCTGCCGAACTGGGGAAAACCGCGCCGCCGATGCCACACCGTGCGCCCGAAATAAATATCGCCGACAACTCCCAGATCCACCTGTTCTTTGAGTGCATAACTCATATCGGAGAATCGATAGGAGAAGTTGATCATCAGATTTTTGCCCGCCTTGGCCGCTGCTGCGAGCATCCTCTCGGCCTCGCGCAAAGTACGAGCCATCGGTTTTTCGCAAAGTACATGCAAACCTCGCCTGAGCGCCTTGATCGTGAAAGGGGCATGCAATTTATTCGGCAGGGCCACGCTGACCGCATCGAGATCGGCTTTGGTCAACATCTCGTCGAGATCGGTATAGGTCTGAGCGACGCCCAACTCCGCCGCGACGGCCTCCAGTCGTCCCGTATCGAGATCGCAAAGAGCAACCAGTTCGGCATCGGGATGCGATTGATAACCCCGCGCATGTCCCTGGCCCATGCCGAGACCGATCACCCCCATACGCAATTTAGCACTCATACTCCATCTCCTCACAAGAGTGAAGCCCGGAATATAATCCGCTACCGCACTTATCTCAACCATCCATCTTGCCAGCGATAAAAGCGCAGTTTAGATTCGGATCTAAAGCCGGATAACGATAAGGAAGGGGAAAAATGGCCGCTGTATTGCGTTGCGCTGTGCTGGGTATGGCCCACGACCATCTCTGGAGCAACCTCGACGAACTCAATGCCCTCGACGGCGCCGAACTTTGCGCAGGCGCCGACTACAACCCCGTGCTGCGTGACCGCTTCGCGACGCGCACGGGCTGCGACAAGATCTATACTCATTATCAGGAGTTGCTCGACGCAGAAGAAATCGACGCCGTGCTGACCTTCTCCGCGACCTCGGAACACGCTGAAATCGTCGAAGTGTGCGCTGCAAAGAATCTGCCCGTGTTGGTCGAAAAACCGATGGCAGCAACCCTGGAGCAGGCCTCGCGGATGCTCAGCGCGGCCCGCCAATACAAGACCCTGCTGATGGTCAATTGGCCCACGGCCTGGAACCGCCCACTGCGCACCGCCCACAGGCTTTGTACGGAAGGTGCGATCGGGCGTATCTGGCAAATCACCTGGCGCGGCGGCCACGCCGGACCTGACGATATCGGCTGCTCGGAGGAATTTTGTAACTTCCTCTTCGACGCCGAACAAAACGGAGCCGGAGCATTCAACGACTACAGCGGCTACGGTGCCAGCGTCTGCGTACTTTTTATGGACGGTATTCCCCAGAGCGTGATGGGTATGGCCGGCCGCCTGGTCAAAACCCACCTGCCGGTCGATGATAACGGCATCCTGATCATGCGCTATCCGCAAGCCCTCTGCCGCCTGGAAATGACCTGGACCGAAGCCGTCTCCGGCCAACCACCACATGACTTCGCCTTTTACGGCACCACCGGCACACTCACTTGCGGACAAGAAGTGAAACTCTATACCGCCGACGCCCCAAACGGTGACCTCATTGATCCCGACCCCTTAGCCGCCAATGAGCAAACCGCGGTCCAGCACTTCGTCCACTGCATCCAGACGGGCGCCGACCCACAATTTCAGACCAGCCCCGACCTATCCTACAATGCCCAGCAGATCATGGAAGCGGGCCTGCGCTCGGCAATGAGCGGGACCGAAATCACCCTTCCGGTGGAGGACCACCTCTTTCGTTCATAAAGAACGGAAGGCCCGGGATCATAAGAAAATCCCGGGCCCCAATTTTTTTCAACTCAGCTCGAATATCCGGTCGCGCTCGCCGGCAGCAATTACAATTCGGCCGATATGGCCGCAATATCCGCGGTCTTTTTCCACTTGGCAAATTCGCGGTCCATCTTAGCAGACCACTGCCGGTCAACCTCGCCCGGCGTATACTTCCCATCGGCAATGCTCTTCTTGCCCCAATAATCGCGCAGACGGGTATTTTCGGACGCTTCAACGACCTCACGTGCATATTGCGGCGGTACGAAGATCACCCCGGTGGGCGTAGCCAAAACGATATCGCCCGGCATACAGGTCGCTTCGCCGATTCGGACCGGACCGTTCATCTCGGCCATGGTCACCTCTCCAATCGCCGAAGGATGCAGCCCCTTACAAAGCACATTGATATTCAACTGCCGTACCCGATGGTCATCGCGAATGCCACCGTCGACAACTAGCCCCGTACCGCCCGTATTGGCTTCAATCGCCGTACCGAGATTGTCGCCGATGAAAGTCCCGCGCAAGACTTTGCCGAATAAGTCGATGACCAGCACGTCGTTCTCGACCAGCGTGTCGATAACCCAGCTATTCTGACCGCCTATCCGACCTTTGGCTTCTCCCTCGGCCTGCACTACATCGTTAAAGTCAGGTCGGTGCGGAATATAGCGGGCCGTCACCGCTCGACCGACCAGGACTCGATCGGGGTGCAAATTGGTCCACTCGCCCTCGAACTGCAACTGATGCCCCTTGCCCATCAGCACTCCCCATGCTTCCTCGATTGTCACCAGCTTCATCCGCTCGACAATATCGTCATCGACTTTAGGTCGCCCGTTGCGAAAACGCGGACCATCATAAGCCCCGGTGATACTCTTGATTTTACTCGACGCATTGAGTTCAAATGCCATCGTCGCCACTCCTCATTGTATAACAAAAAAATGGTCACGCATCCGATCCTAAAAGCGTGACCAAATTAACCAATCTACTATGAGCGTCAAGGCATGGGCGCCGAGGTATCTCTAAAAAGGCAACCCATCCTCCGGACCCCCAACCCCAACCGGAACTCCGGCCGCGACCGTTTCGCGGGCATTGCCATGGGCCATATCGACCTCGCTGGCACCAGCCTGGCCACTATCGAGCATTTCCATCGAACTAGCGATAACTTCGGTAGTATAACGCTTCTGGCCATTCTGATCTTCCCAGGATCGGGTTTGCAACTTGCCTTCGATATAGATCTTAGAACCCTTTTTCAGATACTGGCCAGCAACCTCGGCCAGACGCCGCCACAACACGATCCGATGCCACTCGGCTCGCTCCTGGCGCTCGCCGCCTTTGTCGGTCCAGGTCTCACTGGTTGCCAAACTGCAATTGGCAACCTGAACCCCACTGGGCGTAGAGCGCAATTCGGGATCGGACCCCAGATTGCCGATCAAAATGACTTTGTTAATACTTCCCTTCGACATAAAATATCTCCTTTATCCAATTATCTACATGGCACTCTCGCAATCTACTCCAGACCTATCCTGTCTCCTATAGATGCTCCGGCGGCGTTTTCGCGCCAGAGGGGTTTCGATCCCATAGCGGCGACAGAGGCGTCCGAAACTCCCTGGGGCGATCCCCAGCGCTAAACCCGCATCCTGATTGCTGGCATAGATCCGCGCAGCACGCTCAATACGACTTTTTTCAATAGATGGCATGATCTTTTCCTGTATTCGCGTATTTATCTTCAGACCATGGAGCGATAGGCGGGCAACGTGCAGACGACGACCATGAGCACACCTGCGCAGAGCCGATCCACCATACCTCCAAGACGCCGAACCCGCTCGTCTTGGGCCCAATCTCGCAATGATTGGAAAACAAACAAACGATTCATAGTCCCTGCTCCCCCTGCGATAGGGATGTGAGTGAAAACCACCGATCCACCCCTTGATTTAGCGTTTAACTCTCTCTGCTACTACTACACAAAAAGATAGTATACATTTGTATAGAAGTCAAGCAATTATCGCCTTTCTTTCATAATCCCGCAGAGCCCCAATACCCATCTGCCAATAAAACAATAACTTATTGAAGTATAAATATTTTTTCAGATTAAAAAATTTCTATTAAACTGTGTTTATTGAGGAGCGATTAAGATCCCTAAGCGTTTCTATCAACTTGCTCGATAAACCGACTTAAAACATCTTTTGAGGAACAATCATCCTGGACAATAATACGAGCCTCCCCTTATAGAAGATCCCCCTGCAACGCTTGTCCTTGGTCCCACTGACCCGGCGCATCCTCTAAATACCCTGCCCTAGGAAGCAATTTTATTTAAATTCAATCGGTTAAGGATTTATCAAAAAGGAGGGTAAAGGATGTCCACAGTACTCGTTCACATCGGCGTCCGGGCCACCAACCTGGAAAAAACCATTCGCTTCTGGCGCGACGGACTGGGGCTGCCGGTAGTCTCCACCCAGGAGAACTGCTTCGATCTCAGCGACGGACACCACAACTTTCGCGTTTTCCAGCACAGCGGCCCCAGCCGCCCCGACCACGTCAGTGGCATGCTCGACTACCTGCACATCGGGGTTCGGGTACCGGACCTCGTAGCAACTGGCCACCGCCTCCTAGAAATGGGCTACGAGATCTTTTCCGATGGACTGGGAGGTAAAACGCCCCTCGATGTCCACAATATTCAGCAAGGGGCTTTCAAGGTTGAAGACCCCGACGGCATCACCATCGATGTGACGGCCAGCAACGACCAGTGGCCCGGAGCTCGGCTCTAAGAACCTGCTTTCCTTCCTTAGATAAGGGTTGGAGTGATGATTATTTTACCTCCAACCTTTTTCTATTCTATTTCGGTACAAGTATTTCTTCTTCCTCAAAGTCATCCTCATCAAACACCCCTATACCTCTGACCGATCAAGACCTGCAAAAAGATCAGGGACACCCGCTTCCTGCGGCGAACTTGACTCGAAGATCAAAACATTGTACTTCATAAACATCATTTTTCCAACCTATCCCACAGAGGATTTCATGCCCGCGAAAAAAACCAACGTCATTCTCTTCGGCATCGACAGCCTGCGTGCCGATCATATGAGTTGCTACGGATATCACCGCCAGACTACCCCCCACATAGACCGTTTTGCCGAAGATTCAGTACTATTCGAAAACAACTACTCGGCCCATATCCCCACAACATCGGCCTATGCCTCAATGCTCACCGGGCTCGACTGCTTTTCCACCAGCGTCGTCGCCCTGCGCCACCAAGGTGGCCTGCCGAAGAAGATCCGCACCCTGCCTGAAATCCTGCGCAAGAACGGCTATAACACCTCCTGCGTCGGTTTTAGCGGCAATCCCAGTTCGCGCGGCTTCGACCGCTATTTCGACTATCCCAGTTGGGGGTCATTTGCCGAAGGGCGCAGCCCCAAGGCCGACAAACTGAACGAGGTCGCGATCCCAGAACTCGAGCGCCTCTCGCGTTCGAAAAAGCCCTTCTTCCTATTTTTGCGCCATATGGATCCACATGCCCCCTATCTGCCACCGGCCCCCTTCGAACGCATGTTTTACAGCGGCAACGAATTCGATTCCAAGAATAAATCAATGGAGCCGGTATTCAACTTCAAACCGTTCTGCGACTTTTTCGCCGGCTGGATGCCGCCCGGAGTCACCGACCGCCATTATATCGATGCGCAGTACGACGGAGCCATCGCCTATATGGACGCCTGTATACAGCGCATCATCACCCGGGTCGAAGAGCTAGATCTCGTCGATGATACCCTGATCGTCATCAACGGCGACCACGGCGAAACTCTTTACGAGCACGAGTGCTGGTACGATCACCACGGTATCTATGAGAACACGCTCTATGTTCCGCTGATCATCCGCCTGCCCGGCAAACTCCCCGCAGGCCAGCGCGTCTCGGGCACCACGCTGCACCAGGATCTGGTACCGACCATCCTCAATCTGCTCAAGATCCGCACCGATATCCGATTCGACGGCCAATCCCTACTGCCGCTGATCGACAACAAGAAAGCCTCCAACTACTCCGATTTCTACATCACTGAATGCACCTGGATGCGCAAACACGGCTGGCGCACCCCAGAGTGGAAACTGATGATCGCCCTAGAGCCTGATTTCCACTTCAAACCCACCGTCGAACTCTACAACCTTATCGAGGATCCCCTGGAATTGAAAAACCTCGCCGGGCGCGAAAAAGGCATTGTCGCCGCATTGACCGAGCGAATGAACGCCTGGATCGCCAAACGCGAAAAAGAAACCGGTGAGAAAAACCCGATGTTTACCAACCTGCAATGGCATGGCTCCCAGTCGCACCAGGGTCCGTTCGAATCGTCACAGCAGGCGTATGACACGCTGCATATCGGTTCGGTGGGCGCAGCACAGAAACTCCAAGCCGGCAACAAAAAGAAGCGTTAAAGACAACAAGCGCACTTGAAAATCAACGGCCTCGCTCTGTTCATAGACGGAGCGGGGCCGACACCTTGCTGATCCGCGGACAATGATCGTCCAGCCTACTCTAGCGAGACCATCCCAGCTGGAATTTGACAGTCCTCTTCGGACTCGAATTGACAGATCGCACCCCGACTCGCTGGCCCAAGTGGCGATCTCAGACTCCGCACTCCGCAATCCCAACCGAGTAAAGCAAAAGAAAAGGACACTGCGTATTAGGCAGCGTCCTCTATCTATCTGAGTTGACCCTATAAATCAACCGCCGCTCTTGACCTCTGCAAACACCCAATCCAACCACGGCACCAACGCCTCGAGATCCTCCACCACCACCGTCGCCCCCCCCCAGATCCGCAAACCCGGCGGCGCATCGCGATAACCGTTGATATCGTAGGCCACCCCTTCGTCCTCGAGCGCGCCAACCATCTCCTTCACCTTCGCCCGCTGGTCGACTTCGCCCAGACTCTCAAACCATGGATCGACGAGCTTCAGGCAAATCGACGTATTCGAGCGGATCGCCGGTCGGTCCGGCAGAAAATCGATTGCTGCGCTTTTTGCAACCCATTGCTCAAGAACCTCCAAATTGGCCAGCGAGCGCCGCAGCAACTCCGGCAACCCACCGATCTCCTCTGCCCAGCGCAGCCCGTCAATGGCATCCTCCACACACAAGAGCGAAGGCGTGTTGATCGTATCACCTTTAAAGAGCGCCTCGTTGAGCCTGCCGGACTTGGTCATGCGGAAAATCTTGGGCAGAGGCCAGGGCGGAGCATAGCTTTCCAACCGTTCCACCGCGCGGGGCCCCAGCACCAGCATTCCGTGTGCAGCCTCACCCCCCATCACCTTCTGCCACGACCAGGTCACCACATCGAGCTTCTCCCAGGGCAAATCCATCGCAAAAACCGCCGAGGTCGCATCGCAGATCGCCAAGCCTTCCCGGTCATCGGCAATCCACTCGCCATCCGGTACTCGCACCCCCGAAGTCGTGCCATTCCAAGCAAAGACCACATCGCGGGAAAAATCGACCTGTGCTAAATCGGGCAAGTGCCCGAACTCAGCAGCGAGAACCCGCTCATCCTCGATCTTGAGATGTTTGGTTATATCAGTCACCCAACCCTGGCTAAAGCTCTCCCAGGCCAGTACGTCGACTCCCCGCTCACCCAGCATCGACCACAGGCACATCTCCACCGCCCCGGTATCTGAGGCGGGTACCACGGCGATGCGGTAATCATCGGGCACCCCCAGCACCCGACGCGAGCGCTCGATCACCTCCTGCATTTTCGCGCGCCCGATCGCCGCTCGATGCGAACGTCCCAACGCTGCGTCCTCCAACGCGGACAGGCTCCACCCCGGCCGCTTCGCGCAGGGTCCCGAGGAAAAATTGGGATTTCGCGGCCTGAGAGTCGGCCTGATCACAGCTTCTGTTCCAATATCGACGTACCAGTCATTATTCTACATTCTACTTAAGAAGTATCGCTTTTACACTTGAGAATACCCATCCAACCTGCACTCTCAAAAGAGCAATCGAAAGGTCTCTTTCCCAGACCATTTACTCCGTCCGCGCCAGCATGCCACCATCAACCGTCAACGAGGTTCCGGTAATGAAAGAGGCCTCGTCCGAGGCCAGGAACAACACCGCATTGGCAATATCCTCGCCCGTGCCCAGACGATTGGCCGGAACCATTTTCGCATAGCGCCGCCGCTCTTTTTGCGGCACCTCCAAATCATCCCACAACGGCGTCAATATCGCACCGGGCAACACCGCGCAGACGCGGATATCCGGGCCATAGTCGATCGCCAGAGTACGGGTCAAACCCAAAACCCCGGCCTTGGCCGAATCGTAAGCCGTAGCAGTCGCGAAACTGACCAGCGAATGCACCGAACCGGTATTGATGATCACCCCACCCCCGGTCTTGCGCATTACCGGAATACCGTATTTGGCCGCCAGGAAGATCGCCTTGAGTCCAATATTCAGGGTCCCGTCCCAATCTTTTTCGTCGAGTTCGGTCGCCGAACCGTGGCGGAACCATATCGCGTTGTTGTGAACTATATCCACCCGCCCAAAAGCCTTTTCGGTCCGTGCAAACATCCGGATGACCTGGGCCGACTTGCCAACATCAGTGCGCACGAAAATCGCTTCGCCGCCGTCGGCATTGATCTGGTCGACGACTCGCTTACCTTCTTCGACATTGACATCGGCCACGCAAACAGAGGCGCCTTCCCGCGCTAAGACCTGTGCGGTGACTTCGCCGATCCCCGATGCCGCGCCTGTGACGATAGCCGCCTTACCAGCGACTCGACCATTAATACTCATAGCTCTTCTCCTCTCAGACGTGAAGATGCAAATCAAAGACCATTTCCATATTGGCCCACCATTCCTCTGCCTGGGCTTCGGGCACTTTTTGCTGAAATGTCCGCATCAACTCATCCCACTCCCCCGCCCTGGGATTCTGCTCTACGTAGCGCGGAAAATCACGATTGGGATCGAATTCGTCGGTGGCAGTCATATACATGAACATCCGAGTACCGAGCAGGAAGATCTTCATATCGGTGATGCCGACCTCGCCGAGTCCCTGCAGCGGCTCGGGCCAGGGATTGGCGTGGTGCTCCCTGTACTGGGCGATCAGGGCGGGATCGTCCTTGAGCTCAATAGTCAAACCAAAGTGCTGCATCGAATTACCTCCTTATTTTTCGGCGCGATATGCCGCAGCTAGAAGCGATACCGGATGGACGACTTCCAACGCCAACTCCGAACGCCTTGTGCCATGCATGAGCTGAATCGCACAACCCGGATTGCCAGTGGCCACGATGGTCGTCCCTGTCGCGCGCACATGACTCATCTTGCGGTCCAGCAACTTCATCGACATCTCGGGCTGAGTGATATTGTAGATCCCGGCACTGCCGCAGCACCAATCGGATTCTTCCAATTCGACGAGCTCAAGCCCCGGTACCGCCTTGAGAACTTCGCGCGGCGCGGCAGATACCTTTTGCCCGTGTTTGAGATGACACGACTCGTGGTAGGTCACCTGCCGGTGCGGCAGTGAAACACTCGGCTCACGCACGCCGATCTCAACCAGAAACTCGTGCACATCCTTTACTTTTCCACTCCACTCTTTAGCCCGGTCCCGATAATCCGGATCGTCGACGAGCAAGTGATCGTAGTGCTTGATATGCGACCCACAGCCACCAGAATTCACGATCACCGCATCCAGATCCTCGGCATTAAATGCATCGATATTGACCTTTGCCAAACCCCGCGCTTGTTCGAGTTCGCCGTTATGACCGTGCAGCGAACCACAACACTCCTGCCGCTCCGGTAGCTGAACTTCGCAGCCATTCTGCTGCAAAACGCTGATCGTATCGGCATTGACTTCAGCGAAAGCTATATCCTGGATACACCCGGCCAAAAGCGCCACTCTATACCGTGGCCGGGACGGATTCTCACCGCGCAGATCCCGGAGATATACTTCGTCGGTAAAGCGCGCGTTGATCTGCGGGGTCAACGGTTCCAATTCGCCCAATCCCCAGGGCGCCAAGTTCAGCAGGCCACTGCGGCGCACCAGCGACTGCAACCCGCTCCGCTGATAGATCCGCAGCATCTTCCCCATAAAGTGCAAGCGCGTCCTCTTGGCGAAAAGCCAACCCAGAGTCCAACGCCGCACAAAATTACGCACCCCGCTGTCGAGCAAACCCCGACGCTCTACCTCGGCACGGGCACTTTCGAACAGCGCACTATAGTCGACCCCGGCCGGGCACGCGGTCTGACAAGCGAGACAACCCAGGCAAAAATACATCTCCTCGGCAAAATTCTCACTGGCCTCGAGATCGCCGTCGGCAATGGCCCGCATCATCGCGATCCGCCCACGCGGCGAAGAGCGCTCGTGCAAAGTCGCATCGTAGGTCGGGCAAGTCGGCAGACACATCCCACAGTGCATACACTGCTGGACCACCGAATAATCCAATTGCTCGAGCAAATTCAATCCGTCGGCACTCAATCGAACATATTTCCCGGATTTAAAATGCCTCTGGGATCAAAAGCGGTTTTGACCCGTTTGAGCAAATCCATCCCCACCGGTCCCAATTGCGAACCCAGAAAGGGTTTTTTGGCCAGACCGACACCGTGCTCTCCCGTGATAGTACCTCCCAACTCCACCGCATAAGCAAAAACTTCAGCCATCGCTTTTTCGACCCGCTCCATCTCCGCCTCATCGCGCTCATCGCAGAGAAAAGTCGGATGCAAATTGCCGTCGCCCATATGGCCGAAGGTCCCGACCTTTACCTGATGACGATCTCCAACCTCTCGTACAAAAGCGACCATCTGCGCCAAAGCACTGCGCGGTACCGTCACGTCCTCGAGAACTACGGTCGGCGCCAATCGAGCCAGCGCACTGAAGGCAGTGCGCCGGGCCGAAGCTAAACGCAAAGCCTCTTCCTCCGAGTCGGCCAGTCGCACTTCTCGCGCGCCGCCGGCCCGGGCGATCGCCTCGACCTGCGCCGCCTGTTCATCGACCTGGGCCGGATGCCCATCGACTTCCATCAGCAAAAGAGCTTCGCAGTCGGTGGGCAAACCGATCCTGGCATGAGATTCCACGCACTCGATGGTCGTGCGATCGAGAAATTCCAGCGTGCAAGGAATAATCTTATTCTCGATGATCGCCGAGACGGTGGCCGCCGCCGCCGTCATCTCATCAAAGAGGCCCAACAGGGTCTTTTTGCTCTCAGGAGCAGGTACCAGCTTCAAGGTAATTGCGGTAATGACGCCTAGCATGCCCTCGGAACCGACGAAGAGATCCTTGAGTGCAAAACCAGCCACATCTTTGACGCATTTATTTCCGGTCTTCAGGATCTGTCCATCCGCGAGAACCACCTCCAGCCCCATCACGTAATCGCGCGTTACTCCGTATTTGAGCCCGCGCAGCCCTCCCGAATTGTTGGCGACATTGCCGCCAATCGTCGAAATCTTGATCGAACCGGGGTCAGGCGGATAGAAAAGCCCGGCGGCCTGCGCCTCATCGGCAACCTTTTGAGTCAGAACCCCCGGCTCTGCGACCATCACCAAATTGGCGGCATCCAGCTCGAGAATCCTGTTGAGCCGCACCAGGCACAGCACGACGCCCCCCTGCGCTGGCACCGCACCACCTGCCAGCCCCGTTCCCGAACCCCGGGCAACCACCGGCACCCCCCGCTGGTTGCACAGAGCAAGTATCCTTGCAACCTCCTCCCGGCTCTCCGGCAAGGTCACGCCAGCCGGACGCTGGTGCAACATGGCTGTCCCGTCGAAAGCGTAAACACTCAAGTCCTCGGCTGAACTCAGCAGCTGGTCCTCGCGTAAAAACGAACCCAGATCCGCTATCAGAGCCGCTTCATCCATTGCCACCCTCGCCATCGGTGCTGCGCACTAATTTCCTCTCATCCGCGAGGTGCTCAGTGCGATTGAGATACTCGATGAGTATCGAGCGCTGCGGCGCGAGCGCGATGCGGGTGATCGCCGTATTTTCGTGTTCATACGCCGCACCTCCACCTGGCAGTTGATTCGCCAGAGCCTGGATCAACATACCCATGGACCCTCCGTGCATCACCAGAGCTATCCGCGCATCCTCTCCCGCCCGAGCCACCAACTCCGCGGCCACGGCGATCGCCCGACCCTGGGACTGGTGATTCTCTTCCATCCCCGCTTTCCACCATCCGTTCTCCCCGACTTCTTTCGGCGCGATGATCGTGGGAAAACGCGCGGCGATCTCTGCCCGAGTCTGTCCGGGGTACCCCACCTTGCCCCGCTCGTCGCCGTGGTCGAGATAAATTCCGCCGTTTTCGTGGATGTCGACCCAGATCTCCGGGGCCAAATCCAGCTCTCGACCAATCGGCTCTGCGGTATGCATCGCGCGAATCATCGGGCTGCAGTAGAGTCGGTCGAATCCGGGTCGGTCGACTCGGCGCTCGGCGCTGGAAAGATGCAGGCTTTTGGACAAATACTCGGCCACCGCTTCAGCCTGAACTCGGCCTTTATCGGTCAATTCAGGATCGGCAACGCGTTTGCTGCTGTCCTCTAATGCATTGTTCGTCGATTCTCCGTGGCGGATCAGAAAGAGTTCCATAGCTTACCTTGACAGTAATTGTTGGCGTGTATACTTTCACGCAAATTTGAAACGGCGGACTATGAAAATTACAGTACAGCAGGGAGAAATCCAAAAAGAGAACGCCGATGCCCTGATCGTCAATCTCTTTTTCGGGGCCCATCCAGGCGGTGCTTCGGGCGCAGTTGACCAAGCTTTGGACGGCCAGATCAGCGCCGCCATCGACCTGGGCGACTTCAAAGGCGAGGCCAACGAGACCTTGCTGCTCTATACCCAGGGACGTATAGCGGCGCCCCGCGTGCTGGTCGTGGGCCTGGGCAACCAGCAGGACTTCGACCTCGAAGGAGCTCGTCGCGCCGCCGGCACCGCCATAGCGGCGCTCATGCGCTCAGGTGCCAGGAACGCCGCGACCATCCTGCACGGCACAGGCATGGGCAAATTACCGGTCGAAGCAGCTGCTCAGGCCGTGGCCGAAGCTTCGATCCTGGCCGCCTATCGCTTCGAAGCCTACCGCACAAAGAACCACTCCCAACCCCTCAAAAAGCTCCGCATCGTCGAATTCGACCCGGATAAGCTCAAGGATGCTCGACGCGGAGCCCGCTGCGGTATCGCCCTGGCCGAAGCGACCTCTCTGGCTCGCGACCTGATCAACCACCCCGGCGACAAAGTCACGCCGGCTTATCTGGCACGCACCGCCCGCCAACTGGCCAAGGCCCATAATTTGCGCTGCCAGGTCTTCGGCCCGAAAGAGATCGAGCGCGAGGGGATGGGTGCACTTTTGGCGGTCGGACGAGGCAGCGCAAACCAACCGCGATTCATCGTCCTCGAACACGGCCCCCGCCGTGGCACACCTCTGGTATTTGTCGGCAAGGGCATCACCTTCGACAGCGGCGGACTTTCGCTAAAAAGCGTCGAGGGGATCCGCACGATGAAGACCGATATGTCCGGGGCTGCCGCGGTCCTGGGCGCCATGCAGGCAGTCGCCGCAACCAAGCTCAAACGGCGTGTCATCGGCCTGGTCGCTGCGGCTGAAAACATGCCCTCGAGCACGGCCTTCCGCCCCGACGATGTCTTGCAAACACTGGCGGGCAAAACGATCGAGATCATCAGTACCGATGCCGAGGGCCGTCTGGTCCTCGCCGATGCCCTGACCTATGCCAACCGCTACAAGCCAGCCGCCGTCGTCGACCTGGCCACGCTCACCGGGGCGTGCGTCACTGCCCTGGGGCACCACGCCTCGGGCCTCTTCAGCAACGACGACGAAGTGGCGGACCGACTCCTCCTTGCAGGCAAAAAAACCGGCGAACCGCTCTGGCGCCTACCTCTGTGGCCCGAGTATCGCGACCAGATCAATAGCGAAATAGCCGATATGAAAAATTCGGGTGGACGACCGGGTGGAGCCTGTACGGCGGCGGCCCTGCTGGCCGAATTCACCGCTTATCCCTGGGCCCATCTCGATATCGCCGGCACTGCCTGGTCTACGCAAAACAGGCCCTATGTACCGCGAGGAGGTGTCGGCATCGGCGTGCGTCTCCTCACTCAACTCGCCCTCGATTGGAGCAAAAAATGACCATCCGCACCATCCATTTAGGAGCAGGCGGCCGCGGCCGCTGGCCGCTGAATCGCTTTCGCGACCGCGACGACTTCCAAGCTGTGGCCTTAGTAGATATCAGCGCAGAAAACCTCAGTGCGGCACGGGAGACCACGGGCCTTGGTGAAGATCTATGTTTTTCCTCGCTTGATGCAGCGCTAGCAGCAGTCGAAGCCGACGCCGTAGTGGTTATCACCCCGCCCGATCTCCATGCCGAACAGTGCCTGGAGGCCATCCGCGCAGGCAAGCATGTACTGGTTGAAAAACCCTTTACCAAAGACCTCGCCCAGGCGCGCCAGATCGTTGCCGAAGCGACCGAACGAAAGCTCAAGGTCGCAGTCACGCAAAACGCCCGCTACGCCGCCCCGATCCTCACCTTGCGCCGCCTGGTCCGCGAAAGCGTCTACGGGCATCCATCCTTCGGTCTAATGACCAAATACGGCTGGCGGCCCGGGGTCCACCACTCGGGTTCCGATCGACATTCCTATCTGTGGGAGCGCGGCATCCACGATTTCGACGCAGTCTGCCACCTGCTCGATGCGCTGCCCAAACGAGTCTGGGCCAATAGCTTCAACCCCACTCGCAGCCCTTATGACGGAGGAGGCGCGGTCGATGCCTGGATCGAATTCGACAATGGAGCCACTTTCTGTTTCCAATGTACTTTCACTTCTCACGGCAGCTCTTCGAGCTTGCGCCTCGACTTCGAAGAAGCCGCACTCGAAGAAGCCGATGGACAATTCAAAGTCCTTCGCTCAGGCTGCGAACCCGAGCATCTATCTTTCGACGACAATCCCCACCCCGAAGCAATTCTCCTCGATGGCTTCCGCAACTATATCCTCCACGATCGCGAGCCACCCTTCAGCGGTCCCCGCAATCTTATCACCGTGGGTTTGATCAACGCGTTGAGCGATGCCTCAGACCGGGGAACGGTCATCGATTTTGAAGAGTACATGGCCATCGAATAGCACTGGGTGATCGCTAGAATATCACTCCTTTTATCTTCTCCACGAGGAACGGACTCCGTTCTCATCTGCGCCAAGACAGAGGGCCGGTCTGCTTGACTCCACTCCAGCGTATCATTAACCCCTCGACTTCCCGCCCCCTGCTCCTCGATCTGGCTCTGGCCGCCACTCTTTTCTGCATCTGGTTGGCCATGCAGGGCTTCGATCCTCTGATAGCCTATTCCCCCGAGAAACTGCATCTGGAGATCATCCTTTCGCCATGGCATCCCCAATGGCATCCCGGGCCCTGGGCCATCGGCTTTATGACCCTTAGCCTGGCCTGGGCCCGTCAGCGTTTTCTCAGCGGCGCTCCGGAATTGCAACAGCGTCTGCAACGAGCCACCTTGCTGATTGCCGCACTCCTCGCTTTCCGCATCATCGCCCTCTGGACGCCCTTTCTCCATCTCTTCCCCTTCCTGACTCTGCTCTGGGCTCCCCATGCACTCTGGGCGCTGGCGCTGGCTTTTTTCGGCTATATTCACTGGCCATCGGCCACTCGAGTTTCCAGCACCCGATCCAACGCTTATCTCGCAGGCGGATTACTGGCCATCTGTCTGCCGGTCTATAGCTTCTATACGCTTTACTTCTGCCAGGTCACCATGCTTCACGGTGACGAGGGCGAATATCTGCGCGTAACCCAGAGCCTCCTGCATGATGGCGATATGGATCTCGCCAACAACATAGCCAATAAACAAATCCTCGAATTTCACATACTAGATTCCGGAGTACACAAAGCGCCCGCTTCCCCCGCGGGCAAAATCCACTCCGTACATCCAATCGGTCTCTCTATCGCCTTGCTGCCCGCCTATGGGTGGGGCCTGAGCCAATGGGAGAATCCGCGCCTGGCATCGGCTCTTTTCATGGCCCTACTGGCCAGTCTGTGCATCCCCTTGACCTTTCTCTGGTTGACTCGCCTCGGAGCCGAACGCTGGGCCTCCTTGCTCGCAACAACCATCATGGCCATTACCGGGCCATTTTTCTATTACAGCAACCAGCTTTATCCCGAAGTCCCAGCACTGCTGATCGCCCTGATGGGTCTCCTCGCACTCGCGCATTGGCAAATCCCTGGGGGCTCTTACCGGTCCTGGGGCCGATGGGAAATACCAGCCCTCGCAGTCCTGACCTTACTCCTTTGCTGCCTGCCTTTCCTGCACGCGCGCTATACTCCCATCGGTCTGCTCTGTGGCATTGGGGTGATCCTACAGGGCTGGCACAACCCACGCCGACCTCTCGCCCTCGCCCTCATCGGTGGGATCGTCACACTAGGCCTCTACGCTCTTATCGCCTTCCACTATGCCTTTAGCAACGACTGGATGGGGCCATTTCGCCCGGGTAATGCCTGGGGAAAAGACGCTATCGATATTTCCACCTGGGCGATCTCCCTACCCGGGCATTGGCTGCATGTGAACAAGGGCATTCTCAACAGCTCCCCCATTTACTTCTTTTCCTGCCTTGGGCTTCTGGCTCTCGCCCACTTGCGCGATCGACGTATTTTGCTCGCCCTTGGTTTCTACGGCGCGACCGCCGCCACCAATGGCCTGCACCCTGATTGGGAGTTCGGCTTTTGCTTCCCAGCCCGTTTTTTAGTGACGGCCCTACCCGTACTGGTCCTGGGGCTGGCTTTCGC
>CAZFMY010000049.1:0-44659 GCA_964520345.1 uncultured Gemmatimonadaceae bacterium | reverse complement strand
TTCGCCTTCGAGTTGGACAATCCCGCAGGTATCGAGTGGGGTGATGGTCACGGGCCAGTCGGCGGCAAATACCGCCTGGCAGGCCGGTACATCGTTGATGATATTGGCTTCGGCGATGACCTTGTCACGCTCGCGTTTATGGCCTTTGCGCAGCGCGCCGTGCATGCCGACGAAGCGGGCGTTGGCGGCGATCTCCGGTTGGCGGCGCAGGGCTTCGGCCAGAGTCGGCATCGGCCCAATGGCGATGATGGTGATGGGGTCGGGGGAAGCGAGAATGGTGTCGATAATGGCCTGCGCGCCGTCGGCGATGATTTCGCCAGCGTAGGAAGAGAGTTCGTAGCCTGCGACGCAGGGCTCCTGACGGGTCTGGCCGGTGTTGCCCTGCCATTCCGGTCCCAGGCCTATAGGCAGGTCCTGTCGATGACCCGCTCTGAGGATCTGGCAGCAGAGCTTGGCGCGGTATGCGGATCGGCCGCGATCGGTGGTAACGAGTTTGATCTCGAGTTCGGGGCAGCGCAAAAGCAAAGCGAGTGCCCAGGTATCGTCTATATCGCTGCCGATATCGGTGTCGAAAATCACGGGTATGGCCATACTATAATCTCCGTAATATGGTTGCGACCTTATCTTCGAATAGTGCTTGCCATTCCGGTGCCAGGAGGCAGTCGCTGTCCTCCTGTGCATGGCCGATATTGGTCAGTTGCTCTCTGGTCGGCGTATAGTAGAGGTACCCGTTGCTCACTCCCGAGACAAAGGTGAACGGGTGGGGCGATCGCTCTTTGATGGTCAGGCCGATTTGCACTGGAAGCTCGCCGGGAAAGGCAATCAGGACGAATGAGCCGATTTTAAGACCCAGGACTTCGACGGCGATCGTTTTCTCTCCGGCGGCCTGGTTGAGGGCCTGGTTTTTTTTCAGCAGGGCCAGATTGACCTGAACTCTGGTCAATTCCTCCATAATGTGGATATTGGCCATGTAGTGTTCCAGGTTCTGTCGATTGTTGAGGTCCAGTCGGTCCAGGTCGTCGCGGCCCAACGCGCGCTGGTGTAGGTAGCGATGAGCGTCGTAGGATGGATACTCGCCGGAAAGTCCGTATTTGACCAGTAGCGGCACAAAAGTCTTCAGGTTGAGACTGGTACCTCGCAGTGCCTGCAGAAGCTGCATCTGCTCGGTTTGCAGGGCTTCGATACTCGCTCTCAGATCGGCTCTGGGCAGGGCCATAGTTTCATTGATCAAGTGCAATGAAGCATCGGCGCGGCATTGGATATCGCGCAGCGCCTCTAGAGTACTGAGGCCGAGCATGGTCCCTAAAGGCTCAGCGTCCGGCGGATTGTCGATATCCCTATACAATTGCGGATTGATATCCGCGCCGCAGCCCTGTAAGAAAAAGGCGATTGCGCCATTGCCGACCTGGTCCTCGATGACTTTGCAGGCAAAACCGCTGAGGTCTGCGGTGTTGCCGCCGCTCGGTACGCCCTGGATAGGATGGCAGGCGAAGTTGAAGAGCACGGCCAGAGTTTTTCCGTCTTCTCGATCCAGGCGCAGGATGCCGATCTGCGGATCGATCGGTCCAATTGCGGCGACCTGGTCGTCGGGTGGCAGCGAATAGGCGCGGCGAACGTCGGCTTCGCGGCCGTTTTTGAGCTTGAGGCGGCGATTTTCCATGATCCGGTTTTCGTGGCCGGTGCCGACGCCGACGGATACCGGGGCCATATTCTGCAGCGCGGTGGCTACGGCCTGGAAGGTCCGTTCTTCCAGATCCTGGCAAACTACGCCGTGGCAGTGGCTGGCGTTGATCAGGACATTGGCTGGTTCGATGTCCAGCTCCTGGTGCAGTCGATGGCGGAGTTCGGGTAGAAAATCGTTGCCGATAGTGCCGATTTCGCCTATGGCTACTGCGTCCACTGTAATGAGGGCGATACTCGTGGTATGGTCGCTCAGTATCAGGGCTTTGGCATATAATGGATCGTTGGCCGTCGCCGTTTCAATCCCGGCGTACAAGGGGTCCTCCGCTGCGCCGACTTCGCTATTGGTGATCTCCGTCTTTGCGGCGCCGGCCCAGAGAGGGCCCGGGATTTCGGTGTTGGTCATTGGCTTATGCGCTCCATTTGGATGCGGTGGGTAAATCAGGGGAGAAGTCTGAGGGCAAAGGCGGAACCGGCGTTTTCGTCTGGTTGTAGCTCGCGTATCCGCTGCTCTGGATCGGATCGGTGGGCCGCGCGGCTGATCATCAAAGTACGCCATCCCGGCGATAGTCGGCAATCGCGTCGGGAGATAAATCGAGCAAGTGCTGTAGGACCTCGTCGGTGTGCTCGCCGAGCCGGGGTCCGCGGCGGTGCTCGACGGTCGTATCGCCGATCTTGATCGGACTGGCGACGGTGCGCACTGTGCCGAAGTCCGGATGAGGGAGGTCGAGCACCATTTGGTCTTCGCTTACCTGTGGGTCGGCGAAGGCCTCGGCGACCGAGTTGACGGGGGCACAGGGAACTTTGCCTTTGAGCAACTCCAGCCATGCTGCGGTCGATTTTTGCTGGGTTTGCGCTTTGAGCCGCGAGACAAGTTCGCCACGATGTTCTAGGCGATTGGCGAAATTGTCGAAGCGGGGGTCGTCGGCCAATTCGGGTACGCCCAGGATTTGCACCAGGCTGCGATAGAATTTCTCCTTGGCACACATCACGACCAGCCAGCCGTCTGCAGTGGGTAGTACCTGTGAGGGGATTTGAGAAGGATGCGATGAATCGGGCGTTCGCGCTGGCTCATAGCCTCTGGTCAAGTGCCAGGCTGCGATATAACCGAGTTGCGAGAGCGCGGTATCGAAGAGGTTGACGTCGACATCGCAGCCGAGGCCGGTCTCGCGGGCGCGGAGAATGGCGCTGACCATCCCCAGCGCAGCGCAGACTCCGCCGTTCAGATCGACGAGCGAGAGGCCGGATTTCTGGGGTGGACCTCCGGGCTCGCCGGTGATGCTCATCCAGCCGGCGTAGCCCTGCATCAGGTAGTCATAGCCGGGTTCGGCGGCGCGTTTGCCAGTGCGACCGAAAGCCGAGAGGGCGCAGCAGACCAGAGCCGGTTTGAGGGATTTGAGCGCGGGATAGTCGAGGCCGAGTTTCTGCGGCAGATCGCCGCGGAGATTGTTGAAGACGGCGTCCGAGGCCTTAGCTAGTGGGTGGAGGATCTCGCTGGTACGAGGATGCTGCAGGTTGAGAGTGATGCTTTTTTTGTTGCGGTTGAAGCTCTGGAAGTAGATGCTGTCCTGGGCGGCGGTATAGGGCGTCACATAGCGGGCCACATCGCCCCCGGTGGCCGGGTTTTCGACTTTGATAATTTCGGCGCCCAGATCCGCCAGCATCATCGTCGCCCAGGGGCCGGCACCGAATTGTTCTACGGCCAGAATGCGTACGCCCTCGAGGGGGAGGTGCTCTTGGTGTGCAGACATGTGCTCCTCAGGTGGGTGTCAAGGTGATCGTGGTGGATAGCAAGGTCTGATCGGTGAGTTTCATCGCGCTGGAGCGAGTGCGGCGCTCTCTGCGCTAATCGGGGTCTACTTTTCTCCTCTCGCAGAGGGCGAGGGTCTGGTGCGCCTGTTCCACTACGGGCAGGTCGATCATCCGTCCATCGACGACAATCGATCCGCCTTCGGCGTTAAAGGCAGCGACGATCCGCCGGGCGCGATTTGCTTCTTCTTTGGTAGGGCAGAAGGCGTCGTGGACGGGGCCTATTTGCGCCGGGTGAATGAGAATTTTCCCGCTGAAGCCCAGTTGGCGCGCCCGGCGCGTCGCTGCCCACAGACCCTCTGCATCGCCCAGGTCGGTATGCGCTCGGTCTATCGCCTGCAGCCCCGCGCTGGCCGCGGCCACGACCAGGGCCGAACGCGCGTAGAGAAATTCGTCGTTGGGATCGGCGCCGAGGTTGAGGGCGAAGTCTTCGGCGCCAAAAATCAGCCCGGCCATGCGCGGGCCGGCTGCGGCGATGGCCGGGGCCTGGACCAGCCCGGCGGCGTTTTCGATCAGGGCTATGATGCGGGTCTGACCGAGCGTTAGGCCCGCACGGCGCTCGTGTTGGCTCAATGCGTCGGCAAGGTGTTGGATCTCTTCTGCACCGCGGACTTTCGGCAGTATCAGCCCGGCGAGACCCGGGCGGATAACGGCTTCGAGGTCGTCCTTCAGCGCCGGGCTGGTTGCGGCATGAACGCGGACAAAGCGGGATCCTGGGTCAGGGCTTCGAGCCAGAGCAGCGGCGATTTGAGTTCGGGCTTTCTCCTGCTCGGTTGGTGGCACGCCGTCCTCCAGATCGAAGATCAGTCCGTCGGGATTGAGGGCGTAGGCCTTATCGATCATGCGCTGACGATGGCCGGGAACAAAGAGCCAGGATTGAATGGGTTGCATCGCTGGCCTATGATTCGATTTCGGGAAAATAGCCCGTGGGTGCGCTGTCTTTTTTATAGACCATTACGTTGCGCACCAGCGTGAGTACCACCCGACCGTCCTGGTTGACGCCGCGGGAGCGGACCTTGACGATCCCCGCTTCGGGATGCGACTTGGAGGGGCGTTTGTCGAGGACTTCGGTTTCACAGTAGAGGGTGTTGCCGATAAAGACCGGATGGGTGAGTTTGACCTCTTCCCAGCCGAGGTTGGCCACGGCATTCTCGCTGATATCGGGCACGCTCATGCCGACGATCAGCGCCAGCGTAAAGGTGCTGTTGACCAGGATCTGGCCCCATTGGGTCCGTCTGGCGTATTCGGCATCGAAATGCAGGGGGTTGGTATTGTGGGTCAACTGGGTAAAGAGCGCGTTGTCGGCTTCGGTCACCGTGTGGCCGAAGCGGCTGCGGTAGAGGTGGCCGACGGCAAAATCCTCGAAAAAACGGCCTTCCCATCCCGCGATGATCTGGTGTGTCATGGTTGGATCTCCAATCCCGATATGGGGTCAATCGTCGGCGTTGCGACTTCTGCAAATACATATAGCGCATGCGCGTTGACCGCAAGGGTTCTGAGGTATTTTATTTATGCGGTGATCGGGAGAAAAATCTGCAAAACTTCAGTACGATTGGAGAGCAGCTCTACTGATTATCAAATCGGTGGGGCTTTTTCTATCGGGGATATCAACGACACATGATTGTTCTACTCGGTTAGCTAGTACTCACTCCCTGCGGTATTTTCATGCTGAGTCCATCGCACCAGAGAGGATCGAAACAGAGAGGAGTTTCGCTTGAAAATCAAAGATATAGAAATCATTCGCTTCAGATCGATCACCCGTAGCGAACGCGATAGCGACGGTCACGGCCACCCCGGTCCCGAGCGGGAGACGATCCAGAACCTGATGGTGATCCACAGCGATGAATCGGTGTGCGGCTATTGGTTCGGCGTCAACGCCGAGGTGGTCGAAAATGTGGTAAAACCCGCGCTCGTCGGCGAGGATCCTTTCGATCGGGAGCGGATCTGGCGCGACCTCAATCACCGCCAACGCTTGAATATGGGCACGATGTCGGACAAGGTGCTGATGGCGGTCGATCTGGCGCTCTGGGATCTGGCCGGACGCGCATTGGCGACGCCGGTGTACAAGCTGCTCGGCGGCTATCGCGACAAGGTGCCGGCCTACGCCTCGACGATGTGCGGAGACGATTTAGAAGGCGGGTTGGCAACACCGGCCGACTACGCCAGGTACGCTGAGTGGTGTATGAAGCGGGGCTACCCGGCTTTTAAACTGCATACCTGGCAGCCTCCCTATGATGGAGCTCCGGACCCCCGACGCGATATCGAAGCATGTGCAGCGGTGCGCGAGGCGGTCGGTCCCGATGTACCCTGTATGCTCGATCCGTACCACTACTACGACCGGGAGGCGGCACTCTATCTGGCGAGGGAATTGGAAAAGCTCGACTATTACTGGATGGAAGAGCCGATGGATGAGCACAGCATGTCGTCCTATGTCTGGCTTTGCGAGCAGACGAGTTTGCCGATTTGCGGCCCCGAGACTTGTGAGGGCAAGATGTATGTTCGCGCCGAATGGATCAAGGCCGGTGCCTGCGATATCAGCCGCTGCGGCGTCGGTGACGTGGGCGGTTTGACGCCGCTGATGAAGACGGTGCATCTTTGCGAGTCGTTCGGGATGCGCTGCGAAATCCACGGCGGTGGTCCCGGTAACCTGCACGCGCTGGGAGCGATGCACAATGGCGAGTTTTACGAGCGCGGGCTCTTGCACCCCTTTATCGACTTCGATGAGCCAGCACCCTATCTGCACGAACACGGCGAGGCGATGGACGACCAGGGGTTTGTGCACCTGCCGCAGGGTCCGGGATTGGGGATGAATATCAATTGGGATTATATCGAGAAGAACACCATCAAATAAAAGAGATCACGGCCATGGAACTAGATCGTGAGAAATTCATGGAGGACGGTTATCTGATCCTCGAAAACGTGGTAGAGCCTGAGCGCTTGCAGGATTTGCGGCTTGGGATCGAAGTGATGGTGGACCGCGAAAAAGCACGTTCGGTTGCCGAGCGCAAAGACGGCGACCCACGTGGGGGGGCCTGGTACCAGAGCGCCCAGCCGCGGCTGGGGATGGACTCGATAGATGCCGAGACCGCCGATGTGCTCGATTTCTGCCTCGGGGAGACGACCCAGGCCGTCAGCGCGCAGCTGATGCAGGCGCCGACCACGGTATTGACCGCCTTTGGCGCGCTCTGCAGCGGGCTCATCGACTATGGCTATACCGATTGGCACCGCGATGCCAGCTCGGCCGAACAGGCCCCGCTCAGTGGTATGCAGCTGGATCTAATGGCGAATGCGCCGGGTTATGTGCAGTGGAATATCGCACTCTACGACGACGATGTGTTCTGGATTTTGCCCGCCAGCCACAAGAAGCCGACGACGGAGGATCAGCGGCATCAGCTGCTGGCCGATCCGAAGTCGCAATTGGAAGGGGGAGTTCCCGTCCGGTTGAAGGCGGGTGATGGAATCGTCTACCCGAATCTGGTGATGCATTGGGGCAGTACCTATACCAGCCGCTTGCGGCGGACGATCCATCTGGGATATCGCTCGTTCGGTAGCCGGATTTTTTCGTATCACCACCATCTCGACTGGTATCACCACGACGACTTTTTACACTATGCGTCGCCCGCAGCCAGGGAGTATTTTGCTCAGGGAGCCAGGCATTACGAACGGGAACGGGACCAGGTCGAGGCGCTGTTCAGGGCGATGATTGACCGTGACGAGCCTAGCTACCGCAATGGGCTGGCCGAATTGCACCCCGGCGAGATCGGGCGGATGGTGGCTGTAGTGCTGATGTGTCGGATCGCTAATAAAGTGGTCGTACTGCACCGACCCGAGGTCGCGCAGATGTCGGTCGCTGAACGCAGGCCGCTGGTGGATGGATCGCCGCCTGCGGATTACGCCGAGGATATGGCGCGGCGTTTTACCAGCGTCGAGGTCGCCGTGCTCGAAGAGCGGCTGGCCGAATTGAACGGGCGCCTGGAGCGCGATGCCGAGCGGACCTATCGTCGCTATGGCGAGATCTATGCGGCGCTGAAACCGGGTGCGGATGAACCGCCGAATTTCGAGTCCCGACCGTTGCGGACTTTCAACAGCGAAATGCCCGAGGGATTCGACGTGGACGAATTTTTGCAAAGCTGGGGGTCTTGAGGATGGATAAGCCGGATTTTGCCCGCTATTATCGCTACGGCGAAGTGACCGAGCTTTTGCAGGCCTATCAGCGCGAATTCGCGGGGCTGGCGTCGCTCGAGTCCATAGGAAAAAGTTATGAAGGGCGCGATATCTGGGCTCTGACCATTACTAATAGGGCGCTGGGCGACCCGCTGGAAAAACCGGGTTTTTATGTCGACGGCAATATCCACGGCAGCGAAGTGACGGCTTCGGTGACGGCTCTCTACTTCGCCTGGACGCTGCTGGCCGGGCATGGCGATGATGAGGGGATCACCCGGCTGGTGGACGAGACAGCCTTCTATATCATTCCCATCGTCAGTCCAGATGGGATTGAGCACGTGCTCTCCAATACGGGTTTTGTGCGCAGCGGAACCCGGGTCTATCCGCACGAGGAAGAGCGCGACGGCCTGCACGAGGAAGATATCGATGGCGATGGGATGATCTCATCGATGCGGATAGAGGACCACGGCGGGGGTTGGAAAATTTCCGCCAGGGATCCGCGCTTGATGGTGCCGCGGCGCTTCAACGATGCAGAGGGTCCTTTCTACCGGGTTTTTCCCGAAGGACGGATCCGCAATTTCGACGGGGTCGAAGTAAAGGAAGCGCCGCGTCGGCAGGGGCTCGATTTCAATCGCAATTTTCCGGCCAACTGGGAGCCGGAGGCCAAACAGCACGGGGCCGGGGAGTATCCCTTCTCGGAGTCCGAGACGCGCGCGCTGGCTGAGTTTATCGTCGCCCACCCCAATATTTGCGGCCTGCATTCACTGCACACGGGTATGGAGTCGATCATCCGTCCGCCGGCGACGCAAACGGATAAGACTATGCCCGAAGACGATCTGCGCTCGGCATTGGAGATCGGCGAACTCGGTGCCGAGCTGACCGGGTACGTGCTCTTTTCCTATCGCAAGCTCAACGACGATATCTACGTGGCCCACGGCGATTTCGCCACCTGGACTTATGAGCAGCTGGGGCTGCTGGTGTTTTGCGACGAGTTGTGGGATATCAGGGCTCGGAGCGGCAGGGATTATGTTGAGTTGAACGCGATGAACAAGAAACGAGATCTCGATGGTTTAGAGGAAGTAGAAATGGCGGCGCTCAAATGGAACGACGAGGTTTTGGGTGGAGCAGGCTTTGTCGATTGGCATTCTTTCGAGCATCCGCAACTGGGGCCGGTCGAAATCGGTGGTTGGAATCGGCTGCTGCGCAACAACGCACCACCGCACTTGTTGGAGCAGACCGGCGAGAAGATGGCGCGGTTTTTGACGGCACATGCGCAGGCGTCGCCACGGTTGCGGGCGGAGTTCCACGCGGTCGAGGCGATCGGCGACGGGGTATATCGGATCGTAGTGGCGGTGCGCAATGACGGTTATTTGCCGACCCATGTGACGCGGCAGGCGGTAAAGATGGAGCAGGCGCCGCCGGTGGAGGCGCGGATTGAGCTGGGGGAAGGGGATGAGTTGCTGGTTGGCGATGCGGTACAGGAGATCGGGCATCTTGGCGGGTACGGGGGGCGGCGGAAGGTGGAGTGGATGGTGAGATTTGCGGGTGAGGTCGGGGGGATTGTTGAGATCGTCACTAAGAAGGCGGGAGTGGTGCGGCTCGATTTGGCGTCAGTGTTGTAAGTGGGAAAACTATGAAAGCAGCTCTGGCCCAATTCATCTTCGAATCCAACACCTTTGCTCCTGAGCCGGCGCAGATAGATCTCTTCAAGGAAGGCGGTGTCTGGCTCGACACCGAGGGCGAGGTGCGCGCGTGGGCGGCAGGCACCGACTCGCAGATGCACGGCAGTCTCGATGTGCTCGAAGCCGCCGGATGGGAAACGGTGCCCTGTTTCGCCGCACTCTGCGGTTCTTCCGCCGGCCGACTGACCGAGGCCTGCTTCCATGAGATACGGGATACGCTTTTGGCGCGAATCGACGCTGCCGGCCCGTTCGACGTGCTGATCCTGCATCTGCACGGGGCCGCCTGCGCTGTAGGAGAAGACGACACCGAAGGGCATATTCTGCAAAAGGTGCGGACCGAAGTGGGATATTCCGGTCGGCTGGTGCTCTCCCTGGATCTGCACGCCAACTTCACCCGGCGGATGCTGGAATACGCCGATGCGGTAACGGCCTACCGCACCTTCCCCCACATGGACTTCAGTGCAACGGGCGAACGCGCTGCCCGTCTGGCGTTGCATCCGGGGTCGTTCAGCCGGGCCGTGGCTAAGATCGCCGCACTGGTACCGCCGGCAGATAGTACCCATTTCGAGGGCAACCTTTGCAAAATAATCGACCGGGCAAGGCAATTAGAGCAGGAACCAGGCGTTGTCGAGGTCTGCAGTCTGCCGGTGCAGCCGTGGATGGATATCGACGAAATGGGCACGTCCGTCGTGGTCACAGCAACCTCCGCCGATGGTGTCCCCCAGGCCGCACTCGAGGATTTGGCTCGGGAGTGGTACGACCAGCGCCATGCCTGGAAGAACCGCCTGAGTGAGTGGTCGACCATTTTGCAGAGGCTTCAGAGCATCAATCATGATGGGCCGTGGATACTGACCGACGCGGCAGATGCCACGGCGGGGGGATCACCCGGGCACAGCGCCGAAGCCCTGCGACGGTTGTTGCCTCTCAAAGACGATCTTCCGGGCAAGGTGCTGCTCTGGGTTGTCGATCCGGGCACGGTGCAGGCGGCTCGTGCAGGCGCCACTCACTTTACGACGGGCGATCCTGCGGTGGAATGGGAGGGGCGTGTATTGTGGACCGGTGAGGGCAAGTACCGCGCGCGGGGCAAGGCGTACACAGGGCAGGCGTTTTCGATGGGTGAGGCCGCCGTGATCGAGGCCGGTCAGCTACAGCTAGTGGCCTGTTCTTATCCTGCGATCACGCCGGATCCGGCGTTCTATGAATGCGTGGGACTGGCCCCCGACAACGCTCTGGCGGTGCTGGCGAAAAGCATTGCAGGTTGGATGGCGGCTTATGACGCAGACTGGGAGCGGGGGTTGTTGTTCGATGGCCCGGGAGTCTGTTCGATGAACTTTGCCAGTATTCCGTTTACCGGAAGCGGCAGAGGCGTGTTTCCGGTTTCCAGCGAGCCGGAGCATCCGATCGAGATCTGGAAATCTGCACTTTAGCTCCATGATGTCGGCGCGAGAACGGTGGTTGGTGCAACGCGAATGGATTAGATTTTCCTTGGTCGAGTTACGGGTAGCAAATTGAGATCGAAGAAGAGGTTTTTGCCGGAGCGAACTCGGCGAAAAGACCGCCCTAAGAGCTGGCTGGCAGAACTTTTCGCGCTTGGCCGATAGAAAATTATAGAAGTTGTCGATCTGGCTGGATCACTCGGAAGCATTCTGAATCATATACAGGAGTAAGTCCATGGAGGCTATAAAGACTCACACCCCAACACAACTAGAACTGCGTCGCGAGGCCGAGCGCTATATGCCCGGCGGCGTCGGGGGCTCTGGGCGGCGCAACACCGCATTGGGTTATGCGCTTTGTATCAAAGAAGCCAAAGGTTGCCGTCTCTGGGATGTCGACGGCAAGGAGTACATCGATTTCAATCTGGGACACGGATCGGCCTTTCTGGGCTATCAGCACCCCGCGACTCAGCAGGCGGCGGAAAGGGCCCTGGCGGCGGGGGTGCTATCGGGCTACGAGACCGAAGCCCACGTCCAACTGGCCAAGCGGGTCAGCGAGATCATTCCCTGTGCCGAACGGGTGCGTTATGGCAATACTGGCTCTGAGGGGACGATGATCTGCGTGCGGCTCGCCCGGGCCCATACCAAGAAGGACAAGATTCTCAAGTTTTGGGGGCATTTTCACGGCCTCTACGACTATATGATGTACAATTCCCACACACCAATGACGCCTGTTGAGCCTGGCACTATCATTGAGCCCTGCCAAGAATCTGCCGGCATGCCCGGGGTCAACGACGATCTGGTAGTGGTCGTACCCTGGAAAGACGAGGCCGCTCTGGAGCGGGCACTGGCAGAGCACGGCGACGAGATCGGCGGTATCATTATGGAGCCGATCAACTATAACCAGGGGTGTATTGTCGCCGATCGGGACTATATGGAATTGGTCCGTCGGCAGGCGAGTGCCCACAATATCGCGCTGATTTACGACGAGACGCTCTCGGCCTTTCGCACCGGCCCGGATTGTGCGCAAGGGTATTATGGGGTTAATCCGGATCTGTGTGTACTGGGCAAAGCCGTTGCCAATGGCGGCGCGATGGTGGTTTTGGCCGGGAAAAAGGAAGTGATGGATCTGGTTGGGCCCCTGGGCGAGGTGGCGCAAAGCGGAACCTTTACGGGCAATCCGCTGGCTGTGATGACGGCTTTGGCCTCAATAGAAGAGCTGTGCAAACCTGGGTTTTACGACCATATCTACGCCGCTTCAGAGCGGATGATGAGTGGACTGAGCGGATTGTTCGCGGATGCTGGCATACCGGCTCGGGTGCAGGGATTGGGCGGGCGCTTCGGCATTTTCTTCGGTTCGACCAAGCCCGTGGAGCGTTTCGACGATACGCTGGATCGGGATGTGGAGATGCGGTCGCACTTTGTGCGGGCCTGCGCCGATAAGGGCGTGTATTTTCACGACTACGGCTCGCTGGTAGCCGGACACCACGGGGTGTCGGCTTCTCATACCTTGGCCGATATCGACGAAGCGCTCAATCGGGTCGAGAGTGCGCTCAAAAGTGGGTTTTAAGGGAGGTGGTTCGGTCTATAGTGGTTTTTGTTAGACGGGTAGCAATGCCAGCCCTTTTGTCGAATGCTTTTAGGCATCAGCAGCGGGACGGTCAAAAACGGATCGGCGGGAGAGCGCAGGACGGAGATGCGGCACTGATCTCGTTGGGAAGCAGGTGATCCAGATGGAACCCACCATGCTCATGTTCTCCCAGGGAGACAAGAATCCGCTGGCCTATTATAGACAGGTACCTGGAGTAGAGAGAATGGTCGTCTACTTCGGCACTGTTCCGGGACAAGTCGTCGAACGGGCTGAGTTGGACCATGTCCTGGACCGTCTGGCCGAGGTGGGATTGGGGTTGGCAGTAGTAGAGAGTTTCGTCGTCAGCAACGCGATCAAGCTGGAGTTGGCGGAGCGCGATAGCCATGTCGATGCTTTTTGTCAGACTTTGCGCAACTATGGTGCGGCGATGCGCGAGCGGGGTGTAGCAGGCCCATATCGGGTTTGTTATGACTTTATGGGGCCGGAAAACTGGTGGCGAAATCTGCTGGCGGTGAGGGATGAAGAGGATCGCTCGTGTTTGGGCTATGATCCGCGCCAGCCGGAGCCAGGTCTGGAGCAATTGGGAGATCGGCCTCGTCTGGGTTATCCCGAAAGTTATACGCACGAGCAGTACCAGCGGCTGGTGAGTATGTTTTGCGAGCGCGGCGAAGCGGGCTTGTGGAGTGCTCTGGAGTATTTTCTCAAGGCGATCATACCGGTAGCCGAAGAAGAACAAGTGCTTTTGGGTCTGCACCCGGACGATCCGTCGTTTAATGTGCGCGGGCGGCCGCGTATCGCCAAAGACGGAGCGGCATTGCAACGGGTGGTGGATATAGTACCAAGTGCATCGAATGGGATTACGTTTTGTCCGGGCAGCTTGGCGACGAATCGGCGCAACGATGTAATGGATATCGCCGAAAGGCTATGGCCGCACTTTATCTTCTCTCATTTCAGGAATATTCGCTTTTTGTCCGAGGAAGAGTTGGATGGTGAGTGGGCTTTTTTGGAAACCTACCACGAGGATGAAAAGGGGGCGGTGCCATTGGTGCCTTTGTTGAAATTGCTGCACGAGAAGGGGTGCAAAATGCCCTATCGCGCCGACCATGCTCCGGGTATGTACGGCCACGATGCCAACTTCGGTTATGGTCTGGTGGCCAGGGCCCAGGGGCTCAGCTTTTTGCAGGGTGTGCTAAGGGGGCTCGACGTTTAGCACGCGCCCTCTTAGCAACAAATCGTCTGCATCCAGGTTTTCAGATCCTATCCCCGCCGTACGTATTTGTGCAGTACCCCTTCTTCACCGCGCTCGACCTCGCCCGCGTAGATATCTCCGCGGCTGTCGATCCAGATGCCGTGCGGACCGCCCTGGAACTCGCCCGGCACATCGCTGGGCTCGCCGCCGCCGCCCCACGATGAGAGCAATGCTCGCGTTTCGATATTGAAGATGCTGATGCGGCGGCCCAATTCGGCGATATAGAGAATACCTGCCTCGTCGTCGATGAAGATATTGTTGGGGCGCAAAAGATCAGTCCACTGGTCGATGAAATTTCCGTCTAAATCGAAGATTTGAATCCGGCAGTTTTCGCGGTCGCAATTCCAGATCCGGTCTTGAGCATCGACCCGCACCGTGTGGGAGATCGTGAATTGCCCTGGCCCTGCTCCCGCGCCACCCCAGGTGCAGATATGGTTGCCCGCGGCGCTATAACGGTGTACGTGGTGGTTGCCGTAGCCGTCGGAGACAATGATATCGCCGTTGGAGGCGATGGCGATATCGGTCGGGCGATTGAAGGGGTCGCCTTCTTTAGTACCTGCCTGTTCCGGGGTACCCAGCGTCATGAGCAACTCGCCGTCGGGGCTGAATTTGTAGACCGCATGGTCGGTGGCATCGGTCACAAAGACCTGATCGTCGCGGTCGATGAAAATGCCATGGGCGCAATTGGGATTCAGGATGCCTTCGCCCCAGGTGGCTAAGTGGTTGCCGTCGCGGTCGTAGACGTTGAGCGGCTTTTCGCTGCGGGAGTAGATAAAGACCCGGTCTTGCGAGTCGCAAGCCACGCCGGGAATCCAGCCCTCGTGGTAGGCGCTTTCGAATCCGGCCCAATCGGCATAGTAATCATAGGAGTAATCTCCCTGGCCCAGTGGCATCTTTCGTTCCTTTCGGCAGGTGATGGTTAGTTAGTCCGTACTGAATCCGGCAGGGGCTAAAATAAACAAAATCTCATTCAGTGCCTACGATCGCCCGGTGACTAGGCCGGTTGAGGTCGATCTCTTCGGGTGTGCCCGTCGACCTACCTTGCAGCACTTGGTTCGTCACTCCCCGATTGCGTATGTTGTTTGAGTTATGGATAAAGAGCAACCGAAGTACCACCCAACGTTTCTGCATACCCGCCGCGAAGCGCTGATCATCGTTGCGGTCTATGTTCTGGCGCTGCTATGGGCAGTGCCCTACTGCTATTTTAAGGGCTATGCACTCGACCCTGCCGAGTTGAGAGTGGTCTGGGGTGTGCCGGCGTGGGTCTTTTGGGGGATCGGCGTACCCTGGATGCTGGCTAATATTTTCACCATCTGGTTTTGCGGGTTCTACATGGAGGACGACGACCTGGGCGAGGGGGATACGGTATGAGTGGGGGCAGCGCAGCGCTCTATACCTTCGTCGGCTATATAATGGCCGTATTCGTCCTGGCCTGGTTGGCGAATCGCCTGCTCAAGCAACGCAGTTTTCTCAGCGAGTATTTCCTGGGCAGCCGTTCACTGGGCGTGGTGGCCTTTGCGTTGACCTTTGCCGCTACCAGTGCGTCCGGCGGCAGCTTTACCGGTTTCCCTTCCAAGATCTACAGTCATGGCTGGGTGCTGGCCCTGTGGATCGGCAGTTATATGGTGGTGCCGATTTGCATGATGGGGCTGATCGGAAAACGAATCAACCAGGTGGCGCGGATTGCGGGCTCGATCACCGTGCCCGATGTATTGCGCGATCGATTTCAGAGTCCGGCGTTCGGCTTGCTGGCGACGGCGCTGATCGTGTTCTTCATGGCCTTCAATCTAGTGGCTCAATGCAAGGCCGGGAGCCTGATTCTCAAAACTTTGTTGAGCGGAGTGGAACTTTTCCATCAGACGGCATTCTCGTTGGGCGAGATGGTTGGGGGCCATGGTTATTTCTCCGGAGTTGATCCCGAGTATTTGTTCTGCCTGCTGGTCTTCGGAGTAGTCGTGGTTGTGTACACGGCTTATGGCGGCTTCCACGCGGTGGTGTGGACCGATGTGATGCAGGGAGTCGTTATGGTTGTCGGAGTGGTGATCATGCTGCCGCTGGCGCTGAATCAGGTCGGAGGGCTGGAACGAGCGACGCAGCAGATGGCCCGGATGCTACCGCCAGAGCGCGGCACGGCGACGCTGCGACTGGAGCCGGGGGCGGACGAAGATTACGCCGTGCCGGTGGGCACCTGGCTGCGCTCCGGGGTACGGGTGTTGCGCACGGCGGGTCCGGTAGTGATTCCAGCTGGTGGGGAGGTTCGGGAGGTAGCGGTATTGGAGATCGCGACTCCCGAGGAGGTCGAGCGTTTGCTGGGCGAGAACGAGCGCTTTGTCGCCCATGCTGCGCTGCGGGTCTCGGGGATCGAAACCAAACCCTACGTCTACGGATCGGAAGCTCCAGGTGCCTATGTCAGCGGTCCGGGCCCGAGCCGGGACGCGGCAGACGGTTTTCTGCCGCTGAGCCTGGCGGTATCGTTTTTTTTCATGTGGGCGATCGCCGGCACTGGCCAGCCGAGCAATTTCGTGCGGCTGATGGCCTTTAATCGCGCACGCACTTTGCGTTTTTCGATTTGTACCGTGGTGGTTCACTATTCGCTGATCTATTTCCCGCTGATCATTATCTTCTGCTGTGCGCGGATCTTGCTGCCGGGAATGGAGGCCGAGTCGGATCGGATCATGCCGGCGATGGTGGTTTTTTTGACCGATAATGCTGGAGTGGCCTGGCTGGGGGGGTTGCTGGTAGCTGCTCCATTTGCGGCGGTGATGTCGACGGTGGACAGTTTTCTGCTGATGATCGCATCGGCGCTGGTGCGCGATGTGTACCAGCGAAATTTGCGGCCGGACGTTTCGGAAGCCCAGATTCGCAGGTTGAGTTATTTGTGCACGGTCTGTATAGGGGTAGGGGCCGTGGTGGCTTCGGTGAATCCGCCGCAGTTTTTGCAGGATATCATTGTGTATACGGGGAGCGGGCTGGCGGCCTGTTTCCTGGGGCCGGTCGTTTTTGCCCTCTACTGGCCGCGGGCTACGGCGGGCGGATGTATGATGGGGATGGTGGGGGGATTTTTGGCGCACCTGGGATTGTACGCTGCAGGGGCAGTGGTGAATGGGAGCTTTTTCGTGCCACTGAGAGTGTTGAATATGGACCCGATTTTATGGGGCTTGGGGGTCTCGTTTGCGGCGAGTTATCTGGGTGGCAGGCTGGTAGGGGAGGTCGATGAGAAGTTGGTGCAGAAGTTTTTTTATGCAAGATAGTAGTTGGGCTAGATCTCCGCTGGTGGGACCAGTGCGTTTCCAGTCGGCGGGGAGTATGAAATTTTACGGCTAAGGAGAGATGGATATGTTGAAATTTGCGTTTCTAGGGGCCTGGCATAGTCATACGCCGATGCACGTGCGCGAGGCAGCGCAAAGACCGGAAGAATTTGAAGTGGTGGGGATGTATGATGCGGACCGGATGGTAATCGAAAAGAATCAGGAAAATTGGCAAGAGTACGGGTTGGCTATACCGGTGTTTGATTCGGTCGCAGATCTGCTCGATAGCGAGGCCGAGGCCGTGGTGGTCGAGGGCCATGTGTACGAGAATCTGGCTTATGTGGAGCAGGCGCTGCGGGCGGGAAAACACGTATTGATGGAGAAACCGGCGGGGGTGGATCTGGGAGACTTGGAGAAGGTGCATGCGCTGGCGGAGGAGCGGGGGTTGATGCTGCAGATGGCGTATATGTGGCGCTATAATCCGGCGGTGGACGAGATGTTGAGTCTGGTGAGGGAGGGTTGTGTGGGGCAGGTTTTTATGTACCGGGGGCATATACCCAAGCCCTTGGGATGGCATCCACAGCTCTACGGGGAGTTCACGGCGTATCACGGGGGAGTCTATTTTGAGATGGCGGGACATCTGCTGGATTTGATGGTGGCGATGATGGGCGAACCCGTGGAGGTCAAGGGGGTGTTGGGGAAGCACTATGGGGAGCGGGAAGAAGTGGATAATGCGGTGGTGGTGCACGAGTGTCGGGATGGGATCGGAGTCGTCGATACGACGGGGATGCAGGCGGGGATGGACCGCCGGATCGAGGTGCACGGGACCAGGGGGACGATTCTGCACGAGCCGATCGGGTCGAATCGGTTGCGGGTGTACCTGGAGGAAGGTACGGAGAAATATCCGGCCGGGGAGTGGCGGGATGTGGAGATCGAGCCGGGGGCCGATTCTCCGACATTGCTTCGGGAATTGGCGGCGTGCATTCGCGGAGACAAAGAGCGGGATTTTTCACTCGAGCACGATAGGGCGGTACAGCGGACCTTATTTCGCGGGTGTGGTGTTGGGGATAATGTACTGAGGGAGAGGTAGTGTTTTGAAAATCGTACTGGCCTTTGATATGGGGGAGGAGTACGTCGAGGAGTTGCGGCAAGCTTTCCCGGGTACGGAGTTTTGTCCTGCGTACACCGAGGAGGAGCAATTGGCGGTGGTGGGTGATGCCGAAGTGCAGTTCGGGTTGATAACGCGGCCGGTTTTCCTGGCGGCGAAAAAACTCGAGTGGTTCCACTTCGTGGGGATCGGCTTTGATCCGATTGTGCGGGCGATTCCAGAGTTCCGCGCGGGAGAGGTGATTATGACCAATGCGCGGCAGACGCATGTGGTGCCCATGGCCGACCACGTGATGGCCGCGATCCTCTCGCACGCGCATCGACTTGCCGAAATGCTCGAAGATCAGAAGGCGCGTCACTGGAATACCGAGCGCTATCTGCGACGCATCATCGAACTCGAAGGCTCGACAATGGGGGTGCTGGCGATGGGCGATATCGGGCGGGCAGTGGCGAAGCGGGCGCAGGCGTTCGGGGTGGAGGTCTATGCGGTGGATCTCCTGGAGATGGAATCGCCGCCGGGTGTGCGCGAGGTCTGGCCGATCGAGCGCCTGGACGAGATGCTGGGCATGGTCGACTGGCTGGTGGTGCTGGCACCGCGGACCGAGGCGACGGTGGGGATGCTCGACCGGCGACGGCTGGGCCTGCTGAAACAGGGGGCCTATGTGGTGGTTGTATCGCGCGGGGGGATCGTCGATGAGCAGGCGCTGGCAGAGGGGTTGGATTCGGGGCAGATCGGCGGTGCCGCCTTGGATGCGACGGAACGGGAACCGCTGCCGGAGGAGAGTCCGTTATGGGATGCGCCCAATATCTGGATTTCGCCGCATGTTTCGGCCGAGTCAGTGCAGCTGATCGAACGGCGCAAGGCGATTTTCAAGGAGAATGTGCGGCGCTATCTCGCGGGTGAGGAATTGCTGAATAAATGCGATATGGAGAAAGGATATTAAATGAGTGCCAAACCCCATCTGCCGCCGTCGCCGATCGACGCGGGCAAGGTACGAGTGACCGCGATCGAGAGCACACAGGTGCTGGATCTTTTTCCCGATCTCTTGCTGGTGCGAATTCATACCGACCAGGGGATCATCGGCCATGGTGAGACGTATTACTGTGCCGAAGCGGTTCAGGCTATGTTGCACGATTGGATGGCGCGACGGCTGCTGGGCGAAGACGCGCTGGCGATCGAATCACACTGGCGTTTCTTATACGAGCGGGCGGCCAATTTCGGCGTGAGGGGCACGGAAATTCGCGCCCTGTCTGCACTGGATGTGGCCTTGTGGGATATCCTCGGTCAGGTTTGTAATCAGCCGGTTTATCGATTGCTCGGCGGCCCGGTACGCGATAAGATTCTGGTGTACAACAGCTGCGGCAATCCGCAATACGGGCCGAGTACTACTGGGCGCAAAGGGTGGCCTGGTTTCGGGGCGATCGGCGATCCCGGTCCGCTGGGCGATTCGTGGAAACTTTTCCACGAGCCGGTAGCGCTGGCCGAGGAGCTGGTCGGGTTGGGCTACAGCGGGCTGAAGGTCTGGCCTTTCGACCAGGCGGCGATGCAGTATGGACCGGCACGGATCCCGTATCGCGCGATTGAGGAGGGGGTGCAGCCCCTGCGCGAGATCCGCGACAAAGTGGGTATGGATCTGGATATTTTTGTCGATGGCCATGCGCATTTTCAATTGCCGGCGGCGCTGCGGATCGCCGAGGCGCTGCGCGAGGTGCAGCCCCTGTGGCTGGAAGATATGATCAAGATGGACAATCTCGACACGGTAGCCGATTTTCGTCGCCAGAGTCGGATGCCGATTTCGGTGAGCGAGATGCTCTTGAGTCGGGCGGACTACAATTCGGTGCTGATGAATCAGGCGGCCGACTACGTTATGATCGATCCGACCTGGGTCGGGGGGATTTCCGAAACCGCGCGGATCGCGCACCTGGCCCAGACCTATAACGTCCCGGTCAGCATGCACGATTGCACGGGGCCACTGACGCTCTTTGCCGGGTTGCAGGTGGGGGCGGCGGTAGCCAATGCCTGCTATCAGGAAACGGTGCGGGCACAGATCCAGACCGTCTACAAGGAGTTGATCGATGTGGAGGTGAAAATCGATGGTGGGTATGTGGACCTGCCACAGGGGAGTGGTCTGGGTGTGCGCTTGAATCCGGAGCTTTTCAAAGCGGACCGTCCGGGGTACAGGATCTCGAAACTATGACCGAGCAGAGTGCGATCGAAAAAGTTCGTTATGCGGAGTTGTTGCCCTGGGAGTTCCGCGCCCGGTTGGCGGCGAAACCCGTGGCCTACTTGCCGCTGGGTACGATCGAATGGCACGGGGAGCATCTGCCGCTGGGGGGCGACGCGATACAGAGCGAGGGGCTGATGGTCGAGTGTGCGATGCGCTTCGGGGGGATTGTGATGCCGCCGATCCACCTCGGGCCGGATCGGGCGTGGGATCGTGGGGCAGGCGAGATGCTACAGGGCATGGATTACGCCGATAGCACCGATCCGCATCGACGCTTGGATGGAAGTTGTTATTGGGTTTCGGACGGAGTTTTCGCGCTTTTGGTCGATGCGCTGCTGGTTCAGATCAAGCGCGCGGGTTTCAAGATGGTCTTTGCCGATGGACACGGTCCGAGTCGGCGCGCCTGGTGCGAGGCCATGCCGGAACGGGAAAAGCGTTTTGATCTCAAGCTGGCGGGAGTTAGCGAAGAGGTTGCATCAGAGTGGAAGAGCCAGGTCGATCACGCTGGACGCAACGAGACCTCGCTGGTGATGCACTATAGGCCTGAATTAGTCGATATCGGACGATTGGATCCGGATCGCGGCGTGTGGCCCCAGGGAGTCGGTGGGGAGGATCCGCGCGATGGATCAGCGGCGTATGGGCAGGAGTGCATGGAGCAGGCGGTCGATATCGTAGGACGATTGATCGCGGCGGGCGGAGTCTGAATGCGGTCGCGCAGGGCCAGCCGCCGATATGGTGATACGGCCCTGCGCGAATCCATCAACTGCTGAAGCCGATCGGGCTAATGGATTCCTTTGCTCGCGGCGGCCGTCGGCACGAAATCGGCTGTACGCGATGGGACACTATGAGTGCGGAATCGCGATTCTACGATCAACCCTCCGATTGGGACAGACTCTTTTCGGGCAGGATGCCCGTCGCTCAGAGCTCGCTTTCGTATTTGGGTGCTCGCGGTGATCGGTCGCGTTCCAGGCGGTAAGTACTGCCCTCCAGGGGCAGATTCACCCTGGCTCCGCCGCGCTGGTGCGACTCGACGAAGGCGAAGATCAACTCGGTGTTCGACCGCGCCAGCGCGGCCCCTCCGCGCGGGGGCTCTCCGGTGTCGAGCGCACGGACCAGGTCTTCGACCAGGCAGAGGGTTGAGGCCCGGCGCTCGAAGGACGGAAATTCGACCAGGCCCAGGATATTACGACCCCGGTGGTCCTGATCCACGGGCGCTCGCAAGAGCCACTCCCTGTCGTTGCCCTGTGCAGTTACTACGCCGTTTTCGCAGACCGCTTCGACCTCCAATCCCCGGCCCGAGTTGAGCGCATAGGCTGTGACGCCGTTTTGAAACTGGATCATACCGTGACCTATGGGGTCCTCGCGCAGAATATCGCCGTCGATCACCTCGTCTCCATTGCTCAGATGCGCCTGGACCCAGGCGGCGGGGGCATCGGAGTTGAGTCGCTGCAGCAGATCGAAGCTGTGGCTGGCACCGTTGAAGAGCGAACTGGTCTGGTGGATGATCAGGCTCTTGAGCGCGCCGATCTCTCCGGAGTCGATAACGGCTTTCATCTGGTCATAGCCGGGGTGAAAGCGGCGGTTGGTACCCATGTTGAGGACGACCTTGTATTTATCACAGGCCTCGACCATGCGGTCGGCTTCCTCCAGCGAAGCGGAGAAGGCTTTTTCGGCATAGATCGCCCGGGCGCCGGCTTCGGCCGCGGCAATGACGATCTCGGCGCGGTGTTCTGGCTGGGTGGCTACGCTGACGATCTCGGGTTTTTCGCGCGCCAGAAGCTCGCGGTAGTCGGTGTATTGCCTGTCGGCGGGAATGTCGTAGCGCTTGCCGACTTCTTCCATCACATCGACGCGGAGGTCGGAGCAGGCGACTAAATCGGTGCGCGCACAGGCCTCGTACCCGGCGGCGTGCGAGTAGGGACGCATATCGGGAGTGACTTCGTTGTCGATGAAGGCACCCATGCGGCTGCAACCGATGAGGGCGGATCGATACGGGCTCATATCTTTCTCCTTACCAGAATTTGGCGACGTTTTCTTCGGCTTTGGTCATCACTTCGAGCAGGGCAGTGCGCCCTTCGCGGTTGGCGCTTAGTGCTCGCTCTATGGCCGGGGTCAGCGCCTCGGGGGTTTCGACGCGCTCGGCGTGGGCACCCAGCGCTTCGCCGACCTGGGCATAGTGCCCGCCGAGGCAATTGCTCTGCCAGTGTTCGCTGGCGTAGGGCATGTGCTGGTCGTAGTGGGTCATAACGCCATTGTTGAGGACCACGGTGAGGATGGGAATTTCGGCGCGGACGGCGGTTTCGATATCGAGTCCGGCCATACCGAAGGCGGCGTCACCCATGATATTGATGACCTGCTTGTCGGGAGCTGCGAGTTTGGCTCCCAGGGCCAGACCGAGTCCGTATCCCAATTGCGTCGACTTGCCCCAGCCGATATAGCCTCTGGGTTGACGCGGCTGCCAGAAGGGCACGAGCTGGTCGCGAGGATAGCCGGAGTCGTGGGTGATGATGGTTTGCGCCACATCGACGGCGCGGGCGATTTCGGCAAAGACCCGGTAGGGGTTGATCGGGATTTCGTCGGAGCGGAAACGGGGTGACCACTCGGCGTCGAATTCGGCGCGAATCCCGGCGATTTCGGCGCGGACTCCACGCTGGTCTGGACGACCGTCGGCACTGGTCTGGCGGCGGGCTTCTTCGATGATCTGCTCGAGTGCGATTCGCGCATCGCCGATGGCGCCCAGATCGATCTGGAAATCCTTGTTGAGATCCTCTGCATTATTGGTGACCTGGGCCAGAACTGCACCTGCGGGCATCGGCGCATTGAAGACGGTGCGGGTGAAGCTGGTGCCGATGCCGAGGACGAAATCGGTCTGGTGCAGAAAGCGATCGACCATCAGCGTGCCGGTATAGCCACCGGTGCCTAAGGCCAGCGGATGATTTTCGGGGAAGGCGCTCTTGCCGGCCAGGGTGGTCATGACCGGTAGGTGGAGGAGTTCGGCGAGGGCGACCAGCTGATCGGTTGCCCCGGCCCATAGCGCGCCGTGACCGGCATTGATGAGAGGGCAGGAGGCTTTGAGCAATGCGGAGACCAGATTGCGGACATCGTCTGGATCGGCTGCTGATTTAAAAGGTTTGACCGGGCGGTACTCGAGCGTATCGGGGTATTCGGCGCTGGCCAGGTCGCTGGGTATTTCCAGCAGCACCGGCCCTGGTCGGCCGTGGGCCAGCTGGCTGAAGGCGCGGCGCATCAGTTCGGGAATTCGCTCGACCTGGTTGATATTGGCGGCCCATTTGGTGATATCGCGGTAGTTGGTGACGGCATCGAAGTTGGGGGGTACCTGGGTGCGGTCGGCGGGTGCTCCTCCGGGTAGGAGCAGCAGGGGGATCGAATCGGCATAGGCCTGAGCTGCGCCGCCGAAGGCATTCTCGGCCCCGGGGCCGACCTGCATGGTGAAGATGCCGAAGGGCCGACCGTTGGTGGTGCGGCTGAAGCCGTCGGCCATGTTGACGCCGGTCCGCTCCTGGCGGCAGATAACGGGTCGGATCCCGGCACGTGCCGCCTGGTCGATGAGGGGTTGGGCGGGAAAGGCGGAGAGCCATTCGACACCTTCCGCCTTGAGGATCTGGGCAATGGCCTGGCTGGCGTTCACCGTGGACCTCCTCTCTTTAGGTCTGTGGCGGAAGTATAGGGCGCGGGAAAAAGGGTGTCAATCTACAGCTAGAGGTCTAGTCCTGTGATTTGGCGTCTTGTCCTAATCCGATGCGCCACCAGACGACCAGGGTTTCTACGGCATGGCCGCTGATCAGGGCGATGGTTGCCCGGGTCGCGCTGTGGAGATCCAGTGCCGAGAGCAGGGTCAGCATCAAGAGCACGGTCGCCAACCGCGATGGGGCGCTGGGGGCCATCGCCTGGGTGCGGTGCTGGAGCAGACCGATACCGTGGATATAACTGCGCAGGCTGACGATGAAGGGGAAGCCCGAAAAAATGAGCAGTGGCGTCTTACAGTGGGCGCTCAGTTCGGGGTCGATGCCGATCCAGGTGCCGAGTATATAATCGGCGACCGGGGTCCAGAAGAGCGCCCCCATCGAGGCCAGAGAAAAGAGCGCACAGCCCAGCGTGAAGCGGCGTATTACGGGCAGGCTTCCCGCTTCGCGAAAGGCCGGTGGTAGGTTGCGGATTTCGTTGAGCCAGCCATAGGGTATATGGCCGAGGGCGTAGACAACGGTCAGGACCGCCAGCGCTTCGGTGCCGTCGGCAGCGCGGGCGACGAAGACATTGATCAATGGGCGGGTTCCCGCCTGGACGGCCATGATCAGCGCCAGTGGCCAGAAGAAGCGCAGGACATAGCCGTAACTCAGGGGTGTCGCGGTGGGATCTTGCCGGGGCCAGTGCACGTAGCGCCAGTGGCCACCGAATACGATCAGTGCCTCGGTCACGGTAGCGGCGTAGGTGGCCAGCACTGGTAGCAGGATCGGATTTTCGCGGACAAAGTCGAGCGGCAGCAGCGCGAAGACGGTGAGAATGCTGAAGCCGATACCGGCGACGGTGGCATAGGCCGGGATATCGGTGCGGCGGATGCGGATCAGAGTGCCGCTGTAGAAGCGCGTAATGGCCCGCAGGATCGGGAAGGGGATGAACCACAGGAAGGCCAGACGCACTGCTGTGCTGAGCGCAGGGTCGACCCCGTGCAAGTCATCGACGACCCAGATTCCCAGAGGAGTGAATGCCAGAAGCGCCAGGACACCGGACAGGAGCAGACCGGCTGCGAGCACGAAGCGGAAGGCGATGCGATGAGACTGGCCATCTGTGACGAGGACCAGACCGAGCTGACGTCCCTGGGTCAGCGTACCGGAGAGAAAGGTGGCGATGCCAAAAGCCAGGCCGAAAGCCGCCAGCGTTTCGACCGCCTGTGGCATCCGGGCCATACCGCCGTTGAGAAATTGGCCGCTGAGCTCCTGCACCAGTGCCGTCAGCACCAACGGCAGCATGAAGCGGGTCAGCTGGGCATAGCTCATCCTTTTTCGGTGCTGACGGTTCGCAGCGAAGAGCGGTCTATTTTCATCGGCTTTGCGATGCCCGGATCACCTGCCCGGCTCTGCTGTTGACCAGCTCGCCTTGCTCTACTGCGATTCGTCCGTTGACCACTACGTAGTCGATGCCCTGCGGGTAGCGGTAGGGGTTGTCGAAGTCGGCGGATTCGCCGATCGAGTGCGGATCGAAGATCAGCAGATCGGCCCAGTAGCCCTCGCGCAAGAGGCCGCGGTCGGGGAGGCGGAACCGCGCGGCGGCGTGGCCGGTGAGCTTGTGAATGGCGTCTTCCCAGCGGAGCGCACCTTGTTCGCGGACGAAATGGCGCAGGAAGTAGGGAAAGGCTCCGTACGATCGCGGGTGGTGCTTGCCCTCGGCCAGAGTGCCCTCGGGTGCCAGCGAGAAGCCGTCGGAGATGACGCCGCCCGCGGGGTGGCGGGCGATATTGAGGAAGTCTTCCTCGGAGACGTCCTCGGCCAGCATCCAGGGTCGGGCTTCTTCTTCGATCAGGATATCGATCACCGCGTCGTGCGGATCCTGTTGCCGCCGCCGGCCGATTTCGGCAAAACTCGCACCGGCCAGCTCGGCATTTTGCTCGGCACTGCCGAGCCAGATTTTGTCCCACTGACCTTCCTTGACCAAGTTGCGTTTGCGGCTGCCGCCGCTCTCAGCGCCGTGCAGCATGGTATCGGCTTTGATCTTGTCGCGGGTCTCGGGATCGCGCAGGCGTTGGATCAGGGCCTGGTCGCCTCCGTCGAGCGCCCAGGGGGGCAGCAGCGATTTGAGGGTGGTGCTGCCGATGGTATAGGGAATGGCGTCGCAGCTGATATCGTGACCGGCGCGGCGTTCCTGGTCGATGGTCGCGAGCAGGTCGCGGGTGGCGCCGAGCATTGGCGCGCCGGGCTGCATATGCGAAACGTGGGCTGCTACGGCAGCTTTTTTACCAACGCTGATGACTTCGCCGACGGCCGCGCCGATCGACTCGGTCTGGTTGCGGATATGCGAAGTGTAGATTCCGCCGTACTCGCCGACGATCGTGCCCAGTTCGATCAGCTCTTCCAGTGCGGCGTAAGGACCAGGTGCATAGGCCAAACCTGATGAGAGGCCCAGACTGCCATCTTCCATCGCGCGGCCGACCAGCTCTCTCATGTGCTCCATTTCGGCGCTGGTCGGAGGACGGTCGTCGTAGCCCATCGCAGCGACTCGTATATTGCCGTGACCGACCAGCGTGGCGGTGTTGGTGCCCAGCCCTTGTGTTTCGAGCCGCTGGAAGTATTCGTCGAAGTGGACCCAGTCGCACTCGAGTTCGCGGGTCATCGCCGGGTCGAGCGGACCGTAGTAGGGCTGGTGATCGCGGGTCGGGGCGGCCGAAACCCCGCAATTGCCCATGATCTGGGTCGTGATGCCCTGGGCCAGCGAACTCAGGGCGCGACCATCCAGGGCGATGGTCAGGTCGGAATGGGTGTGGATGTCGATCAAACCCGGGCAGACGATATGGCCCTGGGCATCTATGGTTTGCACGGCGTCGGCGTCGGTGAGGTCGCCGATGGCGGTGATCCGGCCTTGCTCGATAGCGATCTCTCCGCTGAAGGTGGGCTTAGCGCTACCGTCGAGGAGCTGGGCATTGCGAATGAGCAGATCGTACATAAATCCTTCCCTATTAATCGGAGTGTCGATGGATTCAAGAATAATATATCCAAAACTGGGTCGAGCCAAGTCCACTCCGAATAGCGCGAACTTTGCATCGCTAGTTCGCCCGGTTCGCAACGCCAGCGGTGGGCATTATAGCAACTGGTCTTGGGGCAATTGGGGATTGGCAGCTTGGTTGACACGCCGGCATAGGTATCGATACTTTCTCGCCTGGATAGGAATTCGGGGTGCGATCTGTGATTGTCTATGTGGTGGGACATTTCGATATCCATGTTGTGTGCGGTCAATGTAGGTATTTGCGAGTAGTGTTTAAGACCAAATCAATACGAGGCCAAATGAAGCGCAGTTTTTGTGCATTACTAGGCTTCTGGTTGCTCGGTGGCTGCGGTGAGGGCCCCTCGGACCAGAGCCTGCCGGGGGTGGAGGTGCGACAAGTACCGCGCAACCGGACTTTGATCATGGATTGTGCCGAAAGCAGTACGTGTACCGGCCAGATCCAGGATTACGATTCTTTCAACCCTTATTCACCGGGAACGACATCGCGCACCGGTTATAATTTCGTCTACGAGCCGCTGTACTTTTACAATGCTTTCAAAGGAGAGCTAATCCCCTGGATTGCCACCGGGCACCAGTTCAACGAGGACCATACGGAAATCGTTATCGATATCCGCCCGGGAGTCAAATGGAACGACGGCGAGCCGTGGACGGCGCACGATCTGGTTTTCACGATCAATATGCTCAGGGGTAATGCGCCGGAGTTGACCTATTCGACCGATATGGAGAATTGGGTTAAGGAAGCCGTAGTCGTTGATAGTCTGAGGGCGCGGATCGAGTTGACGGCACCGAACCCGCGCTTCGTATTTTCCTATTTTACCAGCAATTTCGGGATTGGGGTGCCGATCGTACCCAGGCACGTATGGGAGGGCAAGGATCCGCAGAGCTTTGCCAATTTCGATTGGCAAAAAGGGTGGCCGGTGTTCACTGGGCCCTACAAGTTGGTGCTATCGACGCCGCAAGAGCGGATCTGGGATCTGCGGCGCGATTGGTGGGCGGTGGAGGCGGGTTTCCAGGAGTTGCCCAAGGTCGAGCGGATCATCTACCTGACCTATATGGAAGAAGTCAAACGGGTCCAGAATCTGATTACCAACCATATGGACACCTGTTTGGATCTGAGACCGCCCAATATCCAGAGCGTGCTCGATAGCAATCCCCAGGTCACGACCTGGACCGGCAGAGAGCCGCCCTATGGCTATATCGACTTCTGGCCGATTTCGCTGGGCTTCAACAACCTGGAGGAGCCCTTTGCGGATCTTGCCGTGCGGCGGGCTATAAACTATGCGATCGACCGCACCCAGCTAGTGGAGGTCGGTTGGCAGGGGGCTGGGACTTCGACGCTCCTGCCTTTTCCCGACTACCCGGCGCTCAGACCCTATTTCAGTGCGATCGAGGATTTGCTGGACCAGTACGAGGTCGGCGTTTTTGATCCGGGCAAGAGTTCGGCGCTGATGGAGAGCAAGGGCTGGCAACGATCGGCAGAGGGCTACTGGGCCCGAGAAGAAAAAACGCTCAAGATCGTCATCGATATCTTTCCGATCTTTCAGGATATAGTGCCGGTGCTGGTGGCACAGTTGGAGCGGGCGGGTTTCGATGCCGATTTTCGCATGACTTCAGACGCCTATTCCCGGATGTCTCAGGGCAGGGCTCGGTCTTTTATCACCGGCCACGGCGGTTCGGTGCGCGACCCGTACTTTACGTTGCGGCTCTATCACAGCCGATTCGTGCAGTCCACTGGAACGGCGGCGGAGTATTTCTGGCGTTGGGAAAACGCCGAATACGACGGGATCGTCGATCAGATGGCGGCGGTGGCGCCCGGCGATCCGCACTTGATGAAGCTCTATCGCCAGGCGATGGAGATCTGGCTCGCCGAGCTGCCGTCGATCCCGCTCCTGCAGTGGTATCACCGGATTCCGCACAACCAGACCTACTGGACCAACTGGCCCTCGGAGCAGAATCCCTATATCAATAGTGCCTACTGGCATCGGGTCTGGCTTCTGGTGCTGCTCAACCTGGAGCCGGTAGAGGCCTAGCAGCGAGACGTTGGTTGGCTATAACAATCTTGCGGCCCAGGTTTCCGGGGTAGATATATCAAGGCGCAGGCGGTGGTCTGGAGTGCGAGAGAAACGATGTGCGCTTATTCGATCCATAGCTCGATCTCGGAGAGTTTCTATCTAAGGAGAGAAACGATGAAAATATGGATGAGATGGATGGTATTAATCGTCCTCTTTATGGGGTGTGGCAATCAGGGGCAAGAAGAGGCGGAGAAGAAGCTCAAGGTCGCCGGGATCGTCTTCCAGGAGGATCAGTTCTTTCGCTTGATCCAGTTCGGGATGCAGGACGCAGCCGACAAGGCGGGTGTGGAGCTCTTGCTGTCCAACAGTGCCAACAAACCCGATAAGGAGATCCAGCTGGTAAATACCTATATCGCCCGCGGGGTCGATGCGATTGTGATCTCGCCGTTGAGCGCCAAGGCTTCGGCCACTGCCTTGAAGCGAGCCCGGGATAAAGGCATTGTAGTGGTGACCTATAATTCGACGGTGGAAGGCGATATCCCGATTTCTTATATCGAGAGCGATCAGACAGATCTGGGTCGGCAGACCGGGATTGTGGCCAAGCGCTATATAGAGCAAGAGCTGGGCGGCAAAGCCAAGATCGCGACGCTGGCTTTCAAATCGCAGCTGGCCGAGCAGAGCGATGCGCGGCGCAATGGATTTGTCGATGTGGTCGGCCAGTTGCCGGGGGTGGAGTTCGTCGCCGAGCAGGACGCCTGGTTGCCGGAGATGGCAATCAAGAAGGCCGGCGATATCCTCACCGCTAATCCGGATATCGACATCATCTGGTCGGCCAACGAGGGTGGTACGGTGGGTTCGGTGATGGCGGTCAAGAACGCGGGCAAGAGTGGTGAGGTCGTGGTTTTCGGGACCGATGCCAGTGAGCAATTGGTGGAGTTTGCATTGGCCGATGACGGTATTTTGCAAGCGATCACTACCCAGACACCCTTCGAATTGGGTGTCAGGTCGGTCGAGCTGGCGGTGGCGGCACTCAAAGGCCAGCAGGTCGAGGCCAGGGTGGTCATGGATGGGGTACTGGTCTCGCGTGACGACCCGGAAGGTGTGAGGGTTTTCGGCGCTCGGCTCAAGGAGCTGATCGCCCTGGGGGATCGGTGAGCGGCTATAAGCTGGAGACGCGAGGGTTGGTCAAGGAGTACTCGGGCACGGTCGCGCTCGATGGGGTCGACGTCGGCTTCAGCGCTGGCGAAGTCCATGCGCTGATCGGCAAAAATGGCGCCGGGAAGAGCACGCTGGTTAAGATCCTGGCCGGGTCGGTAGTACCGACTCGCGGGCAGATTGTCTGTGACGGAGCGGTGTGTGAGTTGCGCTCGCCGCAGGATGCTTTCGAGCGCGGAATCGCCATGGTCTATCAGGAGTTGAGCCTGGTGCCGGGCCTGAGAGTGGCGGAGAATATGCTCCTCGGCCGGATGCCGAAACGGCGTGGGTGGATCGACTGGGCGGCGACCTATGCGCGGGCTGAGAAGGTGCTCGAGGAGCTGGGGGTCGAGATCGACGCCAGGGCGCGGGTCGGGGATTTGGGCGTGGCCGAGCAGCAGATCGTCGAGATCGCCAAGGCGATGTCGTTCGACCCGGCGGTGCTGATCCTCGACGAACCAACCTCGGCGCTGGCTCGCCACGAGACCGAGCATCTCTTTCGCCTGGTCCGGGGGCTTTGCGACCGGGGCGTGGCCGTTATTTATATCACCCATCGTCTGCACGAGCTGCACCAGATCGCCGATCGGGTGACTGTCTTGCGCGACGGGCACCATATCGATACGGTCCCGATGCAGGAGACGGATATCGAGGAGGTGGTGCAGATGATGTTCGGGGAGGGGGTGCAGCGGGCACGGCCCGAGGATCTACAGCCGGGAAAAACGCCGCTGCTGGAGGTCAAAGGCCTCTCGCGCCGGGGTCATTTTGAAAATATTCGTTTTTCGCTCTGCGAGGGCGAGATTCTCGGGATCGCCGGGATGTTGGGCTCGGGACGCACCGAATTGCTCAAGGGTCTCTTTGGCGCCGATGCCTGCGATGAGGGAGAGATTGCGGTTGAGGGGCGGAGCGTTGCTGAGCCGACCCCGCCCAGAATGAAGGAGCTGGGTCTGGCCTTCACACCGGAAAACCGCAAGGAGGAGGCGTTGATCCAGGCGCATAGCATCCGCGCCAATATGTGCCTGGCGAGCATGGGCCGGATCGCGCACGGGCGGTACATCACCCGCGCACTGGAACAGGCGGTGGTCGACGAGCAGGTGAATCGATTGCAGATCAAGGTCGCTGATAGCGAAGACCCGGTATCGTCGTTGAGCGGGGGCAACCAGCAGAAAGTGGTGTTGGGCAATTGGCTGGGCAACCGGCCGCGGGTAATGCTCTTCGACGAACCGACTCGCGGTGTCGATGTACAGGCCAAAGAGCAGATTTTCCAGGCGATGTGGGATCTGAGTCGCGACGGCATCGCCTCGGTTTTCGTTTCGACCGAGTTGGAGGAATTGATCGAGGTCTGCCATCGGATTTTGATCATGCGCGAGGGCCGTATCGAGGAGGAGGTGCGTCCCGACCTGAGCGTGGAGGAATTGACGCTGCGTTGTATGGGAGAGGTCCGCGATGTCGATTAATCAGGTGGGTCTGTGGCTCCGGCGCTCGATTATGGAATTGATTCTTTTTGCGCTCTGCGCGATCCTGGCTTTTGAGGCCGAGGGGTTCTTCTCGGTCGACAATCTGCTCAACGTACTGCGCAATGTGTCGATGCAGGGGATCATCGCCTTCGGGATGACGATGGTCATCATCTCCGGGGAGATCGATTTGAGCGTCGGTTCGGCGGTGGCTTTCGCCGGCTGTCTGACCGCCTATCTGACCCAGGCCCTGGCGGGATTGGGGGTTGGTCTCGGACTGGCGGTGGGTTTGGCGATGCTCGGCAGCGTGCTCACGGGCCTGGGCATCGGTGCGCTCAGCGGCGTTATCCGGGTGCGCTTCGGGGTGCCGACCTTTATCACCACGCTGGCCTGGATGACGATGCTGACCGGGGCCGCTCAGCTTTTGACCGGGGGGTTTCCACTGACGCCCTTTCCCGAGTGGTACAATTTCCTGGGTGGTGGCTACCTGCTGGGGATTCCCTTTCCGGCGATTGTCTTCGCACTGGTTTTTGTACTGACGAATTTTCTGATGGGCTATACGACATGGGGTCGGTCGATTTATGCGGTGGGGGGCAATGCGGAGGCGGCGCGGTTGAGCGGAATCGAGGTCGGCAAGATCAAGGTCGGCGTGATGGCGACGGTGGCTTTTCTGGCGGCGCTGGCCGGGATTCTGCAGTCTGCCGAGATCATGTCGGGGGCGGCGACCACGGCCAGGGGCTGGGAGTTGGATGTGATCGCCGCGGTGATCATCGGCGGTACCAGCCTGATGGGGGGTGAGGGCAAGATCCGCGGCACGCTGATCGGCGTGGTGTTCCTCGGGATTCTGGTCAACGGCATGACGCTGATGAATATCAGCGAATACTGGCAGCACGTGGTGCGAGGCGGTTTGATTTTGAGCGCGGTGCTGATCAATCGAGCGAATCAGTAGGATGCCCCATAGAACGATTATTTGGAGGTCCGGAAATTTGCCGTGTATTCTTCTTTATCTCAACTCCAGATCTCTTTGAGTCGCGGTACCAGGATTTCGTTTTCGCGGTCGTAGATCTGGCCTTGCCAGACGCGGTTTTGTTCCAGCGTCGAACGATCGTAGGAATCCTCGATCAACTGCGCCAGGTCGAGGGCGTGGAAGTGCGTTGTGAAATAGCCGTTTTCGCTCAGTGTGATTTCGCGAAAGCCGAGTGGGTAGCCGATCAGACAGGCAGTATCGACCACGAGGTAGTCGCGGTGCGCGGTGATGCGATTGATATGGCGGTGGCCGGTGAAGACGGCGACGATGGCCGGGCAGTGGTCCAGGGTATTGCGCAGCCTTTCGGCGTTTTCGACCAGACCGCCCTTCCCTTCGTAGTCGGGCAGGACCCAGGTGTGGAGAAAGAGCAGCAGCGCGCAGCCATCGGCCAGGGCCTGGTCGGCGGCGGAGCGCAGGGATTGATCCAGGGCGTCGGACCAGACGCCGGAGCCCTGAGCAAAAACATCGCAGCCGTAGAAGACGTTGGCCAGGGCCAGACGCAGGCGCGGCGCGGCATCGACAATGCTCAGCGGCTCGGGGAGTGGAAAGCGGGCGGCGAAGCCGTCGAAGGAACCGGTCTGGGCATCGCAGTCGTGGTTGCCGGGGATCGAATAGAAGGGTGCTTCTATGCGGTCTAAGGTTGTCGCCGCTTCGTCTATAGAGCGCAGGTAGGTGTCGGTGGGCAGGTCAAAGGATCCGCCTCCGCAGAGGAAGTCGCCGCCGTGGACGGCAAAATCGGGATTCAGTGCATTGATGGCCGGGGGAATGGCGTCGAGGACCTCCCTGCTGCGAGTGAGCATTTTCGGCGCGCCGTAGTTATCGGGTGCGTCGGGGTAGTGGTGAGTGTCGGTGAGGAAGGCGAAGCGGACGGGCATGGGCCGACTCCTTGGAAAGTTTCAGATCTATCAATGATGCAAGATAGTATGTGATGAAAAACCGCCGAATTCAATATGTTTTTTAAGGAGATCGTTGTTCCCTTATGCTCGAAAGGAGATCTATTCAGCTCTTGAACGCACACAAAGATCAATTTTTAAAGCAAGGATTTAACGATGGCTTCCGCTAAAGTGAAGCTCCGTGATCCGGTCGATGGGTTGATCAAGGAAGCGCCGCTGGGCTTTTCCTGGACGACGTTGTTCTTTGGTTTCTTGATCGCCTTATTGAGGAACGACAGAAACTGGGCTTTTCTGCAATTGCTGCTTATGCCGACGGTGATTCCCTGGTTTATTTTTCCATTTATCTACAATAAACTCTATCTGAGGTCTTTGTTGGGGGCCGGATATATTCCCGTTGATGAAGAGGCGAAAGAGCTGCTGGCAACAAGAGGTTTTGCGGTTTCTGATTCCTGAACAGGGTCGTCTTGTCTGCGCTCTTTCCCGAGGTTGAGGTCGTAGCGATATCGCCGTGGTGCCGACCGCGGTGGGGGTGTGGTTGGCTCGCGCTTCGGATCTCCTCGATCTGCTCCGAGCGTGAAGCTCAATCTTTTTCCTCCATTGGTTCCTCGACCGGCCACGGTTGCTTGGCTACGGGGTTGAGCGAGAATTTTTTCCAGTAGTACTGATAGGTGTCCGAGCGCCAGTCGCGGTAGACTTCTTCCCAGGAGAGCCGGCCCTGATGCGGTTCTAAGACCCGATCCATAACCGGGTCGGAAGCCTTTTGATAGCGATAGTCGACCGAGAGCCGCAGGCGATTGCCCGAGAGGTTGGGCAAGCCCTGGTGCACGGTATGGCTGTGGAAGAAGAGTACATCTCCCAGCTCGAAAGGGCTCGAAATCCACTCGGTGTCGATGGTTGCGGTATCGCTGCGCAGTCCTCCGGCCCCCCGGGCTTTGGTCACTGGCAGTACGCCGATCTTATGCGAACCCGGCAGCAGACTCAGGCCGCCCAACTCCCGTGGGCAATCGCCCAGTGGTAGCCAGGCCGTCCAGACATCGGGCGTGCCCTGGATATGGACGTAGTCCTGGTGCGCTGGGGTGGTGTACTCGAGTTTGCTGGGGAAGATAAAACGCGCGATATTGCCCGGTTGGAGCAGGACCTCGGGACCGAGGAGTGCATTCATCACTGCGAAGAGCTTGGTGTCGTGCCCCAGTGCATGGAATGATTCGAGTCGTTGGACGCTGTCGTAGACGGGTTGGTGTTCCTCCATCCCCGAGATGAGTGCGGGATGGCTGGTTATCGCTTCGAATGGATCGGTGTCTGCATCGATCCACCCGGCCTGCTGTAGCGTAGCGGCTATTTCGCGGCGGGCTTCGAGAATGGGCTCCGCAGCGACGAAGGCGCGAAAAAAGAGGTAGCCGTCGCGGTCTGCGCGCGCGCGTAAGGCGTCGGCATCATGGCGAATATCATTGGATTCGACAAATGGATTCATTGGACCATCCCTGTTTAGAGAGTCCAATCTAAGGGGTTGCCAAGGGATCGACAATGGAGGAGAGGGTTGCGGAGATGAATACCGGAAAGCAATTGCTGGTCGACGATCGGATGGTGGAGGATATCTGGAATCTGCGCCGCGAAGTAGCGCGACCGGCCAAATGTCTCGACAATCCGTTGATCGTCGCCGACCGACCGTGGGAGAATAAGGGCGTTGGAGGGGGGTTCACCATCTTCGACGACGAGGAAAACCTCTTCAAGATGTGGTACAATGTCTTTCACTATGTCGCCTGGAAGGACGAAGAGCATCACTCTTATACCTATTGGACTTGTTACGCAGAATCGCAGGACGGACTGAATTGGGAAAAGCCCGATCTCGGTATAGTCGAATACGAAGGCTCGAAGCAGAACAATATAGTGCTGCAGGGGCAGTGGTGGGCCACGATCGGCACGGTTTTGAAAGACCGGGCCGAAGAGGATCCGGCGAAACGCTATAAGATGATCTACACCGATGTCTTCGAGATGCCGACGCGGGAAGAAGTGGCTCGCAACGGCGGGATCGACGGCGAGTGGCCGGGTCGGTCCGGGGTCTGTCTGGCCTATTCGCCGGACGGCATACACTGGGAGTCGTATGAACGCAACCCGGTGCTCGAAGGAGAGAGCGATACCACCAACTGCGTGTTCTGGGACGAGGCCCTCGGCCAGTATGCGTTTTATATGCGGCCCCGCGTCTATGCCGGCCATTGGAAGCGGCGGATTGCTCGAGCGCTGAGCCCCGACCTGCTGGAGTGGAGCGATCCACGCATGGTGCTGGTGCCGGACGAGCTGGACCCGGTCGAATTATACGGGATGCCGGTGTTCCAGTACGAGGGCTATTACTTCGGGCTGCTGCAGATGTACTATTCCGAGAGCAAAGCCACGATCGAGATCCAGCTGGCCTTCAGTCGGGATGGCGAAAACTGGGATCGGCTGCCGACCCGCGATCTATTTCTGGGTTTGGGTACGCAGCACGGGCAGGGAGCCGATTTTGATTCGGGGATGGTCCTTGCCAACACTCCGGTGCTGGTCGGCGACGAGCTGCGGTTTTATTACTCCGGTTATAAGTCGACGCATACCGAGTTTGCAAACACCTATGCCATCGGCCTCGCCGTCGCCAAGCTGGACCGCTTGATCGGTCGGGCCACGCCGCCAGGAGAGACCGGCCTGTTAGTGACGCGGCCGTTGAGGTGGGAAGGTGAGATGCTCGAGATCAATGCTTCGAGCGGCAACGGCGTTATCGCAGTGGAAGTGCTGGCAGAAGATGGAGCGGTCATAGCGGGCTATGAACGGACTTCGAGCGTGCCTTTCAGCGGCGATTCGCTGCGGCAGGAGATGCAGTGGCGGGACGGGCGCGATATGAGTGTGCTATGCGGGCGGCGGATCCGTCTCAAGTTCTACCTGAGCAATGCGGTACTCTATTCGTTCTCGGCCAAGTCCGCAGCGCCGGAAAGAGCCGAGAGCAGCTGAGTCGCGCTTTCCTTGGCGATGGCGTCAAGGAAGTGGTCGAGCTGGTCTTTACGGTGTTCAAGGTGCAGGGGGCGAAGGCGCTCTCTATTGGAAGTGTTGAGTCTCTATGGGCAGCGGGTGTGGCGGGTGCGGCAGCCGACAAGTGCCGAGAGTCTCATTTGAACTGGTTGTATAAATGAAAAAAAAACGCCTAGCTATTGCCGGAGCTGGCAATATGGCTCGAACCCGGGGACGGGCATTCCTCGCTACTGGAGAGGCGGAAATCTGCGCGGTTGCGTCCCAGCATATGGAGAGTGCCCGGGTTTGTGCAGCAGAGCTGGACTGCGGCCTCTACGGAGACGATTTTCGCTGTCTGGGCGAAGCCCAACCGGATGCTGTATTGATCGAAACCCCCCACAAAGCGCAGGATGAAATCGCCGCATGGGCTCTCGGGGAGGATTTGGATCTGCTCATTGGTGGGAGCCTGGCCTCTTCTGTGGCAAATGGAAACCAGATTGTGGAATTGGCGGCGCAGCGCGGGCGAATCGTAGAGGCGGGATACCAGCGCCGTTACGACCCGGCTTGGGTAGAGATCCGTCGATTGATTCAGGGGGGTGTGCTCGGGGAACCGATTATGGTTGTGAGTATGGCGCTTTGGAATCCCGATCCGGAGAGTTGGTACTACGATCAGGACGCTAGCGGCGGCATGCCTCTGACTCATCTGAGCTACTGCTATCTGAATGCCACTCGCTGGGTACTGGGTGTTCCCGAGACGGTAGCGGCAATGGCCAATCGCAAGGTGGAGACCGGTCCTGGCCGAGTGTTGGAGGAGACCTGCTCGGCTTGCATCGGATTCGAGAGTGGCGCCTTTGCCTCGGTTGCGGCGAGTTATGCCGGCCCCGCCGGAATGAGCGATGCAGAGACCCGCTTTGTCTGTAGCGATGGGGGTATCCAAGTCCATACAGATTCGATCACTGTGTTCCACCAGGGCAAGGAGGAAAAGCACTCTTTCAAAAGTGCTCCCTCGCCCTTCGTCCGTCAGGCACAGGCCTTTCTCCACGCTTTGGAAAAGCGCGAGAAAGGCCAGAATCCTCCCGAAGATGCTATTTGGGATCTCCGGATTGCTGCGGCTATTTCTCTTTCTGCCCGGGAGAACCGGACTGTTTCTTTGCGAGACGGCATCTACCTCTAACTGAGATTGCGGGGAGAACGAATATGACGGGCGAAAAACAGGCCTTTCTATTCATTGATGATACGTGGATCGAGAGTCTCGATAACGCAGTGAAAGGCGTGCTACCCGCAAAGAAAGTTTCGCAACAACCGCTGATTGAAAAAGACCGAGCCTGGGAAGAAGAATGGCATATCGGCAGTTATATCAACGTCATATACGACGACGAAGAAAATATCTTCAAGATGTGGTACGGCGTGGGCAGAAAATTGAGCGCAGCGCGCGGCGATCAGGCGGATGGACTGGCCTATGCCGTCTCCCAGGATGGGCTCCACTGGGAAAAACCCGTGCTCAACCTCTTCGAGGACAGCGGCAGCAAAGAGAATAATCTGGTATTCCCGTTTTTTAGATGGGGTGCCGGGACAGGCGTTATGAAGGATCCCGTCGAGACAGACCCGGCCAAGCGCTACAAGATGCTGTTTATGTTCCAGAGCGGCGATATGAGATTCGCCGGGATCGTGCAGCCGGTCTGTGTGGCCTATTCTGCCGACGGTATTCATTGGGATGTGCCCAAGAACTGGGTCAATCCGGTTATTCCACAGGGTTCGGATACTCACCTGGTCGCTTATTGGGACGCGACAATCCATCGCTACGTCGTCTACCTGCGGGGCCGGCCCAATGTGCGGATCATTTGCATGGCCGAAAGCCACGATTTCCTAAACTGGACCCCGCGCAAGATTATCGTCGCACCCGATGAATTCGATCCCCCGCAGGACCACGAATTTTATGGCATGAGCTCAATGGCCTATCGCGATTTCCGGATTGGCTTCCTGTCGGTGTTTCACACCCTCTACGAGGGGTGGATCGCCCAGAACCAGATCGAAGACTGGATGCCCGACTGGATGAACCAGATGGATATTCAGTTGACCTACTCCAGGGATGGCCGCACCTGGCACAGGGCGGGCAACCGCGAACCCATTTTGAGTTGCGGCCCCCGCGGTTGCTACGATAGCGGAAATGTCTATCCGCCACATGCCCCTTTTGTCCGCGACGATGAGATATGGCTCTATCACGGCGGCTCGAATGAGCTGCACGGCGAATCTCCGCGCTATGGTGAGCAACCGCGGCAAGGAATCAATCTGGCGAAAATAGAAAAAGACCGGTTGGTCGGTCTGCGAGCCGAAGCCCAGGGGGTTGTGACCACGGTCCCGCTGAGCATCGGGCCCAATGAATTATGGATCAATGCCGATTCAAGCGGTGGATCGCTGCAAGTGGAGATTGTCGATCCATTTGATCGGGTCGTGCCGGGCTATGGCAAAGACGACTGTATCCCGTTTGCGGCTGATGAAACGGCATACCGGGTACAATGGAAAAGCGAAACGCAGGGCGCTGAGCGCAGCAAAGAGGGTGGGTTGGAAGAAAAGATGATCTCCCAGGCGCGCGGGGGGCTCAAGGTCAACGTGTATCTGGATCGCGCCACTCTCTTTGCTCTTTATGCGGCCTGATGCGATCCCTGGTCTGAGCCTTCGGCATCGCGATTAGGGGTGTCGAGAGTGGTCTGCGTTGTGGTGCTCGATGGTGGAATTTCACTCTGCTCTTGAGACCTCGATTTCCGTGACCATCCCCATTGCCACGGTTAGTTGCAGTATCCCGGGCCGGACCACGGTTGCCGGGTACTCGCGATCGTCGATGCGGATACGGGGTTGGCGGCACTGGGCGGGTGGCACCTCTAACTCCAGGGTCAAATCGCGGTAAGGTACGGCTGTGGGCAAGGTGTCGAGGTGGACGCGATACTGCCCTGCGCCCCTGTCTTCGATCCGGGCGTGGCGCCGCATCAGGTGATAGCTGAGTGCTTCTTCGGGCACGGCGCACCAGACGCGATCCCCTTCTTCCAGTACCGCTTCGAAGCGCTGACGCAATTGCTCCTGGGTGCAGTCCTTGTTGCGATGTACTGCTTCTTCCAGGGGGCAGTGGCAATAGTCGATGATCCAGCCCTGGCGCTCCTGGGCGAAGCGGATATTGCGGTACGGATCGAAGGCGCTGAAAAAAGGGCCGTAGAACTGGTCGTGCAGGGCCGTGCGGTTGATCCAGAACAGCTCGTCCTGCGGCAAGTTCAAAGCGTCGGTCAGGCTCATGGCGCCCAAATAGTCGTGGCGACGGCAGGCGTCGAGCACGTGGTCGGCCATATTGGTATTGTCGCCGGGCGAGCAAAATAGGAGGATCGGTGCGTCGATGGCTTGCTCCAGCACTTCTTTGGCCTGACCAACCTCTTGTTCGACGGTCTCCGGGGTGATGATCTCGTGGCTCCAGGAGTGGTTGCCCACGCCCCAGCCGCGCGCTATGAGGTCTTTGAGCTCGGCTCCATCCATATGGTGAAAGCCGTTGTAGCTCGACTGGCCGATCTGTCGCACCTGGCCTATATGGCCGGCGACCGCTTCGACGTGGCCGGGAATACGGAATTGCTCGTGATAGGGGATGGCAAAGCGATTGAGTTCGACCAGTGCCTCGTCGTAGGTGATGGAGTATACCCACTGCTTATCGTATTTCCAGGGACAGATGCTCAGGGACATGGGGGTCGTCTTTCAGCTTGGGGATTGGAGTGCGGCCAGGGCGGTGGCGAAATCGGCCGAGGTCGTGCTATAGCCCACCGACCATTCAAAGAGATGGGTGGCGTAGCGGGTGGCCAGGCGCTGGGGGAACGATTCCGGGGTTTCGACCCCAACCGTGGCATCGCGCATGAGAATGCAGCGGTATCCCCTGGCCAGCATGGGGCGGGCTCCGCCCTCGGCGCTGAGGATGCACATATCGGTGGCGAAGCCCATGTAGATGAGGGTGTCGATATTTCGCGCCCGCAAATACTCGTCGAATACATCGCTGTAAAAAAATAAGTGCTCGTCGCCTTGCGGGGCGATGATCTCGGCGCGGCGCATATGGGCCAGCGGCGAGTCGGTCATATATTTTTCCCCGTGGGCGCGGTCGAGCATGGCCTGTTGCTGGGCCGTGTAGGTCGGTTCGGTGTGGGGGTCGCGGCGCGAGGGGATATCGGGGTACTGGGCATCCATCCAGTCGGTCTCCACATGGCAGACCGCCAGGTTTACGGCGCGGGCGCGGTCCATGGCCGGGCGCATAACCTCGGCCATGATGCGTCCGGCCTCGATCGTGGCCTGAGGCCAGCCCATACCGACGCAGAAGCGCATGTCCACCGGCGGCCCGTCCGGGCAGCCGATATTCCAGCCGTGCATGCCAACTAGGGCCGTATGCCCTATCTCCAGCTCGAGATGGACTTCTTCCAGGCCGGGATCGTCGATGGGCAGGGCGCGGTAATAACGCGATTTGAGGTTTATGGTCGGGGCGGCCATCAGCGGCGGTTATCCTCGGCGACCTGGCGCACCATCGATGCCAGCAAGCGGCAGTGCTCGGGCTGGTATTTTTCGCAGAAGCTCGACCAGCGGATAAAGGTTTCGAGGAAGGCCTGGGCCGTGGGGCACTCCTCGGCGCGGTAGCGGTAGCGGCGGGCAGCGGTCTCTGGCGAAAAGGGAAAGTGCTGCGCGTCGGCTTGTCGCTGCAGGAATTCCAGGCCTGCGGGCATGAGGTAGTAGCGGCCGGTGCCGATGCCCGAGATGCCGGCCTCGGCCAATTGCGCGGCAAAGGTATCCGCATCGCAAGCGAAGGCGTCCGGGTCGATGCTGAAGCCGGCCATCCAGCACGAATAGCTTTGCTGGTATGCGGGAATGGGCAGCGGGGTGATGCCTGAGATTGCGCCGAGCTCTGCGTAGAGCAGGCGGATCATGGCATCGCGCTGGACTATCTGCGGCCGAATGATCTCGAGCTGTGCCAGGGTGATGGCCGCCGTCGATTGGGTCATGCGGTGGGCATAGCCGAGGACGGTGTGCACGCGACCGAAGCGGGGCCGCATCTCGCCGCCGCGACTCTGGCCGATGAAGCGCAGGCGCTCGGCCAACTCGTCGCTCTCGGTGACCACGCAGCCGCCCACATCCGAGCCGAGGGTTTTCTCCGAATCAAAAGAGAAGCCGGCCGCCGTGCCCAGGGTGCCGGCCAGGCGGCCCTTATAATCGCTGAAGAGCGCCTGGCAGGCATCCTCGTACACCACCAGGTCATGCGCCTGGGCTAACTCGAGAATCGGGTCCATATCGCAGACCAGGCCAGTGAGGTGGACCACCAGAATGGCGCGGGTACGCTCGGTGATGCAGGGGGCGATGGTTTCGGCTCCGATATTGATGGTGCCGGGCAGGGTGTCGGGGAAGACCGGGATATAATTCTGCGCCAGCAGGCCCTGGACGGTGCCGTAGTCGGTGACCGGGCTGACGATGATCTCATCGCCCGGGGCGAAGTCGAAGGCGGCGGCGAGGATGGCCAGGGCCGGGGTGCAACCCGGCGTGGCGATGCAGTGGCGCACGCCCAGCTCGGCGGCGAAGGCCGCTTCGAAGCGGCCGATCATATCCGAGGTCAGGCCCGAGTCGATGACCTCCTGCAGATAGGCGGCGCAATTGGGGCCCATGGTACGGGGAAAGGGCTGGGGCAGGACGCCCTCCGGAGTGGATGTAGCGGCCCCGTAGGGAGCGCGTATTGTCGCGGCAGGCATTTTGTCGTTCCTTTCTGGCGCGTGTACTTCGGGTCCAATTTCATAAAGGATAGATACCAGCCAATAAGGGATCAACCGCATGTTCGAGATCGTGCACCGCGATCGACCTAGACTCTACCGCCCCGCCGACGAAGAGGACTTCCGTTATCCACGACCTCGCGATGTGGCCAGGAGGCGGATACTCGCCAATATCGTGGCCGATTGCGAGCACTATTACCGGCAGCGGCCCTGGCGCGATATCCCGCTCCGACCCCATAGTAAACACCCCTTCCACCAGCTCTATATCACCTTCTATATAGGGATGCAGGCCACGGCCCTGATCGAAAACTACGCCTTTGCCTGGCGCCTGACCGGCGATGAGCGCTGGCTGGCGCGGGCCCGGCAGTGGCTGGCGGCAGCGGCGGCCTGGCCCCACCAAGACCGGGTCGAGGAGCACTTCTATACCGCCAACCGCTATATGCAGGCTTTTGCCCTGGCATTGGACCTGCTGGACGACGTGCTGACGGCCGCCGAGAAAGAGGCTGCCACCCGGTGCCTGGTAAGGTTGATGCAGCGCTGGTGGCCCGATGTGGACGCGGCCCGGCAATCGAGCGATGGGGCGCACCACGCGGTGGTCGACAACGGCCATTTCGGCGTGGCGGCCATTCACTTGCTGGGCGAGCACCCGGAGGCGGAAAAATGGCTGGCCGGGGCACTCGACCGCTTTCGCCACGGCATTATGCCGCACGGCTGCGACCACGATGGGCAGCCGGGCGATGGACCCTCGTTCTGGCCGTGGGAGAATCTGTGGATGCTGCAATTTGTCGATGCGCTGAAGAATGTCACGGGTATAGACCTGTGTCGGGAATTTCCGCAGCGATTGCAACGACCCTTGACCTGGTTCCGCTACCACCTGGCGGCGCCGGACCGGATCGAGGACCAGCTGTACACTCCGGCCAACACCAACGTGCTGCTGGGCTCTCAGCTCGACGCCTGCTCGCCGGCCTTGTTGCGGCTGGCTCAGGAGGATGGCGATGCGGCCTTGCGCCGGGTGGCCCTGCGCGATCCGCGCCTGGGGCGGCTGTACCGCTTCGGCGGCGGCGTAAAGGGCAGCAATGCCGAGTGCATGATCGCCTACGGCCCGTATGCCTATTGCTATTGCGATCCGGCGTTCAAAGCCGCCAGGCCGAAGAAGGCGCCGGTCCTCAGCCGCAAATTCACCCAGACCGGGTACGGCGATACGGGCCTTTTGCGCAGCGGCTGGGGCCAGAAGGGCGTGGTGGCCTGCGTCTCGGGGTACAAAGGGGGGACCGCGCACGGTTTTGCCCATTTGCACGTACAGTGGGCCGGCCATCCGCTGCTGCGCAGCATTGGCGCCCTGGAGGCCCAGCCCGTGGGCTGCGGCAGTCTGCCGGTGGTCGGGGGCCAGAACGAGGTTGTGGGCCTGCTGGGTGCTTTGACTCGGACTCAGGGCTGGGACCGGCTGCGGGTCGACGGGGTGCGCACGCTGCAGGAGTACTGGATCCTGCGCGGCCGGGAGCCGGTGGTATTGGCCGCGCTGCGTCGCCGGCCCCGCGGGGTGCGGTTGGGTCGGGAGGAGGGGGTGGACTTTGCCCGGCTAGACGGCCGCGATTATCTGCAGTATCCGACCGAGCCGTACTTCAATCCGTCGGCGGGTCGGTTGCGCTTGCGCTTTCGCCTGCGGCAGCCGGTTGATGCGGGGCGACCGCAGGTGCTCTTCAACGCGGGGTTCTTAGGTCCGCAGGTCAATAATTTCTCTCTGGGTTTTCTACACGAGGGTACATTGGCCTTTGCCGTACAGTCGCAGCGCTATACGCGGGTGGCGGTGGAAATCGAAGGCCGGACGGTACAAGCGGGACGTTGGTATGCGCTAGAAGTCGCCTGGGGAGGGTTCAATCGCCGGGACGGGCGGCCGTTCATCGAAATCGCGCTGGACGGCGAGAAAAGGCGCTGCGACGATGCGGCCCTCTTTGGCGAGTTGGACAAGGACTCGCAGGATTTGCAATCGCGCGAGGAGCCGCGGACTTTTTTTATTCGCGCCAATACCGCGCTGGCCTTTGGCGCAGGCGTGCAGAAGCCGGGCAGCGCTAGGGCGTGCGATCTGGCCGATATCCATTTGCAATGCCCGAGGCGGCGGCCGCTGCGCCTGGATTTTGCCGCTGGGCTGGGGCCGGAAACCGGCAGCGGAGCCATGGGCTGGAAACTCAATCCAGTGCATTTAAAAGCGGTTGATCCGGAGCGAGTCCTGCTCGGCGCTGGCGACCAGCAGGTGGCGCTGGAGGTGTGGGGCGCAGGGGCAAAGTGGATGCGGGAAGAGGTGCCTTATGCCCCGTCCGGGCTGGCGGCGGGCAGTCTGAAGAGCTTTGTGCCCGGCGCCGAAGAGGCGGCGACCCGCGTGTGGGCGACCACGATGGGCGACGAGTTGGTGTTGGC
>CAZFMY010000048.1:0-44861 GCA_964520345.1 uncultured Gemmatimonadaceae bacterium | reverse complement strand
GCCGAAAAGACGCGGGCGAGTTTTACAAAGCCCTTTACTGCCTGGCGATCTCCTGGATCCTGTACGACCATGGCGTTGTAGCGTCCGGTGTCCATACTGTTCACATCGAGCATTTCCAGGCCGAGGTCGATTTTATTATCCGGTGCTCTGGTACCCTGAATAGCTGTGGTCGAGAGCGTTGGCTCAATATCCGGAGCGGTCATAGCTACCGAAGTCTGTGCAAAGGACATGGTGCCGATCGAAGTCTGCCGGACGGCTCCGCGGGTACTAAAGGTGGAGGTCGCCTGGACTCGATCCATCCGGGCCTGCGCCAATTGCATTTTGCGGCGGATCATCTGTCGTTTAGCCTGTGGTACTTTTCTGAGTTCGAGAGGCTTTGTAAGTCTGGGCTGTCGTTTGATGAATCGGGTGGTCAGGGGGCGAGGCGCTTTGGCTTTGGCTTGCTGCAGGGGGTTGATTAATACTACCACTGCGTGGAGAACTACGGCCAGCAGGGCAGAAAGAGCCAGCATTTTATGAACCTGCTTGAGCAGGTTCGATAATTGCAGATCAGATGTGGGACACGCAAAACGACTGGACTTGCTCATCGCGCTCGCTTTAGAAAAGTACAGCAGCGACAACAACCTCTACTGCCATACGTCTTCAGACCGGAAAAGAGCAATATTCAGATTGATTTATTCGGGGACAACAAAACGTTAATATGGAGTTCGTAGCCTGGTCGTTTTCAGTTTACCATCTGCATTAATTGTTGGGTCATGCCGCCCTCCTGAGTGAGGGCATATACTATGATGTTGACAGCCATTTGCAACTGTCTGGTCGAATCACCACCGTGAAATTCATTGGTCCATCCCCATCCTTGACCGGGCGAAACGCCTGTTAAGCGTCCGTGGACAAAGTACCCAGTAACATGTCCCCAGGCCCTGATGCCATTCTTGCCACTTGATAGGCTGGGGCTATAGCCGGAGGGCATGCCTCCTTTAATGTCGAAGAAGCAGGTGAATATCGGATGATCGTCCGGCAAGCGCTCGGTCCAGAAATCCTTACCCTTAATCAAACCACCGTATTTTTCCAGCGCCTCCTGCCAGTACCCACCCATAACAAATCCTCCGGCTATCAAATAACGGGCGAGTTGAGCCAGTTCACTCTCGTTGGGAGTTCCCTGAGGTAGGATTATCGGAACTTCAAGCAGCCTTTCGTCATCGAAAGTGATCGATCCGACGAAATCTGCCTGCAGGCCAGTGAATTCGTTTAACGTGTCTCTGATTCGGTCGATACTCTTCAAATTGACGTTGCCCCAGCCCGTGACGCCGGCCGCTACCGACCGAGCCGAAAAGACGCGGGCGAGTTTTACAAAGCCCTTTACTGCCTGGCGATCTCCTGGATCCTGTACGACCATGGCGTTGTAGCGTCCGGTGTCCATACTGTTCACATCGAGCATTTCCAGGCCGAGGTCGATTTTATTATCCGGTGCTCTGGTACCCTGAATAGCTGTGGTCGAGAGCGTTGGCTCAATATCCGGAGCGGTCATAGCTACCGAAGTCTGTGCAAAGGACATGGTGCCGATCGAAGTCTGCCGGACGGCTCCGCGGGTACTAAAGGTGGAGGTCGCCTGGACTCGATCCATCCGGGCCTGCGCCAATTGCATTTTGCGGCGGATCATCTGTCGTTTAGCCTGTGGTACTTTTCTGAGTTCGAGAGGTTTTGTAAGTCTGGGTTGTCGTTTGATAAATCGGGTGGTGAGTGGCCGTGGCGCTTTGGCTTTGGCTTGCTGTAGGGGGTTGACTAACACTGCCACTGCGTGGAGGACTACGGCCAGCAGGGCAGAAAGAGCCAGCATTTTGTGAACCTGCCCGAGCAGACTCGATAATTTCAGATCAGATGTGGGACACGCAAAACGACTGGATTCGCTCATCGCGATTCACTCCAGATAAACTAGCGTTTGTTCGATATCACGAGATCTCCCGCGAGAATCTCGCCAAAGCCGATTTTAGACTGGTTGCGGAGTTTGCGGATCCGTAATGCCGCCGAAAACGAGTCGCACCAGACCACTTCCAAGTCACCTAAATGGATGCCGCTTCGAAAAGCTTTTAGCTTCAATTTCGGTCGCAAACCGGATACAGCACCCTCGTTAATATAAATAATTTTCGAACTGTGTAAAAGAGTATCTGTTTCGATATGGGTCACTATCCCTCGCACGGGTAGGTGGCGATCTACTGAAGGAAGCACCCTCCGGGGTAGTGCATAGATGAGATCGGCCATTTTTCGCATATCTGCTCCGGGACTCGATACGTACCAGCGATCCCCAAGAGTGAGCATTCTCTCGGCAGCCGCATTGTGGTGCCTAAGACGCGTGAAATCGGCCATATAGCGTTCTAGGAGTTCTGGAGGATTCATACCCGGATAGTTATATGGATTAAGCAGGAAAATTTCAGGATTGTGGGCTATAAATGCTGTAGTATCCAGGAGTTCAGACCAGATTAGACGGTCTGAACTCCTGTCGGTGAGCTGGCACTCGATAAGCTGACTAAGGACCGGCATGGATAGCTTTTCGCTTCGACTCGGTAATAGGGCACCCCTTGGCGCTCGGCCGAATACCTGTTGGCCCGTTCGCGAAAAGAAATAGATATTGCGGTACAATTTCTCCGTTTTGAGTAAACTGATCTCCAGGTGATGCGATGCCAGAACACGCGAATTGGAGAGGATGGAAACTCTTTGTACGGATTCCAACGCTTGCTCGGTTTTCTTGCGAAGTTCCAGGAGCAAATTCGGCACTTCGGGGCGCAGATATTCTGGTATTTTTTCGTGGTCTATGTGATCCGAGATCCTTACGCGAACAGTGATAGGTTCTCCGGCAGGACTTTGTGGCGGGTGTGCAAGTGAGGATAATACGCACGCCCAGAGCACAGACCAACTTCGTTGGGCATGTCTAAGCCGGGCCCAGTCCGGGATCAAGTTCGAGGTCGCACTTTTTCCCCTGTCGAATATTCTTGCGGCCACGGACCCTGCTATTATTGAGTAACGAGCCATTCTCAACTGAAATTTTTGCATCAACTTTTGCATCAATCGTTGGTAGCAGCGGCAATTTATCCCGAGGGGGAAGGTCCGTCAAGCGAAGATTGATGCAGTGTGGCCTTGGTTGCATCGGTACAGGTGGTTTTGATTCGCTCTCGATTTGATGGAGCAGTCTCGTTGCCATGAATGCGAACGCATCGGAGACAAATATGAGGCTGCTCATTTTCAGCCTAGCTATCGCAGTCCTGCAACCGCTTCGCAGATTAAAATAGGATCTTGGGACGGGGTTGGTGTCCTCTTGTTCTATATATCCTTGACTACTGTCAAATTTGATAGTAGATTGGCAAGATATGCTAATTGCCAGTACAAAGTCGATCGAGTTGTCGAATCGGTTTTGCCTGGAGTCAAGTACAGGACTGTTTCTCGCAACGGGTACGCTGCGGGTGGCGGCCTGTTTAACGAGTAAGGAGCAATGACCATGAGAAAAATTTGGTTAGGGTTGGTGGTGGCTTCGCTTACTGCTGCCTCGGCTGTCTTCGCGGGCCCCAGTGATCCGGACGATAGATATTTTGACCTACCGAAGCTGACTCAGCCGCCAGTTCTTGATGGCGAGCGCGGAGCAGATGAGTGGGCAGGTTCATTGGAGTGGGCTTGCTCGAATTCGCAAATCGTGGCTGATGGGGCGAAGTACGGTTGGCGTGAGCAAGAGACCGGTCGCAGCGATGTCAGCGCAAACCAGTTGAACCAGAGCGAAGGCGAAGATGCGAGCATCGCCCGCACCGATGATGATTATGCGGCTACGATCTGGCAGGCTTGGGATGACGATGGGTTCTATTACATCACTGAAGTTCGCGACAATGTCCGCGATGTCGTCGGTGGTGAGCGTTTGGAGAGCTGGTGGGAGCGTGATAGCATGTCGTTGTATGTCGATCTCATCAACAATAAGGAAGAGGCTGGTGAGGCCAACGGTTACGTTGCGATGAACATCATCAACTTTGTCGCCGCACCGCAGAATGCCAGCGCGGTAAATATCACTTGGGAGTATATCGTTGCGGGTTCCCGCGAGCCGACCCAGGATCCGGATGTGGTAGAGGGTTTCACTTATGGTTTCCGCGATGCGGGTGATGAGTTCGGTGGTGAAACCGATTACGTCATCGAGGGCATGATGCCTTGGACTACGTTGATGCGGTTCAATCTCCCCGGTGCTCCGACCGTAGGCTCGGAAATGGGTGCCTGCTGGATAGGCCTCGATCCTGACAACGATGGTGGATATGGTGGTCAGCTGCAGTGTTGGGGCTGGGCCGACGATCCTTCGAATTATGCCACATGGATTTTCTCCGATACACCGGCCGGCCCGGCGGGCGGAGGAACCGCTGTTGAGGCCGATTCGTGGGGCCGGATTAAGACTACCTTTAACTAATAAGGGTTTGTCTTAAAATTTATTAAGGCCGGGGGGCGGATTTCAGTTTCGTCTCCCGGCCTGCTTTATTATTATAGTTTGACAAATACATTCCTATTTTTGCCTTGATCAACGGTCATCGTTTCGATTCATCTGGGGCAATACATGCGCATACGCATACACTGGTTTAAATCAATCGCTCTATTGGGATTGTTCGTCGGTTGCTTGTTTATCTCTAAGGCGGATGCCCAGCGGCACCCAGAGTCGGCCGGGGCGAGTTCGTACTATCGACCCGATGCAGATCGAACCCCAGCTTGGCGCAAGCGACCGCAGCCGTTTTTGCGCGGCCCGATGGATCGAACGGAGCGCGGTCAAAACCGCCTCTTTCTCAACGCCGATGATGGTGTAGGGTATCTGAACTACGCCAACGAGAAGTACCAATTGTATTATCGTGAGACTATCCCGTGGCTCATTTTGGCGGGTCGCCCTTTCTTCATGCGCAATGTCCAATGGGACCGCATGGGCAATTATATGGGTGGTGGATTTCAGCGAGTTTTTGCTTTTGAAGAGACGCGAGGTGATATAGATGGAGTGGGTTCCAGTTTTATCGACCATAAGGGTTGGGGGTTGAGGATAGGCCACTTTGCCTATAAAAAATGGAATTGGACTAGTACTGTCGGAGATGATGTTCGGACGACCTTTACCCCGCTGACTTTGATTCAGAGCCACCTACCCACTGCTCGGATAGACATAGATCGTAATAGTAAAGATGAGCTGACCCTTATTTATACACGCGGGGGTACGGGAAAGTTCTCTACGTGGGGCCGCAATATTGGTGATACTACCGATCCATTCCCCGTAATCGTCTATGGTTTGCACTGGCAGCATCGGTTTGGAGACTATGCCAAGGTTGGAACTACATTTCTCAATCAGTTGATGTCTTCTCCCGGATCAAAAAGAAGCGATTCGTGGCGGGGAGATCTTTCTTATGAGATGGTAGGACCGAAGACCATTAGAGTTTTTGTCGCTGATGATTCTCCTAAGGAAGAGAATGCATCGGCTCTAGTCTTCGGGGTCGATATCGAGGTAACGGGCATGGTCAATGATGAAAAAGTCAAATTGACCAGCGTTCGGAATGTACCTGGATACGATTCGCGTCTGGAGCCGATTTCAGTTGAAGGTGGGACAATAACGGCTTCAGGTGCGAGAGAGGCCACGGGTTCTGTACCGATCGTTTACGAATTCGCGATTCCGTCAGATGTTACGGTTCATTCGGCGCGTTTCGGAGTCGATGTTGCCGGCGATTTTCGGATTGGCGTAAGGCAGATTCACGGCTTGTATTATACCGATCGCAAAGGTGCGCTGCAAATGAAAGACACCGAATGGCCAGCTTCATTTGTGCCTTCGGAGGCCGTCGGTCGCGATCCGCACAAATGGTATATACAAGAAGGTGAAGAACCGTATTTTACGTTGTACCGGTCAGAGGGAAGGGAGAGTAGTAGAAATACAATCTGGGTCGATCACGGTATGCCCACCGGACAACGGCTAGCATCGATCGATTGGACGGCCAAGCTTGCAGGTCTAGACCTCAGTGGTGAAATATCGCGGAACAATCAGAGTTTCATGTATCCGATCGGCAATAACGAAGGTAAACGCAGTGCTTCTGAATCGGTTGCCTACTGGCTAAATATCAAGAAAACCCTTATCAGGGGGCTGTATCTCGGAGCTGAGATATATCGCATGGATCCAGAATACAGCGGAGGTTATGACAGCTACCGAGGTGGTTTGTCTTTTCATATGGACAGACAAACCGGGCCCAACAAAACTAAGTCCCAGACGCAGGAATACAGTCTGGTCGAAGATAATGATGACGATGATATGTGGCCCGATGAATCGATGAATGAAGTGCCCGTTTTCGGTGTCGTTTTCCCGGGTTGGCCTAATTCGAGTGTGTATCCTGGCTTGGATCAAAATTCGGATAATATGGCTGATATCGATCGAAACGAGAATTTTATTGCCGATTGGGAAGAAGCGTTCGTCATGTATGATGCCGATCCTCCAGATTATGTCTATGGGATCGATTTCAACAATAACGGCTACCCTGATTTCCGGGAAAACGACGATCTACCAGACTATCCTTATAAAAGAGATCATATTGGGAAGCATCTGGTTTTACAGAATGAGTTGCTTGGTCCTTTGGGACGATCCTTGAGCATCGGCGGATACAAGGTCCGCGAGGTGGCCGGAGGAGGTAGGTCAGAGGCTTTGTATTTGCGCTACGCCTATGAATATGCCAAGTCGGGTACGGGATCGATCAATCTTGACGTTGACCTGAAATCGGTCAAGGATAATATCGAGGATCACAGCTACGTGTACGTAATTCCTCCTGATGACCCGAATGTTCTACCCTGGCTGAATAGGCCTACTACTGCCCCTGAATATGATGGGGTCCTCGGATTGAGACCTGCTACGCCTGATATGCTCAATATGAGAGATAGTCGCGTGGTAAATAGTTTTCTCAATATAGATGTCGACTTTAGCAGCAGGTGGTCGATTTTTAATACGGTTCTATTTTACCAGAACAGGATGGCTGCTATAGAAGGCACTACCGATAGCGATGTCGGGCAGTTAGCAGATACACATACGCGCATAGCCGTTGTAAACAAAATAGAAAGCACGTTCAAATTATTCGGATGGAACTTTCGCCCAAGGTTCAAACACCGTCTGCGTCATGAGACGAGTGATTCTATCCCCGTGCGCACGGATTGGAGTTGGCCTCTGGATACCGAAGTGGCGACCAGAGTTTCGACCTCCGACTTTATTCCGGTGCTGACTGCCGGGCATGAACTCACGGCTAATTCTCGCATCATGCTGGGAGTACAGGGTTTGCCTCTGCTGCCGTTCAAACATGTGGACTGGCGGCATTCGGTCAATTCGTACGATTCCCATGACTATCTGATCATGTTCAACATTCAGCGCGAATATTTCGGTATTCCGGATAATTCCATATTTATAGGATACCAGAAATCCAAAAAGGTATTTCCGAATGGAAGCCAGCCTCGGATAGATCGCAGTGTGCTCTTTGTCGAACTGATGTCACCGTTTTAATCGTCAGACTAAGGCAGCTTATGCAAATTCGAACATTTTCACTACTGGGGATGCTTTCCCTGACCTGTATCGTTGGTTGTGGTCTCATTCCGAAACCCAAACACCGCGAATACTTCGTCTATGCGCAGCCTCAGATCTGGGAAAACACGCCCTCCTACTATGTCGATCCTGTAGACAGCTCGATGGTTTGGAGTAAGGGGGGTGTGGTGGTAAAGATTCGCCACCTTGATGATAAAGCATTGAATGAGCAATTCGACCCGAAGATTAATCCATATACTTTCGGCGATTGGATCCACCCCGAATTGGGGTATACACCGCCTCTGTGGACGGTTTTCCACGTGACTATCATAAATCGGACTCGTGAACGCGTGGAGCTTGATCCGACCAGCACGACTCTCGAGTTCGATACAGGAGAAGTCTACTATAGTCGGCAGGGTGCTGGGGTTTGGTACTCGCCGGAAGAATTTTTTGATTACAGCTATGTCCGCTGGAGTGGCCGAGACGGCAATACGGCCTATTTTGCGAATTTCGATCGTAACGATATTTGGCGTCGGACTGAATTTTTACGGGAAAAGCCGATTAAAAAAGGTGGTAAGTACGGTGGAATGTTGACTTTTCCCCCGATTCCGAAAGATGCGCAGAGCATGACGCTCCGAGTTGATGGTTTCATTCTCGCTTTTGATCGCTTTGCGGTAGGTTTCGGAAATCCGACAGAATTTACAGATATGTCCTTTACCTTCTCGGTTGATCATGGAGTCCAATTTGTCGAGTGATTCAGTAAATCCGGGCTTGGAGGGAAGAATGCCGATGAAGTACGTTATTGCAATGTTGCTGTGTGCTATGTTTAGTGCATGCGGTGGGTTGAAATATGCTGCACTGAATCGTACTTCGGTAGAGAATCCGCCAAAGAGTAGAGTTAAGGTTTACTTGAAACAGTTACCTGTTTCGAGTAAGGCCGCAATTGTTGTTGCGCAAGCTTCGGTTGGTAGCGGCGAATACCAGAGCGGAGGCCGCTCCACCAACGAGTTGGCAAATCAGGGCAGGGCGCTGATAGAGATTTCCCGACCTTCGCGAATTGAGGATCTATCTGGGAGTGTTCTCCGTGAATTGCGCAAAGACGAAATTCGCACGTTGGTGGTAGGTGATGAGGCGATCACTGAGATAAAAGATGTCCAGATAGTGGAGAATCCGTACCTCCTTGTTTCGCCAGAGGATCCGGAAGCGCAATTGGAGATTTCCGGAAATATATTGATAAAATCCGAAAGGGTTAAAAAGAAGTTCACGTTAAAGACGAGCAGTGTGGTATTGGAACTGTCCATCAAGGATCTGGCGACCGGCAAAGTCGTACCAATGCTACCGTTCAGTATCAGTCTCAATATGATATTTAACTCGAGGGAACTTGAAGAGGCGATTACGCTGGCTGTAGTCACAAGCCTTACGCAAAAGGTATTATTCTAGCGGATAGCAATTGTATAAATTCCTTTGTCTTCTCTTTCTTTTTTGCCATTGTGCGATAGATGCGGAACTCAGAGTAGGAACATTTGGAGATATTCAGATTGATGCCAATGCCTATGAGTTATCGCGCTTGAATTACACTGAGGCGGGGAATGTGGTGTTAGATACTATCGATTCACATGAGAATTTGGCGATAGGTTCTCAGGTGCAGAACCAGTACGGTCGTAGTGTACCGCTTGCGGATGGTAGTATTGCGCTTGGTGATTCGCTGAACAGTCCGTCCGAGTGGTTGTCGAGCACGCCGAATGTATATGGGACCCAGTTTACTTTGGACCTTGGGGTCAACCGCGAGATTTCAAGAGTCAAAGTTCGGGCTGGTGAAACCGCATTGCGAATTCCAGAGTATTATATCCGAGGTTATCGAATTGAAGGGGCGTCGGCTGACAGGCCGGAATTATGGTATGAACTGGCGGTTGCCAACAATAACGATAAGCTTGATATCGATTCAAGTGCAGACAACACTTGGGTTCGGGTCGATGATAGCGGGTCACCCATCTCGCAAGTTATACGTTACATTCGTCTGACGATCACTAAAGAGGATCGTTCTAACTGGATTGCGATTGGGGATATAGAAGCTTACGGGCGAGGATATGTTCGCAATGGTGCGATAGAATTCAATTTTGAACTACCCGGACAAGTAAATGTTGGCAGACTGCTATGGTCTGTCGATCAGCCCGATGAAACTGAGGTATATCTTCAAGTTGGGGAAGATCGTCGGACCTATATAGCAAACAGCTTGTACGAAGGCATAGAGCCGATAAGCAATATGCCATGTGCGCTGGAACTGCGTACCGCAGATCCAGCGCAGACGCCGGCTCTGCGCAATCTCAGAATTGAATACGATCCAGTTCTGGTAGCCGCCAAGGCGGCAGGTTCGGTTACGCCTCGGTCGGTCGAACGGGGGGTGCGAACTCGGATAACGTACGCGATAGACCTTGGTGTTACAGAAGCGGACTACGGTGTAGACAGGATCCTGCTTTCTGGAATGCCAATAAGTATTGTGAATGTCTTGGTCAATGGGAGGTCTTTGTTGGGGCCAGGTACGGGTCAGCCGGAATACTGGTTAGGTCAAAGTGAACAGGGGGCTATCATTGGCTTTGCGGAAGACGCAATAGGGGTAGGTCAGTCCACGGTAGAAATCGAAGCCGATATCCTGTTTTTAAAGCAGGAGACAACACTTGGATTCAGTGTTGGAAGCAGTCGTCAAGAAGCTTTGGATGGTTACTTGAACTGGCAGAATGGAAGGCGGGACGAGTCCTTACGGTGGACGGAAAATACCGGAGGAATGGTGCCGAGTGTTCTGGAATTTGAGATAGAGCCACAGCCCTTTAATGCATCCGCCGACTCGCCTATGTCGCTCAGTTTCATATATACCGATGTGCAACCCGATACCGAAATTGAGTTGAGTATATACTCGTTAGATGGTCGGCGTGTCGCTCGGATGAGAAGAGAGGGGACGGGAACTGGAGTCTTTTCCTATCGATGGCAGGGCAGGGACTCAGACGGTCGGATCGTCGAACCGGGTTTGTACTTGTTCGAGTGTCTCGTTGCTGGCGGGCTTGAAATGCGACTTTTGCGTCAAGGGACTTTTAGTGTGGCATATTGATAGGAGAATATTGGCGAATGCGTTGTTTATATTCTTCGCGGTTATACCTGCTGACGCAGCCTTCGAGGTTATAGGGCTGTCTGCCCGAACGGTGGCGCTTGGATATGCTACGATCGCAGAAGGACAAGATGCAACGGGTATCTGGGGCAATCCAGCGAAGCGGGAAAATGATGTCAATAACGGGATGTGGAGTACTACGCATGGTATTTTACTCCCAGGGGTTGATGAGGCGCCCACGGTTTCTAGTTTGACTGGAGCTATTCCCTTTTTTGGGGGCATCGCGCAATTGGGGTGGTCGAGCCTTAATTCGCCACTTTGGTCGGAGCAGGTTGCAGTGCTGGGTTTTGGTCGGTCGATTAGTTCGCGCTTCTCGTTGGGTGGTAGTGTATTGTCGGCGAATTGGTCTGCCGGGTCACTCAGTCACAGAGGGTGGGACGGGATGCTCGGGATGCTGTACGAAGTGGGATGGATTTTGCCGCGGGTATATATGAGAATCGGATTGAGTGCGGAGAATATTCTCAGTAATTCGGTTTCGATTGCCGCGGGCGGAGTAGGGCGGAGAACCAAAATGCGAGGCTCGTTTTCGCTTAATTTTAGGACCCAGCGAGTTTTATTTGGATTTGAGAACAGTCGATACGGGACATTGTGGCGAATCGGTTACGAGATTGCGACCACTGGTTGGGGGATGATTTTAGTGCGATCGGGAATAACGGTAGATGTGGTTCAGCAGCATCTGCGGGAGTTGAGCCTCGGCTTCGGGCACAAGTGGCGCAGGGTCCAATTTGATTATGCTTTGGTGTACAATACTTTTCTGCAAAACAGACGTGGAAGCCATTGGGTTACGATTGGGTTTAAATAGTAATTTTTTTCGTTTAGAGTTGTGAGCGGCTCTTAGTTAAGTCTAATTTTCGCGTTGGGGTTCATTTCGGACGCGCTCCGCGAAAGGGGATTTTAATATGTGCTTTGTTCGGTTACTGAGTGTGAGAAAAATTTGGACCACGGTCTGTCTTTTTGTCGCCCTGAGTGTGGTTTATGTCGATCCTCTATGGGGTCAGACGCATCTGCGAAACCGCACATTTATAAATACCGGTGCTCCAGAATCGTATCTGAACTACGGGCGCAAGGAATACGATCCATATCCATCAGTGATCAACGCGCGAAATCGCTACGATCGCTTGGGCAATTTTCTTGCACGTGGTTACAATGTGTTCAAATGGGAATTCTCTCGTCCGGGGTTTAGTGAAATCAACACTAGAACTGCGCAGTACCTTGGCTGGTTCAACAACTTGGTAATGCTTTCAGACTCCTATAGAGGATTTAATTATCGCGTGACTCTGGGCGAAGATATTCGTACCAAACTCACTGATCTGACGATGAAAGATCCTCGTTTTTTCGGAGTTCTGCTGGATGGTGCATCGTCCGACAACAAATTCACCCTGATGCTGAGTCAGGGTGGGGATATGCTGACTACACCTAAGTTCTCCTCGTTTCAGGCTGGCAAAGAGAGCTCTCCCGTGTTGATTATCGGGGGGCATTGGGAGAGCAAGCTTGGTAATTTATTGCGCTTGGGAGCAACCTATTACAATCAGCACATGGTCAATGCCTCTTCCGCTTCGGGGTCTTTCACCAAGGGCGATATGCCATCGAATATGTTGCAGCCGTCTCTAATCTCGGTGGTGGTACACGATGATTCGCCCGATGATCTCGGCACCTCTGCGATTATTTATCGCGTTGATGTTGTCGTTGAAGGTGTTTCGCGAGGACAGCCGATTCGTTACACGAGCATTGCTGGAGACGCGGATTATAACTCGAGTCTTGAGCCAGTGATATCGGGCGTATTTGTCGACAATGGCGACCAGGGTAAGGTTGCCTCAGGGCCAGCTGAACAGGTCATATTCGAATTTACCATGCCGGAGTACGTGTTGCCAGCCTCGGATGCGGATTTCGCTGCAGCACCTAGTAACCAGCTGGAAGGCATAACGATCACCTCGGTTCGTTTTCAGGCTGATATCGCCGGTGATTATAGGGTTGGTACCCGGCAAAGGTACGCACATTTCAGCGCTAAAGTGCACGAAAAGAATCTCTCCAAGGTGGCTGCCGGTGATGACAAATATTTGCCGGGCAACAGCAAATACGTAAATCCCTATACTGGTTTGAAGGGAGACGATGCGCTGATGACCCCAATGGAGGCACATCGGGCCGGACTCGATGTGTTCAATAACTGGCCGGTGCGTCCAGATCCCGGAGTCGGCCTTGTTAATCCCTTTATGCAGTATCGTTGGGACGAAGAAAACCCAGAGAATGTATCGTATACTGTTGTTCGCTCTTCCGGTAAGGGGACGGGCGATGGCAACCGCGAAACCATTACGTTCTCCCATGGCATACCCACTGGCCAGACGCTTTACGGAATGGATTGGGATTTTGAAATGGAGGGCTTCAAACTCAATGGTGAGTTTGTGCTCAATCCGCAGCATTTCATGTTCCCGGTCGGAAGCAATAGCGGTCGGTATCACTCAAAAACGGCGTTGGGGTATTTTGTTACCCTGGAGAAGAAACTCGGTCCTTTGTCTCTCGGCGGTGAGTTGTTCAATATGGATCCCGATTACAGCGGCAACTACGATAGTCGCCGTGGTGGGATACCCTTCTTCACGGACCAATGCGGAACGTGTCCGCAGATGCAGGAAATGTTCGTGATGAACGATAATGACGACAACGATCAGTGGCCGGACGAATATATCAACGAGCGCCCAAGTGCCGAAAAAGTCGATTCGGGCATTTTCCCTGGCAACGATGAGAACCAAGATCTCGTTCCCGACACGGATCAGAACTTTAATGGGATTCCCGATTGGACCGAGCCGATTCTTTTCTACGATGCTGATCCGCCGGACTTTATATACGGGATAGATTTTAACAACAATGAGGTGGTCGATTATCGCGAGAATGACGATGAGCCGGATTATCCCTATCGCAAAGATCGGCAAGGTATGCATGTGCTCTTGATGCTAGATCGGCTGGGCAAATTCGGAGAGTGGCTGACTGTAGGTTCTTATCGAATGAGCGAAGAAGCAGGTGGGGGCGAAGCAAATACGATGTATGCTCGGTATCAGTACAAGTTGAATTCGCCCATTCTGGGACAGATCAGGATCAACAATGATCTAAAGTTGGTTGAGGATGATATCCGCGACCATGTTTATATCTGGCAGGATGTTGGTCTCAGCAAGCGGATCGACAGCCCGTTTCCCACTCTCACAGGTCCCCAGATCGAAGCTCGAGATCTCAACACCCAGCTCCTGCCGCCAACTTGGAGTGGTCGCGATGAACTCACTATGCGAAATAGCGTGGTCAATACCCTGTTTTTTGAGTCGCGGATAAAGCAGCTTACCGGTTTTAATTTTATCAATAATATCAAGTGGGTGAGGAATAGCCAACGTGCTGAAGAGTTTGCAGATGGCGTGATGCAAGAGGCTGATCTTCGCTCATTTCTCACAATGGTCAATAAGGTCGACTATACCCTGAGTGCGGGTAACCTTGAGGTTCGGCCGATGTTCAAGCATTTGTTGTTGCGCAATCACTCATCGTTGCAAAAAGACAAGACTGGTGCGGGCAGTATTGAATCGTTCTCGATCGTAGCGCCGATAGTTCGGACTCGTTTCGATTTGACCCCCAAGTCTAATGTCCAGTTTGGTTTTCAGGGCTTTCCATTTCTTCGCTACCGAAATATCGATCGCGTGAATGATGCCAATAGCTTCAACGAGTGGACCATGGTTTTGATGATGAGTAATCGCTCAGATCACTACGGGTACAATTTGGCATCACAATTTGGTATTATCAAAGAAGACAGAGAATTCACGGATGAGACTCGCCAGGCGGACAGCTATAGCAGTTCGCGTCTTTTCTTTGATATCGTAGCCGGTTTCTAGTCGGGATATATTTTTCACAACCGCTCGAGGCATTCTGATGTTTACATTGATAAAGCTAACCATGGTTGCGGTGTTGGGTGGGGTTATTTCCCTTAGTTCGAAATACTATTCACCCTTGGAGCTACAGGATAGTTTTGAAGAAGGTCAGAGACTCTATGCACTGGGCGACTTCGAAAAAGCAATCGATCATTTTCACTCTGTTATTGCATTGGAAAGCAATTCGACTATCGATATCGATAAGGTGACGGTAGATGTCGACGAATTCATTTTGCCTGTGCAGGTCGCCGGGACTTATCAGATCGCTAACAGTTACAATAAACTGGGACTTGAGAAGCTGCGTCGGTCAAAATTCTTGCGGGATGAGCAGAAAGAGGCCGAGGCCGAAGAGCGCTACGAAGAAGCCCTGGAGGATCTAACTTTAAGCCTCGATTTTTTCAGTAAACTGGCGCAGGATAGTAGGATTGATGAGCGGACTCGGGTGATGGCGCAGTACCAGACGCTGGAAACGAATTATGCCTTGAAGCTATTTGAAAAGGTAATCGAAGAGGGCAAGTTGATGCTTAACTCCTTTCCGAATAGTGTATACGAGATCGCTGTCCACTATGATATTGGTTGGTCGCATTTCGAGCTTGGGAGTTACAGCGGTGCTATCGATAGTTTTAATGAGGTCCTAGTTCTTGCACCCCATGGCTCGCGTTCCGATCGTGCTCTATATCAAATCGCTGAATCACGGGATAAGCTTGGTAATTATGATGAAGCAATTAAAGCGCTTGATCGCTTGATTGGCCGCTATGACTTCAGCTTAATGTCTGAGCAAGAGCTGATCGAGATGAGCACCGCCAAACTCAAGGGACTGGTGGAAGAGACAAGCCGTGAGCTAATTACCAAGGCTCAACTCAAAAAAGGCGATATCCTGGCACGTCAGGGTAAGGTAGATGATGCGCTCGATGCTTATATGGTTATTCCGGATAAATATGCGGCAGAATCTGCTATAGTTAAGGAAGCCTACATACGCTATGCCGAATTGGTGGAAGAGACGGAAGGTACGGATGCCGCGCTCAACGCGTATAAGAATGCGATTGAAAAGGTTGATGACAAGTTGTTCCAGGCTCGGACTCAACTCACTGTCGCCAGACTACTTTTTGAAAAAAGTAAATTCGCAGCTGCTGCTGAGGAATACGAGATCTATCTAGCGGCCTACAGTGAGGTCGCATCTCGAGTTGGCTTTCAGGCTGATAAAGCACTCTTTCGAGTCGCTCAATGCTATCAAGCCATGGCACAAAAAGATCTTCAAGATCGGCCAGATATAGCCAAGGAGCATGCTGCACGGGCGAAAGCGATGTATGAAGAGTTATTGCAAGAGTATCCCGGTTCTCCTTTGTTGGCGGATATCGTATTCAGCTCTGGTTTTGTGACACAGATTTTAGCGCAAGACGATTTGGCTGTCGATGCATTTAAGCGTGTGATCTCCGAGTTCGTCGATCACCCGGTGCGTGCAAATGCTTTATTGCAGTTGGCTCGCTTGGCTAAGAAGTCAGGGCAGTCGGATATGGCCGAAGCTCGCTATCTGGAATTTATAAGTGAGTATCCAGAGCACGACCTGGTCCAGGCAGTCCGTGTCGAGCTTGGCGTGTTGTATAAAAGCCTGGGTAATATAGAGCAGGCGCGCCAGCAGTTCGTCGAAGTAGAAAAAGGTTGGAAGCAGTGGGCTAATGTACAGATCGAATTGGTTGACTTATATCAGCAAACTGGTCGTTTAGAGGAAGCTCAGGAGACGATAGAAGGAGCGCTAACTCAAGAATCAAATTTGTCCGCACGGAAAAAAGAACATCTGCACTATCTGCTCGGGCAAGTACAGTTTTTACAGAACAACCTCGAGTCTGCAATCGAAAATTGGTCTTATACATTTGATACACAAGCGAACAAATCAGTTGCTGTCGCGGCCCTCTTAGGCCGCGGAAGTGCCAATTATGAGTTGGCGAAACAGTATGATGCCGCAACCAATCAAGCTGGTTCCGTTCGCTATTATGAAGCTGCGATCGAAGACATGAAGAGCCTATTGGCTCTCGATCCGGCAGTTAATATAAAAGATAGTGCCTTCAGGACGCTGGGTGCTGCTATGATCCGGTTGAATCGAGAAAAAGAGGCGGCGGAATTTTACCAGGAATTGATTAACAGTAGTCGTAGTATTCAGGAGCGAGTTACATATGAGATGTTGCTCACAGAATTATATTACGACCAAGAAGATTTTACTCGAGCTGAAAGCCATGCCCGTGAGATGCTATCGCTCGATTTTGAGGATGATAACAAGGCCGGATACTACAGAAAAGAGCGTGCCTATTCGATCATTGGCAATTCTCTCCTGCAGGAAAGGCAGTATGCTCAGGCAGCCGAGGTCTTTAAGAAAGGTTTAGAGCTATATCCGAACTCAGGTGAAAGTGCGAATCTTGCCTTTTCTGCGGCTTTTGCCCTGTTTAACAATCGGGAATTCGATCAGGCCTTAAAGAGTTTCGAATATTACCTGAACAAATATTCTTCTGACCAAAATGTAGTTCACGGTCAATATTACCTCGCGCACAGTCATCAGGCATTGACTGCATTCGGTAAGGCGGCACCAGCCTTTCAGACCTTAGCGGATCTGTATCCTGACTCAAGTTATGAAGAAGAGGCCCTCTACCTGGTGGGCGAGAATTTCTATAACGAGAGAAAGTTCGATAAAGCCGCAGAGGCTTATATCACGTTGCTCGAAAAATATCAGCAAAGATTTGGTGCAGCAGCTCGTTATGCCTTGGCCTGGTCTTATTTTGAGCAGGAAGATATGACAAAGGGGGTCGATGAGATGCGACTCTTAGTTGCTGATTTTCCCGCTAGTGAATTTGCTCCAAAAGCGCAGTTTACTGTTGGTGATTACTACTACAACATCCAGGATTACGACAATGCGTTAAAATCGTATAGTGTGTTGCTTAAAAAATATCCTGACTCGGAAGAGGCACCTAGAGCGCAGGGTCTTATTGCAGAACTCGAAGAAATCCGTGCTACCTTGGAATACAATAAAGTGATGGAGCTCTTTGAAAGTGAAAAACACGATCAGGCTATTGCAGGTTTTAAGAAGCTGATTAAAGATTATTCTGGTACTTATACCGAACTAGCATCGTATTGCAATATGGGTCTCTCATACGAGGCATTGCGCCAATGGCCTGAGGCGGTAGAGAGTTACAAAATTATCATCGAAAAGGGTGGTGAACAGGCGGAGAGTGTGGATGTGGTCATGTTCGCCAAAGCGCATATGGATTGGATTGTAGAAAATAGGCTATAACCCAAATTGGGCAGAGGATCCGTGCAGTAATTTTCGATTTTAGCTGTCGTTATTTTACAACGGCCCGATTTAATGACGTTCAACGCGCCTTGGCGATCATGCAATTAACGCGGATTGTTTAAGGGCTCACTTTTCGGAGGACGATATGCCAGACAATTTCCTATTAGATCAGTTCACGAAGGGGGGGCCTATGATGTACCCCCTTTTGATATGTTCGTTGATAACCGTAGGTGTGATCATCGACCGTTTGATTGGAATTTATAGCGTCCCCAGTGATGAAGGTGCAGAAGGACAGTTGGAGGAGACAGAAAGCGTTCTAAAGTCTCAAGGTATGGAGGCGTTAGTTGAACATCTCAAGCAGGGCAGTGGTGTCCTCAACTATGTGTTTGCTGCTATTTTGAGAAGATTTGATACGTTGATTTTAGAAAATCGGACCGATGTAGAGGATATGCGCCAGGAGTTGATCGCTGTTACGGATGAATATGGTGTAGATTACCTCGGCCGTTTTTTGAATGCAATGGCCACCATTGGTGTGTTGGCTCCGCTTATGGGATTATTGGGAACCATAATTGGAATGATACGTGCATTTGATGCTATAGCACGCTCCGGTGCTGGTGATCCAGCAGCGGTTGCCAATGGTATTTCGGAAGCACTGATCACAACGGCTAGCGGGCTAATTGTCGCCATTCCTACTATTGTTTTCCATCGATTCCTATCTGCCAAGGCTGACAAAGCCTTTAAGAAGATCGAGTTGTATTGCCACGCTTTTTCTAATACCTTGCTGGTGCGATTCCTCGAAGAGAAGCAGCAGTAAACGCTACGGAGCTGCCGAATGGCTGCAAGACGAAGAAGGCGAAGAGGTGGAGAAGGTCGATTTTCGGCTGATGTCAATCCCGACCTGACGCCGCTAATAAATTGTATGTTTTTGCTACTTGTTTTTTTTATGGTAGCCACCACTTTCGTAAATGCTAAAGGAGTCAGCGTCGACTTGCCTGGCGGAGCAAGCGAGGAATCCCGGGCGACGAAAGATGTGAATGTGGTAATAGACGAGGATGGTGTACTTCAACTGAATGGCGATGTTGTGACTTTTGAAGATCTCGCCGATCGAGTGAAGGATATTATTGAAAGTGATAATGTAAAAAATGCGATTGTCGAATCGAGTCGTGAAATCCCACATCGGGATGTGATCGCTGTCGTTGATATTGTCAGGGGAGAAGGGATCGAGTCTATTGCCTTCGCCAAGACTGAGGAGTAACTCATGGCACGGAAATCGCTAAGCAAAGCGGCCAACAGCGAAGAACTGAATCTTACGTCCTTAATCGATGCTGTATTCTTGTTGCTTATCTTCTTTATGGTTACCACGGTTTTCGTCAAGGCGACCAAACTCAAAGTTGAGCTACCGCTTGCAGTGCATTACGACAAGCTGGATCAGGAGAAAAAACTCAATATACGCATTTCAGCCGATGGTGAGATAGAAATCAACTCACAGCTAGTTCGTATCGAACAACTGCCGACGATGATTCGCACGGAAAAAACGCGTACCGGGTCATCAACGCTTATAATTACGGCTGATGGCGATGTACCGCATGGAAGTGTTATTGATGCGATGGAAGCCGGTCTATCGGCGGGTGTTGAAAAGATTGATATTGAGACGGAGGAACCAGATGCTTGATTTTGGGGCTACGATTTTTAAGAGGGGAAATATCAACTGGGTGAAGTATTTACCTGTAATGACTTTTTGTCTTTTGGGTTGCCTGTCCGGTTGCCTGATACCGCCGACGAAAATTTACGATTTACAGATGAATCCGCGCGTTCCAGAGGGGCGCGGGGATTACTATATGGACCAAATCGATAGTTCTTTTGTCTTCACTAAAGAAGGTGTTGTGATCAAAGTGAAGCATCTTTCCGATGAGGCACTCAACGGGCGATTTCCTCCGCTTTTTGATGGTAGACACGTTAATCCCTATACCCATAGCGTGAAAGACACCGAGTTGGGATACGTGCCGTTGCGTTTTACTGTTTTTGAGGTGTCGGTGTCCAACTTGACATATGCAAAAGTTGTGTTTGATCCGGCAAAGGCAGTTCTGAAACTCGACAACGGAGATGAGTATCGGTATTATGATCCGGGTCGCAAGGGGGCTAATCCTCTAGGCGGTAATAGCTTTAGCAAATATTACCGTACTGAATTGGGAATTTCCGGAAATGAAAAAGAGCTCAACCTGGAGCGTATGGGTGTTGTGTACAAGACAGTCTACCATCGTGATAGACTGGTTTTTAAGGGCGATGAGCGCAGCGGGTTACTTGTTTTTGACCCCTTGCCGGAAGGGAATGAGACCGCTGAATTGCTTTTGCAGGATTTTGTGCTCGAATTCGATGCAAGTGGCAATGTCGAACGTTCCATCGATATACGGTTCGAGTTTGATTCGATCCAGTCAGTTGTAACTGTCACCGAGTAAAAGACGTATGATCGTCCCGTGCTGTGTCTGAAAAAGCACGGCATGTTGCATAGTGTTAGGCTTGCGGATTTCTTAGGGATTGAGACCCTGGAACCGTGAGCCAACTCTGTTTAATATAGGGGGTGAGTCTATATTGCATATAGCCCCCACCCCGTTTACCCCGTTCATCTCGGCACTTTCTACTGATAATTCGCCTTAATATTCGCACGTGCACGTTGTTGCATGTACAAGATATTGCTCAGGCAAAGACCAGACGTGCTGAATGCCGCATGCTGATTTTCAGTTGCTCGCAGGCCATTATTTATTCGGAACAATTCCTATTGAGGTTAGAATATTGAGGAACAAGATTAGGGCGCTCGCTCTATTGAACACGCTGATAATTCTGGTGGGTTGCGGTCCGGACTCACCTGCGCCGAATCCCGAGGTATTAGCAATTGTGGGCGACTTGGAGATTTCGGCGAGTTATGTCTACGAGTATCAGAAGAAAAACCGAGCGGCAGGTCGGGTCTGGTCGACTCAGCTGGCAGTTGAGACTTTGGTCGATCGCGAGTTACTTTTAGCAGAGGCTAAACGAAAGAGATTTGCATCAGACAGTACGGTGGTCCATAAATTTCAGCAAAGGGAACGATCATACCTGGCCGAAGAAATGTTGCGTACAGAGGTGGCGCCAAGGGCAAAAGTAACTGATGAAGAGATTCTTGCCGAGTACGAATCTGGGGGTTGGAAAAATCAAGTACTCACTGAGGAGTTGTTTCATATTTCGGCAGATACGGCCCGGTCGGTTTATGAACGGATCGCAGCAGGGGGCGATTTTTCTGCTTTAGCTCTCAAATACAACCAAGACCGTGTGTTCCATATACCGGCAGGTTATATCGGTCGGCAGGAATACTATAGATCGGATCCTCCTCGCGCCGTGGTGGATGCGGCCTTTGCCGCTGAGGTGGGGGAAATAATGCCGCCCGTGTTTGTAACCGGACTGGGCGGTGGTGGATGGGTTGTCGCACGTGTGATAGGACGCAAGGGGGTTGATCTGTCGACGGTGACGGCAAAAATCCGTAAAGAGCTTTACGACGAGCGAGTCGAACATATTCGCAGTGCGTATCTTCTGCATTTGCGGGACAAATTTGGATTAAAAGTGGAAGATAAGGGAATGAATTTGCTCGTTGAGCATATCACTAATAGCGGTGATGATGGCGGTATGCTGGATGAGAATGCGCTGGAAATGCCGGTTTACTCTTATGCTGATAGCTACATAACCGTATCGCAGGTTCTATCTAATATTGGCGATATCTCTCGCTTGCCCGGTCCAGTAGATGCAGAAAGTATCTCGACTGAGTTGAAAAAGCGTTTATTACCGGAAACCTTACTCGCCTATGATGCCAAAGCCTATGGAGTAGATACGACTCAGACATATAACCAGTGGTCCCGCGGGCAAATCGATGATCTAGTGTTAGAAACATACTATAAAAAAATCGCCGGACAGGTGGAAGCCGTATCAGAACAAGAGATCGAAGAATATTACGAGGAACACAAAGTCAAGTTTCGCAGCCCTGGTCGGGCAGAGATTCTCGATATTTTAGTGCGTGACCTGGAAACTGCTCAGCAGGTAAAGGCGGCCTGGGAAAGAGGTGATGACTTTGGGGAACTGCTTGCACAGTATGGTGTTCGCGATAGGGGTGGAGATGGGCGGGTGATTGTGTATTCATCGCAGGGATCTATTTATGGTCAACCATGGGTGGATGCGGTTATGTCTGCTCCGCTATGGACTGTTATGGGACCGATTCAAACCCAAGATTACTTTTCTGTTTTCCAGGTGGATATGCGCCAGGATGAATATTTTTACGGATTGGAACTGGCCAGAGTCCGCAATTCGGTGATTCGTTCAATTGAGGAGCAGAACGCGAGGAATCGCTTCGAAAACCATATGGTTGAACTGCGGGACGATATGGATGACGCCTTGACCATCTTCGCGGAACATTTTTCGCTTGTGGATTCTTTGCTGGCAACCGATGAGTAGCAGTTATTTTTCTCGACAGAAGGTCCAATGATGAAACTATCAAAGAGTCAATGCGAAATTTTCCATGAACAAGGTTATTTACACGTCCCTGATGCACTGCCTATGGACAGTCTCGATAAGGTCGTGTACGATCTGGATCGGATCGTCGATGAGGTTGCGCAGCGACTTCATGCAGAAGGTTCTATACGTGATCTTCATGCGGATAAGCCGTTTGAAAACAAGATAGCGTTCCTGAGTCGCGATAGTGGGATGTCTTTGCAGCAGTTCGTGTCTTTTCCGCGTAACCGTAGCCAAGCTCTCTTCGATTTTATGCATGACCCTCTTTTACTGGAATTGGTAGAGAGTATAGTGGGGCCGGAGATATATTGTCATCCATGCCAATATATTCGGGCAAAGTTGCCGCAAAGTATAATGGGAGCAGAGTACGAAGATTTTGCTAATAAATCCCCGATTCACCAAGATGCGGGGGTACTCTTGCCGGAGGCAGATAATACGCTGGTTATAACCACATGGATTCCGCTGGTCGATGCCACAGTCGAATCCGGTACTTTGCGGGTGTATCCGAATTATCACCGTGGCGAGATATTAACACATGTCCATTCGCCGGGATATGGACTTACGATACACCCCGATTGTATGCCCAGAACCGAACCTGAGGTTATCAACGTACATAAGGGTAGTTTATTAATTCTTGCTGGCAGAACGCCACATGGCTCGGAGGTGAATCGATCTGATATTGTTCGTTGGAGTATGGACCTCAGGTGGAATGATGCCAACATGCCAAGTGGAAGGCCAATGCCTGGATTTATAGCCAAGAGTGCTATGCGCGAACTCACTAGATATAATGAGTGGGACGACGCTTGGAAAGAATGCTTGGCAGACAAGACCCCGCGCAAAGTTTGGCGCTGGGATAATCCCTCTGAAGTGTCGAAGCCAAGCCGTCCCACTCCTGTGGTTGGTGCGAAAGGTCTCTAATGCGAACTATCGCTCTATGGTTGCTCGTGCTAATTCATGGACATAATATAGCTGCTCTTGATGCTGCAGAGCCCGAATATGGCTTTACTCATGAACTCCGACTGCCACAGTTGGTAGAACCGCCTGTGGTCGATGGAGATCTGAGCGAGTGGCGCAATTTCGCATATCACGATGGAATCTGGGACCTTAATCGTCTACAACACGAACCCTGGTATGAGTCGGACCGCAATCGGCTGACTGTGCATGTCGGCGAAGATTCTACCAGAGAAGACGTAGCGAGCTATGCGGATGATTTGAGCGCCAGGTATTATATGGCTTGGGATAGCGATTATTTGTACCTGGGTGCTGAAGTTTCGGATAATGTCAACGATGTTATAGATCCCGACCATGCACCGAGTCGCTGGTATTTCAAGGATGCTATCTGCTGGTTTGTCGAGGCTCCGTTTGATGAAATAGCTGAAGAGTTCGGCCAGGGTGGGCACGGATTTTGTTTTGTTATCGATGAGAGCAAGCCCGATTACGGAGCCTGGTGGCGTCACGGGAATGAGGATGAAAATTATATCGAAGAACCCATGCCGAGATCCGATGTCGATTACGAGCTTGTTATGGACCCGGATGGCAGTGGCCGAGGAGATTTCGTACTCGAAGCACGAGTATTGATGAAAAACATGATGGCGGAGGCTGACCCGAGTTGGCGTCCCGCACAAATCGGCGACGAGTATGGTTTAAGTATAGTTCATACCGATCCAGATGGGGGTGAATACGGTGGGCATTATCTCATCTACGGCATTGGTCGCAACGATGGGTATTGGGCGAAAGCAACACTGGTTGGACCCGATGCGGATACACCGCTGAGACGACTTGCCAAGTAAAAGATCAAGAATCTCCAATGTCGGTGGTCGCAACGATCGACGCAGTAATACATGCATACTAGTACGCAAACAAGTATAACCAAGCCGGATCATTTTTTTTCTTGGACGACCGAGGTTTAGCGGGAGAAATAGTGTTTTAGCATCTCGCACTACTCGCGCTTGGAAAGATATGAGTACGACGTTGGATTCAAACAATGACAGCGGTGTTACCGTTCGTGCCATATTGATCGGTGTGGTCTTAGTAGCCATTATCAGCGTTGGTGGTTCCTATTCTCTTTGGGTAGTAGACTCTTCTGAGATAACATGGTCTTATTTCCCAAACGGTGTCGGCTTCCCAATTATATGCCTCGTACTTGTTAACGCCTTACTGCGTAAATATTGTGCTTCGATCGCGCTGAGACCGGCGGAAATACTGATCGTTACAATTATGGGGTTGGTTGTCACGGGCTTACCGGTATTTCTTGTTGGCTTTCTCATCGCGATTCCCTCTTCCCCTCATTATGGTGCTTCCCCGGAAAATCAGTGGGGTAGCAACATTATTCCCTATTTGCCAGAATGGCTGATCCCCACCAACGAGGGGATGGCGATGACATGGTTCTACGAGGGTTTACCCTATGGGGAACCCGTGCCCTGGCATACTCTGTTGCACGCCTGGGTGATGCCGATGTTTTGGTGGATGAGTTTTGTCGTTGTCCTCTTCTTTGTCTGTTATTGTCTGGTGGCCATATTTCGCAAGCAGTGGGTAGAACGCGAACGCTTGGCCTTTCCACTTACCGAAATACCTTTGGCGATGGTCGCAACGGACGGACGCAGTTTGCCACCTGTATTTCGCTCGTATGTTTTTTGGGCCGGAGCAGCTATACCGCTGGGTATTATTTTGTGGAATATAGGGTCTTACTTTTTTCACTTTGTACCCAAGATTAGTTCCCATTACCCTTTAGTACTTGCTCGTGGATTTCCCCCGCTCAATATACATCTCTATTTTCCGGTAGTGGGTTTTCTGTATTTTGTCAATCTGCAGGTATCTTTCAGCCTGTGGTTTTTCTTCGCAATAGCGTTGGTTCAAGAGGGTATTTTCAATCGCTTCGGGCTGGGAATTACCGAAGGAGATGTCTTTGTATGGGGGTTGCCTACTACGTCCTGGCAGTGTTGGGGTGCGTTCGTATTTATGGTGATAGGTGGCTTCTGGGTCGCTCGAGACCATATTGCGGATGTCGTGCGCAAGGCCGTTTGGCCCAGTTGTCCGGTAGATGATACTAAAGAGTTACTTCCCTATAGGCTCAGCCTGTGGGGAACGCTGTTGGGCACTCTATTCATGGTGTTTTGGTTAGAGCAAGCGGGCTTGTCTTATTTTGAAGCCACGTTTTTTCTCTTCTTTGTTTTGGTTGCATATCTGGGGATCACCCGCCTGGTGATTCAAGGTGGAATCTATTATGTCACGACGCCAGTTGTATCTCAGGCAATGACGATGAGCACTCTGGGCACCGCGAGTTTTACACCGCATGGACTGGCGGGTTTGGGGTTGACGTATTCGTTCTTTGGCGATGTGCAATCGATCTTAATGCCCTCGGTCGCTCACGCAGCAAAACTCAAGGACTCTTTCACGCTTGGTCGCAAAGGGTTACTATTTTCTATCGGCTTTGCTGTGGTTATGGGGTTGGTCTTGTCGGCAGGGTACATTTTTTTCAAAGCCTACGCTGAAGGAGCGGCAAACTTCAACGCATGGAAATTTACGCTCTCGCATGGTGCGGGAGTGATGACCTTTTCCAGTGTTGTGGGCAAGATCTCGAATCCAGTTGGACCGGATCTACAAAAGCTGAGTTTCTTCGGTATTGGCGCGGGTGTGATGTCGCTCTTGACCTTACTTTACTACAAAGTCCCCTGGTGGCCGATTCACCCTATTGGTTTCACCGTCAGTGCGGTGTGGATGATACGCAATCAAGCAGCTGCGATATTTATGGCGTGGTTGTCTAAGACTCTGATAATGCGTTTCGGCGGAATAGAATTGTATCGGAAAGCCTCACCTTTTTTTGTGGGGTTGGTAGTTGGGCATTTCTTGGGTGTGGGCTTTTCATTTATAGTCGATTTCATTTTCTTTCACGGGAACGGACATCCGATAGATCATCGCGGTTGAATCATGATCCGACGATACGAGAATTGGAATTAGGTTCCTTCTGGGACTCCAGATATATATTGGCAATGGAATTTTTCCGGCAAAAGCCAGGATCAAAAATAGCAATCCCTTGGCGTTAGTCGATTCGAGGTTCATAGATGGTCCGAACCGTAGAAAGCAAATAGAGTGGATAAAGAGCGCCTTGAAATAATGCCTGCAGATGCTGCTTTTGAGCCGGGCTTCAATATGAAGACTTTTTGGGCCTCGCTCTTTGTTGGCTTTGTGATGCTGCCTGGTGCGATATATTTGGGCCTGGTCACCGGAATGAGTATGGCGGGCGGCGCCGAGTGGGTTACGTTGATCCTGTTTATCGAGATCGCAAAAAGGACCTTTGTTCACTTAAAAACCCAAGAAATCATCATCTTGTATTGGGTCGCAGGTGGTTTGGTCATGATGGGGGGCAAACTCGGTACTGGCGCCGATTTGTTCGGCGGTCCTTTCGGAGTCCTTATCTGGGATCAATATCTGGTTCAATCTCCACAGGCCGTTGGCCTAGCAGAGCATATTCCTGAGTGGGTAGTACCTTCTGCGGGGTCGGAGGCACTCTTGGAACGTAGTTTTATGCATCGTGCCTGGGTTATACCGATCGTAATTCTTTTATGTGCGGTGGTATTGCAGCGGGTAAATGCCCTCTCGTTGGGTTATGTGCTTTTTCGAATTACTCATGACATTGAACGTTTGCCTTTTCCGATGGCGGCGGTCCAGGCGGGTGGGGCGACAGCCCTGGCGGAGACATCATCGAAGCAAGAGGGTTGGCGCTGGCATGTGTTTAGCACTGGGGCGTTTATTGGTGCGGTATGGGGTGTACTCTATGTGGTGGTTCCCACGCTCTCCTCTGTATTCTTGACAGAGACTGTGTCGATCCTGCCGATACCTTTTATCGATTTTACGGTCTCAGTAAAGGCAATTTTGCCGGCCGCGGTGATTGGACTGGCTACGGATCTGATTCATGTTCTTTTTGGTCTGGTATTGCCCTTTTGGGTTGTCATAGGCGTGTTTTCCTCATCAATCCTGGTCAATTTGGTAGCCAACCCGATCTTGTACGGATCTGGCATTCTCCACACCTGGGAACCGGGAATGTCCGCGATCCCGACCCAGATTGCGAACACCTTTGATTTTTGGCTCAGTTTTTCTCTAGGCGGTGCGATTGTGGTGGCCGTAATGGGATTCTGGGCAGCAGGTAAAATTCTCGTAGCGCCTGGTAAGATGCGTCGTACTGCCGATACCGGGGCCGCGGGACCTAGTCGTGCACGAGGGGATATTCGCATTGTGGTGGCATTGGCTATCTGGGCGGCGAGCACCACAGGTTTCGTGCTAATGGTCTACGTGCTGGTACCCGAATTTCCATGGTGGATAACTGCCCTCTTTGGCTTTATCTGGACGCCGATATACTCCTATATTGGCACTCGTATGATTGGTCTTACCGGGTCTCCACAGGGAGTCACCTTTCCCTACTTGCGCGAGGCGAGTTTTTATCTTTCAGGTTATCAGGGTGCAGCTATTTGGTTTGCACCTGTGCCGATCTTTCAGTGGGGATATGAAGCTCAAGTGTTCAAACAATTAGAGCTGACTCGCACAAATTTTGGCAGCCTCGTCAAGATGACGATTCTAACTCTAGCGGTCATGTTCGTTTGTAGCTTTATTTTCTGGTCTTTGATTTGGAAACTCGGTCCTATACCGTCTTCGGCTTATCCGTATGTCCAAAAAATGTGGCCGTTCCATGCTACGATGCAGGCGTTTTGGGCGAAGTCGACGCTTCCGGGAGCCGAAAACAGCTTGGTTACTCAGATCATACGATGGGATTATATCGGAATCGGTCTGGTTTTCAGTGCAGTGTTTTATGCGGTTCTGAGTGCGCTTAGTGCGCCCATAGGTATATTTTACGGATTCGTCGCTGGCTTGGGCGGCTGGCCTCACTTTGCCATCCTCAATTTCGTTGGTGCAATGATCGGGCGTTTCTATTTAGAGAAGCGATTTGGAGTTGAACGCTGGTACGCCTACGCTCCGATCGTGTTGGCAGGTTATTCATGCGGTGTAGGTCTTATTGGTATGACTTCTATTGCGCTTGCCCTTATTTCAAAGGCAGTTTCACAGGTTATTTTTTGAAAGGTCGGATTCGTGCGAGAGAATCCGTGGTTGATGGCAGCGTTATTGAGTTCGCTGGCTTGTTGGTCGTTAGATTGCGGTATTGCGACTCCGGCGCAGACGGGAAGTTCCGATGTCGATGAGGTAAATGAGCACGGGATCGGAAGTTTTGATGAGGGACAAACTACTGACGATGCTGTTGCTATGCGTCCATCATCGGCAGAAGATATCGCCGATAGAAAGATGATACTCGTTGCGGAAGGGGAATTTGTTATGGGTTGGGCAACCGGGGATTCGGATGAGCAACCTTCACATATAGTTTATCTCGATGGTTTTTATCTCGATGTATTCGAGGTAACCGTAGAACAATATAAGCAGTGCGTACGTGCGGGGGGCTGTGAAGAGCCGATATACGCGCCGGGCTGTAACTGGGATGGTTTCGAAGGTAAAAATCATCCGATCAACTGCATGAATCGCCGCAACGCTCTAGCGTATTGTTCCTGGGTAGGCCTCAGGCTGCCGACGGAGGCTGAATGGGAAAAGGCTGCACGAGGTACCGATGGGCGAACGTACCCTTGGGGTTATGAGTTGGTCGGAGATGAGGCCAACTTTAGGGGGAGTTCGATTATGGCTACGGAACCGGTTGGCAATCATCCCAGTGGAGTTTCGCCATATGGGATGCACGATATGGGCGGGAATGTATGGGAGTGGGTATCTGACTGGTACTCGGCCGACTATTATCAGCACAGTCCACGTGAACGTCCTACGGGGCCTTCTTCAGGTGAATATGGAGTGCTGCGTGGAGGTTCTTGGTGGTTCGATGAATTGGCTTTGCCATCTGCGCATAGAATTTCGTACCATCCGCTGTTAACGGATGTCGATATTGGATTCAGATGTGCGCGTGATCTATGAGGCTCTTCGCTCGGCTCAAGATTGGATGGCCTGGGTAGATCCGGCATCTGTGGATCTATCTAACTATTTTTAAAATCCCTGACTCAGTTGCTAGATCGCTGTATATATAGACCAGAATCAATTTCGCTGATTGCTGGTGCAATCTGGCTTTGCAGATCGCAGATATGGCTCCTCTAGCGGCACGGAAAAACTCGCTGATATTGATTGTTGTGCATACAATAGTATGGTTATGCTCTGGGAAGTAGTGGGATGACCCTTCGTTCAGCAATGCTGGGGATTATAGTTGTTGTTGCAGTAGTCACGGCGGCACCGTATTCGATCTGGATGGTGCGGTCTTCAGAGCTAACCTGGTCTTATTTTCCAACCAGTGCAGGCTTCTGTTTCGTAGTTGTCTATCTGCTCAATACCCTAGTACGTCGGTTAAAGACCAACTGGGCGTTAGAGCCTAAAGAGTTGGTGACGATCCTAATCATGGGATTGGCGGCTACGGGAATTCCTACATTCATCGTAGGTACGTTGTTGGCGATAATATCATCACCGTACTACGGAGCCACGCCCGAGAACGATTGGGCGGGCAATATTCATCCCTATCTGCCTGAGTGGATCATACCCCACGATAGCGGCGAAGCTATGCGCTGGTTTTACGAGGGGTTGCCGCAGGGCCAGGCTATTCCTTTTAGTGCTTGGATTGGTCCCCTGTTTTGGATGTTGAGCCTGATTCTGACGGTTTATTTCGTCTGTTTCTGTCTGGTGGTGATATTCCGTAGGCAGTGGGTTGAGCACGAGCGATTGGTTTTTCCTCTGATGGAGATGCCGCGGCTTTTGATTGATGATGAGGGGAGACCGATACTCCGCGCTGGGATATTTTGGATCGGTGTCGCCATCCCATTGGGCATGATTCTGTTCAACGTTATCGGTTCCTTCTACATCGGATTTCCCAAATTAAACTTTAACACTGCTGTCAATCTGCAGTTGAGCCGAGAATTTCCGACCATTAGCCTGATGCTCTATTTTCCGGTAATCGGCTTTATGTATCTGGTCAGCACAAATGTGTCGTTCAGCATCGTGTTCTTCTATCTGATCGCAGTGGTTCAGGAGGGGATTACAAACCGGATTGGCTATGACGTAACGAGGCCGGATGCATTTGTCTGGGGTATGCAATCATTGTCTTGGCAGGCCTGGGGTGGTTTTGTCGCAATGGTCGGGTTTAGTATATGGATGGGTCGGCGCCATCTTGGAGCGGTTTTGCGTCAGGTTTTCGCGGGGAAGAGGTTGATCGACGACTCAGACGAGATGGTTTCGTACCGCACTGCGGTTTATGGCTCCATTATTGGATTAGTATATATATTGGGGTGGTTATGTAAATCGGGGATGGATCTCCATATTGCGGTGCTCTTTATCCTGGGGGTTCTGATAGCTTATTATGGGATCACCAGGCTGGTGGTGCAGGCCGGAGTTTATTTCTTGACGCCTCCCGTAGGTTCGCAGGCATTTGTCATGGCGATCACTGGCACCGGCATTGGTGGCCACAATTTGGTGGCGCTTGGGATATCTTATTCCTGGTTTGGTGATGTCCAGTCGCTTTTTATGCCGGCTGCTGCTCATGGTGCTCGACTGGGAGAGGTCTACAAGACTAGTCGCTCAATGGCCTACGCGCTCGGTTTAGCTGCTGTTGTAGGATTTGTTACCTGCATAGTTTTCGTACTAATGTTGTGCTATAAATACGGGGCTGGAAATTTCAGTTCCTGGTATTTCATTGCCGGTGGTGGTGCTGGAGGAATGGCTTATGATGGAGTGATTCGTCATTTTAATGAGCCTTGGCCGAGTGACTGGAACAAACTTTCGTATTTTGGAGTTGGTGTTGCGGCCTATTCTGTTTTGGCTGTTTTGCAATATCGATTCCATTGGTGGCCGTTGCATCCGATAGGCATTACCTTAGCCCCGCTCTGGATGACCCGGCTGATCATCTTCTCGGTTTTTTTAGCATGGATTTCCAAGGCGGCTATAATGCGCTATGGAGGGATCGCCGCGTATCGCGAGTTCCGACCGTTTTTCATGGGATTGATTGCGGGTTATTTTCTCGGAATAGGGGTGTCTTACGTGATTGATATATTCTGGTTCATGGGGGAAGGGCATCCTTATTTTCACGGTTGAAGATAGAGATGCGTACCGCGATTGATGATGGGGTATTAGAGGCCGTCTAACAAATTGGAAAGACGACGTGGAATAATGTCCAGATTATTGAATATACTTGCTGGGTCGATTGCTGCGGCGATGATTTTGGTTATCGGTCTCGGTGATCCGAACTCGATCAATCATTCGATTAACGAGTTTTTCGGATGGCGTCCGGATGAACCCGTGGATGCTAAACTGGTGGATCCCGATGAAGCGGCTCAAATCCGTGCTTTGGTGTCGTCTATCGATCGCGATGAAGTAGGTAAAGAGATAGCGCATTTTGCCTCGTTTGGATCGAGAGTGCCTGGATACGGCGGTGAACGGCGAGCCTATGAATATTTGCGGCAGCGTTTTACGGAACTGGGACTAGAGGATGTCGAGAGCGAGGCATTCAAGTTGGCGGTGCCTGTTGATCGAGGTGCTGAATTGGTCGTCAACAGTAGAACTCGCATGCAATTATATAGTCTGTGGCCGAATGGAGTTCGCACGTCCTCGTTGCCGGAGGGGGGAGTAGATGGGCCGCTGGTTTATGGTGAGAAGGGAGAGCTTAAGCAGCTAGATGGGCAGGTTGTGGAGGGCAGTGTGGTCCTACTTGATTTCGATAGTGGCCAAAATTATCTCAACCCGGCTTCGCTCGGAGCCCGGGCCGTGGTGTTCTATGACAACGGCGGGGTCAATCGCGAGCAGGCGGCCGACAAGTTTCTCAAAGTATCCGTTGATATCCCGCGTTTCTGGATCGGGCGTGAAGATGCCTTGGAACTCATAGCTGAGCTAAAGGGTGGGGAGGTAAATGTACATCTCGATGCGCGGATGGATTGGCAAGAGGTCGAGGCTCGCAATCTGTATGGCTGGCTACCTGGCTCCGAGGAAATGTTGCCGGCGCGTAGCCGGGCCGAGCCACAGGCTTGGAAGGAGCAGACCATTGTCATTCAGGCGTACTACGATGCTATATCGGTAGTTCCGGGATTAGCTCCTGGAGCTGAGAATGCAGCTGGTATCGTCGCGATGCTGGAACTGATAGAGATCCTCAAAGCGCACCGGCCGAAGTATTCAATACTTTTTCTCGCTACCTCCGGACATTTTCAAGGTCTGGCTGGGATTAACGACTTCCTCTATAGGCACAGTCGGCGTAGTGATTATTTTCGCGAGAAAATGAGCGATACTGAGCGCATTGATTTCGAATTGATGTTCTCACTTGATTTGTCAAGCCATGCCGAACGCAGTGCAAGTTTTGGCATGGGGACTTTCTATAATCCAAATTGGATGACCGACAACTACGTCAAGTACATGTTGACACCCTATTCCAAGCGTCTAAGCCTGGCGATTGAAGAGATATTTGACGACCCTACGCGCCATTATGAGGCGCTTGCTCCACCTAAGCGCACCTGGAAAAATTTCATACCGATACCGCTGGCATTTGCCAGCGAGGCAGCTGCTTTTGTCGGTCAGAAAGCGTTGACTCTGGCAACGGCCAATGACGCGCGCGAGCGCATCGATACGCCGTTGGATGTTCCAGAGGCGATGAATATCGACAATCTTTCCCGGCAGATTGAGACGCTTGCGGCAATGCTGGCCTGGTCGGGCCGCGACAGTGACCTGCTTAAGCCGACAAAACTGGAACTGGAAGATTATGGTCATAGTCTCGGTGGAGCGATTTACTGGTTCGATCGCGATGTCAACTTTGCAGTACCTAAGAAAGCGGTATCACAGGCTTTGGTAACCTATCAGCAACTAGGCCCGAATGCAGTCGGTGGAGTGCGAACCTTGATTACCCAACTCGCCGATTCCGAGGGTAGATTCCGCTTCGATATTATGCGCAACAAACTCGATAATACAATTAAGGCCTATGAGATCGATCCGTGGGGCGAAATTGTTTCGGCTCCGGATATGGGTCAGGAGGGCAACGAGACGTACCCGATGCAACATCCGTGGGGATGGTGGGAAAATGAAATGTTGCAGGTGCTTTTCAAATGCAGGGCGTTGAGTTTGTTTGAAACCGTTGATTCTCGTTATTTGTCGGTCCTTGATCATCTGACGGTACTCGATGAACGCGATGGTGTGCCGCAGTCGTGGGGTGCGGATTTCGTTGAAAAGCAGGGCAATGAAGAGGGCAAGGTTACGCTGGCTTCTGTAGTTTACGCCCAACCGAATACAAATGTCAAAGCGTTGATGAGCACCAGTCTGTTCGGAGTGCGCTATCTATTGAGTGGCGCGCCAGCCGAGTGGGTTGCCGATCCGGTCAGCCCTGAAGAGGTTGATGAACAGACGATCAAGAAAGCGCTGGGGCGTGGGTATTCTGTGAACGAAAGAATAGTTGTCAGGCCGGGATACAAGGCAGCCAGGGATATGTGGGTGCTCGATGATGTGCGGATCAAGCAACTAACTCGTTACGGGGTTCGCAATGACAAATTTATGCGGCTGCACGAAGAAGCGCGTCAGGCCCTGCTCGATGCGGACGAACATCTACAGGCGCGGAGCTATAGCAAATTCAAGCAGGCTACTCGCAAAGCCTGGGGTTTGGAAGGACGAGGGTATCCCGATATTAAATCGACTGCGGACGATACGGTCTACGGGGTGATTTTTTACTTTGCACTATTGCTGCCTTTCTCATTTTGCTGTGAGCGACTTTTCTTTGGTTTTGCCGATATAAGACGTCAGCTGGGTGGAGCTGCGATGTTCTTTCTGGTCATCTTTCTGATTATGCGCTATATCCATCCGGCTTTCAAGTTGAGTTCTTCTCCATATATCATCTTTCTCTCCTTTGTTATTTTTACGATCGGTGCGGCAGCGCTGATGATGATCTTGGGGCGTTTTACGCGTGCGGTCAGTCAACGGAAACGCGCGGCGGCTGGGGTGCATGAGGCGGATATTGGTCGACTAAGTGCGACGTCGGCGGCAGTGGCATTGGGTATTTCCAATCTGCGCAAGAGGAAGCTCAGGACTGTGCTTACGGTTGTCACGCTGACCTTGCTGACCTTTACTGCCCAGGCGTTTACCTCGGTTCAGAGTTACCTGAAATTCTACCAGATCCCTCGCTCCAATACTCCAGCCTACGAAGGGGCGTTATTGCGCGATAGGGGTTGGAAGGGGTTGCAACTATCGGTCCTGGATTATGCAGAGAGCGCCTTTGGTGAGGTGGCTCAGGTGTTGCCTCGGGCGTGGCTTAGTTCAAAAATCATCGGCGAACGAGCCTATATTGATATCGATAATAAAGGTGTAGAAAAAAAGAGCTTTGCCTCGGCCATTTTGGGACTCACTCCTAAAGAGCATCGGCTGATGGGTTGGGAAGATCTCTTGGTGGGGGACAAAAGCCGTTGGTTTGTAGCTGGAGAGCGCAACGTTTGTATACTGCCGGTATCGATAGGGGATATCGTCGGGATCGACCCCGAAGACGTGGGTTCGGCTGAGGTCTGGATTATGGGGCGTCCGTACCGGGTTATAGGTCTGATCGACGGCGAGGCCATTGATAAGCTCAGGGATTTGGACAACGAAAGTCCGATTCCTGTAGACACAGTGGCTGAAGCCAAGAAGATGGAAGAGATGGCGGGTTTGGACCCACGCCTGATGGATACTGCGGCAATTGAAACGTTTACGCATCTCCTGGCCAATAACGTAGTGTTTTTGCCCTTTCACCAAGTCGTCGATCTAGGGGGTACACTGCGTTCAATTGCGATCTCGGGATTTCAGAGTCGGGAGATATTAATAGATCAGGTTGAAGAGTTTGTTTCGAGGGTAGCTGTACCGCTCTTTGTTGGCGAGGGCGGAAAGGTTCGGGTTTTCACTTCTATGGGATCCGCTTCGCTCTCGGGCATGGGGAATCTCTTCGTACCACTTCTCATTGCATCGTTAATCGTTCTCAATACTATGATGGGTGCAGTCTACGAACGATCCGGAGAGATTGGCGTCTATTCATCTGTGGGGTTGGCGCCGAGTCATATAGCTTCGCTGTTTATCGCAGAAGCATTGGTTTTTGCCATAGTTGGGGCAGTGTTGGGGTATCTGGTGGGACAGACGACGACTTTGCTAATGGCGCATTACGAACTCATGGGTGGAATGTTTCTCAACTACTCTTCGTTGTCTGCGATTTTCTCGACGCTGATTGTCATGGTTTCAGTCGTGGTTTCCACTATATATCCGGCACGCAAGGCGGCTTCGCTATCGGTGCCTGATGTGACTCGGCGTTGGGAGTTTCCCGATCCAGATGGTGATTATTGGCGTTTCGATTTTCCCTTTACTCTGGGTAAAGGCGATGCCCTGGGGTCTTGTGCCTATTTGCATCGCGTTTTTTCGTCTTATGGCGAAGGTTCGGTTGGCGATTTCATGACCGAAGACGTCGCCTTCCGATTGGAGCAAGCTGGTGAGAATCCTGTCTATTTGCTCGATTTGATGGTGTGGCTGGCTCCATACGATCTAGGAGTTAGCCAGAGAGTTAGTCTGCGCACGTTGCCCTCAGAAGAAATCGAAGGAATCTACAGGATTGAGATTTTGCTCGAGCGTGTCAGTGGAGATGTGGCCAGCTGGCAGAGACTCAATACCAGATTCCTGAGCGTGCTTCGCAAACGTTTTCTCGTCTGGCGTACTATTCCCTTAGAAATGCGTGCGGAATATGTGGCAGTCGGGGAACAATTGGCGACCGAGTCAGCGATCTGATGTTTTTGCGGTTTGCACTCTCAGAATTCTATGAGACGGTCAGAATCTGTCGGGTCAAGTTCGACTCGCTGCATTTTCTAAACCTCAGTGCTTAGAGATTACTTTTTCAGGACACTTCCCTCGCCCTTGCGATCCCATATACCCACGGCTCCATTGCTTTGCGCGTCAGCACCCAAGAAGATGAGGTTAGACCCATCGGCGGCATTGACATGTAGCCCCCCATTGCTGCCCGTGCCAGCCCCAGCATAAATAAGGCTCTGACCTGTTCGGCTATTGATCAGGAAACCGCCATTTTGTGCGGAATCAGCTCCAGCGAGAAAGATGTTGGTGCCGCGGTCATTATTTATCATCAATAGACCGCTGCCCTGGTCTTCGCCAGCAAGAACCACCAGATTGTCATTGCTGTCGTAAAGCATCAGGTGGCCGCTGCCGACTTCGCTCGCTCCTATGAAGCCGAGCTCTTGGCCTTTGGCATTGTAGATCTGCAGGCCGCCGCCCTCCCGATCGTTAGCAAAGGCCGATACTAACGGAATGCCAGAAGCCGTGTTGATCTGGAGAAGTCCATTGCCTAGATCATCGACATTCAGGTTGACACCTCCTTTGCCGTTTTGCGTACCGACCCAAAGAATCCCGTTTTGTCCTTTATCGGTAGCGGCCACGAGAACGGGTTGGTTGTTGGCATTGAGGATTTCGAGTGCGCGAGTGCGAACGATGGCCTGTGGGCTACCAGGCATGGCCGAGATAAAGGTGCTCAACGATATACTTAGCAGGATTACGACGTCGGCAAGGGCTAAGGCTGCTAATAAGATCAGCAGCCGACGACCGATATAGTTTTCAAGGGAGGCGTGAGGTTGGAAGGCAGCCATTAGAGTTCCTTTGGGAATAACTGTTTTCAAATCGCATTTAGCCAAACTTACGAAAGGAATACGTAGCTGACCATGCTAAAGGCGGTGAGGTCTCTATACATGGGCTAGTTTGAATCTCAAATGGTCTTTTGTCCAAAGCTTCGAGTTGATTTGGATCACTAGATAGAGATCATTATCACATTGGTGGTGTATATCGGGTTAATGGCAGTGCTTTAATTCGAGCGCGATACGGGTAAATAAGTAGTGGTCTGTCAGGCGCATTTTATCAGGCGCATTTTATAGTTGTTCGGCAGTTGATTAGGGGGACCGATACGAACTAAATTCTTGGACCATATTTTCGTGGGTGAAGACCTGGTATGGCGGAGGGGGCTAATATTGTGCTAGGTGCAAAGACCGAAGTCTACATAGAGGATCTAATCTAAAAGATGCTCTTATTATTGACGGCAGTATTATTGGTTGGTTGTGGTGAAAATCCAGCCAAACCAGTACTCTTGGAGCGGGATGTCGTGATTGAATCGCACGCGGATATCGCTTTGCTGCAAGCAGAGGGGCCAGCTTATATAATAGATGGCGATTTGCAAATTGTGGGCAGCGATCTGTCTGCGTTGGTTGGGTTAGAAGGGTTGCAAAGTGTCGAGGGGAGCTTCGAGATCTGGTTCAATGAGCACTTGGAAAGCCTGAAGGGGTTGGAGGGCCTCACAAGCGTTGGGGCGGGATTGGGGTCCGCATTAGCACCGCCACCAGGTGATTATCCAGCGGCGGGTAAGGCGGTGCATGTGGTAGAGGGATTATTGATCTTTGAGAATAAGATTTTGAGCAATCTGGAAGGATTGGAGAGTTTAGGTTTTGTTGGCGGGGGTTTGTCAATCGTTAATAATCCCTCGCTGACCTCGCTGACTTCGTTGACAAGGTTGGAGGAAATCGCTGGGAGTTTGGATATTTGGCGCAATGGGGTACTCGAGAGTTTGGCAGGACTAGATCACCTGCAGCGGGTGCGAGACTACGTGGAGGTCAGCGGCAATGGTGCATTGAAGAGTATAGAGGGGTTGCGTGGAGTTAACTATGTGGGTGCTGATCTGATCATCACCAATAATACGTTCTTGCCCGATTCTATGGCTCGGGGTTTTGCTGAACGATTGGTGGCAAATGGATCGGTGAGGACTGTACTAATCGAGGGCAATCAAGCGGATTAGTATTTGCTGCAAGCATCCTGTTTGCGTCGCGGCCGGTTTCGGTACAGGGTGATGTCGGTGGAAGGTCATGGGTCGGTACAGGTGAAGTCGCGGTCGCTACATCTGGAGTGGCATGTTATACACGACTCGATCAGTCCCGAGGTGCGGATCTTGAAGGTCGCGGTGGTTTCCTGCCAGATCCAATCGTCCTCTTTGCGCATCGCGACGTAGCCGATGGGAGTGGTACAGCGGGGATCGTCGTGAAGAGTCTTGACTAGGACGGTAGTTTTGGGAAGGGGGTATAGTTCCTCCCGATAGGCGTTGGCTTCATCCGGGCTGGCCATTACCGAGATGAAGTGCATATCGTGGGCATTGCTCTGACGGCAATCGCGGACCAAACGATAGGTTTGGGCGAAATCAGAGGGGAAGAAAGGTTGCTCCTCATCAGGCCCTTTTGTCGAGCCAGCACAGGCGGCGAGGGCGATTAAACTAAAAGCGAAAATTCTGCTCATCGGCGGACGATACGGATCCGATGGTTGCGCGTATCGGCGATATAGAGGTTGTCATCCGAGTCGAGCGCGATGCCATAGGGACGGCTGAGTCGGGCGATCTGGGGGTTGCCACCATCTCCCTCGTCTCCCGATTTCCCGCACTGGCCGGCGATAGTGGAGATTGTACCGTCGAGATCTATTCTGCGCACGCAGTGGTTGAAGGTGTCGGCGATGAAGATCCGGCCTTCCGAGTCTATCGCCAAGTCACAGGGCCAATATAGCGAAACTTCCAGCGCAGCGGCGCCTTCGTCGAGTGTACCACGAGATACAGAGGGAAAAGTGCCGTTGCCGGCGATAGTGGTGATAGTGCCGGTCGCGGTGTCCACTTTGCGGATGCGGTTGTTGAAAGTGTCGGCCAGGTAGAGATTGCCCGATTCATCGATGGCGATGCGGCTGGTGGGCGGGGCTGCCTGACCTACTGGAGCATAGATCTGTGCCTCCGAAGCGGGCCCGCCATCACCGGAAAAACCCGGCTCGCCAGTGCCTACGACCGTTTTTATGTTACCATCGAGATCGATCATGCGGATGCGCTGGTTTTCCTGGTCAGAGATGTACATACGTCCGAGTGGGTCAAAGGCGGTGGCGCTGGGCAGATTGATCAGTGCCAACTCGGCCGGGCCATCGTCGCCGCCGTAGTCCCGTGCGCCGGTGCCGCAGATGGGCTGTATATAGTCGCTGGTGAAATCGTAGCGCAGGATCATCGAGTTGTGCCAGGCTGATAGTACCAGTCGACCCTGTGGGTCGAAAGAGATATGAGTCGGATGATTGAGACCGATTTCGCGTGCCGGACCAGCGGGAGCGTCGCCGAGTTCGCCGGTGCCGATCAAGGTGCTGACACGGCCCTGGGTGACAACGCGGACCCGGTGGTTGTTCCAGTCGAGGATATAGGGGCGTCCGTCGGGCCCGAAGGTCAAATCAAGGGGCAGGTAGAAGGAGGTTTCGTGCAGTGCTGCGGTTGCGGGTCCTTTAGCTGCTACGCCGGTACCGGCGTAGGTCGCGATGCGTCCGTAGGGCCCGGTGCTGACGTCGGTGGGGGTCGAGTCGCAAGAGAGCAGAGCAAGGATGCTGAGGAAGAGTGCGAAGTAGGTCACGGTGTCGTCAGGGTCATACGGCGGATGCGGTGGTTGTAGGTGTCGGCGATATAGAGTCGGCCTCCTGCGTCGAACTCGAGGCCGGCCGGTCGATTGAGGGCGGCGCTGAGAGCAGGTCCGCCGTCGCCTGAGAATCCTTCGTCACCGTTGCCGGCGATCGTTTCGATGGTCCCGGTCGTCAGGTCGAGGGCGAGGATGCGGTGATTGAACTCGTCGGCGATATAGAGTCGGCCATCGGGGCCGAACTCGAGGTCGCGCGGATTGTTGAGGGTTGTACTGAGGGCGGGGCCACCATCGCCGGAGAACTCCTTGTCACCGTTGCCGGCCACCGTCTCAATCTGGTTGCGGTCGAAATCGGCGCGGCGTATGCGGTTGTTGAGGGTGTCAGCGATATAAAGTCGGCCCTGCAGGTCGAAGGCCAGGCCTCCTGCCGGCTGCGGGTTGGCTCCGGCTGGGAATTGCAATTGAGCGTTGAGTGGATTGCCACCGTCTCCGGCAAATCCGGCTGTGCCGTCGCCGACGGCGGTAGTGATGATTTTGTCTGCATCGATTCGACGGATGCGCTGGTTGCGCTGGTCGAGGACGTAGAGAGTGCCGTCCGGTCCCAGGGCCGATTGCGGCGGTTGGCTCAGCAAGGCCTCACGCGCGGGTCCGCCGTCGCCGGAGAACCCCGGACCGGCTCCGCTGATGACCTGGACGAGGCCTGTCTGCGGGTCATAGAGCCGGAGTTTGTGGTTGTGCCAGGCACTCAGTAACAGGGTACCGTCGTCGAGCGGAAGGAGGTGAGTTGGGTGGTTCAGGTGGACTTCGGTACCGGGTGCACCGGGGGGGATCTGGTCGGATTCGTCATAGGGGCCATCGCCGACAAAACTGGTGCCGATTGCGGTTAAAAGAGTGCCCTCTGGGGTTGCTCGGCGCACGCGGTGGTTGTTCCAATCGAGGATATAGGTAGTGCCTGCAGGAGTGATGGTTAAATCGACGGGCCAGTAAAAGGTAGAGGCGAGCAGAGTATGGCCGTCACCGTTGAACCCGGCTTCTCCGGTGCCAGCCCAGGTGCATATGGCGCCTGGGGTATCGGTGCAGAGGGATTGGGGAATATTGTCGGGACCGGTGCTGTTGGAGCAGGCGCCGAGGAATAGGGTCAGGGTACAGAAATAGAATAGATGCATAAGGTCGGGTCGAACGCCAGGCCTGAGGAAGGTTGTTTGCCCATAGTGCTATATTCACAGGATTCGCGATCCGTGGTTTGCACTGCGGGTTCTGTACAAGTACTAAGGACGAGTGTTGATCGTGACCCAGAGCAAGATAGGGGCACAATTTGTGCGGCAATCCCTCTGGCCTTCTTTGGTTATGAGATCGTCGTTTGCTGGTTATAATATAAAAGAAAATCAAATGGTGCAGATTGTCGACTTAAAATTGACTATGAGCTCAGTGGGTGATTTTAGGATAAAGGGAGTTGGTTTCTCTCGGGAACAGAGTAGGGCAAATCCGGTCTACTTGCTGGAGTTGATGTGTGGCTGGGACCTTATGATCTCGGGGTGAGCCAGCGGGTTTTTCTGCGCACTCTGCCAACGGAGGAGGGGGTTATTCTCGGTCTAGCAAGGCCCGGATCTTGTCGGTAAAATCAGTAGCGCGGAAGGGTTTTTCGACCAGTTCGATATCATCGCTCAGCATACCTTGCTGGGAGATGATATCTTGGGTATAGCCGGAGGTGTATAGAATGGGTAGATCGGGGATTATCTTCAGCGAGTGCTCTGCCAGTTGCCTGCCGTTTATTCCCGGTAACACGAGATCGGTGATGAGCAGATCTGGCTGCAGATCCCCGTTTATCAGTAACTCCAGCGCATGCTCGCCGTCTTCGATTGCAGTGACGTGATACCCCAGGCCGGTCAAAAGTTTATAAGTGACTTCGCGAACGGATTTTTCGTCTTCGACCAAAAGCAGGTTTTCGTGACCTTGTTGTAGGTGGCGGTTTTCCATTTGTTGCGTACCCGAATCCATAGTGGATTTCATCGCCGGCCAAAGAATCCTGAACGTGGTGCCCTGTCCGGGTTCGCTATAGACCCGAATCGCCCCGTTATTCTGTGCGACTGCCCCGTAGACCGTGGAGAGTCCCAACCCCGTACCCTTGCCCTCGCCCTTGGTAGTGAAGAACGGGTCGAAGATTCTCGCTTGTGTTTTGTGGTCCATGCCCGTGCCCGTATCGCTTATCGAGAGACACGTATAGAATCCCGGAGTGATATCGTAGTCTCGGGCCAGCGAATCCCCTACTTCTATTAAGGAAGTACTCATGCTGATCAAGCGTTGTCTGTTCTGCTCGGTACAAGCGTTTATGGCGTCGCGTGCGTTGATTAGCATATTGGCCAATATCTGGTCGAGTTGCTGGGTATCGGCCATAATCGACGGTAAATCGGGACCAGGTTGAAACGTTACCTCGATATCTTCCCCAAGGAGCCGGATGTACATCTTGAGGCCATTCTCGATTTCTGTGTTTAAGTTCGTCGGCCGAGGTCGAGCAATTTGTTTGCGGCTGAAGGTGAGAAGTTGTTGCGTAAGGGTCTGTGCGCGTTGGCCGGCATCGTAGATCTGCTGCAACTGGTCTTGTTGCTCTTCGTTCAGTGTTTCGTCTAACTGCATCAATTCGGAGTAGCCGAGGATAACGCTGAGTAGATTATTGAAATCGTGCGCCACGCCCCCGGCCAATTGTCCGATGGCCTCCATCTTCTGGGCCTGGATCAGTTGGGCTTCAAGGCGCTCGTTTGTTGCCTCTGCCTCCTTGTGCAAGGAGATGTCCTCTACTGCGCCATCGAAATAGACCGTATTACCATCTGCGTCTTTCACTGTGCTGGCATTTTCGCGTACGGAAAGTAGACTCCCATCTTTCTTCAGCCAGGCTGATTCCATTCCAATGATTTTTCCATCGTGCTCAATTCGCTCCAGAAAATCTGATCGTTTGAACCCGTCTGCAAATGATTCACTATCGTCCAGCCTGCGTTGTTCGAGTTCCTTTAAAGAGGAGTAGCCCAGCATGCGGATCAACGCGGGGTTGGCCATCAGAATTCGACCGTCGGGGGACGTGCGGTAGAGACCAATGGTGGCGTTTTCGAAGAGCGTTCTGAAGCGCTCCTCGTTTTCCTGCAACTCTTCTACAGCCTGAACGCGCTCGGTGATGTCCTCGATGGTCCCGTGATAATAGAGTGTGGTGCCATTTGCGTCTCGAACTGCTCGGGCATTCTCGCGGGAGATGAGCTGAGTGCCATCTGACCTGTAGGTAACTGACTCCATCCCGATGATTTTTCCATCGCGCTCGATTCGCTCTATAAAGTCTGTGCGCTTATAGGAGTTCTGCAACGCGAGGTCTTCTAAGTCTTGCTCTCGAAGTTCTTCTAAGGACGAAAATCCCAGCATGCTCACCAGCGCGGGGTTGGCCATTAAGATCTTGCCATCCGGGGTCGACTGGTAAAGGCCGATTACTGTATTTTCAAAGATGTTTTCGAAAAGTTCCTCTCGTTCTTCGCGTTGTCTTTGCGCCTCTATACGCTCTGTAATGTCGCGACTCACGCCGACGATGGAAATCTCCTGGCCGTTCTTGCTATGGAGAATATTCGCTGCCGCTTCGACCCATACCGTGCCTCCCTGCTTTTTTTTCAGCGGCAATGTCAGGATTCGTCGTCTGTCGCGCGGTTTCGCTTCGCTCGTTTCGACCTCGAGTTCCTCGCGCACGACCTTATCGATCGTCTTCAAGGCTTCAGCCGGGTATCGCTCTAAGGGCGGTATTTCAGCGTATTCCTCGGGGCTGTAGCCGGTCAGTTGAGCGATGGATGGGCTGCAGTAGGTGAGATTCAGGTCGGAATCCATCGCCCAGATGAAGTCCGTGGTGTGGTATGCCAGGAATTGGTATTTATTCTGGGCGTCGACGAGATGCTTCTGTCGTTGCCCGATCAAGTAGGCAAACAAGCCCAAAATCAAGGGAGCGGTGTCAATGATCCAGTGCAGGGGCTGAGTGGTCTGGCTATGCAAAATATTGGCCAAGTTCAGCGATAGTTGACGCACAAATACGATATCGACCGCGGTGGCGATCACAGGGAAGCAAAACCCGAGAAGTAACCCATAGATCGAATAGCGAGCCGGGTAGTTCTGTGGCAGCCATTTAACTGCGGAGTTTTTATTGGGAGTGTTCATCGGGCGCTCGCTCTTGTCTTGGTAGAGATATAATGGTGTTTTAACCAATTACCTAATTATAAAGTATCAAATCACGCAATGCCAAACGAGTGGTGATGATCTAGATAATAGCCTGGTAGTGAATGGAATGGATGTCTCCATGATTCTGCCAGCGGTTGCTCTATCCTTCCTTAATCTGTGCGCTGAGGTTGGGGAGATGGATTTCCATGCCATGTAGGTATGCAAAAGCCCCCAACTTTGCTCAGAGTATGGGGGCTTTTGCGGTGCTTGCACTGCAACACTGCTCATCAGCAGGTGCAGGCGGATCTCAGCTTAGAAAGTCGGATGATCGATGAAACGGATGGTGAGGCTGGCATCGGGTGTGTCGCCGCTGAGCAGATTGATCCGGTAGACCTTGGTGCCGCTGGGATCTCCGGTCAAAACGAGTGTGTCGAACGCATGCTTGCCGTCAGCGGTATTGAACATGGATGTGCCGGTGCTTTCTTCGACGATTTCGAAGGTGATTCCCGAGCCCCGGATGGCCTCTATCTCGAAGCAATCGGCCGCGCGCCCTGAGGGCAGTGAAATCGCCTCGCTATTGTAGGGATCCTCATTGCAAACCGTGCGAAAAATGAGATTGCCCACGCTTTCGCTGCCTCCACAGGCGACATCTACGTCCTGAGGGCTCAATTCGCTCTCGCGCACGCCTTCGTCGCAGGGCGGGGGTTCCGGCAGGCCAGATAATTCTTCATCGTCGGCCGAAAGTCCGTCGAAGTCTCCACCCTCGCCGTCTCCACCTTCGCCATCGGGATGATGATGCGGTCCGCGC
>CAZFMY010000047.1:10111-45586 GCA_964520345.1 uncultured Gemmatimonadaceae bacterium | reverse complement strand
GGGCGGAGTCGGGCACGGCCGAGACCCCGGCGGCGCCGACGAGGGGGTTGATCTTGTTTTTGGTGAAGAGATTCATAAACTTGGCGAAAAGTACACCGCAGGCAGTAGCGACGGCGAAGGACAGTGCGCCGAGAGTGAAAATGAGTATTGATTGGGGGGTGAGGAAGGTCTGGGCCTGGGTCGAGCAGCCGACCGAGAAGCCGAGCAGGATGGTGACGATATCGACCATGGCGGTGCGCGCGGTATTGGCCAGGCGCTCGGTGACGCCGCTCTCTTTCATCAGGTTGCCGAAGAAGAGCATGCCGATCAACCCGATCGAGCCGGGGGCGATCAGCGCGCAGATGAGGAAGGCGGCGATGGGAAAGATGATCTTTTCGCGCTGCGAGACCTCGCGCGGCGGCGCCATGCGGATCAGCCGCTCCTTGCGCGTGGTCAGCATTCTCATCACCGGAGGTTGAATGACCGGTACCAACGCCATGTAGGAATAGGCAGCGATGGCGATCGCTCCGAGCAAATGGGGGGCGAGCTTGGCCGAGAGGAAGATCGCCGTTGGCCCGTCAGCGCCGCCAATGATACCGATGGCTCCCGCCTCGGTCGGAGTAAAGCCCAGGTATAGGGCTCCGATCAAGGTCAGGAAAATGCCCATTTGCGCGGCTGCGCCCAAAAGCACCAGCCGCGGGTTGGAGAGCATGGTCGAGAAGTCGGTCATTGCGCCGATCCCGAGAAAGATCAGCGGCGGGAAGATGCCCTGGCTGACGCCAAAGTAGATATAGGATAGCACGCTGCCTTCGTCATAGACGCCGACGGCCATGCTGGCGATGGACGGGATATTGCCGACGATACAGCCAAAGCCAATGGGTAAAAGGAGCAGCGGTTCGTAGTCTTTGCGAATGGCCAGGCCGATGAAGACCGCGCCGATGCAGAGCATCATCAGGTTGCCGCCCGACATATTGGCCACGGCAGTGGTAGAGAGAAATTCGACGAGGATTTCCATATTTTCGCTCAGTTGCCGCGTTGGCGCACGTGTAGGGCAAATCCGATCGCTGCGGCAATTTCGCTCTCGTCAGATCTCTTAGTCTGGGGTCCAGCGTGGAGTTGGGTTTCGGGGAACAGGGGGTTAATTACGGAGAGGATTCGCGGCAAGAGAGCGACGAAGACGCTGACCAGGACCAGTGCGGTAAAGACGATGGTCATGCCTGCAAAGGCCAATTCGAGCCCCTGTCCAGCGACGATATTCTGATAGCTGAAGCTGAGTTTGAGTGTCTGCATGTATCGACGCGTTTATCTGGAAGAGGAAATGAGAGCAATAAATTAGGATAGTTGGTGAATAAGTCAAAAGGATTGCACTGTGCACTCGAGAATTTCCGACCGGGGGGGCGATTCTTCTCGGGGAAGCAGAGTGCTCGCTAAAATGTGCTGTTGTGCTGTTGTGCTGTCGTGCTATAACGTGTTTTAGCTGCCGATTTTGGGTCGAAAAATGGGAAAAATCCTTATTTCGCCCTCTTCGTCGCGAACGCAACTGGCGATAGTAGCACTTGGATCGGCGGCGAAAAAACTTTGTGTACGACCGACGGTGAACAGGTATTTTTCACCAGTCTGCAGTGGTTCAGCGCCAAACTCACTTCCCTCGTTGACGGCCTGGATGCGTGCATCGGTGTATTCGCGCAGTTCCAAGAGGTCGATGTAGGAGCCGTCCTCGTACCCCTCTACATAGAGCAGTTCGCCATCGGCATCTACTCGCAGGTAGAGGTCGCGGACTGCGGTGTTGCCGGTGAGGTTCTCCAGCGAGACAACGGTGATTTGAATCCGCGGTCGGGCGGAGTGGCGGCGGCGCTCGGGTTCGAAGACGAAACAGGAATAGAGGGCGGCGCGGGCGAGAGCTATAACCCGGGGGATGACTTTTGGGGGCTCGTGCCGTTCCGAGACTACCTCCCACACTGCTTCGCAGAGATAATTACAGGCCAGCTGAAAGATTTTGCCGAGCCTGTCGTCCATTTGCATGGCTTCCGGCAATGGACCTGGCTCGGGCTCGGCCGGCTCGGCATCGGTGAATTCTAAGGGCGTCTCCTGGAGAGCGTCTTTGAGTTTTTCCAGCGACTGGATCTGTTCGTTTTCCTTCAGTCCTTCGGCATAGGTGCGGCAGGTAGAGAGCAGCGTTTCGATGTAGCGGGTGTTCCTGAAGCGCTCGATCATGGCGGCGGTATCGCCATCGGCCTGGGTAAGAGTCGATTCGAGCAGGGTCGCGTCGATGGGGGTTTGCAGGGCGGATAATTTTTTTTCGCGGTACTGCGCGACCGCGTCCGGTGTATAGTTGTCCGGGCGCTGTGAAGCGAAGAGGTAGTTTATTCTCAAGTTTTCAAGTCGGAGCAAAGTGGCAACGGCGTGATCGAGGATAGTCGCGAGTCCCTCGAGTTGACGATCATCGGGGCGGAATGTCTTTTGGGTAGCCTGGGCGATGTTGATAAAGCTACTGATCTGGGTGTTGAAGCGAAGATTGCGTTGAGGGCGGTCGTCCAAGTCCAGGAGTTTTTTAAGACCGATGAGCTGGCTCGCTGCCTTGATCAGTGCGTAGGCCTGATTGACCGAATTAGTCTCGTCGGCCAATGCGTCGGCCAGGGCCTGGCTATTCTCCAGTTCAGATTCTGGGTCGAGGAAGAGTTGCCACACTGTTTCGTCGCATCGCTCGGCTGCTCCGAGTAACCGGCCCACTTGGTGCACTTTCTGGCTAAAGTCGCTCGGCGAGATGTGGGTGGGGCTGATGAGGTTTTTATCTACTTCGTCCGAGGTTTGGCGACTTTTCTCGTCCGGGAGGCTGCCGATCTTTGCAATCTCCTTATCAGGAGAACCAAGCACAACGGGGTCTGATGTCGAGGACTGAACCGATTTAGAACGACGGCCAGATGAGGCCATATTTTGGCTTGGTACTGTGTTTTGGCTTGGTACTGTGTTTTGGCTTGGTACTGTGTTTTGGCTTGGTGACTTATTTTGGCCTGAGGAGCTGCTTTTGACGCCCTTGCCGGTGTTAGACATGCGTTTGGCGACGATCTGATCGGCTTCATCCGGCGAGGGAATCGTGGCCTGCAGCGGATCGAATTCTCCGAGTGCTTGCAGGCGCATGCTGAGCAGGTCTACTTCGCTGAAGACTTCATCGCTCCGTATCTCCCTCGATTGTTCGGTGTAAATCTCCTCCAGCGATTTGCGGAAGTCGAGGATAAAACTGTTCAAAGCAGCAGCCGAATAGCGCGAAGTGATCTTTTCCTCGTCCGTGTCCTCCTGACCGTTCCGCGATTCTTCTCCCTGGTCGGCGACGTCAGCGGGTTCCGCCAGTTCTTCGGGCTCCGAAGGGCCCTGCAGACAGCTCTTGCAGGTATGAGCATAAGGACGAGTGTCGAGGGTTTGTAAACCCAGATCGATAACGTTGGCTACCGAGAGTTGCTTGCGCGTTACGATATTGACGACCTCGGTAAGGCTAATCGTCTCCTTGGCGACCAGTTTTGCAACCAGTATTAACTTAGCGAGGTCGATCGCGAATTGTTCGATGAGAGCTTCGCAGCGGTTCTTGCCAGCCTGGGAGGTGACGTGGTTGCGGAAGAAGTGAAAAATGCTCTCGGTGGTCCTGTCGCCGACGAGCATTTCGTCATTGAGTCTCTCTAGCAGGTAGACGATGGCCCACAGAGGGGCAATTTCGTCTCGGAAATCGTGGATCGTATTCCAGCGGCGCTCGGCGCGCACCTGCAGGATCTGGGGGATCGGAGGTAGCTGGCGGGTGATGGCCAAGATCGGATAGCCGATCTCGTCCCAGACATTTTCGGTTTCCCTGTTGTTCAGACCGAGGATATTGGTCCATTGTCTCCACTGGCTCGCCGAGACGTGGCTTTGGGTCTGGAGGCGGATAAAGCCGCTGTTTTCGTCCTCGGACATTCTATCTATCGTCCTGTGGTCCAAGACGTATGGGCTTGGCTTTAATTAGGTTTGAAGTTTGGGTCGACTTTGAAAAACCTCTGACCGTCCTTTTCTCTAAGCACCTTAAATATGAAATATATAGTCAAACGTCGTTGCGCCCAATTTCTTAATGCCACCCTTCTTCGAAGTGCGGTCCGGGCCCGCCCAGGTGCAATGCGTTCTGCCGACCACTTAAACGACCTGTAGAAAGCGATTGCTAAAGCGCTGGGCCCGGTTGTTCGACGAGGTGTCTGAGGTATTGGCAGTATTCGTTGTCCTTGGAGTAGTTGGCGATTTCCAGCACTTGCTCTTGGCTGATATAACCTTTGCGGTAGGCGATCTCCTCGATGCAGCCCACTTTAAGGCCCTGGCGATGCTCGATGGTCTGGACGAAGTCGCTGGCTTCCAAGAGGCTCTCGTGGGTGCCGGTGTCGAGCCAGGCGAAACCGCGGCCGAGCACTTCGACCTTGAGTTTGCGCCGGCGCAGATATTCGTTGTTGACATCGGTGATCTCTAGCTCGCCGCGGGCAGAGGGTTTGAGGTTGCGGACGATCTCCACAACTTCGCCATCGTAGAAATAGAGGCCGATAACGGCATAGTTGGACTTGGGATGTTGCGGCTTCTCCTCGATTCCGAGTGCGTTGCGTTCGTCGTCGAACTCGACGACACCGTAGCGTTCGGGGTCCTGCACGTAGTAGGCGAAGACCAGGCCGCCCTCTTCGAGTTGTCCGGCGCGCGCTAGGATCTCGGTCAGACCGTGGCCGTAGAGGAAGTTATCGCCGAAAATCAGAGCACAGGGGCTATCGCCGGCGAAGTCGGCACCGACGATAAAGGCTTGTGCCACCCCCTCGGGTCTGGGCTGGACCGCGTACTCGATGCGCAGACCCAGGCGCTGGCCGTCGCCGAAGAGCTGGCGGTAGAGATCGATGTGCTCCGGACTGGAGATGATGAGGATCTCGCGGATATTTGCCAGCATCAGTACCGAGAGCGGGTAGTAGATCATGGGCTTGTCGAAGACCGGCAGGATCTGCTTGGAGAGCGATACGGTCAAGGGGTAGAGGCGCGTGCCCTGTCCGCCGGCGAGGATGATGCCTTTCATGCGTTGGCCTTTCTCAATGAGAGGGTGACAACCGCAGTCGTCGGATTGCTGATCCCTATCGAGGGTCTTTTTTCTGCGGCCCTTCGGGACGGGTTTTTTGCGGCCAGACGATCTGTCGTCGTTCGGGTGTCAGGCGCGCCAGGAGTTCAGCCGAGGGGTGGTAACCGTGGCGGAAATTGCCCCAGGAGGGTCCGTAGCGATAGACGAAGATTCGGCGGGTGCCTTCGTTTTGCCGACGGGCAGAACCGTGCGAGATGCCATCGACAAAGAGCAGGGCATCGCCTCTGGACATGTAGATCTCGATGGCGCCTTCGATTCCTTCGACACTCGCTCCCCCGGGCTGCATGCGGTGCTGATCCAGGTTGGGGTGCTTGAAGTTGGATTTGTGGCTGCCGGGGATCAGCATCGTGCCGCCGTCGCCCGGTCCGATATCGGTCAGGGCGACCAGGATATTGATCTGGCCGCACATATAGCGCCCGCCGTGATAGCGGAACTGATTGCGCATAATCGGCGGGTAGCCGCCCGAGTGCAGACCGATGGCTTCGCCGCGCTGGCGGAAGTTGGCAAAGTTCTCGTCGATGAAGAGCGGGCCGTGTGCACTGTCGAAGGAACCCTCGCTGCCGACGAAATGATCGACTTTGTCGATCCAGGCCGGATGGTCGATCATCCGTTCAAAGGGCTCTCCGGCCTCGTAGATCTGCTGCAGGTTGAGCCCGTCGACCGTGCCGTAGGTATGGGCGTGGACGTGGCCATACCAGTTGCCCGGTTCCAGGGGCGGGATCGCGTCGAGGCTTGTGTTGAGTTCGTCGACTTCGCCGGAGTTGAGTGCCCCCTCAAGATGCAGGTAGCCGCGCAGGTCGAATAGATAGTTTTCGAGATCGGTGACCATATTTCCTCAGATACCGGGGTGCGTTGAACGATTATCGATGAGGCGCAGGGGCTGGTTCTGAGTACCTGCTTTGAAGTTGATGCAGAGCTTGCTTACGCGTTTAGCGATTTCCATAGTTAGAGCCCGATCTCCGCGGAGACTTCGCGCAGCGCGGCGATGACGTCGGCGGTAATCTCGTTGAACTCCACCCCGAGCATTGCCATACCTGTTTCGACGATTCCGCGGTCGACCCCGGCGGCAAAGCTCTTCTGTTTCCATTTTTTCCTGACCGACTTTGGTTCGAGGTCATTGACGCTCTTTGACGGGCGGACCAGTGCACAGGCCGAGACGAAGCCGCTGAGTTCGTCGACGGTGTAGAGGGTCTTTTCGAGCAGGCTCTGCGGTTCGATCTCGGTGCAAATGCCCCAGCCATGCGAGAGTACCGCGCGGATATATTCTTCCGGCCATTGGTTTGTGCGGAGGATGGCTTCGGTCTGCTGGCAGTGCTGCTCGGGGAATTGCTCGTAATCGAGGTCGTGGACCAGGCCGATTACTCCCCACATCTCCTCGTCTTCGCCGGCCTTGCGAGCCATATAGCGCATCGCCGCCTCGACCGATTTGGCATGGTTGATCAACGAGATAGTTTCGTTGTAGCGGAGGACGAGGTCTAACGCCTCCTGGCGGGTGGGTATTTTTCCGTTCATTGCTCTTTCTCAGCGTTGTATGGGGGCGCCCCAGGAGCCTTCGATATAAGGGAAGCGCGCCTCGAGATCGTCCGCGAGCTCGACGCCGAAACCCGGGGCATCGGGAAGGATCAGATAGCCGTTCTCGATGGCGGGTTTCTCGCGCAGAATCTCCCATTGCAGCGGCCCCTGACGCATATTGAGTTCGACCATGCCCGATCCGATAGACCCCTTTTGCGATTCGCGGCCATCGATACCGGGCAGCGCGGCTACCATATGGGCATTGGCCATGGTCATCAGGCCGTTGTGCCAGTTGTGCGGGATCAGCTGGACGCCGCCGTACTCGGCATGGGCTTTGCGCCCGACCTCCAAGCATAGATCGATGCCGCAGACTCCGGCGTCGGGCTGGACCAGATCGAATCCTCGCGCTTCCATAAAAGGTGCGAACTGCGCCCAGGTGGTGAAGGGTTCACCGCCGGTGACCGGGATGGAAACGGCCTCGTTGAGTCGAGCGTAGTCGGCAGGTACGCGGTCGACCGGCTCTTCGAACCAGGCCCAACCCATCTGGTCGAGGGCTGTGGCGATCGGTTGAGCTTCTTCCATGGAGAGGCGGCAATTGCCGTCGAGAGCCAGGTCCATGCGATCGCCGACTGCGGCGTGCACTTGGTGTGCGATCTCGAGAAAGTGGTCGACTGTGACCGCGGACCAGGCCCAGTGGGTGCCGAGGCGCATTTTGTAGGCGGTAAAGCCCTCTTCGGCATAGGAGATGGCTTCTTCAACGACCGATTCGGGATGGTCGTCCCAGTCGTAGCGTACGCCGGAGGAGGCGTAGAGCCGCAGGCGACGCAGCGGCTCGTGCCCTGGCACGCAGAGCAACTCTGCGGTGGGTACGCCGGCGATTTTGCCGCGCAGATCCCAGAGCGCGCAGTTGAGTCCGGCGTTGGCGATATCGTTGGCGCGCTCGGCTTCGTTGGCCGGGGTCAAGTCTTCATCGCGGGGATCGCGACCAATGAGGCCGGGTTTGAGTTCTGCAATCCGCGCAGCGATCTCGGGCGGTACGCCATAAGCGCAGGGCTCGGAGATGCCCTGCAGGCCCTCGTCGGTATCGATGATGCAGATCGAGCAGTCGGCTTTGGCTACGTGAAAGGTGGCGCTATACCACTGGAGTTCGGCTTCGTGGGCCCGCGAGAGCGAGAGAGTGCGGATATCGGTGATTTCCATATGACTTCTGTGGCGGAAAACGAATTATGGTTCTTATTTAAAGGTCTTGCTGACATTTATAAATAGGTCCACTAACCTTTTGCGTCAACACCACCCCGTCGCGGAGCGAATTTGGAATTCATCAAAGAGCTGATACGCTTCTTGCGCGGTCTGGGTGCGCCGGGGTTGATGGGGCTGGCCTTTATCGACTCGGCTGGGATTCCCACTGGCGGGGCTCCCGACTGGGTATTGCTGCTGATGGTGAGTCAGAGTCGGTTGCCGATCGATTCTCTAGCTTTTGTACCTGCGGCGGTTTTCGGTTCAGCCCTGGGTTGCCTGGTGCCCTATTATCTTGGTCGTAAGGGAGGAGCTCTGGTTTTGGATCGGATTGAAGCCGAGCGGCGGGAGATTGTGCGCGACAAAATCAATCGCTACGGGTTGTGGGCGGTCGCACTCTCGGTGGTGGCGCCACCGCCATATCCGATGAAACTCTTTATCTTATCGGCAGGCGTCTTCGGCATGCCCCGGGGCAAATTTCTATTGGCGGTGCTCATGGGGCGGACGGTGCGCTATGGACTGGTCGGTTACCTGGCGGTGCGCTACGGTGAACGGGCGACCGAGTTGGTGCAGGGCAATTTTGCGAGTTTTGCGGTTCTTTTAGTCGTACTCGCTCTGCTTATCTTAGCAGTGCAAAGGCTGTACAAGCGGAGTGGGACCTGATTTGTCGCTTGTGAGTTATGCCTGTATCTTGAGGCTGATTTTCAAATAGAGGAGATACCGATGATTGAAAACCCATATAGAGATCTAGAGGGGGGCCGCTGGCTGGTCGGCAATTTGCACACGCATACGACGGCCAGCGATGGCCAGCGTGACCACCAGGCGGTGATCGACGACTACGCAGGTCGCGGATACGGCTTTCTGATGATCTCCGACCACGATATCTACACCACCCTCGATGAGTACCAGCAGTACGATTTCCAGGGGATGATTGCGCTAGCGGGCAATGAGATTACGGCTAACGGGTCGCATATGCTGCACGTGGGCGCCGTGGACTGGGTCGAGCCGCATGCAGACCGGCAACGGGTCATCGACGAGGTCAATTCTACCGGTGGCGGACTGATCCTCTTCAACCATCCCAACTGGCACGCCAACTTCAACCATTGCCCACAGGAGCTTCTCGAACGCTGCGAGGGCTATGCGGGGCTGGAGATTTACAACGGGGTAATCAGTCGGTTGAAGGGCAGTCCTTATGCGACCAATCGTTGGGATATGCTCTTGACTCAGGGTCGACGGGTATGGGGTTTCGCGCACGACGACAGCCATGCGGCGACCGGCGACGTGGGTTTGGGGTGGAATGTGGTCTACGTGACGGAAGAGACGGCGGAAGGGGTGGTCGAGGCGTTGCGTGCAGGGCGGTTTTATGCGTCGACCGGGGTGGAGATCAACGAGATTTGGGTCGAGGGGAATACGATCGGGATCGCGACGGAGAATGCGGAGCGGATCGTGGCATTGCGGGATGGGGCAGAGCGGTTTGCGGTGGCGGATGGGCGGGATATTCAGGTAGAGGTGCCGGAGGGGACGGGATATCTGCGTTTTGAGTGCTGGGGAGCGGGAGAGGGTTTTGCCTGGACGCAGCCGTTTTTTGTGTGAGTGGGTTGGGGTTGCCCGGCCTCGCTTCCCCATTATGAAGAGATAGCGCCTGCAAGGGCAGTCGGAGTAGCAAATGAAAAAGATCATGTTCGGCGATATGTACTGCTGGTCGGTGTTCAACGAGGATCGCCAGCTTGACTTCAATGGACATTTCTGGGTGCGAGAAGAGGGCAATGTGCTGATCGATCCAGTGCCGATGAGCGCAGGAGATCTGCAGCACTTCGATGCTCTGGGAGGGGCCAAGTGGATTGTGATCACCAACAGGGACCACGAGCGGGAGGCGGCGTTTTTCCAGCAGCGGACCGGGGCCGAGGTGGTGGCGCATGCGGCGGATGCCGAGGAGTTGGAGGTGGTGGTGGATCGAAGGGTCGAAGATGGAGAAGCGGTTGTTCCGGGGTTGAGGGCTGTGCATTTGAACCATGGTAAGAGCCCGGGGGAGATGGCCCTTTACTGGTCGGAGCGAAGATTGATCCTGGCGGGCGATCTGGTGGTGGGAGGACCGGTGGGGGAGTTCAGTCTGTTGATGGATGAGAAGTTGGAGGATCCTCCTAAGGCGGCGTTGGAATTGCGCAAGTTGTTGATCTTGGACTTCGATTCGCTGCTGGTGGGGGATGGACACTCGATTATGACGGGGGCGCGGGAAGCGCTTTTGCGGTGTCTGGAAGAGCGAATGGATATCTACATTAACAAGGTCAATATCGAGGAGATTCCCTGGGAGCGCGGATTTGGCCGTGAGGGGTACGATTGGGAGAGCAGGGATATCGATCCGCTGGTTGGGGCACGGCGACTGGGATATCGAATCATTCGGCTACCACCCGGGCAGAGTACTTTTCCGCTGCACTTCCACCATTTCGGAGAGGAGATGTTCTACGTGCTCAAAGGAGTTGGTGTGATGACGACCCCGCGGGGAGAGTGGACGGTTAGCGAGGGAGACTTCATCGCCTTTCCGGGCGGATCGCAAGGCGCGCACAAGTTTCGCAATGACGGCCAGGAGGATTGTCAACTCCTGGCGTTGGGTGAGCGCCTGGCACACGACGTGGCCGAGTATCCCGACTCCGGTAAGGTGAATGTCTACGCCAAACGCGATAATGGACAGATGATTTATCGCCAGGCCGACCACGTCGGTTATTGGGAAGGAGAATAATATGCGCACTCTGGTTCTAGTGCATCCGAGTTTCGATGGGGTCTGGCCTTTTGCCGCCGACCACTTCCGGGTATTGTGGCCCGAAGCTGAATTCGTGCGTTTGGACCACGGGGATGAGCGAAGCTTGGGCGAAGTCGTCGAAAATGCGGGTACAGTGACGAGGTTGGTGACGCTCGGGATGCCTGTGAGCCTGCCCTGTCTGGAGCATTTCACCGCGCTGGAGGAGGCGACTTTCCAGGGTTCCTATGGTCGCAAACTCGGCGAGGGATGCAGCGAGCATCTGCAAGAGGCAGGGGTTAGTGTGTACGACCATCCTAGCGAGGGTTTCTGGTCGCAGACGGTGGCGGAGTTCGGTTTGGCGCTGACTTTGTGTGGTTTGCGGCGGATTCCGCAATTGCACCGGGAGATTATCACCACTCTGGAGCCGTGGGATTACGATGCACCCGGTACAAAGGCCCAGCCCGGCGCCCGGGGACATCAGTTCGGTGATAACCCCGACTTTGCCAGCGGTACGGTGGCAGGTAAGCGGGTGCGGATCGTGGGAGCGGGCAATATCGCCAGCCGCTATGCCAGTTTTGTCTCGATGTTGGGGGCCGATGTGGCGGCATGGGACCCGTTCGCCAGCGAGCCCTGTTTTCATCGGGCCGGGTCGCGGCGGGAGTACTACCTGGAGAAGCTGGTCGAGGACGCGGAGATTTTCGTGCCGATGGTACCGTTGACCCAGTCGACGGGCGGACTGGTGAAGGCCGAGCACATCGATGCGTTGCCCAAGGGTTGCCTGGTGGTGATGGTGACCCGGGCCAAGATCTGCGACACCGAGGCCATAAGACGACGGGTGCTGGCCGATGAGTTGAGTTTAGCAGCTGATGTCTGGGACCAGGAGCCGCTGCCGTTGGACGATCCGCTCCTGGGGCGGCACAATGTGGTACATACGCCGCATAATGCGGGGCGGACGATCGATGCCAATAAGCTTTGGACCGAAAAACTGGTGGTGCAGTTCAGACCGCGTTAGATCTTGCGTATGCGGTTTGCTGGTTGGGTTGGACGTGGAAAACCGAACCAGCGGCTGGGGATTGATCGGCGCCGGTGTTGCGATTGCTCGGTTTCGTTCTCGGGTTTAATTTTATAGATCTGTTTGAGATTCACACATTTATCTATCAGGGGAGTTTCACATGCCCGAGGGAATCAAGGCGTTGCAGGCGGGTCAGAAGAGGCGTAACGACAAACTCTTGCAGCGCTCGCGTTACCTGGGCCAGCAGGTCCGCTCCGAGGTGCTGCCGCTCACCGTGGATATCGGCCGCCAGCGCTCGCTGAGCCGGGAAGAGGTCGCTGCTCTGGAGGGCTTGCAGATCAATGCGGCCGGTATCGCGATCCGCTCGCTTGCTTCGCTGGCCAAAATCAACGAACTGGACCATCTCGGCGGTGGGTTGGAACTGATCCCGTCGCTCTTGTTGACCTTGGCGGTCAGCGATTACGAGCGCATCGAATATACGATCGAACACGCCCATACCTCGATCGGTTATTACGCAGCTCTGGCAGCATTGGGTTTTGTCGATGAGCAAACCGTCGTCGAGGGGTTTCGCCGCGGTCTGGATATTCCCGGGCACGTGTCTTGGTTGCCTGGTGGCACCCCGCTCAATGGCGGGCGCTTGGGGGTGATGATCCCGGTGGCAGTGGGTCAGGCGCTGGGTAAGCGGGCAAGCTTCGCTAAGGGGTCCTGGGTGGTTTGCCACTGCGGTGACGCGGGGTATATTTCGGGTCAGGGGCTCAATGGCTTCAACGGTGCAGCGGTGCACGGGGCGCCGATCACCTTCGTGATGCACCGCAATGGGATCCAGCTCTCGGGGACCACTGCGGGTATTATGGACAAGGATCCGCGCGGGATCGTCGCAGCGATGGGGGTAGAGGTGCTCGAGACCGAAACCTTGCACGATATCGCGGCACTCTACAAGGTCTACCGCGAGGCCTATAAGCGGGCCCAGGCCGGCAAGCCGACGTTGATCTATCCCACGGGTGGTCACGAGCGCCTGGGCGATTTCGGTGCGCGCTTGGGTATAGGGGCCGAGGTTGCGACTTTCGCCGAGGAGCACGGCGTCGATTTGGAGACCCGCGTATGGATTCCCGGGTCGTTGATGAGCTATCGCGATACGGTGTCGATGCTCGAGTGCATTTTTCTGGTCAACAAACTACCCGGCGGCGAAGGGCATCACGACGGCCATATGAAAGGGCGCGACGAAGCCCAGGTGCTGCGCAATCCGATGTTTAAGAAGACCACCGCGCAAAGCCGGGCGCTCTCGGCCTTGCGTCGGCGCAAGAAACGCCAGGTGGTGACCAGGGCGCGTCCCGCTTCCGGCAGCCGCAATCTGGTATTGCCCAAGAGCGCTCGGAAGAAGGCCAGCCTGCCGCCAGCGGGCAAAGCCGAAAGCCCGCGCGCCGGATCCGAAGCTGGTTATGCGGCTGTGGCGGAGCGCTATCCCGATAATGTCTTCGTCGTCAGTTGCGACCTAGATCCTTCGACCAAATTGGCCAAGGCCCGCACTTTTCTGGCCGCGGACCACCAGTTCGAGATGAGCATCGAGGAACAGGCGGCTTGTTTACTCACCGATGGATTGGCGATGAATGGGGCGGGCCCGCAGCTCAATGTGGTCTCGACTTTTGCCGCTTTCTACGAGGGGATCGCTCGCGAGGGGTTCGATATGTGGCGCTATCAGCGCAACCTCACCGGGGTCAATGAGGGGCTGAATGTCGCCTTTCACGTCTCGCACGTGGGGGCTTGCACCGGCCGCGACCACTTCTCGGGCTGGGGCCTGGAGTGGATCAATATCGGTTTGAGCTATCTGCCCTACCTGCATCGCTTCTACGGCCCGGCCGATGCCCGCGCAGCCTTTCTGGCTGTCTGCGATCTGGCAGCGCACTACGGTGGGCATATCATCGGCGTTCCCCGCGATTCGCTGCCGATTCTCGAGAAGCAGGATGGTTCCGGGCCGCTCTGGGAAGCTGGTGATGCGTGGGAGCCGGTGACGGCCTATCGCACCTACCCGAATGCTAAAAAGGCGATTCTGGCTTTCGGAGCTCCGGCGTTTCTGGCCGGCGAGGCGGCAGAAACACTCGATGCAAAGGTCGATGTCCATATTGTCAACGGGTTGCCCCTGGCCCCTGGAGTGCTGAGGCGGTTGGTGCGCCGCTACTCGCGCGGTGTGGTGACGGTCGAGGACGGGTTGATCGGTACGGTCGACGCCGGGTTGCGTGGTTTTGCGGGGCTGGTTGCAGCGGTGGCGGCAGACCACAAGGTCCCCGCTGCGCACGTCGGTATCACCGACCCGACCATCGCCCCTTCGGAGGGTCATATGGAGACCTGGGCGCATTTCGGCATTACGTCTCAGGCGCTGATGACAGCAGCCAAGGGGCTCTAGATAGTGCAGTTCATCTTTTCGTTTCTGACCCTGACGGCAGTGCTTGCCGCCTGTGGCGGAGACCCAAGCGAAATTGGTCTGGAGAATCCCATGTCAGCAGAGAACACAGACGAGCAGGCGCCCGATGAGCAGACGCCAGACGAGCAGGCGCCCGACCAATTCACGGCGCTTTTTACAACCAGTGCCGGTGAGTTCAAGATTCAGGTTGCGCGCAATTGGGCTCCTCACGGTGCCGATCGGTTTTACGCGCTGGTGACTCAGGGTTATTACGACCAGCAGCGCTTTTTCAGAGTGGTGCCTGGTTTTGTGGTCCAGTGGGGCATGAGCGGCGATCCAGAGCTGACCAGCGAGTGGCAGCGCAAACGTATTCCCGACGACGAGGTCGCTCAGAGCAACACGCGTGGGCGAGTTACTTTTGCGGCCACCAGCTTGCCCGGGAGCCGCACCACGCAGCTCTTTGTCAATCTGCGCGATAATACCAATCTCGACGGCATGGGTTTCGCGCCCTTCGGCGAGGTAGTTGAAGGGATGGAGATTGTCGACTCGATCAACGCCGAATACCGCGAAGCGCCGGACCAGGGGGAGATCGGTTTGCGCGGCAACGAATACCTGAATGACCATTTTCCCAATCTCGATCATATCATAACGGCGAAGATTGCTGACTAAGCCACGCCAAGCCTAGAGGTTATTGTTCATATGATGCGAATAGCATTTTTTTGTGTTGCGCTCTGGACATTCGGCTGCGGAGCCGGAGGCCAGGGTGGTGAGGTGAATACCGCAGCCTTGATGGATCCCAAAGGCGAAGCAATGAAAGAGGAGGCACCCGCTGAATATACGGTGCTTTTCGAGACCAGTGCTGGACACTTCAAAATCCAGGTCACGCGCGAGTGGGCCCCTCGCGGCGCCGACCGCTTTTACAATCTGGTCCGCAATGGTTATTACAACGAACAGCGATTCTTTCGCGTGGTGCCTGGATTCGTCGTTCAGTGGGGTATGCACGGCGATCCCGAGATCTCGAAAATTTGGCAGCAGGCCAATTTTCTCGACGATCCGGTCAAACAGAGCAACAAGCGCGGGCGGATCACCTTCGCCAAGACCAATGTCCCCAATACTCGCACTACGCAGGTTTTTATCAACTTCGGCGACAACCTCAATCTCGACGGCATGGGCTTTGCGCCCTTCGGCGAGGTCGTAGAGGGCATGGATATCGTCGATGCGATCAACGCCGAATATGGTCAGTCGCCGAGTCAGGGGCAGATCGCCGGACGGGGCAACCCCTATCTCGAAGAGCATTTTCCCAACCTCGATTATATTGTGACGGCGACGATCGCCGATTGAGTTGAAGGGCCCGATCCGCAACGAGGCTGTAGGACTCAAGGCTGGTGCTCTGGCCTTGCTGACGTCCGTGCTATGGGGCGGCAACCCGGTTGCAATCAAGATGGGCCTCGATGGTGTGCCGCCGGCAGCAATGGCTGGGATGCGTTTCGCGCTTGGGGCCCTGACCGTCTGGGTCGGGGCGCTTTTTGCGGGTATTGTTCTGCGTGTACCCGCAAGAGAATGGAAGGGGCTGGCCGGTCTGGCGCTGCTTTTCGCTCTGCAGATCTGGCTCTTAAACGCAGGTACCGAGTTGACCACCGCTAGCCGCTCCGGGGTGGTGGTCAATATCTATCCATTTTTCACCGCGCTTTTTGCCCACCTGCTCGTCGGCGACCGTCTGGGGCTGGCCAAGTGGTCGGGCCTGGCCTTTGCTTTTGCAGGCGTGGTGCTTCTGTTCTGGGAATCGCTCTCCTTTGCCGAGACCAGCTATTTGCTCGGCGATGCGATGGTGGCCTTGAGCGGCATGCTCCTGGGCTTGCGCCAGGTGGTGATCAAGCGTCTGGTTCAGGGGCTCAATCCCTACCAGGTACTCTTCTGGCAGGCGCTCTTGAGTCTGCCGCTTTTTGCAGCCTGGAGTGCTTTTTTCGAAGCTGATACCGAATACGTCTTTAGTGGTGGGGTTCTTGCCGGAATCCTCTACCAGGGTATTGTGGTCGCCGGGTTGTGCTTCATCATCCTGGTTTTTTTGCTCCGACACCATTCACCGGGTCGCCTGGGAGTGTTCAGTTTTGTCACTCCGGTGGTGGGTGTGTTGCTGAGCGCGATGCTTTTGGAAGAGGTGATGTCTCCCTACCTGCTGGTTGGGATGGGGCTGGTGGCGCTGGGTATCGTGGTGGCCAATAGAGTCGAGCGGATCCAGAGTGGAGGCGCTTGAGCGATGGGCTGGACCGCAGAAGTTCTCGGCCGGGTTGGCTTGCCCGCATCGATCAAGGAACTGGCTGCACAGCAGTGGGATGTCGTGGTCGTTGGTGCCGGGCACAATGGCCTGACTTGCGCTATCTATCTGGCGCGGGCGGGCAAGCGAGTGCTGGTGCTCGAGGCGCGCGAGCGCGTCGGCGGCGCCTGTACGCTGAAAGAGCCGTGGCCGGGTTTTCGCGTCTCGCCCTGCGCCTATCTGGCCGGTCTTTTGCATCCCCTGGTCATCGCCGAACTGGATCTGGTCAGACGCGGCTTTAAATGGATGCCGGCCCACAACGGGCTCTTCGTTCCCTTCGAGGATGGCACTGCGGTGCAGTTGTGGGAGGACGATGCCGCCTGCGAGGCCGAGATCGCGCGGTTCGCACCGGGCGATCTCGCCGGTTGGCGGGCGATGTACGCGGTGATGCATCGTTTGCGGGAGGTGGTGCGACCGGCGGGCGAGGGGGATCTATGGATCGGTCGGGCGCCAACCCGCGCAATGCTCGAGGAGCGGATCGGCGCCGATGCCGAGGCCAGAGCGTTGCTCTTCGAGTGGTCGATGGCCGAGTACGCCGAGCGCTATTTAAAGGACGAACGCCTGCAGTGTGCTGTGCTGGGCCAGGGTGTGATCGGTACTAATGCCAGCCCCTTCGATCCGGGCACCGCCTCGATTCACTTTCACCATTCGTCCGGTCGTATGCAGGGCATGGCGGGGATTTGGGGTTATGTCGAGGGCGGCATGGGTATGGTGTCCTTTATGCTCTGTGATCTCGCCCGGGACGAAGGTGTGGCGGTGGCGGCGGGTACCCCGGTTGCGCAAATTATTCCCGGGGAGGGAGTGGCTCTGGAGGGCGGGGAGTGGATCGCGGCGCCGGTCGTGGTTTCCAACGCCGATCCGCAGACCACGCTGGGCTTGTTGGGTGCGGCGGCCGATCCGGTGTGGCAGGCGGAAGTCGCAGCGGTACCGCTCGAGGGTTGTACGGTAAAGGCCAATGTGGCTCTCTCCGAACTCCCCGATTTTACGGCGCGTCCCGGTACCGACGAGCCGCACCACCGGGGTCAGGTCAATACTCCGCTAAGCAAAGAAGAATGGCGACGAAGTTTTGCTGCTGCGCGGGCCGGGTATTTACCGGAGCGGTTGTGGACCGAGCTCTACTTCCAGACTGCGCATGACCGCAGCGTAGCACCTGAGGGGTTGCATACCATGAGTGTATTCGCTCAGTACGTGCCCTACGCCTTTGCCGAAGGGGATTGGGATACGCGGCGCGCCGAGATCGGCGAGTTGGCGTTGAACTCGGTGGGTCGGTTTTGCCGCAATTTGCCTCAGGCGGTGCTCGATATCGAGGTGATGGGACCACCGGATATCGAGCAGGAGACAGGATTGAAGGGCGGCCATATCTTTCAGGGCGAGTGTCTGCCCGCTTTTATGTGGGATCGAAGGCTGGCCGCTCGCACGCCGATGGAGGGCTTCTTTCTCTGTGGGGCCTGCACCCACCCCGGTGGCAGCGTCATTGCAGTTAACGGGCGCAACGCGGCGATGGAGATTCTGGAGATCGACTGATTTGGGATGGGGGGATTCGGCCTGCGCGGTTGAAGCGAGATCTTGTTGCGTGTTTTATCTCCGGACCAAGCGCGTTTTTGATTTTTTTCGCACTCACTCATTGGAGCGGTGAACGGATGGACGAGATTAGCAAAATTTGTTGTGTTGGTGCCGGCTATGTCGGCGGTCCGACCATGGCGATGATCGCTCATAAGTGCCCGGACATCGAGGTGACGGTCGTCGACTACGATGCCGAGCGCATCGCGGCCTGGAATTCCGATGAGTTGCCGATTTTTGAGCCGGGCCTTGACGAGATCGTCAAGGGCAGCCGCAATCGCAACTTGTTTTTCACCACCGATCGCGATAAAGGAGTCCGCGAAGCCGATGCGGTCTTTATCGCGGTCAGTACGCCGACCAAAATCTACGGCGTTGGTGCTGGCCGGGCCGCCGATCTCAAATACGTCGAGAGTTGCGCTCGGCATATTGCCGAGGTTGCCGACTCCGACACCATTGTCGTCGAAAAGTCGACGGTGCCAGTGCGCACAGCCGATGCGGTGCGCACGATCCTCGAGGCCGGCAAGGGCAAGGGGGCGATGCAAGTACTCTCCAATCCGGAATTTCTGGCCGAGGGCTCGGCGCTAAAAGACCTCGAAAATCCGGATCGGGTGCTGATCGGCGGCGAACGCACGCCGGAGGGTCATCGCGCGATCGAAAAGCTGGCTGCGGTCTATGCGCGCTGGGTGCCGCGCGAGAAGGTCATCTCCACCAATCTGTGGTCTTCCGAGCTTTCCAAGCTGACCGCCAACGCTTTTCTGGCCCAGCGAATTTCCTCGATCAACGCCATTTCCGCGCTCTGCGAAGTCACCGGTGCTGATGTGGACGAAATTGCCCATGCCATCGGCCTCGATCGCCGCGTCGGTCCCAATTTCCTCAAAAGCTCTGTGGGGTTTGGCGGATCGTGTTTTCAGAAGGATATCTACAACCTGGTCTATCTCTGCGCGCATTTCGGATTGGATGAGGTCGCCGATTACTGGGAACAGGTTGTCACTATGAACGAGTACCAGAAACGGCGTTTTTCGCGGCGGATCATGGAAGCGCTTTTCAACACCGCGGCGGACAAGCGGATTGCGGTACTGGGCTTCTCCTTCAAGAAAGATACCAACGACACTCGCGAGTCGGCCTCGATCTACGTCTGCCGCGATCTTTTGCAGGAAGAGGCCCGCCTGGCGATCTACGATCCCAAAGTGCCGGCGATGCAGATCCACGACGAACTAAAAATGGCCGAGGGCAGCGGCCAGATCGAAGTCTGTGGCGATCCCTATGCTGCCGCCGAAGGTGCTCATGTAGTGGCGATCTTGACCGAGTGGGACGAGTTCAAAGAGCTGGATTACCAGCGGATTTACGACTCGATGCTCAAACCGGCGCTGATCTTCGACGGTCGCAATATTCTCGACCTAGATTCTCTGCGCGAGATCGGCTTCAAGGCCGAGGGTATCGGCAAGAGCTAAGCCAGGATCGGTATGCGTTGCAGCGCTGTTCAGCGGACTAGAGACGACCTCTTCCCGGGTGCGTCCCGAGTTCGGTTTTAACTCACATGCCCCAGACCCCGATAGTCTCGGCCCAACGGCAGACAGGCAGGTTCCTCTGTCGGGCGGAATCGGACCATCGCGACGATTTGGTCGAGTGGTTGCAGGATCTCCGGGGCCAGCGCTCCCCGGTCGGCGACGGCGATATTCAGTTTCACTTCCTCAACACCAGGGTATTGCGTCCAATGAATCCGATTCGGCAACCGGCCGGACCAGGCGGAGGGCCAGTTCCTTGATTGATGATATGATAGTGGCTATAATCTCAGATTGATGTTGCGAATTTAACAGTGATTTTTCTACGAAAGGATGTTCGGACCATGATCAAAATAGGGTGCAACTTTCTGAGTTTGAAGGATACGAGCGTCGAAGATTTCATCGAGATCGCCTATGAGATGAAGCTCGATTGCGTTGATTTCCACTATCGAGCCTTCGAGTCGAATGATCCGGAATACCTGACCAAGGTCAAACTGCTCTGCCTCAAGTACGGTCTGCCGATTGGCTATATCGGGATGAGCGGGCTTTTCGTCGGCAATGCGGCGGAACGGGCTGAACACGCGCAGAACTGCAAGGATGCGATCGACCTGGCGTTCTTTTTGGGATCGCCGATCGTTCGTGCGTTTTGTGCGGTCGTTCCCGAAAAGAACGGCGATGGCGACGATCCATGGCCGGCGATGATCGCCGGTTACCAGGAAATTTCCGACTATGCGGCGTCGAAGGGCATTGCGGTAGGGTTGCAGAATCATCCGTCGACGGGTGAGGAGATGCTCAGGATTCGCACTGAGACCGATCGCGCCAATTTCGGCTTTATCATGGATACGGGGCAATGGATCGGATCACCGGGCGGGTATGAGGAGAATCCGACCGATGTCGACTTCTACGAGTTTATGGAGCAGACGGTGCCGCATGCGCTTTATATTCGCACCAAGTTCTATAAGATCGAGAGCGGCACCGAAGAGTGGCTGGATTACGAGCGGATCGCCGGGATCATCAAGGGTGCCAATTACAATGGCTGCATCTCGATGGTGTACGAAGGGCAGCACGAAGATCGGGTCGAACAGGTGCGGCTGGGAGTCAATTGCCTGCGCGAGTTATTGGCCTAGATCCATGGCGCGGCCGATCGTCAACCCGGGGCGGGTATTTTGGACCGGTCAGCACTGGATCAACTATTTGCGCGTCCCCGGTGCTGAAGCAGAGAGTGGTCGGGTGAGCGTTTGGCATATGCACTGGAGTGCGGCGGGCGAGGGTACTGTCGCCTATATCGATATCCCCGGCGATCCCGGCCTGCAGGCGGTGTGCACCGACAATCGCGAGCTGGCGGCTTTCGTTGACAGCTGGGTCCGCGATTTGCCGGGCCCCTACCGGATTGATACGCTGGTCGATGCGGCGATCTATCGCGAGGGGTCGATAGACGCATTGCCGGCGTGGGTCGTTGAAACCGAAGATACTACCGTTGTTGCAACGTGGATGAATCTGGCGCCGCCGGTCATTCTCGAGGCACCGGCCCCGTCGTTCAAAGCCGACCAGGATGTTTATTCGCACCTGTTGTTTACCGATGATGCGACGATCCGCGTCGGAGATCGGCAGGTCGAGGGCCGGCCTTATCTCCGCGATATCTGGCGCACGAGCATCGGCGGAGATCGCAGCTCGTGCGTGGTGGCGCTCTCGGAGACCTTTATCGACGTGTCGGCGCGATAGTGCCCAGCGCCTGGCTCAGTCCAGCTTTGGGCCAGGCGCGCTGGCGAAGTTGCGGTAGAACTGCGCCACTTCTGCTACGATCACATCCAGCATGGCATTGCCCAATTCCGCCGAAGCGTCGGCGGGGTTGTCGGTATGGCCGGGACCGGCCTGGAAGACGCCGTAGGTTTGCACCGTGGCTCCGGTGAGGTTCGCATCTAGACCGGCGGCGGCAGCGGATTGATCTTCGACCGCGGCCAGCGCCTCGGCATCGACCCACTCGGGTCGCAGTGCCATAACCAGCGCGGTTTCGAAATGGGCAGCGTGGCCGGGAACGCGAGATCCTTCGATCAGACCTTTTGCGACTAGGGCATCGCGGATAAGATCCCAGTAGTTGCAGGAGGCTAGTGTGGCGGGTTGGTCGAGGCGGTTGACGAGGTCCTGGCCCGCTACGCCGACATGGTCGGAGTTGCCGCCGTGGCCGTTGAGGATGACGATTTTGCGAAAGCCAGTCTGCACCAGTCCCGTCGTTACTTGAGAGACAACATCGATAAAGGTGCTGCTGGTCAGTGAGAGGGTGCCGCCAAAGGGGATGTGGTGGTGTGAGGAGCCGAATGCGAGGGGGGGAGTAACGATAACGGGCAGCGTGTCGGCAGCTGCTTCGGCGGCGCGGCGAGCGACCGTTGTGCAGAGCAGCGTGTCGGTGCCAACGGCCATATGGGGGCCGTGTTGTTCGGTGGCTGCAGTGGGCATGACGGCGATAGCCGAGGGGGCGATAGACTTGATTTCTTCGCGCGTTAATTCCTCAAAGAGGACGGACATGAAGTGCTCCTTGGTTTTGGTTGGGTGATACCTGTGGTTTCCTACAACCGAAGGTCGCCGATTGCGACACTGCAACGTCTTCTGGGATCCTTCAGGGACATGCTTGTCCAGCTTGGATGAGATTATTCGATCTCGGCTAGTGCGACGGCTTCTTCTACGCGTTCGCGGATCAGGTCGCAGCCGTTCTGCCAGAAGCTGCGATGGGTGATATCGATGCCCATCTCGGCGACCAACTCGGCGGGTGTACGCGAACCCCCGGCGGCGAGCAGATCGAAGTATTTGCCGACGAAGGCCTCGCCTTCTTGCTGATATCGCGCATAGAGCGAGAGGACCATCAGTTCGCCAAAGGCGTAGGCGTACACGTAGAAGGGGGTATTGATGATGTGGGGAATATAGAGCCACCACCAGGCGTGATCTTCGCCTAGCTCGAGCGAGTCACCGAACATCTCCTGCATATTGGTCTGCCAGAGATCGTTGAACTGCTGGGTCGAGAGTTCGCCCTCGGTGCGTCGGGTCTGGTGGGCCTGCTGCTCGAAGCGATACATCGCGATTTGGCGGAAGACGGTGGCGAAGGTATCCTCGATCTTGGAGCAGACCAGGGCCAGGCGATCCTGGCGATTGTTGAGGCTTTGCCGCATCCGATCAAAGACCAGCATCTCGCCGAAGGTGCTGGCGGTCTCAGCCATCGGCAGCACGGGATGATAGTCGAGAAGGTGGTTGTCGCGGGCCAGGACATCGTGGATGCCATGGCCCAGTTCGTGCGCCAGCGTCATGACATCGCGCAGCTGGCTGGTGTAGTTGAGTAGCACATAGGGATGGTGATCGGGAGTGACGCTGGCACAGAAGGCGCCGCCGCGTTTCCCTTCGTTGAGTGCGGCGTCGATCCAGCGCCGGTCGAAGAATTCGCGGGCGATCTCGACCAGGCGCGGAGAGAAATCGGCAAAAGCTCCCAGAACGATGTCCTGAGCTTGGGAGAAGGGGATCTCGGCCTCTTCGAGGTTGAGGGGGGCGTAGCGATCGTAATGGGTGAGCTGATCCAGGTCGAGGAGCCGACGCTTGAGATCGTAGTACTGGGTGATGATTCCGTAGTTGGCAATACAAACCTCGGCGACGGTATCGACGATCTCGGCACTAAGTTCGTTGTGGAGGTGTCGGCTGGCCTCGGGACGCTCGTAGCGGCGGAGTCGGTCGAGTACATCCTTCTCATGGAGAATCGCGTTGTAGATGAAGGTGTAGACGTGGGCGTTGCTTTTTAGGCCCTTAGTAAGAGCCAGTGCCGCTGCCTTGCGTACTTTGCGCTCGGGGTTGTAGAGTAGCGAGAGGAGTTCCGGTTGTGTTAGCTCCTGTCGTTGTCCATTGTGATCGAGAGCGTACTTGACTCGGCCGTGAGTTTCGATGAAGAGACGGCCGAAGGCCTGTCCGCGAACGGTAGCTGTTTCGACGAGAACCTTCTCTTCGGGCTCGGAGAGGTTGTGGGCTGCTAGCTGGCGCTGGTGGTCGAGATAGTGGCGGTAGGGACTTAGCGTCGTATCGCCGATCAGGGCGTTGTAGGTTTCGGGGGGTATTTGACCGATTTCCAGGTCGAAGAAAATCAGATGAGTGGCGATGCTGCTGACAAATTCACGGGTTTTTTGCAGGAGGGCGCCGTGCTTGGGGTCCTGGGTATTGGTGGCGAAAAGAAGCATGGCGTAGGCCTGGGGCCGGTATTGGGATCGGAGCAGTGATTCGTAGGCGTCCTGGGCCTGGCGCAGGTGGTTTGCGTCGAGGTCGGTACGGGCAATGGTGCCCTTGAAACGCGACTCGAATGCCTGGGCCTCCTGGCGGGTCGCTTCCATCTCGCTTTCGAGATCCGGATCGTCGACGCCTGCGTAGAGGTCGCTTAGATCCCAGGTGGGCAGCGTTTCGGTCTTTCTGATCATGATCGGTGTGGGCTCCTAAGTTTGGCTCCTGGCGCAGGAAAACTGAGTATAATACGGTCCAGCAATGCGGGCAAACGGGTTAGTCAATCGCGGGGAAAGGGCCTGGTTCCCCAACCGGGTCTCCCGGAGATCGTTTGGCTCAATGTTGTTGGTCTATTGTGCGGGGGGGGGTATATAGGTTTGCCAGGTCGGAGCGCGGTGGACCAAAGTCCTCGGCGGATGCGCTCGGCACACTGGTTTTGGCCGATGGTGCCCAAGCAGATACGAAAAAAAGCTTAAGTAATCCATCGATTTGACGATACTTAGTATTAAGTGATATTAAGCTATCGTAAAATCCGAGTATCTGCTGCTCGCACGACCGCGTATATCGACAATAAATATGCGCGGTTCATCGCTGAAAAGGCAGCGGCCTTTAGTGCGAGCTCTACCAATGTCGCCGCTGCCTGAAATATGTAGGCACCTTCATACACTGTTGATAAGAAACTCCGCAATGCTCGGCCAGCGTTGCGGAGTTTTTTTTATAAAGTCCTGTATTGTCCGATACTTCAGTCATTCGCTCCGCCCACCACAACGCACTATATTTTTACTCTTAACTCCCAACGCAGAGTTCCTATATGCAGCTTGTTACTGATCTGCACCTGCACTCTCGTTTTGCGCGGGCGACCAGCCGCGATCTCAATCTCGCCAATTTACACAGGTGGTCCGCGCTCAAGGGCATCGACATAGTGGGGACCGGGGATTTCACGCATCCGGCGTGGTTCGCCGAACTATCCGAGCAGCTCGAACCGGCAGAAGAAGGGCTCTACCAACTCGGAACCGCTTGGCGCAAAGCGGTGGAGCAAGAATTGCCCGAGTGTTCTCGACGGGAAGTGCGTTTTATGCTTTCGGTGGAGATCTGCACTATTTATAAGAAGGGAGGCAAGACGCGCAAGATCCACCACATTGTCATCCTGCCCTCGCTGGAGTCGGTGGCTTGTCTGAATCAGCGCCTCGGAGCCATTGGCAATCTGCACTCCGACGGGCGACCGATCCTGCGCTTGGATAGCCGCGACCTGCTGGAGATCTGTCTCGAGATCGACGAGGAGGTACTCTTCGTTCCGGCGCATATCTGGACCCCGCACTTCGCCGTGCTGGGGTCTGCTTCGGGATTTGACTCGTTGGAGGAATGCTACGGAGACCTCTTGCCGCAAATTTTTGCGGTGGAGACCGGGCTCTCTTCGGACCCGCCGATGAACAGGCGGCTTTCGGCGTTGGATCGTTTCGCCCTCATTTCCAATTCCGATGCTCACTCGCCACAGAAATTGGCGCGCGAGGCTACGTGCTTCGATACCGAGCGCGCGTATCCGGCGATCTACCATGCGCTCAAAGACCGCGATCCTGCTCGATTTCTGGGCACGCTGGAATTCTATCCCCACGAAGGCAAGTACCACTACGATGGACATCGCAAATGCGCGGTGTGCTGGAAGCCGGCACAGACGCTTGCGGCGGCGGGAATCTGTCCGGTCTGCGGGCGCCCGTTGACGGTGGGTGTTTTGCATCGGATAGAGCTTTTGGCCGATAGGGCGGAGGGAATGATCCCGGATCTGGTTCCGTCTTGCGAGTATCTGATCCCGCTTGACGAACTAGTGAGTGCGGCTCTCGGTTTCGGACCCAGGAGCAAAAAGGTTCGGACGGTTTACAATCGGTTGGTGACCGAGGTGGGGTCTGAACTGGCCGTGTTGCGCTCGGCCGAAATCGATGATATTGCCAGTACTGCCGGATCTTTGGTGGCCGAAGGTATGCGTCGGATGCGCAGTGGCGAGGTCGATATTCGTCCTGGCTACGATGGCGAGTATGGTGCTATTAGGGTATTCAGCGAGGAGGAACGAAAGAGGCTGGAGGGAGGGGATTCGCTTTTTTAGCGAGGTTCTGGATCAAAGAGCCGGGCGATGTGTACGGCCTGAAAGAGGGTGGCCGGCTCGAGCTGGGTGCGCAGAGCGCGCTTGCGTGGCAGCAGGGTGGTCTCGCCTAGCATAGGTGGGCAGACTACGACTTCGACTTGTCCGCTGCCGATATCGAGATTACCGCGGGGACACTTTGGCCAGAGCGAGTGGATGCCGCGGAAGACCAGCGGCACGATGATCACGTCGGGGGGCAAGTGGGCGAAGAGCGCGTGCTGCATCGGCAGGCACTGGTGCTCGAAGGCGGCGGTAGTACCCTCGCCATAGACAACGCCTGGTCGTTCTTCGAGGAGTTTGGCAAAGCGGCGGGTAGGGTTGCCGGTATCGGCTGAGCGGCTCAGGATTACATGGCCGTCCACTTTCTCCAACATTTCGTCCACCTCTTCGGTAGAGAACCCAATCAGCGAGATGGACCTGCCGCCGATCCGCAGCGTCGCAGGTTCGGTGAGTCGAGCGCGGGCGAGAGTGACAGGCGCGGGTGGTTGACTCCAGCCGAGGAGGTCGAGAAAGCGCGGGTCGTGGAGCAGACTGCTCATTACGGGGTGATCGAAGAGGCTGCGGTGGGTGGGCAGGAAGAGGACTTTTGCTTCTTTGCTGGCCAGGTCGAGGCCCTGAGCAGTAGCCGCGAAAAGCGGATCGGCGCTCACCGTGACATCGATCTCGAACATATCCAGCGACTTCCGCCCCCATGCACCGCTCTCGGCACTAGCCGCGGAGAGGCGCTGCTTGTCGGCAAGTCCAGCGGCCAGGATTTTCATTTTATTGCACCCGGTGCGGTAGTAAAGCCGGGCCCAGCGCAGCAAGCGAATTCGGCGGCGCAGCGGACCGAGCGTCCGGCGGCGTCCCACATGGGAATATTCGAGGAAGCGGCCCCGGGCCTTGCCGTCGAGTAGAGGGGGCAGAGTGACCAGTTTGGGTTTAGCTCCGCGCGCTCTGCCTGCCAGTCGATTGGTCTGGCGGACCAGTTCGCGGGTCAGGTCGATCATGTCGCGGGTCAAATAGCTGTATTCCTGACCATACCAGAATTCTCTGGGCTTGATCTGGGCGGGGTCTTCGGAATGGGCCTGAAGGAACTTCAGCAGCATACCCTTGCCGAGGAGGACCAGCTTGAGCAGTTGCTGATGCCATTTGACGCGCACCTGACCTTTGATTCGGGCCAGCAGCACTTCGGCATCGGTGATCGCCTTCCACACCGAGATGCCGAGCCAGATAAAGTTGCTGAAGGTGTTGAAGCGGATGGCCAGATGTTCGCCGGCGGCGAGGTAATCGACGATGGACTCGGCGATATGCCCGAGGAGGTCGTGCAATGTCCCGGCGCGGCGCGCACCGTCGATCTCGCAGTGGTACTCTTCTTTTAAGCGCGGGTCGTCTTCAGCGTGAGGATTAGATTTTTTTTGTACTTGAGTGGAACCGGTCTGTAGTTTCTCGGCTACCGAGTGAGCGTGGGAAAGCGGTACTCGAGCGACCCGCAGCTGAACCAGAGCAGCTTCTCCTTCGTCTAGGTCGAAGGGATTGTCGCGGCCCAGTGCGTCCAGGTAGATTGCTTGGTAGAGTTCGTGAAATTCTCGCTCGTCACCCTGGTCGCGCTCAACGAAGAGCCGGCGCAATTCGAGGTAGAGGTGGTTGGCCTGGTGGTACGCTGGGCCGACCCTTTCGTATTGGTCGTAAGCCTCGATCAGGCGCTGGTCGCGACGAGCGGGGATCCCTTCATGGATGACTTCGATCATTTTGGCGCGTTGCGCCAACGCGTCGATGTCTTCGCCTCGGGGCCAGGTACTTTCTTCGGGATCGCAGCCGGCGAAGTGGCCGTCGCTGCGGGCAACCTGGAGCAATTCTTCGGCGGCTTCGTTGTAGAGACGCAGCACCTCGTCCCTATCCACGTCGCGCACTAGTTCGTCCAGATCCACTTTTCACTCGTTCTTTAGATGCATTTTGACAGCTCGCGGGTCGTAGACTATAATTCAAAACCCTTTCCAATTAATGAAATTACCACACACTTCGTCAACTGGGGAAAATCAGTGCAACATCGCATCGGGCTTATTGGTTGCGGCGGGATCGCCGGATCGTGGATCAAGGCGGTCGACTTAGCCGAAGATTGCCAGATCGTGCTGACCTATGATGTGTCGCGCGAGTCGGCTGATAATCGGGCCGAGGAGACGGGTGCCACGCCAGTCGACTCGCTGGAGGATATTTGGGAGCGGGATGAGGTCGATGTGGTGATCGTTGCCACACCCACGTCGAGTCATCCAGACCTGGTGGTGCACTCAGCTCGGGCGGGCAAGCATATTATGTGTGAGAAGCCCATGGCCTTGAGTCTCGACGCTTGTACTCAGATGATTGCGGCTTGTGAGGCGGCGGAAGTGCAATTGGCGATCGGCCACTCGCTGCGTTTTTGGGGGGCTTTCCTTACCTGTCGCCAGCTGGTAGCGGAAGGGGCTATCGGTACTCCTGTCTCGGGTAGTATAGATCGCATGGGAAGAGCTGGGTTGCGTCGCGTTGGTGAGGGCGCTCCATCTGATCACTGGCGCAACGATCCGCGCAACACTGGTGGTCAGGCACTGGAGGGCTTTATCCACGAACTCGATTTCGCCCGCGCAATTTTTGGCGAAGTAGCTTCTGTTCGTTGCGAGATAGCAGGCGGGCAGGAATACGATGGTCTGCTCAGCCCGAAAATCCTCCAGGCGTTGGTTCGTTTTGAGTCGGGTGCGCTAGTGACGGCGCGTACGGGCGGCACCGTGGCTCTGCCGAGCCGTGGCTTGTGGATTGCAGGCACAGAGGGGGGCTTGCACTTTTCTGGTTGGGGCGATAGCGTGAGCCACTATCGGCACGATAGCGAGGAACCGGAGCAGGTACCTGCTAGGGAGGGTTACGCCTACCACCGCGAACTTGGCGATTTACTGAAGGCAATCTCGACGGGCGAGGAACCGGAAAACAGCGGGATCAACGGTATGAAAAACGTAGCACTGGGTTTGGGAATGTATCGCTCTTTTGAGATGGGTTTGCGCATCGATTACCGCGATGGCTTACCTGTGGATATGGCGGGAGATTACCAGAATCTTCAGTGGTGGTAGTTTTTAAGGGTTGTTGGTTAAATTGTCGATACTTTCCAAGAGTGTATCGGGTGAGAATGGTTTCTGCAGGAAGGTGACTTCTTCCGTCTGTATGCCGTAGCTCAGAACGGTACTGTCGGTATAGCCCGACATGTAGATTACTTGCATATCGGGTCGTAAGGGCTCGAGGGTTTGCGCCAGTTGACGGCCACTCATACCAGGCATGATCACGTCGGTTAGGAGCAGATGGATCGGCCCGTCATGCATTTCGGACATCACTAGAGCTTCCTCGCCCTGCCGAGCTTCGAGTACTGTGTAGCCGTGATTGTTCAGGATGCGGCTGATCAGGGTGCGCACCGAATCTTCATCTTCGACCAACAACACAGTCTCTTCATTCTGTGTGGTGGTTTGTGTTTTCACCCGGGCGGTGCTTTCAGATCGATCGCTCTTTGGCGTATTGGAAATAGGCAGGTAGAGATCGAAGCTAGTGCCCTCGCCGATCCGGCTGGTCACGTCGATTTGGCCATTGCATTGATCGATCAGAGTATAGACCATAGAGAGGCCCAGGCCTGTACCCAGACCCTTGGTCTTGGTGGTATAGAACGGCTCGAAGATTCGGGTCATGCTCTCGTTGTCGATACCGCAGCCATTGTCGTCGATTCGGAGACGGACGTATTCACCGGGCTGGAGATTGAGGAACCGACTGGTCAGCGCTCGGTCGAGCGTGAGGGCTGTTGTCTCAATTCCGAGTTGTCCGCCATGGGACATGGCGTCGCGCGCGTTGATCGCCAGGTTAACCAGCGCCTGGTTAAACTGTTCGGGGTCGGTTTTGATGTAGTAAGGGCCGGGGCCTAAGTTGATCTCGAATAAGATGTCTTCACCGATCAAGTGAGAGAGCATGTCATGGGAATGAGCCACGATGTCGTTGAGGTCAACGGTGCTGTCTTGGACCGCTTGGCGCCGAGCGAAGGTTAGGAGCTGGCTGGTGAGGGCCGCGGCCCGGTCACTTCCCTCCTTGATCGATAGAACGTAGCTTTTCAGTGGGTCCTTGTCGTCCAGATTGTTGAGCAAGAGCTCGCCGTAGCCGGTGATGATGGTTAGCATGTTGTTGAAGTCGTGAGCAACGCCGCCGGCCATTTGGCCCAGGGCTTCCATCTTTTGCGACTGACGGAGTTGGGATTCGAGCAGCCTCTGGGTTTCGCTGGCCCGTTTTAGCTCCTCTATATTAAATCTGAGCTGCTCGTTGACCTGGGCCAATTCTTTGGTCCGCTCGGCGACGCGTTTCTCCAGACTATCGCGAGCTTCTTGCAGTTCGCTCGTGGTTCTGTGCTGGTAGAGGGCGAAGTCGATACTAACTTGGAGTTCGCGGGTGTTGAAGGGCTTGAGGACAAAAGAAGAGCCCTGGGCTATCTTGGCCCTATCCACGGTAGCTTTATCGGAGAAGGCTGTGAGGAAGACTATGGGCAGGTCAGCGCGTTTCCGAATTTGGATGGCGGTCTCGATTCCATCAAGATCGCCCTTGATCCGGATATCCATCAGGATCAGGTCCGGTAAGTTTCGCTCCACCGAATCAATAGCATCCGCACCGGTACCTACGATCTCCGTGGTCTCGTAGCCCATGAGTTCTAGGCTTTTCTTGAGATCCAAGCCGACGATGGCTTCGTCCTCGACGATTAATATTTTACTCATAACACGCTAAATTAACTGTGACGAGTAATTATCTCAAGCATAATTTATAATTAATCAGAATGGTTAACAAATTGAGATGGACCGCAGGGTTGTCCTATTAGGTCACTCATTCGGAGTTTTTGCATATCTAACTAAAGTAGGGGTGGATTGTTTAGCGAAAGGATATTTGCATACGTTGCTCGAGTGGGAAAGACTATTGCTATGCAATCGATCGTCATCAGCTGGATTGCAACCAGCTTGTTTTGCGGTGCGTCGGTCGTATGGGCCCAATCAGCCACTTTGGGTGGTGAGGTCGTATTACCGGTCGGAGTCGGCGAGAAGAAACGGTCGTTCAGGGGCAGCCTCTACCGCAATCGGCAGACGCCGTCCGCCCGTGTTAAATCGCTGCAAAAGGATGGGATTTCCCCGTATCAGGCTATAATCATCAGTGCCCATCCGACCTCTTTCGATCCCGAAGTCAAGCCGCTCTCCGTTCCGGTGGAGATCGAACAGGTCGGTGTCGCATTCGCTCCCCGCGTCACGCCAATCACGGTCGGGTCCACGGTGGAGTTTATAAACAACGATGCGATCTATCATAATGTTTTCAGCCTGACACCGGGTGCCAAATTCAATGTTGGTCGTCATCCAACGGGTAAGGTCGTTGCCCAAAAAATCGCCAAATCGGGAGTGATCGACCTGTTTTGCGATATTCACCCGCAAATGCATGGTGCAATACTGAGTCTGGATACGCCTTATTTTGCCGGTGTCGATAAAGAGGGGAAGTACCTATTGGACGACTTGCCGGCTGGCACCTACCAAGTGCGTGCCTTTTACCCCGGGTTGGATCTCGCTACCGTCGAGCTCGAGTTTGAGGCCGGCGAAGCCAAGACCTGGCATTTTCGCCTGAGCCGCTGAATCGCTATGCGAATCGATATACAGACGAAGCTTTTTGTTTTGCTGGCTGGTTTGACGACCGTGGTGTTGGGTACGGTGCTCTACACGGTTACCGAAATCCTGACCGGGGCGATCGAGGAAAAAATTGTCTACGACTTCAACCAGACCGAGAAGACATTTCGCCAGGTCCAGGATTTTCGCTATCAGCGCCTGGTAGAGTCGTCGGTCATTATTGGGGAAAACCCCGCCTTTAAAGGTAATGTGCAACTCGGTGATCCTGCTTCGCTGGAGTATTTCATCAGGGAGGAACTGGTCCAGTACTCGACAGAATTAGATTTGTTTGTCGTCACCGATCGCGAAGGTGATGTGCTGGCGACCTACAACACGCCTGAGGATCTCGCGCTTAGGGGCCGGCTCTCGGTGCAGCGGGCTCTAAAGGGGGAATATGGCTATCTCATCGGTCGCGAGGAGAATCAGTGGCCCGAGTTGATGGCGATCAACCAGATGCTTTACCTGGTCTCGACCGTTCCGATCTACCTGAGCGATGATGTGATCGGAACTCTTATACAGGGCATCTATTTAGGCGAGAAAGAAGCCCGGGATATCAAGGGCGATTCGGTTATCGACATTACCATCGTCCTAGGTCGAGAGCTGATGGCGACCACCGTCGAAGGATTGACGCAGGAAGAATTGCAGACCTTTTACCAATCCCATCGGGATAGCCTCGATGCGTACATGGCTCAGATGCGTGCTGGCCAGCCCTTCAAGGGCGTGCTGGCAGATAAAGGGGTTTTCGCTTTTGCCAGTCCATTGGGTGAGGGTGAGAAGGCTTTTTATATCGCGTCGGTGCCGATGGAGAACGAATTGGGCATTCTCGAAGTTCTGGAAGACAATATTCTGCTGGTTGGCGGCGTGAGTCTGATTGTCACTCTCTTGCTGGCTTTCTTGCTGGGTCGCAGGCTTTCGCAGCCGATTTTGCGTTTGGTTGCGGGCATGAACCGCGTGGAGGCCGGCGATTTAGATGTTTCGCTGGAAGCGACGACGCGGGACGAGATCGGCCTTTTGACCAGTGCCTTCAACCAGATGATCGGTGGTTTGCGCGAGCGTTTGCAGCTGATGCGCTACGTGGGCTCGCACACCCAGGAGATGATTCGTCAATCTTCTAGCACCGAGGTCAATCTCGGCGGTGCGCGCGAGGAGTTGGCGGTGATGTTTACCGATATCCGCGGTTTCACGGCCTTCAGCGAAAAGCGCCAGCCCGAGGAAGTTATCTCGATGCTCAATCGCTATCTAGGATTCCAGGCCGAGATCGTGCCGCGGTTTGTCGGGTCTATCGACAAGTTCGTCGGCGATGAGATGGTTGCTCTTTTCACCGGGCCTCACGCTTTGAAGCGGGCGATCGAATGTGCGCTGGCGATTGAGCGGCGAGTGCGGGAGGAACACCAGAGCGATCCGGTGCCTATTCAGATCGGTACCGGCATCAACTACGGTCCGGTGATCCTGGGCAATATGGGGGCGGAAAACCGCCTCGACTATACGGTGATCGGTGCCGAGGTCAACCTGGGTGCGCGCCTCTGTGATGCGGCGGCGCCAGGGGAAATTCTCATCCGCAAGAGTTTGCTCGATGGGTTGGAGACTTCGGCTCGTATCGTCGCAACTAGAAAGATGGCCTTTAAGGGGTTTTCCGAGGATATAGAAATCGCCTCGCTGGCCAGTGATGAGGTGATATGAGCAAGTTTTTTATTCTCTTTCTGCTTTTCGCTGGCCAAGCCGGCGCCCAGGTGGGAATTTCGGGTTCCCTGGCTGCGACCTACAAAAAAACTTTCGCTCGGGGAGAGGGCGCAGGTTCTACTGCTATCAACAATACGCTGAAGGGGGCCAACCCCTTCAGCGTATTGCGCTCTCGCTTATTCATCGATGCCGATATCTCGGAAGGGATTGCCGTTTCGACCACCCTGCTTTTCGACGAGGGGCTGGCCCATCTCGAAATGGAGGGTGGTTATATTGTCATCAGCGAGATCAGGGGGGTGGTGGGGTTAAATGCCCTTGTTGGTAAGATGCCCACCCCCTTTGGCACTTTCGCGGATCGCACCTTCGTCACCGTCAACCCACTGATCGGCGCTCCGCTGATCTACCATTATTTTTCGGTACTGAGCGGTTCGACTCCACCCCGCGACAACGCTGACCAGCTCAGTCGTCGGGAGGAACCCAAATACCAGATGCGGGGGTTGCCGGTGCTCTACGACGCCTGTTGGAATACCGGTGTCCAGGTCTTTGGCTCCTTTGGGTCGTTTACCTACGCTCTGGCCCTGACCAAGGGGGCCGTCTCCAATCCCTCCGCTACCGATAACGATGGCATCCAGTACATCGCTCGGGTCGGTCTGCAGCCGATTATGGCGCTGAGCTTGGGCGTCTCGGCCGTCTATGCTCCCTATCTCAATAAGAGCATCGAGCGCAGCGCAGCCTTTCCTCAAGGCCGTTTGGCAGAGGACTACAAGCAGCGGCTGATCGGTTTGGATTTCGAGTACGGAATGGGCCATTTCCAGCTCATTGGCGAATGGGTTTTCAACCAGTGGCAGGTACCCAATCTCACCAAACGGCATCTGAGCAACAGCGGTGGCTATGTCGAGGGCAAGTACGAGCTTGGTCCCGGTCTGTACTACGCGCTGCGTTTTGGGCGAATCGGCTATAACGAAATCGACGATGGCCAGGGTCGCAGCACGCCCTGGGATTACGGGATCAAGCGGATCGAAACAGGTTTCGGCTACTACCTAGCTCATCGCACCCGGCTCAAAGCCCTGGTTCAGTTAAATAATTGGGACCATGGTGCCCCCAACGAGAGCGACTATCTCTTCAGCCTGCAATTGGCCAGCGATTTCTAAGCAAACGCTTCAGCCTGTTTTTTGTTCTTGAGCTTCGTTTACCTATTGCGTACTCTTGCGTAAAGGCGGTGCCGATATCCTTAGCAGGAGGGCACTATGGCTAGGATTTACGAGGAGATTTTCCAGGATCGATTCAGGGCTCTATGCGATCAGCGCAAAGGGCTGCAGGCCTGGCAGGCGCGGTTGGAATTGAAACGCTTGCAACCGGGTCTTTTCCAGGCGGTCTTCGGCCAAAATTCGCACGAAAAGTACATGGGTGCAATGGATTTCCACCTGGCCGAGGGATATGGCGCGGCCGAGGCGCACCAGCTGGTTGTCGAGCATGCGCCTGAATTGGCGGAAGCGATCGACGAGGATTGATGGGTACAGCAAGAGATGAGCCGGGCCGCAACGGGTCGGCTTTTTGCGTTCTGGGCCCAATTCAAAGTTTCGGGGCACAGGGGTGGCATCGTTTCAGTTGTTGGATGCTCCCGGAGTTGGCGTGTCTAAGAATTTCCATGTGTTGCTACCGTCTGGGAAGCGGCCGTAGCAAATGTCGGTACTCTGCTCGCCGAAGCTGAGCGTATCGATCGGCGTAGTGCCGTCGCTGGCGTAGAGTCCGATCTGTTCTCCACTGGCGCCGAGCTTGAAGTTGGTGTGCAGTGCGTTGTCGGCCATATCCTCGTTATCGGCCCAGAAGATCAGGAAGGACCCTGCCTCAATCGGGGTAGGAGCGGGAACCTGCCACTTGGTTGGTTCGCCCAGATCGTCGGTCAGGTACATTCCGCCCATATCGATGGTCTCGTTGCCGTGGTTGTAGATTTCGATCCAGTCGCTGAACTCCCCGAAGTCGGGGTCCGAGTTGATATTGTCGTTGTCGGCCATGAACTCGTTGATCACCAGCTCGGCCCTGTCCGCTTCCTGCGGTTGGGTCGGTGTGTTTTCGGATGAGCAACAAACGAGCAGTAGAGGAAATGAGGTTGCAAGCACAGATCTTACGATCTTTTTCATAGTGGTTGCTCCTTAAAAAAAAGCGTGCAGTTTAGATTGAATGAAGCAATAGCGATCGTTGCCTATGAGGCTTCCACTCGGACTGTTGCCGTCGGCGAATTCATCGTTGTCGACAAAGACCAGATTGAAAGTCGCACGGATATTCGGGTTGATGTACCAGTTGAGTCCCAGCGACAAATTTTTGGCCGCCCCGCCTCTGACCCCGTCATTGGGGTCGTTGAGGTCCGGAGTGCTGGC
>CAZFMY010000047.1:8033-10011 GCA_964520345.1 uncultured Gemmatimonadaceae bacterium | reverse complement strand
CATTGGGGTCGTTGAGGTCCGGAGTGCTGGCCCCGCCATTGGGGTCGTTGAGGTCCAGAATGCTGTAGCGCAGGGCCAGTTCCCAGGTGCTGCCGGGGTGGGCTGATACAACAGGTCCGAACTCTCCTTCTTGGGGCAAATAGCTGCGGTGCTCCCCGGTCAGGACCCAGGTGGCCAGGACATAGCCGCCGCTCATCGCCAGGTCGGGCCGGTCCGAACTGCGGCGAACAGCGGTATAGAGGTATTCCCCTTGGAAGAAGAACGGACCTGAGGCCAGGGCTCCTTCGAGACCGAGCGACTCGGTGTAGTCTACCTGCGTAATCCAGTTGGTGTTGAGGAAGTAGAGGTTGCTGACCCTTGTTTCGGGGCGGCTGCGAAAACGCACTTTGGTCGCTTCTGTACCGGTGGCATCTGGTGTGCGACGGGTTAGAGCCAGCCCCAGGTGTAAGCGCTGCATATCGGTGTCCAGGGGTCGGTAGACCAGGCGGCCCGTCAGGGCCAGGGCTTCGTCAACTTTCGTGGCCTGCTGGTCGGCTTCCTGGCCGAAGAGGCCCAACGCGGCATACCAGTGTGCACCGCTACGGGCCAGTTGCAGGCCGATTTTGCGTCCGGGGGCCAGGGTCTCGCTGGCCATGGCGCGCTCGGCGAAAACCAGATAGCGCGAACTGGTCAGCCGTTCCAGTCCGAAAGGCTCCTTAAAAGAGCCGATTTTTAGCCAGGCGTGCTTTACGCGGAAGCCTACCCAGGCGTCGTTGATATCGACTTCGTCCTCTTTGAAGCCGACGTCTAGATCTGCTACGACATCTTCGTAAAACAGGACGTGGACACCAAAGCGGGCTTGTCGGACCTGGGTGCCGCTGGCGAGTTTGTTTGCTCCTTCGAAATAATGGGTCGCATTGAGGGCAACGCGGTTGTCGAACCAGCCATGTACCGGGTCGCCGATTTGCCCGAAAGAGAGAGGATGTTGCTGGCCTGCACTGGGGGACGAGGTGATTAGAACTACGCTGAGGAGGAGTAGGAGCATGGTCTAGTTTCGGTTATAACGGATAAGAATTTTTGCTAGCTCACCAGACCTAGTTAATCGGTTGAGTGCTGCTTGCAGGCGATCTCGCTTTTCGGGGTCTAGGCTGTGGGAAGAGACCAAGTAGTGATAGTAGGATTCGAGGGAAATGGGAATAGTGTGGATTTGGCTTTGCAGGTCCATTGCGCGGATGGCGCTGATCAGGCCAATGTCGTGGTAAACAACGAAACGTGCTCGTTTGTGCAAAAGCTTTTTCAAGCAAGTGAAGATATCACCGCTGGCGTCGACTCTAATATCCGGGTACTCGTGTTGCAGCTTAGCTGCGGTAGCCGTAGCCCGGGGCGTTAGCACGGTTTGCCCGTTCAAATCCTCGAGGGAGCGGATTTCCATGGGGTCGTCGGCTAGTTGGGCTATGGTGCTACTAACTTGATAGAGAGGTGGCTCTATGAAGTGGTATTTGCGCATGCGTTCGGCGTTTTTCTTCATACCAAAAAATACGTCGATCTCGCCTGTGGCCAGGTGTCTTTGCAGACGCGTGAAAGGGGTGAATTCTCGAGTTGGCGCGGCGATACTCAGCCCGCTCTCCCGCTCGACTTGGCGCAGGATTTCGATACAGAGACCGCCGAGGGAATCGCTCTCTATTATATACTTGGGATAGCTTTTTTGATACTGGGTCTGCAGGTCGAATCCAGTACTAAGGGGCGGTTGTTCTATGATGGGTTGTTGCATTTCTGAATCCCGACAGGAGGCCAGGATTAAAGTGTTCAGCACCAATCCAATAAGGTAAAGGTAACGAGCAGATAATTGGTTGGCTCGGTTCATAGCAGATTGCAGCATTGGGAAGATTCGGGAATTCTCGATTAAATCTCCGTGATCTGCTCAGTTTTACTCATCACGGAAATAAAGAGATACACCTTTATCTTATAATATTTGCTTTTATCCCCATCTGCAATTTTT
>CAZFMY010000047.1:0-7933 GCA_964520345.1 uncultured Gemmatimonadaceae bacterium | reverse complement strand
TTATCTTATAATATTTGCTTTTATCCCCATCTGCAATTTTTTATTTGCAGTTAACTATAGGTTCCATTCTATAGCTGTGAGACAGGCTTCCGGTCTCAAGAATGGCTGGAAAGACTTGGTGGCTGGGATTTTGGAACCAGATTGCTTAGTCGGGGACGAAATGGTCTCTTCCCGGCGTCGACTAAAGCTGGTTGGGCTCTCTATTCGTGCTCCGTTATTCTCCCCGGTGCCCGACAAAGCCGCGGGGATTTTCGAATGCATCGATCCATAGGCGACACCACGCTTCGTGATTAATCAACTCGGCGGCCGGATTGCGACGCGAGCGTGCGACAAAGTCGGGATGGCCAGTGCGGCCGGTGTGTTGTCCGGTGGGCTGGTAGCGCAGGTCCAAAGACCAGCGACACTGATCGGATAGATTCGGGTTTGAGCGGTGAGGGGTAAAGCGATTCATCAACACTACATCGCCTCGTTTGCACTCCAGAGCTATCGGCTCGACATCGGGCATCTCCTCGGGGACGATAGTCGTCCCGCCGGCCGCCTGATGCCGGAGATAACCGGCTTCGGTGGTATTGGGCAGGACTTCCATGCAGCCCGATTCTGCCGTGGCCGAGGTTAGCGGCAGCCAGCAGGTGACGATATCCGAGTCTTCGGCATTGGGCATCATCACGCCGGCATCCTGGTGCCAGGGCGCGTTGTGGAAGGAGGGACCCTCGTGATTTTCATAGGCCTGCGGCGGTTTGGCACGTAAGTGCTGTATGGGATTGCAGGTTAGCTCGGGGCCCAGGAGTGATTCGATCAGGTTGAGCAGATTGTTGTTGCGTAAGAATGCGAAGATCGCTCGTCCTCGATAGTGCATGATGTCCATTCCCTGGCCGATTTCAGGGCACTGCTTGAAGAGTAGGCCGTAACGGGTGGCAAAGGGAGCGTCTTGGTGCAAGTTTGAAATTTTGCCTTCCTTGCTGAGGGTCTGGGCGCGCTGGTCGATCCACTCTGAGAGCTCGTCGATCAAAGGCTGCTGGTCGTCATAGTCGAGTGCACCACGAGCGATTATCACCCCCCTAGTGTGGAATTCGTTGAGTTGCTCTGCGCTGAGTTTCATTGCGGTCACTTCCCGGTTTTAGTACTCGAATAGTTTAAGGTTAGTGAAAAATTTAAAAGCGAATATATAGTAACGCTAAAAAAAAAGGCCGATCCGCGGGAGTGCGGACCGGCCTTTTTTTGCGTGTAGTGTTCAAAACACGTTCCGGTGACTGCTGATGGTATCGGCAAGGAAGGAGGACAGTGCTCCTGCACCGTCTTCGATTCCGAGTACTCCGCGCGCCACAGGCTCTTCGTGAATAAAGAGTCGGTAGCCTCGCGGCGCCAAACTGTTGTTGTCGCAGACGCGGATCGGAGGCATCAGGAACCGGAAGCGAGACTCGAGATCTCGACGCATCCGCCTGATGCTTTCGATTAAATTTTCCTCCTCTTCGGTTTTGACATAAGACACTAAATCCAGGCCTATTTCGAGTTGAATAGCCTCCATACCCGTCTCCTTCTATGGGCCAATTGAGTACCTTCGTCAACGAGCGTCCTCCCGGGTAGGGACGCGCAGTTGGCGAGGGTATCGCAGGGGAGGCTCTGAGCAATGTTGTACCCGCTGGGGATTAAGCAAGGAGGATGCCAGCTGTGGAGTGCTTGTAAATAAATCACGTAATTTACTCTGGGACAATGATTTATCTGTTTTATGGTAATTGTAGTAAGTACGGTCGGATCAAAGATGTGGGTAGAAAAGTCCAGTACTGTAGAAAAAGGTGCGGTCGAGGTGGGCGAAAATATGCTGAGGTGTCGGCCGATTTATGGGATGTGTTGGTACTCATTGCGGTGGTCTCGCGGTTCGAGAGGAGAACACCAGCGCGCGAATTCGATTTCCTGCCCCTGAACTGACTATTTTACAAGGTTTCTCAAGCACACCTTACGTGGACTTAGTGGTCGCTAGTCGATGGCGACCAATTGCGCAGTGGGTGCTGACGAACTTGCTGCGGTCACGGAGTCTCGTATACTTGAGGGCGGACGACTAAGCCGATAGGAGGATTATATGAACCTGTGTTGTACATCCGTTATGCTGCCCCGCTGGACGCTGGACGAAACTTTTGACAAGCTTGCCGAGTACGGCTACGACGCCGTCGAATTGCGCTCTCGCTTCAATCCGGAGGACGGTTCGGTTGAGCCCGCCTTCTGGGGGCGACACCTGAGTGATCTGAGTCCCGGTAATATCCTCGACAAGGCTCAGGAGATTCGCACGGCGGTAAAGCGCAGCGGCGTGCGGGTGGCAGCACTGGCGCCCAAGTGTCTGGTCGACGAGGAAGACCAGATCCGCAAGCTCTGTGCCGGGGCCGTCGCCATCGATGCCGATGACCCGCCTTTGATCCGGATTGGCGCGCCACCCCATGATCGCGCTAAACCTTATATAGCGCAATTTTTAGCTGCTCGCAGTGGCTTCGGCCGCCTGGCAGAGTTGATGGGTGAATATGGGACGAAGGCGCTCTACGAGATTCACACCGGCACCTTGGCCGTTAGCTGCTCGAGGGCACTGGAGCTTTTGCGCGACCTCGATCCGGAGCGAATCGGCGCTATTTACGATGTGCCGAATATGGTCCGAGTCGGTCTGGAGGATACCCGGATGGGTATGGAGATACTCGGTCCGTATCTGGCCCATGTCCACATCGGTAACGGGCTGCTGGTCAGTCGGGATCGCGATGAGCACGGACAGCAAAAATGGTCGTGGGAATTTTGCGAGTTGCGCGAGGGTGTCGCCGATATTCCGCAGATCGTCCAGGATTTGCACGATCTGCGCTACGAGGGCTATGTCTCGCTGGAGCAATTCGGGCCAGGGGATGACGACCGGAAGGTCAAAGAAGAGGGTGCCTACCTCAGAGCGCTGGCTCAGCACATGGGTTAGGACGGTTTTTTTGTACGTGGGATTTTCAGGCGGAAGGTCGTGCCGACATCGACCGTACTTTCGACTCCGATCTCTGCGTCGTAGGGTTCCATAAGACACTTTATCATATACAGCCCGAGCCCGGTCCCCACCGGCTCATTGCCGTTGGCGGTAGTGGCCTTGGTGGTAAAGAAAGGATGGAAGAGCCGGGAAATATTCTCGGCGGGGATGCCGCAGCCGGTGTCCTCGATCTCGAGGATGATGAGGTCGGCTGAGAGTGTTGAACGCACCGTTAGTTTCTTTTCTTTGCACTTGTGCATAGCGTCGACGGCGTTGCGTAGCAGGTTGCCCACAGTCTGGGAGAAATCGCTGTAGGCGCACTCGTAGAGAGGCAGATCCTGGGCCAGGTCGACGACTGTTTCTACTTTGCGTTTGAAGTTCGAATCCACTTCCATAAAGTCGAGTTCTTGCCGCAAGAGGAGATTGAAGTCCACCGCCTCGATATCCCTGCGCTGTCGGCTCTTGGCGAGAATATCTTCGATCATCTCATTCATGCGGTGACTGGCGTCGACAACTTTGTCTATGTCTTTGAGGTCGGGGTGCAAATGCTGGATCAGTTCGCTGTAGCCCTGGATGATCATCAGGGGATTTTTGAGGTTGTGAACGATTCCGGCGGCGACCAGCCCGACCGAGGCCATACGCTCGGATTGGACCATTTGGCGCGAGAGTTGTCGCGTTTCTTCTATGAGCCGCACATTGTTGATGGCTACGGCCGCCTGCGAGGCGAGCGACTGGATGAAGAGGTCTTCCTCGTAGGCAAAGGGGATCACCGAGCCTTGGTGGTCGGTGGCATTGAGCAGTTGCAGTACGGCAATGATGTGGCCCTGATGATCTTTCATCGGCACCACCAGCATCGACTGGGTGCGGTAGCCGGTCAGCTCATCATAGATCTTAGGGCCTTCGAATTGGTGCTCTTCGTCGAGATAGACGTCTGCGATATTGAGGGTTTCGCCGGTGGTGGCGGCAAAGCCGGAGGCGCTCTTTTTGTCGATCGGCACCGGCGGGATCTCTGCGGCACCGCCCCAGCTTGAATCGTGGCTACCCAGTGTGTCGTTGTGGGAGATCTCGAAGTTCAGGACCTTGTCATTGACCAGGTAGAGGGTTCCGGCGTCGGCTCGGGTGAACGCTCGGGCTTCGGCGAGAATCCGCTCGAGCAGGGTGTTGAGATTGCGTTCGGTCGAGAGGGCCACGCCGATTTCGTTGAGGCGGTGCAGACGCTCCTTGAGGTTGTGTTCCAAGGAAGTTGCAGGATTTGTGGATGTCGGATCGCTTGGCAAGATTGGTCTCGGATCTGTGGTCTTAGTTCATATGGGCAAAAATAACGCGAATGCCCAATCGACGCAGTCGGTGTGGGGGTAAAAACAAACGGCGAAGTACCGATGTTAACAAAATTAGGATTAAGCGGCAAAATTTCAAAGCTGTCTCTTGCGGTCGAGTGCTCTATACTGTATCGCTTCGGCTATGTGTTGTGACTGGATTTGATCGCTGCTGGCCAGGTCGGCGATGGTCCGAGCGACTTTGAGAATCCGATCGTAGGCTCTGGCCGAGAGGCCGAGTCGGTGCATGGCTTTTTCGAGCAGCGCCTGTCCTGTGGGGTCGAGTGAGCAGTGATGGTTGATGTGGCGCGAACCCATATAGGCGTTGTAGAATGGCTCGCCTGCAAAGCGCTGGAGCTGGCGTTGACGGGTCTTATCGACGCGCTGGCGAATTTGTGCCGAACTCTCGCCGCTGGCACTCTGCGCCAGGTCCTCATAGGCTGGGGCGGGCACTTCGATGTGGAGATCGATCCGGTCGAGCAGGGGGCCGGAGACGCGGGCGCGGTAGCGGTGGATGGCGGCCGGGGAGCAGCTACAACGATGTCGTGCATCGGCGTGGTAGCCGCAGGGACAGGGATTCATCGCGGCGATCAGGGTGAAGCGCGCAGGGTAGGATAGCGCGATCTGTGCTCGGGTGATGGTGACAGTGTGGTCTTCGAGCGGTTGGCGCAGGGCTTCGACTACGTGTCGGCGGAATTCTGGGAGTTCGTCGAGGAAAAGCACGCCGTGGTGGGCGAGCGAGACTTCGCCTGGGCGAGGGTAGGCACCGCCGCCGATGAGTCCGGCATCGGAGATGGTGTGATGTGGGGTGCGAAAAGGTCGGGTCGCAACGAGGGCCTGGTCCGCGGCCAGGATCCCGGCGACCGAGTGGATCTTGGTGGTAGCCAGTGCTTCTGGCAGGGTTGGTGCGGGAAGTATAGTGGGCAGTCGACGGGCGAGCATGGTCTTTCCCGAGCCGGGCGGGCCGACCATCAGCAAATGGTGTCCGCCGGCTGCGGCGACTTCGAGGGCGCGCTTGGCGTGGTCTTGGCCGCGGACTTCCGAGAAGTCGACCGGGTAAGAGCCGTGTTCCCTGAAGACGTCATCGACATTGAGTTCGTAGGGTCTTTGTCGCACATCCCCTTCTAAGATTTCCACCGCTTCTTGCAGGGTGCTGACGCCGTAGATGAGCGGACCGTCGGCGGTGGCGGCCTCACGGGCATTCTGCGTTGGCACGATCATGCCGTAGAGGCCGTGCTGGTGCAAGGACGCCGCCATCGACAGCATGCCGTGGACGGGGCGCACGCTGCCGTTGAGCGACAGCTCGCCCAGCAGCGCGAACTCGCCTAAACGAACGGGTTTTATCTGCCCGGAGGCGACGAGGACGCCGAGGGCGATGGGCAGGTCGAAGGCCGAGCCTTCCTTGCGGCGGTCGGCCGGGGCGAGGTTGACGGTGACCCTTCTGCGCGGCCACTGGTAGCCGGCGTTCTTGATGGCGGCGAGCACGCGCTCTTTGGACTCGCGGACGGTGGAGTCGGGCAGGCCGACGACGGTGAAGGTGGGTAGGGTGCGGTCGGTGTCGACTTCGACGTGGACGGGGTAGGCGTCGATCCCTAGGGTTGCGGCTGAGAAGACGGTGGACGGCATGATCGGTTTCCTTTCCGTTGAAGGGTAGACGGAAAGACCAACAAGATTCGTGCCGAAGGGGATTTATTCTAAAAGCCTTTTAGTGCATGTTACTCATAGGTGACAGACCTGCCATCAGAGCGTTGGGTCTGTTAAGTCTTTTGTGTGGTAGGATAGGAGATCTGCTGGTGAGGCCGCACCTGTGTGCAGGCTTGGAGGACCTGAGTGTGACTATTTTGCGCCCGGAAGAGGAGGCCCATTCAGATCCCGTAACACGTGTCTGCGCCCTTTGCGCACGAGTAGCAATTTGTTCGCTGGCAGGTCTTCCAAATGCGTTGCAGTGCCATCCGGCCACAGCACCTCCACGCGCTCAACGCCGCTCGCCTCGCCCAATCCGAAGTAGAGCCGGGTATCGCTGTGTCCCAGATAACCCGCTGCCCCGTTGACCGTCCGCGCCTGCGTGTGCCCGTCCGCCCTAAGCCGCACCCGGGCGCCGATGCCCTCCGGGTTGGGCGCAATCCCCCCGAGTTGCACCACCAGCCATCGTCCCGCATGCAGATCGTTGCGCAAAAGCGTCGGGCTGTCGTCGATATTGGTGATGAAAAGGTCCACATCCCCGTCCTGATCGTAGTCGCCGCTGATGGTCCCCCGGCTCGACTTTTCTACCAGTAGACCCGGTCCGGCTTCCACTTCGGCGAAGGCGCCCTGCCCCGCATTGGTGAAGAGCTGGTTACGCTGGGCATAGCGACCCCCCGCCGAGGTTTCGTCGACCTGTGGGAAGACGTGGCCGTTGGCCGCGAAGAGGTCGAGGTCGCCGTCGAGGTCGTAGTCGAAGAAGCGCGTGCCCCAGCCCAGATAGCTCACCGTCGGCGCCGCCAGGCCGCTCTCGGCGGTGGCGTCGGCGAAAGCCCCGTTGCCCAGATTCTCATAGAGCGTATTGGTCTCGCTGTAGAAATTGGTCACATAGAGGTCCACATCGCCGTCGCCGTCGCTATCGCCCGCGTCAACGCCCATCCCCGCTTCTGTCTCGCCGTCGCCGTTAAAGGCCACGCCCGCCTCGACCGCGATATCAATAAACCTACCGCCATCATTGCGGAAGAGCACGTTGGGCGTCTCGTCGTTGGCGACGAAAAGGTCGAAGTCTCCGTCTCCGTCGAAGTCCTCGGGCACCACGCCCAACCCGTAGTAGAAATTCGCTGTCGCCACGCCCATCTCGATCGTGGCGTCGACAAAGGTCCCGTCGCCTTCGTTGCGGTAGAGCCGGTCCCGTCCTCCCTCCATGCCCTGCGGACCGCAGAAGACTCTGAGTCCTCCTAAGTAGTTACAAAGATCGTCCAGTTGCGGATTTTGCAAGATCGGCTCGATGTCGAAAACCACGTAGTTGGCCACGTAGAGATCAAGATCCGAGTCCCCGTCGTAATCGAAAAACGCCGCGCCGGCGCTGTAGTCGTCGCCCTGGACTCCCGCCTGTTCTGAGAGATCGGCAAAAGTCCCGTCCCCGCGATTGCGATAGAGTACATTGGCGCCGTAATTGGTCACGTACAGGTCGCGATTCCCGTCCCCGTCGTAGTCCCCCACCGCCACTCCCACGCCCCAGCCGCGGTCCTCGATACCCGCCGCAACTTCGGCGAAGGTCCCGTTTCCTTCGTTGCGATAGAGTACATTGCTCGGACCCGAACGCTTGGCATAGGCTTCATAAGTCGAGCCGTCGACCGTGTAGAGATCGAGATCCGAGTCCCCGTCGTAATCGAAAAATGCCGCACCACTGCCGGTGGAATCGAGGATAAAACGCTTGTCCGGCTCCCCACTGACGGTAGGTCGGTCCAGCCCGGCTTCCCCGGTTGCGTCGACAAAGAGTGGACCGGCTTCGGCGCTGGCGCAGGCAAGCAATAGGAAGACGAGCAACATAAACACTATGGACATCTAATCTCGTACTAATTTGGTTTCAGTCCAATCCCCCTCACACATCTCGACACACTTCCCGTCCTCCCATATGTCTTCGTCCTTGGTGTTTCCATCCTCATCATACCAG
>CAZFMY010000046.1:0-46439 GCA_964520345.1 uncultured Gemmatimonadaceae bacterium | reverse complement strand
GACGCGCCGGAGCTGACCCTTAGAGATTATTGCCGGTTGATGATCACGGTCAGCGATAATACCGCCACCGACTTCTTGATGGGGGTCTTAGTAGAAGCGGTGGGCGAGGAGGCCGTCAACGCGATGCTCGACGACATGGGATATACCCAGACGCGGACGCCCGTGACGATGGGGCGATACCATTACCGCATGGCGGGATTGAGAGACGAGGTGCCAACTTGCCCCGAGAACGATGAGCTGCAGAGAAAAAGCTCCCAGGCCCACGGCCACGACTACGAGAGTCTCTCCTACACGGATTCTCCCGCAAACAACGTGGCTGCCCCTCGGGAGATGGCAGAGATGCTCAAGAAGATTCACCACGGGCAGATGCTCAGCGCCAGAAGCTCGGAGGAAATGCTCGACATGCTCAAGGATGGACGTGACCGCCGCATGATTCCCCGCTACATCAAGCCGGAGATCACCATCGCCCACAAGTATGGATCGAGCGGTATCATCAAGGGAAATGTCGGCATCATCTACCTGCCGTCCGGGCCGCTCGTCGTCGCCGGCTTTGCTCTCGGTCGGCCGGGAAACAACGCCGAGCTCGGATCCGTAGCCATCGCCCGCGTCACTCGTTTGTCGGCGGCCGTGTTTTCACCCGAAAGCTTGTTGGAGGAAGAGGAGACGTGATGGCAGGGCGCACCGTGGATCTCAGAGAGCCACGGTACTACAGCGGATTGGTTATTGATTCCGTAATGAGGGCAGCCTCTGAATAAAGGCGAAAAAATGTAGTCTTTGGCGACTCAAGGGGTATTAGAAACCTTGAAGAACGAATAGATAAATATGCAATACAAGACTATGGATTATGTTTGGGTTAGAAGGTAATTATTTAGACGTATCATTTTGGATCGTCATAATACTTTTGGTTGGCTTTAAGGTGGGCCAGTGGATAGGCCTGATAAATAAAGACAGCGATAAGGACAGTGATGAACCTAAGGCCGGTGGATAATGATCCCTCAATACCTATAAAAACGGATTGAACACTTTCACCGCCATCAGCTGCCTCACTAATCACGTAACAACGAGTAAAGCCGCACGGGAACCGGCTGACCGAGTAGATTTGCATCGTTTTTGGTAAGAGTCTTTCTTACTCTTTAGCAAAAAATTTCTCACCATAAACGGACCCAATCAAGTTATTCGGTCAAGGGTAATGTATTGTGCAGACAGAATCTCAGAGCTCAAGCGGTCAGGCCGGAGAAGCCCGCAAGGCCATGACTGCTCCCCTCGATGCCGTACAGATGCAGGCCTTCGAAGACGACGGCGCGGTGCTGGTGGACCTGGGGCTCAGCCTCGACCTGTTGGACAGGGCCGAGGCCGCGTGGGATCGCCATGCCAAGGGGGACGATCCCGCGCTGGGTAGCATCCTTGAAGACCAGGATTACGTGGAGTTGATCTCAGCGCCTGTGTTCGAGGAGATCGCCAAGCAGGTGCTGCGCAGCGACAGGGTCTTTATCCTCGAGACGGGGCGTGCGGGAACGGGGCTCGATCGTGCGGAAATGAATGAGAGGGCCCAGCGCAGCGACTGGCCGGAGAAGCATGGAATCCGGTCCGAGTGGGCTAATTCCATGCATATAGATGTTCAGGTGACGACCGAGGATTTTGAGGCGACGCCGCGGCGGGAGCATCTAGCCATCTGGTTCTGGTTGAACGAAGTGCCCGCCGAACGCGCCGCGATGCGGGTACTCAAGGGCAGCCACAAGCGGCTGGGCGCACACTGGCAGGAGATGCAGCAGCGCTGGAAGGCGGACCCGAACTCGCCGCTGCCGGTGCGGCATGGGCCGCGCTGGGAAGCCGAAGGCGAGCCCGATGCCCGCTGGTTCGCAGGCCTGGAGCCCACCGCGATGGCCGCCCCTCGTGGCTACGCCCAAGTTTTTACGCAGTCTCTTCTCCATGCTGGTTGGCATTCGGAGGACACCGAGCCACGCAAGGGATACCATATCTCGTGGGTCGCCGACGGAGTGAGTATCGGGGGGATGCGTTTCAACGACCAAAGCGGGCGGATCGACGGCGTGCGCCAGCGGAGCGCGGAGTTGCGGGAGGTAATGGACCCTGCAAGGCGACACGTGGCGATGGATGAGAGTACGCTCGAGCGGCTGGTGGGGCTTTGGGAAGAGGAGTGGCCTCCAACTCTGAGAAGGCGCTTTCGGCTCTGATTGGGTATGAAATATACCAGTCCATATTCATGATCCAATTATCAAGTGGATTTGAGGCGGTGGTGTTGAGGCAAAAGCTCTAATATACCTTGGCAGCGTTCGGACACTATGGACCCGAAGGAGGCGACTGTGTTAGGTGTGGAGATACTTGCGGGGGCCGAGTTGGAAAAGGCGGCGGCTATTTTCCATCGGGAGGGCTTTGTCTGTATAAAAGACCCGCTCACCACAGAGCAATTCGACTTGGCTAAAGCCGGCGCCGAGATGGTCATGGACCAGCAAGAGGCGGAGGTGGGTAAGGCTCAGATGAACAGGGGTTTTGCCCGCCATTCCTTCGGCATGCAGATGGAGCATTGGGCCTGGTGCCAATTGGTCGATTTGCCGACTATCCTGCCGATCCTGGATCAGATTTGGTCCAGCGAGGATTATACTTGCAGTGGCGCCGGAGGGGATTATTCGTTACCCGGGGCCCAAATCCAGTCGCTGCACCGGGACATGGGGGACTTTCTCGCCGACCCCTGGGGCGTTTGTACTACGGTGGATTTGCCTACCCCATTTATCGTGGTCAACTTCACCATGGTCGACTTTACCGTTGAAAACGGCGCTATCCGCTTTGTGCCCGGCACCCAGCGCAGTCGGGCGGCGATCCCCGATCTGGCCGGGGAGCCGGAGTGGATGCGGCACAACCAACTTTGCGCCCCGGCCAATACGGCGATCATCCGCGACGTGCGCTGCTGGCATGGCGGCTCTCCGAATACCTCGAACCACCGACGGCCGATGACCAGCGTCGGATATTTTGCTCCGTGGCGCCGAGCTTCCGAAGAGCAGGGCATGCCGGTGGAACACTTCCGTCGCCTATCGCCCCGGGGCCAGCAACTATGCCGGCGTCTGGTGATGAGCGGTTGCCGCCCGTAGCGCGATTCTAGGCACCGGAGTCGACCTGATGAGTAAACGATCTCCTACTATCTGCCAGCTGCAGAAGCTCAGCCTGAGGCTGGCGGGTGCCGGTCTGGGCATCGAATCTCAGGGGGGAACCCACGATACCTGGATAGCGTGAAAACGACCGTTCTAAAAGATATTGACGATATTGACGGATAATTGACTGAGTAGAAAGGGGGACGGCCCTCAAGGCCGCCCCGCTTCTCTTTACCTGTCGCAGGTAGAACTAAACGGCGGCCAAATCAACGTCTTTTAACCACCGCACTTCCGTCCTCTCGGCCAGTTTCAGAAATCCTTCGTAGTGCTCTGCGGCCATCTCAATAAAACTTGGACAACCATTGTCAATCCAAGCTTGAGGGGGCGTATCAAACTCAAATTCTATACGAATTCTATTCAGTTGGCCAAAAACCGCCACCATGACCCTCGGTTCCTGATGGTCGGGACGCGATTTTCTATCAACTGCAAGTGCCTCATTATAGGCTCGCATAAAAGCGGTATAGTCCGAGGCCTTGATGGTGTGGTCGATTTCGAGACGCATGAAAGTACCTCCTGCCAAAGGTTAAGAAAGTACGTTGACCTCGCAGGATACGAGGTCAACTATGGGGGTGCTCACAATTTTAGCTCTTATTCTATATCCCGAGTACTCGCAATGGTTTCAATATAGACACCTTCTTCATCCACGAGTTCTATTTTATGTAATCGGAAGTCTGTCACTACAGGTTTCATTCCATCATCTTCGTCCCAAGTATGTAAAATGCCCAGGTGTGGCGTCTCAGCAGGTTTATCGGATGGTAAGAAAACGAATCGAAATCTGCGCGTTTCGTATTCCTCCGTCAATATGTCCTTCAAACTAGAATCCATTTCTTCAACGTAAACTATGTCGGCACCAAGAAAACCGACCTGCCGTTGATCTATATGGAATTTTACACCGAACATATCTCCAAATAGAATATGCGATTTATATCGCAATGTCATTATGAGCTGATCTGTTCTCAACAGATTAGAACACGTGTCGAACGCACTTGGTTCAGAACAATCAAGATAAAATACGTTCTCTCCCTTCCAGTATCCTTTTACGAAACTTAAGTCGCCCTCAACATCGAAAGAGGAAAGAAGGCCATGCGCCTTATCGTCGACAAAATGCATCTCAGCCGAACTCTTGTCGATGGCAGTATAGAGAGCCGGGCCGTGTTTTACTCCATAAGAGTAGGTAGCCTTCTCCGTATCGCCACTTTCGTATACAAAATGTATCACTCCATTCCATTCGCCCTGACTATTAGAACCACTTGCAGATGCTCCATCTTTGTAGCTGGCTTTAAAAAGTCCCTCTTTTATACCAGAAGACCAAGTCGTAAAACTTTCTGTGCCGTCTTCAAAATAACTTCGAGATTCGCCCTCAAGTTTTCCTGCGACATAGTTAGACTCACTTCTGACTTCACCCGACTCGCGGTACCGTGTTCGAGTGCCGTGCTCCAAATCGCCCACAAAATAGCGGTCGTATTCCAGCTTCCCACTTGGAAAAAAACTTTTGTATGGTCCATGAAGGTTTCCATCTACATATGTGGCAGTCCAATGTATTTTACCAGCGTCCTCAGCGTCGGCACCATCGACTTCGGTAAAATACCCAGTGAGCGGTCCGTGCCTTATCGTATCTCCTAGAGCACTAAAATAAAAGTCGAATTTTGAATTGTAATCTTTGCCCTGGATGATTTTTGGACCGGAACTCGCACACCCTAGGGCTAAGAATGCGATCCACAACAACCCGAAAGCTACTGTACGGCGTATGTTGGGGTTATCCAATTGTGCCAAGCGCTTTTCGGTCGTCAGCACGGAGGCTCCTTTATTAGAGGTTTGCCGATAGTGTACGCAAAACCCCCGTCAGATCCAAGCGGATGGCGGGGCGGTGGGGGGTAGGTTTGAGAAATTCCAAAGTGGCCACACGTATCCACGTTTAGGGGACGATTCGGTGCAGGGTAGCGTATTCGAATAATTCATCCCCTCTATTGTCGTTGATATCGGTGCGCACGTCGAAGACCTACCCATTATCCATGATCTCCTGAAGCAGGGTCTCGATGCGTTTGGTCATTCTGGTCCATCCACGGGGAACTTCTCTTCAATGACCATCAGGGGCTGATCCATAGACAAAATGCGGTAGGTACGGCTCAGCAACTTCGAGCCCTTGATCTGTTCTTCGGAATTGAGCACAGTGTTTTGTTCCTCGATGCCAAAAAATAGTAATTCTCGACGGACCTCTATTTTGAACTGGTGGAGTAGTCGCCCAAGGCTCTCATCGCCAGACTCAATTTCGTCCACCATCTGCTGCGGAAGACGGTGCGATGCGATGAGGGATTCGGCTTCAGCATAATCAATCGGCGTGTCCTTGCCCCGCAGTACGACTCGGCGTCGAATTATTGTGGTTCCGGCTGGTGCCGATAGTAGAGCATGTTCCGCATTCAGGGTGCATATGCTTTGAGCTAATTTGACCGATCCGATCCGTTGTCTTGAGTGGGCTTCTAAGATCCGGGTCACTGTGCCATCGGCAATCAGTAATGAACGCTGCAATGGACCTAATGTACCCAAATTCATTGAACGAAGACGGTTGGGCCTGTCGTTTTGGGCAATGAAAAGTCCCGCTATATAATCGGTAAAATCGCAACTACTTCTGTTGGTATCTTGGGCCAATATCCGACTCCTTTCCCAGAACTAAATGATTAGTCTGCCCTTGAGGATTGCTGGCTGATCGCTGATACTCCCTGAGCCTCATCCTAAAGCCACTTCTGGAAGGGCTGCTATGGGCCTTCGGGGGGGGATCTTACCAGAATCTCTTATATTGACGTCATTTTTGCCAATTTCGCAATAGCTTATAAATGGCCCTCATGATGAGCGCAATCGTTGCGCTTGGCTACGAGTTGTCTGGCGTGTTACTCGGTGGTTTATCTGGACGATCCGCATATCTCTGTAGGTGAATAAGATAAATTTTCGCATAGCGCCGCCATCGCCAAACTCTTCCACCTCCAAAAGCGATGATATCGTTCGATCGGCACCCCTTGGTCCATCAGTCGAGTGGCGTAGGTATCTCGGGAATGGGGTGGGTGGATATGATCGGCGCCGTTCTTCTTGGTTGCTGAGATCAGGGACTTCTTGTTGTCAAAATAAGGGGGAAAGGACTACTTAGGAGCAAGCCATGGTTGTCGCATGACTGGTGAGCCTTGTTCGTTAGCACTTGGCTTGCTCCACCAAGCGTCTGACATCGGAACTGGAAAGTTGAAGGCTTAGAAATCACTTTGGAATAAAGATGGCGGCTCCCACCGGACCAATAATGGCGATCTGATTAGCAGTTTTAAGACTATTCAACTCAATGTCAAAATCAGCAGAAAAGGTCTTAGGAGTATTGATTGGAATTATAATAGACTCCTCAGGAACGATTTCGTAGACAGCAATTTCTTTCGAGTCCTGGTCGTTGAACTGGATGGAACGCAAGATAAATTGTACGTCTTCTGTGGTGGAATTTGCGAGTCCCAAAGAATAATGCCCAATCACGATGACCCCTCCACCAGGTTTGTCCCATGAGTCGGTAAATCGCCAGGACATAGAGGTATGCAGATAATCCTCTGTTTTTTTCCATTCCTCATCCTCGTACTTATGGATTGGGAATACCCAGCGGTTCGCCACCACATGCGTATCTAAATCGAGGACTTCGAGGGATGGTGAGGTGCCGGTGTCACCGGAGCAGCCTATTGTAGTCAAGAGCAAAAGCGAGATAAATGAATTCAGCATGAGTCAACATCATTGCACGCAGAAGTACGACCAATAAATAAAGACTGCATGTGATGCTCCATAGGATTGATAGATTTACAAGCGATTGCCTTTTTAATACCCCAATTTGACGTCGTAATATGCAGTGTCACAGGCAATCATCGCAATAATACTATTTGCCCCATTCCCAGGATACCATATCCTGACTCCAGGCAAATGCTAAGCTCGAATGACCGTGGGTCTCCTGTACTGCGCATCCTTCGGGCGAACTTCCGTGGAAAAACATCACAAGTTTCCCTATGGTCGGTTCATCTCTCAAGTCGAGTACATGTCCTGCCGTCAGGCGGCCTTGTGCCCATGGCCATGCTGATTGTCCCAGGGTTAGCAAACCACGGTCTGTCCAATTCTGGAGGTCTGCGGACTGCTTGATACCAATGCCATTTTTTGGTGAATGAAACAGGACGTAATTGTTGCCATCGATTAAAAGGCACACATTCTCGCCTGCTTCGATGTGTCCGGAATAGGTCCATGTCTCAAGGTCGGTTGACCACGACATGCTGGCGCCGTTCTGTTTGAAAAAGCACCACCATTTTCCCGGCTGGTCTTTGTCCTCCAGCAAATACGGATCGATCATGCGACCCATATCGCCTCGAGCCACATCAGGACCTTTTACCTTTATTAGTTCCGGTTCATCCCACTCGAGAAGGTCATCGCTCCGCATGGTGAAGACCCTCGACGATTCATCGCCAAAAAAACCACCCTTCGGTGTCGGATATGTTTGTAGGCACATTACCCAACGATTGCCGAATCTAATAACATTGCCTGGACTCGAATAGTTGAATCGTTTTTCCAAAGGTGTAATTAGTCGTGGCTCTGACCACTTAATCAGGTCGGAGCTCTCGACAACGCCCGTCCCGGCAACCCACTCGTCCCCGGCTTTGCCATGAATTTGCGTATGCCAAACACGGAATATTCCGTCGTAGTAATGTCCGCACGGATCGCGATAAGCGATGTCCGTTCTCCCGTTTAAAAAAACTGTCTTGTCGATATTATCCCATTCTATTTTCATCGCGACTCAAGACTCCGAAGCTTGCAAAGCACAAACGAAATGTTGGAGTTCCCGACCACGTTGTTGCCGTATTATCCACAATCGGACCAACAGGCCTCATCTTGCTGAGTTGAACTCAGTTCAGGTACGTTTCTCGCACTCTCCAAGTCCGCACCTTTCAGGTCTGCACCCCCGAGGAATGCATTAGACAGATTCGCATCCTCCAGATTTGCAGCCTCCAGGTTCGCACCCCTCAGGTTTGCCCCTTCTAAATCCGCACCTTCCAGGTTCGCAGCCTCCAGGTTCGCACCCCTCAGGTCCGCACTAAATAGAATCGCACCATAGAGGTCCGCACCCTTCAGATCTGCACCCGCCAGATCTGCTCCCTTCAGGTCCGCCCCGGCCAGGTCCGCACCCGCCAGGAACGCATTAGACAAATTTGCCCCCTTCAGGTCCGCACCCGCCAGGTTCGCACCCGCCAGGTCCACGCCGGCCAGGTTCGCATTTTTCCATTCCGCACCCGCCAGGTTCGCACCCGCCAGGTCTGCGCATTTACGCAGATCGCGCCCTTCCAAATTGCTTCCAAGAATCTCAGATACATCGCAAGTTGTAAGACTTGCTCCTGCAGGATCATCTCCACAAGCGGACCACTGGATAGCAAGCACCAGGATCATCCCTATCGACCCCACTCTTAGGTGTCCCCTCCGCTTCTCCAACTGATTCAACCGCTGCTCGACCGTCGGCATAGCCGCTCCTTTGCCATAGATTTCAATTTCATTCTAAACTTACTTTCCCTAATGATTTTTTGCTCTGCATTTTTCATTGCTAACTTTTTTACTCGCCAATTATAGTGCTTGTGATTGCAAAACCCGGTCATTGCAGGTGGCAATACGCAAACCCCAAATAGATATCATATTCCCAATCCTTCGATCCTTCAATCTTCATTTTGGATGCTTGTCGACAGTATACGGAAAGCACCCGTCTTATCCAAGCGGATGGGTGGGGCGGTGGGTGGGCGGCGGCCGTTGGGCGTCGTCTACGGCGTTCTCAACAGCAGGGGCGGGGCGGTGATACCCATGCCGAGAAGGAATAGATCTGACAGTACTTTACTAAAATGCCGTCGCTGCGTAAGGGCCAACATGGCATTCAGTGGCGGAGTTGCTTTGACAACTATAACCCTAGGTTCTTGATGGTCGGGACGTGATTTTCTTTCAACCTCAAACGCCTCATTGTACACTTGCATAAAAGCGGTATAGTCCGAGGCTTTGATGTATGGTCGATTTCGAAGCCCATGAGGTAGCCTCCGGTCGAAGGTTGGAGAACGGTGCCACCCCTGCACTAAGCAAGACCGACCGTGGCGGCAATCAAATTACCAAAACGAATATTACAACACAAGGAAAAATCCCAGTCTTATCTAAGTAGAAAGAGGGGCACTTCGCGGTTGGATGTATGGCGATAGTGGGGCGGTTTTCACTGCCGCTCTGCTTCTCTTTGCTTATCATCTCCCCTTAGTTGCCCTTACGAATCCACCACAGTCTGCACCACGATATATAGGACACCGCTATCGCCACCTTTGGCCAGTGACTCCCAGGCATTTCTATTCGCCCACGCCTTCAGTATCTTGCGTATATTTACCGCTTTTATAAACTATCTCTGAAGACCGTACTCTAGTTTAGGACTAGGCACTCAATTATATAGGATTATTAACCATGGAGATCTTAGCCGGTATTGTCGAGAATGGTAAGACTAGGGCGAAGATGTATGCTGGTCATTATATCGACGGTCTCGATGCTACGGGCCGCTACGCCATCAACAATGAGCCGCAGGATGAAGTGGTCGTGCTGTGCGGTCCTGAAGACGAATGGCCTGGTTGCAAGAATGGTTATTGGCGAGGAACGGACGGTCATGGCGCTATCATCGGCCAGCGGTTTGGTGTTTTGAAGAGCCCTTATCTGATCAAGTGGTTCAATGATGACGATGAGTTGCCCGAATGGGTGCGTTCTGTCCTCTACGACTATAGGTCCAACCAAGTGTGATTAGAGTGAACCGCAAAAGGCTAAATATATAGTATCCGAACCACTGCTTGATCCGATCCCGTGGTGGGCACGGTTATAAGAGTTCGAAAAACTCCAATTAAGCCCCAAAATTCTTATCTTAAACGGATCAAATCAAGTTATCTGGTCATGGATTTTGATTCCAAATTTTTTTAAGTCGGAGTGAGTAGATATGAAGGATTTTTGGTTTAATCGCATGGCCGAATACTGGGTGATGCCCCAGCACTTGGATCTGGTCGAGCACGTATCGCGCGCCAAATTGCAGGTGGTCCAGACCGGCACTTTTGGACCGATGTTTTATGGACTGGCCGATGATGCTGGGGTAGACCGAAATTGGCCCGGTATGCCGCTGGTGGGGATTGAAGAGAATTTGGCGTTGGCGGCCGAGTGCATTCCTCAAATACAGGCAGCCGGTGCCAAAGTAGTCGCGCAGATGAGTCTGGGCTGGCACTACGGCGACCATGAGAGGAGCAAGGGGCTCTTCGGGGTTTGGGACCAACTATGGACGGATGAGTTGTTGGGCCCTGCGCCGCAGGTGGCCTTGGAAGATTGCCTGCAACGCACCCTCGATGGTGGACTGCGGTCCTGGCCCATCGAAGGGCGTCCCTACCGCACCTATAGCGGCTGCGTATGCAATCCGCACTGGCTGGCGCTGTTAAAGCCAATGGTCGAGAAGGCTATCGAAGTGGGCGTAGATGGCTTTAATGCACACCACAACTTCGAACAATTCTGTCAGTGTACCTATTGTCGCAGCTATCTGGGCCAACGCCTGGATGAGGAGTTTGACGCCGGTGAATTAAGACAAGTATTGGATGCGGATGGTCCTCCGTCCGGGACGGAGTACGACAAGCCGCTGGTGGCGCGTGCAGATGCGCCGCCAGAGTTGCGCGACCGCTTTGCGCGCCTGTGTCAAAAGGTTTTATATCGGCGCCGCAAGGAATTTTTCGACGCTTTATTCATCGACTTCGGGAGGGCCCTCAAGCCCGATTTACTGCTGGCACAGTGGTACCATAAATACGATTTGGGTGTTTGGGACGAGCGCTGTCTGCTGCCCGCAAGCCAGTGGGCTCGGGATGAGGACTATATCTGGTACAGTCAGGGGGGCAACAAAAATTACAGCAGTCTCGAGCATGGCTATTTGGCTGATACGGGTTTACCAGCCCGGTATACCTACGCAATGAGTGGCGGAAAGCCAATGGTGCTGAATAAATACGATGGCCAGCGGTTGCGTCTATCTATCGCCGAAGCCGGGGCCAATCACAGTGCGGCACTGGGCTCCCACGCATGGGCAGAGGAGCGAATGGCCATTGAAGGGAGTGATTATACCGGCCCCATAGAGCGTTATCAGAGCTTTCTGGCCGCACATGATGGGTTGATTCACCCCGCTAAGCCCTGGTCCCAGGTGGGGTTGGTCTATCCGCGCCGGGCCGAACTGGAGCAGGAGCAGGAATGCCTTGATGCGCTTAAAACATTGGGGCGTTTTATGGAGGATGGTCATGTGCCCTTTGATATTCTACTGGATGAGCAATTAGTGCATAAGGGGGCAGAGTACCCGGTCTTAATCCTGCCGGGTATTGCTCGTTTGACGCCAGCAGAGGGCGATTTCCTGCGGCAGTATGTTGCGGCTGGAGCCAAAGTGATATTCAGTGAAGGAACCGGCACTTTGATGGAAGATGGTACCCCTTATGAAGAAGGGCTCTTGGCCGCTTGGCAAGCACAAGAATCTACCCAGGTGTATAATTTGCCGGCCAGGGATTGGAGCCCACCTATGGTCGAGTTGCAACCCGATACATTGGTTCCGGTATATCCCTCAGTCCAGCATGATGCCTCTGGGCGGGAGTTCCTGAAACGGTTGGAAGAAATGCTCGAGCCGGTGTGGTTGCGCACGGATGCACCCTGGTATGTGCGCGTGCGGGCCTGGAAGCCTAGTCAGGTCGAAGCCCTGGTGCTGCACTGGGTGAATTATCGCCAGGATGAAAACAGCGATATTGAGGTGCCGGAGCCGGTTGGACCTTTAGAGGTAGAATGCGCCGTGCCGGCAGGATTTCGGGTAGAGCGGGTGGAATGGCTGTACCCGGAAAAGCGAGAAGGTCTCGACCTACCGCACGAGATACGTTCGGGTCGAGTGCATTTTACTATCCCAGCCCTGATTGTTTACGGGTTGAGCGTGGTGCACTTGGTCGAGTGAAAGAAGTATCCTTGTGGCATCTCCGAGACCTAAAGCGGGACGGTCCTCACTGCGGTTCCGTTTCTCTTTGCCTATCATCGTCCTCCGTTTTCCCACGTATCTACCACCGCCTGATCCACTATATAAGTCACCGCCATTGCTGCCATCTGCCAGTGACTCTCATCATATTTATTCGCCCACGCCTTCTGTGTTTTCTGTATATTGGCCGGGACATGAACCATTATACGGGGAGTCACCCGCATGGACTCTTATGTCTTCGTGCCTATAATGTCCGTCACAGTTCTAATCTCTTTGTTTGTCATGTGGATCATCGTCAAGAATCTGAAGAAAATCCTCGCTAATGACGAAGACAACACGGAAGAGAACAAAGACGTCGATTTGACGCCACCCTGATCCGGAGCAGTAGCATCAGCGAGGCAGTTCGGCATTTGTTTCGTTTCTCCAACTGAGAAAATCGCTCTTCGATTGTCATGTGTTTGCTCCTCTGCCAAGAGGGGCTTAGTACTCGATTTGGCTATGCGAATTCGGTTCCGGAAAAATTGTGCATAATCACCCGTGCACACAGCGAGATCTTTTTTCAGTTCCGCTATTTCTCTTTATTAGGTTTGGCTGAGTGTTGTTCGGTTAATTCTACGATAGATCCTTTTGAGCCTATGAAAGTGGCGATTTTGGCCTCTGCCATGCTATGTGGGATTGCGGGGTTTTGCACTCATGGAGTGGCCCAGGAAAATTGGTGGCAGCTCGGAGGGGAGGGAGGTGTTCCCTGGACCGAGGTAGGGGGTTTCGGTCTGATGACGGACGACTCGACCTCGGCTGGGGCGCTTCAGCCTTTCGAACTCAAGCCGGATGAAAACCTCTTGCCTCGGTTGGGACCCTGGCAGCGCTTCAGGTTCACCTCCGATCCTGTTTACCGGCTGGGCCATCCGCGCTTGTGGGTCGGACATGGTAATTTTCTATTGAGAAGCCGCGACGTGAATCTAGGAAATTATGGCATTTTGTACCAGGTGAATCTCCTCAACATTATCGACGGCGATCCCATTACGTATGTGGAGCGCAGAGACGAGGTCGCTGATCCGCGCAGTCGAGCGCCATCCGGATCTACTATCTACTATACAATAGACATGGGAGCACAGGTCCCGGTGGAACGCTTTGTCTTTTATCCCCCTGAGGGGGTGAGCCCCGACAACGACCAGCCCTACCGTCCAAACTATGTCCTAAAGTCATTCAGTCTGACGTCCAACAAGTTCGAAAGCGGCATATTGGTAGAGGAGATGGAGCGGTTTTTCAGTTGGCGTGGGGAAGGCTTTTGCTGCCCGTTGGAAAATCTGCTGGCCCACCGCACGGCGAACCGCGACAGCGTTACCGAGCTTCGCTTTCCGCTGCAGGCCCTGCGCTTTTTACGCCTCCTGGAAATGCCGGATGGAATCACTCTGGAAGGCCAGCCGATTGTCGTGCAGTCGGCTCATGCAGAGTTTGAGGTCTATGGCCGAGGTTTTGCGCCTGCGGTGACCTGGGAATCGCAGATAGTGGACCTGGGACGGGAGGTCAACTTTGGACAGGTGGTCTTCGAGGTGAGTAAGTGGCGCAAAGATGCCGAGCACTTGGTGGCCCAGGAGGATGGTCCGGTTCGCGTCCAGGTAGAAATGAGGACAGGTCGTGACGAAACCCCGACGGCCTATTTCGGTTTTGACGATCTGGGAGCGCATGTGGAACTAACCAGGAAAGAATGGGAACGCTTGGTTTCCACTGTTCATAGGGCGACCTCGATTAGTTCCATCTCCACACTGGAGGCGCAGGGCGCCACGGCGATAGCGGGGTTCCGGGGACCGGTGGTCGAGGACCTGGAAAACTGGAGCTTCTGGTCGGTGCCACTCGAGCAATCGGGGGAGCATCCGCGCCTGCCGTGGGGCCGCTACTTTCAATTGCGAGTGCAGTTGGAGACGGATGTGTTCTTTGAGTTTGCTCGGGTAGACTCGCTGCAAATCGAAATTGCGCCGCTATTAGCCGATCGGGTCGTGGGCGAGGTGGTCTTGGAGCAAGACCGCCGGCCGCAGGGTGGGCGGGTGCGCGTTCCGGTGGGCGAGAAAAAGTTGTTCGTCTACGATCTAGGCGTTGAGTTTTCCGGCGCGGATCGTACTGGCTTCGACGTCGTGCGGGTCATGACGCCGGCGGAAGCGGAGTTCGGCTGGCTGGAGATGGGTGATCCTATGGCCGCTGTGGAACCGGACAGCATCGTGAACGAGGAAAACGGTTTTGTGGTATTCTTGCCTCGCCGTTTAAGTCCTGAGGGCGATCAAAGGTTGCGCATTGGGTTGGAAACGGTGCTCTACGGCGAGGCGGCAAAGTTTGGGGGGGAGGTCTTCAATCGTGGGCAACAGAATTTGTTGCAGCGAGTCGAAAGCGGTGATGTCAGCGAAGAGTTGGGTTCGAACCAGATGCTGGTGGTGGCGTCGGTCGCCTCGGCAGGGGGATTACTGGGGCACCTCGAAACGGGGAGCCGCGTTTTTACCCCTCAGGGAGATGGGATCAACGACCACTTATCCATCCAGTATTCCCTATTCCGGGTGCAGCAGGCGTCCGAGGTAAAGATAGACATCTATGCCTTGGACGGACGGCGGGTATGGCAGGCAGAGCCAGAAGCTCAGGCCGCGGGGCGCCATACGGCTCGCTGGGACGGTCGAGATGGGGCCGGAGAGCTAGTCGGTCCTGGCATCTATCTGGTGCGGGTGGAAGTAGAGACGGATAAGGGCAGTGAGACTGCCTTGCAGCCTGTCGCCGTAGTTTATTGAACGGGATTGGCAGCAGGCGAGACTCTATGAGAAGCAGTATGTTGTCTTCTGGCGGGCTATAGCGATATGATGGCCCCGGGTGTGCATTCTTTATGGGCGGCGGAGATTGATATGATAGGGATCGCTGCCGTGACGCAGTCCTGCTAAGCGTTTTTTATGTCCCGATCTGTCTCAACGAGTATAGTTCTCTCACTAATCCTGCATTTCGCTGTGCTATTATTAGTGGATTACTTATTTCTGGCTGAGCGAGAAGTCAGCGTATTCCGAGCCCGACTGGTGACGACTCCCCGTTTTGTGCAAGAACAAAAGCTGCGGACCAGGGCTCCGACTTTGCTCAGCGTCGATATGGAATATCTGCGCTCGGAGAGTGGGCCAGCCTCGCTGCCCGAAGGGGCTATGCCGTTGGTTGCTGCGGCGGAGACTGTTGCCCCGCCGCAGCTTGAGGACTATGATCCGACCTTGCCCAAAGGCGATGGTGTAGAATCGCTGGTCGAAGCGATGCCCGATCCGACGGCACCCAGTGTCGTAGATAGCGCAGCCTTCGAGGCGATGGAGTTATTGCGGATCGAGGATTTAATGCGTGCCGACGCCGAACGTGCGGTGATCATTCCCGACCTCTATCATCGCCGTGGTACCCGTGGTTTTGTAAAATTTACATCGCTCAGGCTCAACGGGGCCTGGAGCTATGGTCTGGATGAATCGCAGGGTGGTCGGCCAGTATTGGCGGACCTGGCCCGCTATGTACGTGATCAGACCCAGGTTCAGGCCGAAATGCGTGGTTTTCCCATCGATTATTTTAATGGGTCTCCTCTACTCAAAGACCCGGTACACTTCCTCTTTCCAGGAGTACCACGCGGGGCGACCAATGGGCCGCGCGTGGTACTGGGCGAAGAAGAACAGGTCTTTTTGGGGGAGTATTTGCGCGGTGGGGGGATGCTCTTTATTGACGCGGGCCAAGGGTCGGATGATCGACGTTTCTTAGAGACGATGATTTCTTTGCTCAAGAGATTGATTGGTGCTGAAGGCCGGCTCTTTGCCATGCCGGCCAATCACGCTCTTTATCATGCTTATTACAGTTATGAAAACGGCTTTCCTGGTGAGCTCAAACGGCCAGTGGCCGAAATCCCCGGCTCGAATTGGTACTACCCAGACCAGATGCCCTGTACTTCGCAACCACCCCGTGGTCTCTATGGGGTGGAGTGGCAAGGCCAGGTGGTCGCGATCATTAGCGATCTCGAGTTGCATCGGCGCTGGAGCGGATTGGCATCGAGCTGTCCCGAGTCAGAAGAGGCGGCGGCGGAAGGCGGTGAGGAAGAAGCGGAAATGACAGAGGCGGAGGAACCAGTGAAAATGCCCGCTTTGCAGGCGGCGAGCAATATCGTGTTCTACGCGCTGACTCGGTCGGGGGGCGTTGCGGTTAAAAGGCGAGCACCGGCTTGGGGACAAGAGCGGGTGGTAAATGACCAGCTGATAATTGATCCCGAGGCGGAAAGTGAGTGGATGGTGGAGGATGAAGATTTATTTGGTGACCTCGAAGCTTCGTTGGCTTTGTTACGCGCCCCTTTGGGCAAGCGGATTGGCGAGGGGGGATTGCATTTGAAACTGGGGAGTATAGGGCAGGTAGAAATAATTGATGAAAGAGTGCATGGCGTGTTATTGCGCAATTTGCCAGCTGGTCCGTGTTGGGTTGAAGTCGAGTATGGTGGCGAAGAGCAGGGCATGGAGATAGAATTGCGAGGGGGCCAGGTGACGACGGTAGCGTTTTCGATGCGGGGATTGGGATTTTGGACCTCGCTTTCCCTTGTGCCGCAACAGGAGCATTTTTCAATTGGGATTTGGAGTGAACGCTTTGCCGATCTAGCGGTTGAAGAGATCTACGTCGGCCCGTTTGCGAATGATGAAGGCTGGGATAATTAGTTTGGGGGCCCTTATTTTGCCGATCTTAAATGAGGATAGTAATAAATAATATCAAATGATATTAATATTTTCTAAAGGTTCGGAATTTGGTGCCGATTTTTTTAACAGACGGGCAAAGGGATTTGCCCAATCCTTGAACATACGTTCCATCGGGTTATCACGGTCCCGATGGAACGTATAGGGCAAGGTAAATAGACGGGCAAAGGGAATTGCCCAATCAACGAACATATGTTTCATCGGGTTATCACGGTCCCGATGGGATATATGGGGTAAGATGAATCGAAAGGCAAAAGGATTTGCCCAATCCTTGAACATACGGTTCCATCGGGTTGTCACGGTCCCGAGGAATGTATGGGGCAAGATTGACAGACTGGCAAAGGGAATTGCCTAATACCAACACATACGCCCCATCGAGCGTCTTTTCTCGATGGGGCGTTTCTGCATGAAATCAAGAGAAATCCAACCTCACTAGATGCCATCCCCGGCAATAAGATATCCATTTCGACCATAAAAAACTCAGGTTGAAAATGGGCAGATTCTCGAAGGCGACTCCAGGTGCCAATAGAGATCATCTCCAGTTGATGCTATGGAATCCTTGCCTGTTGACCACGAAATACGGTTTATTACGTATCGTAAAGCCTGCACCGCCGGGAATACATAAGATGAAATAGATGAGTGTGAGGATTAATAATAAGATTATGTCAAGAAAGGGTTTTGTATGATTGTATTCAACAGGTCTTGGGACAGACTAAATGACGGCAATTCCAGAACAGAGGGTGGTCACTGGCTGATGGAAGTCCAGCGCAAGCCACCTCCCGGCCCTGGGGTCGTCTCTATGGGGGGTTTTTCGACCAGTGAGAAGCTCTTAAATCCCAATTTGATTGGCACCAATGGTGTAGAGATCACTGTCGTGGATTTCTCTCATGAAGACTACGATCGGAAACTGGACGAGCCGGGACAGTTGGTCCAGGCGTGGAGCATGACGGTGGGCAGTTGGCAAGGATGTGTCGGCGGCCAAAAGGACAAGCAGAAGGACCGCGGGGTGCAACTGCACTTTGATCTCCTGCGCAACGATGGGCTCTATGTGTATCTCGTACGAGGACTCCTGCCAGAGGATTTTGCAAAATATCCACAGGACGGTTTTGGGCGTAAGGAATCCAAGGGACTGACCGACAAAGAGTTACGGGTTTTGCACGAGGAGGCCATTGGACGGGGTGGTCCTTATATCACCGCTCCTTGTGTTGCGCTGGCGACCAGGGTTTATCGGTCTGAATCCGAGATCGAATCTATGCTCGGTAAACCCCGGCGCTACGGACTCTACCTGACAGATGATGCCAATACCGTATACTGGACACTCGACGCTAAGGTGATGGACAGGGCCGATATAAGCGGGTACTTCGGTAGCCAGCGTGAAGCCTGCTGTGATGGAGCCTTTTTATCTATAATGGGAGTTGGGTGCTTCCAGCGAAATATTTGGAAGATGGACAAATTGGATATCAGCACGTCCCCATGAATAGGGAGGCTTAGCCTGGACGGGAAAAGTGTACCCGAGTGCTGGCTGGACCAGAAATTGGCGAGTGGAGTTGTTGCCACACCATCGGAAAATCCCGAGTGGGGAGATGGCGAAACTAATGTCGAGCTAATCAATATCGATTCAAAGGGTAGCCTATGAGCGGGCGCAAGAAGATTGCTGCGATACTCACCACCTGTTTCACTCGATCGCATGCCGAAGTGATCCTCCCCAAACTGATCAAGGGCTTTCCCACAGACAATGGCATCCTGGCACCACAGATAGATCTAGCATCTATCTATATGGATCAGATCCACGAAGAAGATGTCTGCATCCCGTTTGCCCGGGAACACGGCATACCCATCTACCCGAGCATTGTCAAAGCACTCAGCCTGGGGGGGAAAGAATTATCGGTGGACGGAGTGCTCATCATCGGGGAACACGGCGACTACGGATCGAACGAAAAGGAACAGAAGCTCTACCCGCGCCACTCTTTCTTCGAGCAGGTGTGTGGGCTCTTTTCTACTTCGGGGCGTTCAGTGCCGGTTTTCAATGACAAACACCTTTCTTATAGCTGGGAACAGGCCAGGTGGATGTACGACCGCGCTCGTGAACTGCAGGTGCCATTGATGGCCGGATCGTCTCTGCCGGTGGCCTATCGCAATCCCTGGTTAGAATACGAACTCGAAACCCCGCTAGAGGAAGCAATTTCCGTGGCATATGGAGGGCTGGATGCCTACGGGTTCCATGCTTTGGAACTGCTGCAGTGCATGGTCGAACGTAGAAAAAACGGAGAGACCGGCATCGTCGCGGTTCAATGCCTGGAAGGTAAAGAGGTATGGGAGGTGGGAAAGAGGGGAATGTGGTCACGAGAGCTGGCCGCTGCTGCAGAGGAGCACATCGAGCCGAGAACACTGGGGCGGATGGAGGACAACTGCGAGAATCCCGCTCTGTTTCTCCTCGAATATGCGGACGGGCTACGCGCCGCAAGTCTGATGCTAAATGGACATCTGCGCGGCTGGGGGTACGCCGGCAGAAGGGGTGGTGAGGTGCAGGGAATGGAGGTTTTCCTGTACGGCGATCCGCATCCGCACTATGTTTATATGGGGCTCAACATCCAGGAGATGTTTCTCACCGGAAAGCCCCAGTACCCGGTGGAGCGCACCTTGCTGATAAGCGGGGCACTGGACGCGTTGATGGAATCGCGTTATCGCGGACATATGCGGGTAGAAACTCCGCACCTGGACGTGTGCTATCGCTCTTATGAGAAAATGCCCATACGCCCCTCGGGCCCCCGGCCGACCGGCCCCAGTGCCATACCCTGGCGGACGGATGAGAAGCCCGGTTGAAATCTAGAGTATGGGCGAATGTCTATTGGGATTCAGAGCCCAAAGAGGGTGGTGACACTCCCTTCGTTCCCTTCAGTACCAAGAAGTTTCGCTTCTCATTCACAGCAGCCTTCTCGGTGGCGTCTAGCTTCATAAGCTCCCCGCGCCCGCCGTTGGCATCTTTATCCCAAATTCTGTTATCATACCCATCAGGGGCATACTGGCAAATATAGGCTTTGCGCACGTTTTCGGTGTTATTAGCCCCTGTCATATGCGGCGTCAAGCTCCAGAAGATCGCCACCGAACCCGCTTTGAGCGGTACGCAGACGGCATCGTCGGACCGAAGGCCGCTGATTGTCCACCCACCGTTGCTCTCATCAAATTCGTGCCGCAGTGGCCCCCGCCTGAAGAGCCCCGGTATAAACCACGGGCAACCGTTTTCCGCGTTTGCATCGTTGAGTGCAACCCAGCACGTCAGGTATTGCAGGGGTTCGATGAAGGTATAGCCATTGTCCTGATGGTAGGGGAAGACCCGGCCGGGGCAGGGCTTTTTGTACACCGCCTGTTCGTGGTACAGCCGCACATCGTCGCAGTTGAGAACATCGTGGCAAACCTGCTGGAAGAATGGACTGGCGCAGAATGAGCGCGCAAGTGCCGATTGCTGGGCCAGCCCGCTCGTAAAGGTGATTTTATCAACACTCGAGATCTTGCGCGACGGTTGCTTGCCCTGGGCTTTGAGGCGCAGCACACTCTCCTCTTCGAGTCGATCAATTTCCTCTCGTAGCTGCCCAATCTCCGCAGCGCTGAAGGCATCTTCGACCACGGTGTACCCCTTGTGATCCAAATCGTCCGCCTGCTCCTCGCTGAGGATTTGCAGAGGGGCATCCTTGCGCGTCGGTAAGAGCGAAGGATGCTTGCTCGAACCTGTGAATTCCATGGCCGGGTGCCGTGGCAATAGGGCATTGTGGCGTGCGGCCGGTGTCGGCTCATCGCCGGTGGACCAGCGGGGGATTCCGTCGAAATCGATGCGTTCCCACAATACGTGCGGCCATTCCTTGAACGTGCTGGAGATGTAGTGGCACGCATAGACCTGGCGAAAGACACTTGGGTCGCGCCCCATCAATCCTCGGTGCCACAAATGGCCGTCGAAGATCACAACTGCCCCCCTCTTTGCCACGATGTGCACCTCCTCCGCCCCAGCCGCTTGGTTTTCCTCGAAGATCTCCTTCTTTAGCCTGGCACCCAGTTCCGGGTCGCCTGAGTGCGTGCGATTACCCGCCCACTTTCCCGACCGGAGGTCGTCGTGGTGAATTTTGCGCCGGAGATGGCCGCCTGTCTGCAGCGCGAGCGTGCCTATCTCCTCATCCACGTCCACGAGCGGAATCCACACGCCAATGCAGCCCGAAAGCGGGGTTCCGTCGCAATGCCAGTTCTGCGACCATTGGCTGCCCTTCCACCAGTAGTGGCTCTTGATGCCCTCGGGTTCGTCCCCGCCCAGGGCATCCTTGAGGGGGTTGCGGAGTTTCGGGTGCAGCATGAAGTCGCGGCAGACTGGGTCGTGGATATGGCACTGGTCTGCATCGATGAGGTGGTCGGCATCTTCCTCCGGCGGTTCGATCCCCACGACGGGGATTTCGCCTGTGTGTACGGCGTCCATATGCCGGATGAGTCCGTCGCACTCTTCGGCCGTGAAGAGAGAGGGCAGGATAACCCACCCGTCGCGGGCATACTTCTGCTTCTGCTCGGTGCTGAGGCCTGCCGCCGTATTCGCGGGGAGGTGGTTTGGTTGCGTTTGTTCGGAGCTAGTCATTACTCGGAGTACCTTTACTTGTCCCGTGGGTCTACAGGATAAGATGCAATTCAATCGAATCGCCTGTCCAATATAGAAGAATTTTGGCGGGATCGTTGATGTTTTTTAGCACCAGCATCCAGCCCGTCATAGCGCCGATTATTCCCGCGCCGATACAATAGAGCCGGGCTATTTTATAGCTTTTTGCTGCAGCGATGGTTTCGGTCTTGTCTAGAGAATCGCCGATGCCTCTTATCATGAGTTTGATAGGGCTTCCGCTCAGCAAGAGCGCCCCGATAAGAGTGATAAACAAGATAAAGAAATGAAGAGTGCAACAACTCGCCCAGAACGCAGGACTCTCCTTAATTCTATGGAAATCAGCGACCGCGGGAGTGATGCATGTGAACCATTTTCCAGCCATCGACATCGCGATGCAGCACGCAGGACCATCGGGATTCGAAGGTGTCCGAAGCAGGTCCGCCCTCCTCGCCGTATCGTAAATCATAGGCAGCCCAGGCAAGATCTCCGACGACCGAAATAGTGCTATCGAGCACTTCGGATTGTATGTCTCCTGTTTCTTGAAATTGTTCTTCAAATGAGGCCCTGACGGCGTCCCACCCCACCTCTTTGTCTCCGGCTTGCGAGCCGTAAAATACAATATTCGATTCATGGGCGATGACGCTCTCCATCGCTTTGATATCTCCATTGCGTACCCCATCGCTAAAGATATCTATCGCTGCTCTCACTTCGATTTCTTCTTGTTCCATCATCGCGATCTCCTTCTTGAGGGTTGATATCCTACTGTACAATAAGCGTGGTTGCTAAACGACGGCGACGTGGCTCTGGAGGGTGGGGGAATCGGAGCGGCATTAGAGGTACCTTGGTATTCCGATGAATTGATTCTATACCGACATTGGCCATTGCTTTTGTGATCTATGGGTTATTTAGGTTCAGTTGGTGAATAGGTTATATATACTAAGCAATTAACAAAGATTGAAATAGATATGCCGAACAACGGACCTGAAAACTCTGGCCATGTTAATAATATTAATCCAGGGATGAGGTTCGGGCATAGGATAGTGATAGCTGATCGTATTATTGCGGACCAAACCCTTACTTTGAATTTGAAAATTGCGACGACGATTTCAGCGAGCTTTGGGATAATGAAGCATAGGAGCGTTTCGGTACTATCCCATACACCATCGAGAAGGCAACTATAGTACAGACTAATGAATAAGAGATCGCGGGTGAGGCTGATCCCGATTGGTATGGATAACCGCTTTAGTACTGTCTGAGTTTCATGATCGGCCATTATTGTCCTATTTCACTGCTTACTGGCCAGGTGTAACGGCTTGGGAGGCGTCTTCAATATTATGATATGCATGAAATTTCTCGTTGTACCACTTGAGGTATAGCTCATTACCCTTGCGGTAGTATTCAATGTCGTATTCGTCGTCGGTAAGAGCGGCCAACACTTCGCCGAAAATAGAACCGATAAGCTCTCCGAAGCCTTCGTCTTGGTAGGAAGAACTTGAATTCTCGTAATTATCACTAATGTGCAGATCCTCATTGTCTAAAACCACACGAAGGTTGTTCGAAGCCTTTACATGCCATTCACCTTTTCGCCGGCTGAGGATCTGGTTGTCTCGGTAGATTTCGTTGAAGACTACACGACGTGTGCCATATTCGAAGACGAATTCCCAGATGACAATGACTTCTACACCTTCCTCATCGATTAAGGTTGTCCCCCAGGTGCCCAGGAACTCTTCCTCAACAGGGCTAAGGGGAGTACTGCATCCAACAGAACAAATGCAATACCCGAAGATCGTTAGAGCGATCAGCAGCACTTTTCTTATCACCATCGCATATCGGACATTTCAATAGTAGCCAATAAATGCAATCGATAGAAAAAAAATTCACAGTACACTATGGAGTCTTCCTTTTGATGAGAATTCAAGGTATTTCATGGCATCAACGGATCGAGGTGGAGAGAAGGCCGCACTCGGATAGAATATACTTATGGGTGCTGGGAATATACTCTATACTAAACCACAGAATCCTCCTTTTGCGACCAGTTTGGGGTGATTCATACGATCCTCGGATCGAGGCCAGAATCGGGCAGCCACCTGGTTCCGGTTTTTCATTGAAGACGCACTCTAAAGAATAATGGCGTTTGTGTCAATGCGACGAACGAGGCCGAAATCTTTGCCTGTCGAGCCGCTCCTTCAAATATGACGTTGCATGTCGAAAACCAACTCCATGGTAGCCCACCACTCTCCGTCTTTCGCCTCAGGGACTCTTTTCTGAAAGGTCCGCATAAGGTCGTCCCATTCACGCGCCTTTGTATTTTGTTCCATATAACGGGTAAAATCGCGCTCTGGTTCGAAATCGTCGATGGCAGTCAGGAACATGAACATTCTCGTGCCCAAGAGAAAAATCTTCATATCGATCACGCCCACTTCTTTTGCCCCCTCCAAAGGTTCCGGCCAAGGGTTGGCATGGTATTCTTTATATTTGGCGATCACTTCGGGGTCGTCTTTGAGTTCGAGCGTCAATCCAAAATACTGCATGTCGATCCTCCTTTTCATGTCGTAAAGACCCGCAACTCTGGGTGGTACTCTTTACTTTATCCAAAAGAGCCATCGGGGCCGATAGTAGTGGAAGGGTAGGCAATAGGGCGGCTTAGGTGTGTGATCTTCCTATGAGTCATTCATCCAGTGTCCGGGTAGATCCACCAATCGATTCGCATGTTAAGGCGGATGAATCGGGTTTGCTCGGGCATAGCGCTTGGCCATTGCAAACTCTAGCAGTTGCCGATTGGAATAATATGCTCCATCTGCACGTGATGGTCCAACAAGAGGAGCATGCGTATTAGGGAATTGGAGAGGGTGGATATGGTGGGCGCGGATCTCTTTGGCTGCTGAGATGAGAAACTACAGCGCTCGGATTGAAGAGGTCTGGCCATACGATAGTTTTTCGAGGTTGATCGATCTTGAACTGAAGCAATCGATAGCTTGTTCGGAAACTGCTAAAGAGGGTGGAGAAGTGGGAAGTCATCGATATGACCCCGAAGAGCTTGGAGTATCCAGGATTGAGGGATTTACTGCCCGGCTATTAACAAAAACTGCTTCGTTCATTCTGGATAGAAGTTGATATTTGGGTGCAATAAATGGTATAATATTGAAGGTTAGGTTGGGAGCGGTGAACTCGCACTCCGATCCTAACGCTGGAAGTTGGCAAAACCGTGGAAAGACCCGTTTTGGTGAATAGACTATCGTACCGTTGGTTGATCTTTGTTTTTCTAATCGGGAATGTCTACGCCCAGGAATCATTTATAATTAATACTAAGGCTCAATGGGAGTCGTGGAATTTCCCCGTGGGGACCCTGGATATAAGAACGGATGGGTCGATAAAACCGGTCCGGTTCACTCAGCCTTTTAATGCCGCTCCCAATTCCTCTCTCTTTACGCATAAGTTGAAAGCCGGTGTTCAGCGCGGCGGAGTTTGGAAGGCCGGATCCAATTTAGCTGATGCAAGTCTTATTATTGATGACGATATGAGTACCTACTGGCAGCCCGAACAGACCGATGCGCTAGATCTGTGGTGGGTTGAGATAGACCTGGGCCGTATGGTGGCTGTCTCGGAAGTGCGTCTACACTTTCCCGAAGAGACCGGTGCACGCCCCTTGCGAGCATTTAGGGTCTTTGGTTCCGACGGCAAGTCCCAGTCATTCACCGACGACGTCTTCGCCTTCAATCTTATCGGGGGTACGACCAAACGCAACGAGGAGACGCTAGTAACGTTTCCCGCGGTTTCCGGCGAGGCGACGAAAAAAGTAATCTGGTTAGGACAGGCCGATGCTCCGGCCTACTCAGGTGTTGACGGGAACAAGGAAGAAACGGATCAGAGTCGGCTGATAAAAGACGATGGCGCTGCCGATAGGAATACGAATTTTGCCCCTATCCAGTATATCCGTATCATAGCGGACAGCAAAAGCGAAAATGCGGCTCTCGCCGAAATCGAGGTCATTTCATTCGGACAAAATATAGCAGTCGACACGATAGCCAGAGGCGGTCTAATTGACGATCAGGGCAAAGAGCGTGCTCCGGCGATGATCGACGGTGATGTAAACACTTTCTGGGAGGAACTGAACTGGAGCGAGACTGGTCAGTTCATCGCCCAGTGGAAATGGGACTTGGGGGCTGTTTATTGGATAAACCGGGTAATCTTCGTAGCATTTCAAGAGATCACCACCTTGAGTCGACCTCGGATCCTTCGCCACCGACTACTGGGTTCGGACGGCAGGCTGAAGCCCTCTGGTGAAACAGACTTCGATGTACTTTTCGATTTTCCAGAACCCGCGAACTGGAACAATCCCCAGCCGATCACCTATGTGTTGCATCCATTTCGGCCATTGCGTCACTTGGGAATGGTCTTTGGCGGCAGTAGTAGCGGAGCGATAGCCGAAATCGTCGTAGTGCCCACCGGCTATGTGGCGGAAGTGGAGATACGCTCTGACTTTTTAAAAATTGATGAGCGACCCAAGGTCTTCCGTACTCTCGAATGGGATGCTGATTTACCGTCTGGTACCCAGGTCCAGGCCCAGACGCGTTCGGGTAGCGGCCTTGACGAGGGCAATACCTACTATCATCGCAAGGGGCACGAAGTCACCGAGGACGAATACAATGCGTTGAAGAAGCGTTGGAAGGGCGATATCGTGCCCTACATTCGGCCGGGAGAGGATTGGAGCGGCTGGAGCAACACCTATCTATTATCAGGCCAGGAATTTCTCTCGCCGAGCCCAAGGCGTTATGTCCAGTTCAGGGTGTTGCTCAAATCGGATACCCCTAGAGCGGCTCCAACCCTGAAATCGTTGCGTCTGAACTACACAGACTCGTTTCTTAACGGGGTATTTGGTGAGGTCTCCCCGAAAGAAGCACGCGTTGGAGAGCCAGAGAATTTCACCTACGTGCTGCAGCCTGATTTTGCCAATGGGGATCGAGGATTCAACCGTCTACGTCTTGATACGCCGTCACAGGCTGCACTCGAGAGTCTGGTCATTCGCGTAGAGGGAACCGAAGTTAAGCCTCGGACAATGGAACTGACTCCCGATTCGGTCGTGGTCGAACTCTCGCAGGTTATTCAGAGCGAGTCCGTCGAGGTTGATTTACGGGTCAATGTTCTCGAGACTCCATATGTTTTCAACGCCTTTGTCGGTCATACTGATGATATGTGGTTCTGGCAACAGGTCGACCCGGTTAGTCGGGCCACCACGACAGTCTTCCTGCCCGAAGTACCCATGGCTTTGAATTTACTCTACAAGATCGAAATTTCTCCTAAGGTACTCACGCCCAACGGCGATGGAATTGCGGATCAGGCCGAGATTCGTTTTGCTATTCTTAAGACCGATGCGCCAGTGGTTGTCAACATATACTCACTCGACGGCCAACTGATGGCTTCTCTTAACGGTGGTCGTAGTAACGACGGTTTTCTAGTTTATCCGTGGAACGGCGATGACGCCTCAGGTCAGACGGTTCCGCCGGGAATTTACCTGGCTCGTATCAGCGTTTCTGCCCAGGCCAATGCTCAGGTAGTATCGCAAATCGTCCATGTATTGTATTAGGCTTATTCCCCATGGTGTTCATAGTCGTTCGCCGCGAGGCTCATGAACATATTGGCATTGCCTCTGGCGGCCGTATCCCAAATCCAGTAAGTCCTATTGTTCTTACCCAAGACGGAGGGTAGTGCGCCTCGCCCGACTCATCCGGAGAGCAATTCAAAACCGAGACCCGGTGATTGTGGGATATCAATGCAGCCATCGCTGATCGTGTAAAGTGGGGGATTGGCGATAATTTGGTTGGCTGGTTCCCAGTGTTCCTCTGGCGTACGGGGTGGGGTGACAACGCAGATTTCCATTCGGTCGCAGTTGGGAAGGGCAGCAGAGACCTGAAGACCAGCTGCCAGGCCGAAACCATTGGATCCGTGCAGAATGCAGCGTTTGCCATAGGCTTCGGCCAGGGCACCAATTTTTTTAATGTTGAGAATGCCGCCGGCGGTGAACGCATCGGGCTGAATGATTTCGAAGCTATTGTATTTCAGGTACTCTCTGAAAATTTCCAGGTTGTAGTCTCCCTCGCCGCCTGTGATTGGTATATCGACTACCTCGTTCAACCGTGCTGATTCGTGAACTTCGCCGCGCTGAAATGGCTCTTCCACCCATCCAGCACCGAGCTCCTCAAGTGCTCGTGCGACGCGGTAAGCGGTACCGAAATCCCATATCCAACCCGGACCGTCGGCAGTCCGATCGATCATGATTTCCATACGGTCACCCACAGCATCCTTTACAGCCTTCACGACAGCCACATCATCCATTGGATCTGGACGCCAGGCTCGAATTTTCATAGCTCTGAAGCCCTTTTCCAGATATGCCAAGGCCTGTTCCGCTACAACTTCAGGACCAACCTGGGACTGGTCGTCGCCTCCCGGCCAGACGCAGGTTAAGTAGACGGGCATCCGTTGGCGAAATCCGCCGAGGAGTTTGTGGATTGGCAGACCAGCTTCCTTCCCGATGATATCCCATAAGGCATGCTCGATACTGGCCCAGTGGAGCAATCCGTTTCCAATGTGTTCTTCGATAGCGTGGGGGTCTTTGCCTATCAATGCATTCTTCGCGGAGTCTAGGAAGGCACGTGGGTCATTACGGCTGAACGCCGATCCTTCGATTCCCGAATCTGTTCCCACCTTCACAAGAGCTGAGGCAGCATGTCCGAGGATGCCATCATCGAAGTCTCTAATGATTTCTATGTGCGTGATTTTCATCTTGGGCCTTTCATGATGAGTGGGACCGAAGAATTGACCCGGTTGACTATGGGGTCCTTAGGTATTCCCACGAATTACACGATAACTTGCCCCGCTGAAGCGTCCTGAGTATAAGAGTATTATAAGTTCTTAAAAGAGTTTGGTTTAAATTTGGCCAAATTCGGGGGACCAGTCGCGCCACATATTCTTTTGCGGCGGTTCCAGTTGTGTTTGTTCTATATCTAGTTTTGAAAATTCGTATAGAACGGCTCGCCGAATCCGCCCCGTGGTGTTTGGGGGCCCCGAATGGGCCAGAGGCTGGTGCCAAAATACAATGTCATCAGCCTCTCCATAACAGTCAATAGGTTGTTGGCCGTTAAGTAATCGCGAGTAATGGGATGGTCTTCCGTAGGTTCATTGCAGGATTGCGATGTGAAGGTGTAGTAAAATCGAAGGTGGCTTCCGGGCCAGATCGCGAACCCTCCGTCGCCTGGAGCCACAACGTCTATATAGCCGACAACACCCAAATGGAATGGGTGGGTGTCTGTGTCGCAGGTAGTTGGCGGTACGGGGTGGTTACCACAGGGTGAGGTCGAGTAAATTCCGCGAATCCCTTTGGGTTTCATCACTTGTCCAGTCCCAAGCATTTGTTCGGCTACACTCTAGGCGGCCGGGTCTTTAGCCAGAAGGCGCACCATCCACGATTCGCTACCTATTGTTCGGTAATGTAGGCGAAAGCCTTTGTTCTCATTGGGCTCTGCTGCCGTTTTTTTCTTCTTCCTCTGGGCGAATAGGGCCGATCCAACTGCAGGGCTCGTAGCGCGAAAATCTTTCGGGTGTATGATCTCAAAAACGTTCCCGCGCCCGTGCCATCAGACCCTTATCGAGTACGCCACGTATTATCAGATAGCCATTTTTTTTGAAAAAACGAAGGTCTTCGGTACTGAGTTTCAAGAGATATCCATAGAATTCACGATGCGTCAGGATACAATGGTCTTAATTAATTCAAGGTTAGTTCGCAGGGAGTGCCCAAACAGAGGACACAGTTGGAAACTCCAAGCGCGCTGGCGATAAGTTCAGTAGTCCGGTGGACTCATCGCGCTTAAAAACCACCACGCTGTCTGGTCCTGCCTCAGAAGCCCGAGTGTGATTATTTTGCACTAGCACAAATCGGCCGTCTTCGCTCAGACAGAACACCCAGGGAATACGCCCCCGTGTCGGCTCGAATTGCAATGGCGTAAGTTTTCCGTCCGATGTATTTATCTCAAAAACTGCAATCGAATCATGCCCGCGGTTGCTCGCGTAAACAAAGCGATCATCTGGCGAGAGAAGCAGTTCGGAGGCGTGCGAAGGTTTGGAGTACACTTCGTTTGGGAAGGTCGCAGGGTCGGTATGAGCCTCGGCCCATCCCTGTGGCAACGAGGAAAGGGTCTGCACCAACGAGAGCTTACCTTCTTCAGCAGAATCGCGCTTCAGCACACAGACCGTATTATCGAGCTCGTTTAGAACAAATCCCAGTTCACCGCCACTCGTGAACTGAATGTGTCGAGGTCCTGCGAGATCGTGCAGGGTGATGGCGCTCGCAGATTTCAGCGCTTGATTGTCGAAATCGATGGTCCAGCAGACGACCTGATTCGTACCCAGATCCGCCACATAGAGCTGTTCGCCAGCGACTACTACTCCGTGAGGATGAGCTGATTCTTGCCGGAATTGTGGTCCCTCGCCCCAGCTACCTTTCGCACCGCTATGCGCTCCTGGTCCGTGCGGATAAACTTTGGCTTCCCCCAGTGCGCCATCTGCGGCGATGGGGAGCATAGAGACCGTGCCGCTACCATAATTTGCGGTGAATAACAGACGTGCCCTGCTATCGGTACACAAGTGTGCGGCGCTATCGCTGCCTGTTGGAACGCTACCGCTTAACTCTATCTTGCCGTCGTCGCCAATCGAGAACCACGAGATCTCCTCGCCACTTGTGGCATAGAGTATATGCTCTCCAGATCGCGTTGGGGTGAGAGTCAAATATCCAGGGGCAGCATTAGATAAACCTGTTGTGTTCACGACGCGAATTGCGCTGCCATCAGGGTCGAGTCTGCACGTGTACAGTGCGGAGCCATCCCATTGCTGACCACCGCCCGTCGCATCGCGACCGGATGGTTTGCCCGCAGCCACGCAGAAATCGTAATACGGCTGTGTCATCTTAGTATATCTCCTTCTTACTCATCGGTCTGCTCCTTGCGCTACGTATAGAAAAGATTTCTAAGTCGAATGAAGAGTGTTCCGTGGCTCATTGCTTTTCCTCTTCGATAATCTCGAATTCGGCATCGATCGCTTTGTCATGGACATCTTCTTTAGTCTTCCTATTTCGGTCTTGCAGAACCTTGGTCCCTAACCAGCGTACTAGGAGGCGAAAGGCATAGGCGCCAACTAGTAAAATAAGGAAACGCGGGCCAATGAAATGGTAATATTTGATACTCAGGTAGGCCAGACCTGCCAATAAAAACCAGTAGCCTATTTTCATGCTCTCAGACGCTGGTTGCGCCACCCCAGTTGATCCAAGCGCTGCTCGATCATCATTATAGTCTCCTCGCGTATATCGACAGTATACAAAAAGCCCTCCTCATATCCAAGTGGATGGTGGGGCAGGGCTGCCGAAACATGCATTGGGGCATTGCACTATCGTGGTTGCTGAGCCGCTCTTGCATGTATTAATCTCTACCACTTAGCAGCTTTAACCAACACCGAATAAAATCGGTGGACGCCTCCTTGCCGGACCAACAGGGTCCGCCAGCTTGGGGATGGTTTTGTTGAGATTTTTTTTAAACGCTACCAGGTTTGTCTCTATATTTATTGTCCCGGCGCCATCTAAGATTGCCGGATCGATTGCGCTGAGGTGCGGTTAGTGCCGACGAAAAAGAAAGTGCAACATTCCAAGAGGGTGAAAAACTTGACTGAGATCAAAGTGGAAGAATGAAGAACTCAAGATTACTACTAATACCACTGATGATAGGAAATGCGATCAATGTATGAAAGTGCCCGTGCTCTTACTCTGGTCGAGCCATTTAAACTCGAAGTTCGCGAGTACGAGGTGCCCCCTCTGCGGCCTGGAGGTCTATTGGTCAAGATGGAGATGAGTGGTATCTGCGGTACGGACAAACATACCTACCGCGGTGAGACTACGCAGTACGGGGGCACTGTGAATGAGCAGAGTTCACCTTTTCCTCTGATCTGCGGCCATGAGAATGTGGGCATTGTGGTACAGACAACACCGGGCGCCGAAGACTTTTACGGTCGGCCGATTCACGAGGGTGATCGTATCACTATGTGCCCTGATGTGGTCTGTGGTAAGTGCTATAATTGTCGGCATATCTTTGCTTATTCTTGGTGTGAGCATTGGCGTGGCTATGGAAATTCATTTCGCGCTACAGAGGAACCATTGATGGGGGGATGGAGCGAGTACATGGTGATCATACCCGAGGCCTTTGTTTATAAGGTGCCTGAGGGTCTGCGTCCCGAACTGGCAGTTTATACCGAAATTATGGCTTGTACTTACGCTTTGGATAAGGCTAAGGAGTTCTCTTCGATTGCTGCAGAAGGTTTTTTGACCGACGGTACGGTGCTGATCCAGGGGGTTGGCCCTCTTGGTCTAGCCCATCTCATCAAGGCGCGGATGATGGGTGCGGGGCGAATCATTGCGACGGATCGTTCAGCGTATCGACTCCGGGTAGCGAAAGAATTTGGTGCAGATGAAGTTATTCATGTCGGGGCAACTTCGCAGGAAGAGCGTGTGCAGTTGGTGCATGATCAGACGGATGGCCGTGGAGTGGACCTGGGGATCGAATGCGTCGGCTATCCCGAGGCTTTCCCCGAGGGAATTGAGATGATTCGACGAGGCGGGATGTACCTACTCGAGGGCATGTTTGTCGACCTAGGGGAGATCCCGGTCAATCCCCACTTGTTGGTAAGCAAGAGCTTGCGTCTGATCGGACTCTCTAACCACCCCTTTACCGGTTATGGTCCGAGTATGGATCTCATGCTGCGCTACCAAGACCAGATGCCGCTGGATCGTTTCGTGACCCACTCTTTCGGTCTCGATCAGGCCCAGGAAGCAATGGATACAGCACTGGGACAGGAGTGTGTGAAAGTGGTCTTTGCTCCGGGGAACTGAAGCCTTTCTACGAATTATTAAAATGGATCAAAACGAGCTACGCAGTCACGAGTTTTGAGCGAGGAGATTGGATGAACTCAACCTATTTCGACCAGCGCATCGATTACAGTTCAGATGACGTTGCCCCCTTGCTGAACCCGGCCTATACGGTAGACTTTGATCCCGCCTTTGCCGTGATCGGTGATATGAGTGGCGACGGCCGTGTCGATATCGTTGATCATACCGAGCGCCGGGCCCATGTCTACGAGAACCTGGGGCAAAGTACAGAGTCGGGTCTGACGGTGGGGACACCGGTCAATTTCACGCTTTATTGAGATGCTTACCCAATCCCAACACGAGTCCTTCGCCACCGACGGCTACCTCGTCGTGCGCCAGCTCTGCGCCGAATCCGTTCTCGAACCGGTGCGCCGGCTCATCGACCGTTACGTCGATGTGCGAATTTGCGCTTTGCACGCGGCCGGCCAAATTGACGATCTCTATGCAGACACTCCTTTCGCCGAGCGCTGGGCCTTAGCGGCCCGTGATTACAACTGCGATCCCGAGCGGTCGTCGCTGTCGCGCAACTGGGGCCAGAGCGCTCTGCTAGACCGGGCCATATACGATCTGTTGACCGATCCTTCGCTGCTCGATCTGGTCGCCGACCTCATCGGTCCGGAAATCACTGCCAATGGCGACTTTTGGGTTCGCCCTAAAATTCCCAACGACCCATCCACCACCTTCGCTTATCACCAGGATAGTTTTTACTACGGCGGTGCGATCTGGCCCGAGTTGCGCGTGCTCTCGGTCTGGTTGCCGCTGGTCGATGCCTGCGAAGAGAACGGCTGTCTATCCTTCATTCCCGCTAGTCACCGCTATGGGGCGATTCCTTACCGCGATACGGGCACCGGCCAGCGAGAGCCGATCGAGCCTATTGCAACCTATGGTCAGCCGCAGCCCGAGCCAGTGCAGGTCGGTGACGTCATAGCTTTTGATCACCGTACCCTCCATGCCTCGGGACACAACACCACCGAGAATCAGGTCCGCTGGAGTATAGATCTGCGCTATATGCCGACCGGTCAGTCCTATGCCTGGCACGTCAGCGGCGACGACTTCGACACGCTCTATCCCGGCTTTGTCGCCAGGAGCGCCGACCCCGAGCGAGTTTGGAGTTGGGAGGACTGGCGCAACCGTCCGCGCTCCGAATAATGCACCGAAATACACCCAGGGGATAACCATGAAACCCTTCACTTTCCTCATCTCCGGTTGCGGCAGCGCCGGTCGTTCGGTCGCCCAAGTTGCGACCCAGGATGGCCGCGGTCGGATCGCCGGATTGGTCGACCCGCAACAGCACCAGCTCGATCAACAACGCGAGCTCTATCCCGACGCCAGCCTTGGTGATGATTTCGCAGCATTGCTCAAAAAAACCTGCCCAGACGTAGCGGTCATCGCCGGTCCCGACCATCTGCACGCCGAGCAAACCCTAGTAGCGCTCGAGTACGGCTCTCACGTGCTGGTCGAAAAACCGCTGGCGACCACCGTCGAAGACGCTCGCCGGGTGGTCGCAGCCGCCGAGGCGTCTGACCTGGAGGTGATGACGGACCATACCATGCGCTATATGCATCCCTGGGGGCCGATGTCCAAGGCGGCGCAGGAGGGCCAGGTTGGAGAGATCTTCTTTATACAGGGGGACTATATCCACGATATGTGGAGCTATTATTCGCAGCACGGCTGGACCCATACCCCCTGGCGCGCAGACCAGGAGCATCCCCAGAATATACTCCTCGGTGGGGGCTGCCATCCGATCGATCTGATCCTGTGGACCATCGATAGCCCGGTGGTGGAGGTCTTCGCCTATGCCAACAAGATGACCGTCCCCGAATTTCCCTCTGACGACTGCTATATTCTCAGCCTGAAATTCGCGAGTGGTGCACTGGGAAAGGTCTTGGTCACCAGCGGTTGCTCCGGGCACGGCATGGGCGGCGGTATGCTCGCGGTCTACGGATCCGAGGGCTCGCTGTGGCAGGGCAAGCTCTACCGGCGGAGAGAAGAACCGGTGGAATTGGAAGACCAGCAGGGCGAGATCGTAGGGGGACACGGCTGGGCCGGGGCGGTGGTGGATTTCCTCGACGTGCTGGAGGGGAAGAAGCCCAATCCGATCCCCGCGCGCTTCGGCGCCAAGACCGTGGCGGTGTGCGACGCGGCTTTCCGTTCGATGGCCAGCGGCAAACCCGAAGAGCCAGAAGAATTCTAGGTGCAGAACAGCGCTCGGGTTTCGCGAAAAAAGAACCAGGGGTGCACTTTAGTGTCAGTGATAGGAATTCGATGATGTCCCGTCCCAATATACTCTTCATCATGTCGGATCAGCACAGTAAATTCCATCTGGGAGCTTACGGTGATCCGCTGGTGCGTACACCGCATCTGGACCGTCTGGCCTCCGAGGGCATGACTTTCACCAATGCCTATACTCCAGCACCGTTGTGCGTGCCGGCCAGAATGTCTTTTATGACCGGCCGTCGGCCGAGTGCCAACCAGGTATGGACCAATGACCATATTCTCAGCTCGGCCCTGCCGACCTGGGCGCATGCGGTAGGTGCGCTTGGCTACGAGACCGCATTGATCGGTCGGATGCACTTTCTCGGCGCGGACCAGCGGCACGGATTCGAGCATCGTCCTCTTGGTGAGTACGGCGCCAATTATCCGGGTGCGCCGAAAACGGGTGGGCCGATATTGAAGAGCATTCCCGGTACCTTGGGCCAGACCCGGGAATGCGTGCAGACCGCCGGATACGGGCGCACCACAAACCAGGATTTCGACGACAGGGTAGCGCGGGAGGCCTGTGCCTATCTGGAGGAAAAGGCCGGAAAAACGGCGCGACCTTTTGCGGCCGTGGCTGGTTTTGTTTTGCCCCACTGCCCATTTTTCGCGCCCCGGGAATTGTACGAATACTACTACCAACGGGTGGATGTGCCGCAGCCCAGTACCCGGCAATTGGAGCGGGAGCCGGAGGCTATTCGCAACTTCAAAAAACGGCGCGGACTCGATCAGCCTCTGCCGTTAGAGCGCATTAAGGTGGCGCGCGCCGCTTATTTCGGTCTTTGCGAGTACTTCGATCGCAAGGTGGGACAAATTCTGGACAAATTGGACGAAACTGGTTTGAGCGAGAACACGCTGGTGATCTACTGCAGCGACCATGGCGAGATGGCCGGCGAGCACGGCTGCTGGTGGAAGAGCAACTACTACGAGGGATCGGTGGGGGTGCCCCTGATCGCTCGTTTGCCCGGAGTGGTGCCGGCGGACTCGCAAAACCCGGTGTTGTGCAACTTGCTGGATTTGGCGCCCACGGCCGTGGAAGTAGCTGGTGGGGAGGTTTTGTCGACGGCGGACGGGCACTCGCTGTGTAAGGAGTTGGGCGGGGAAGGGGACGGCGACCGGGCTGATTGCACTTTCAGCGAACTCAGTACCAGTCACGGGGATCCGCCTTCGCGGATGGTGCGACGGGGGCCATGGAAACTCTATACATGCCATGACGATACGCCGCCGGTTCTTTTTAACCTGGCAGAGGACCCGGGGGAATTGAATGATCTGGGCTTGGACCCGGGGCATGCGACGGTACGTCGAGACTTGCTGGATCTACTCTACGCGGATTGGGACCCGGAGCGGGTGGCACAGCGCAGTGAGGAGCTGGCGCGAGATATGCAAGTGCTGAATGCTTGGGGGCGGACCGTGAAACCCGAGCATCCGGATGCACTGCCGGTGGAGGATGTAGAGGATGTTGTGCGTTGCTGATCAGGTCAGCTGATAAACAGAGAATTTGCAAACTTTCACCGCTCGGGCAATAGCGCCGTCAAACCCCCGTCAATGGTCAAATTGGCCCCTGTGATATTGGCGGCGCGCTCGCTACACAGAAAAAGTGCTAATTCGGCTACTTCGTCCGGTTGGGTAAAGCGCTGGGTCGGATACTGCTCCTGCCAGACCCGCTGCTGCGCCTCAGTCGAGCGCCCGGAACGGGTGCCGGCCTCCCTTACCGCCTCGTGCAAGAGCGGTGTGTCCACCGACCCTGGCGAAATTGCATTGGCGCGGATCTTGTAGCGGGCCAGATCGATCGCCTCACTGCGGGTAAGCGAGAGCAAACCCGCCTTGCTCACCGAATAGGCCATCGCTTGTTCTTGATTGGCCAGCCCGGAAATCGAGGCTATATTGAGGATCGCGCCACCGCGGACCTTCATATGCGGCACCGCGTATTTGGCCATCAAAAAGGCCGATGTCAGATTGATCTGCAGCGTCTTTTGCCACATCGCCGTGGACAACTCCTCGACATCGCCCGGAGAGTCGACAATGCCCACGGTATTGACCAGTACGTCGATGGTGCCAAAGGCCTGCTGCACATCTCGGCAAAATGCTTTGCACTGCGCTTCGTCGCCCAGGTCGACCACTTTGCTGTAGACTTCTGACCCAGTCTCCGCACACCTCGCAACCGTCTCGTTGAGCGCTTCACTGCGAATATCGCAAAGTGCCATCCGCGCGTCAGCCCGGGCGAATTTTAGTGCGATCTCCGAGCCGATGCCTCCGCCGGCTCCGGTGAGCACGACGACCTTTGTCGCATATTTTTCCATTTGCGTATTTTTTCCTCAGGCGACGAGGTGGATTCGCTTTGGTTTCAAATGATAAACTCGGCTCTTTGTAATATATTGAATTTCATACCCGATTCCGAATGAGGAGGGAATAGTATGAGGCGATTGACGGGTGAAGAGGTCGGCTTTTTTAAGCGAGAGGGCTACCTGTTTAAACGAGGGGTGATGGATCCAGAACTTATGGCCAGAGCGCGCGATGTGCTGTGGGCGGCCGCACCGCCGCGAATGAAACGGGACGACCCGAAAACTTGGAGCGGACCTTTTCATTCCGAAGAGGAGGTAGCGCAACCGGAGAATGTCCGCCGAGGCCATACCTGGAAGTTTAGGGTGGTGAGCTCCGAGGATTGGATGCTCCGTCTGGCAGCAACGGACAAAGTGATTTGGAGTTGGGTGGAACAGCTTATGGGTGAGGGGACAGTGGTTCGCCCGGAAAGGGTCCGTGGCATCTACTGCCGCCTGCCCGAAATCGAGGAGAGGAACGACTCTGTGGTGTGCCACGTCGATGCTTTTGATCCGCAGAAGGTTGAAGAAATCGATATGGGCAAGCTCTTGCGTCCAAGGATCAGTCTTACGGGGTTGATCGCGACTATACCACCGGGTGGGGGCTGCTTCACGGTGTGGCCGCGCACCCATCGGGCGGTCTATGAGGTTTTCGCCAATCTCCAGGGGCAGGAGCGGCACAGAGTATATCACGAGAAGCTCGAAGAATTTAACCGGCAGACCCCGGTCGAAGCATGGGGAGAGCCGGGTGATATCCTTTTCTGGCATCACCTGCTCGGGCATGCGGCAGGGCATAACCGGTCCGAATCAATCCAATTGCGCGAAGCGGTACTCACCGACTGGGACAAAAAGGATAACGAAGAAATTGCAGCCCAGCGCCCACATAAGGATATTTGGCATGAGTGGTCGTCAGAAATCCAGGCGGCGAAAATTTGACCGATCAATCCCAGTGCAGCCGCCGCACGTGCCAGCCAAGGTAGGCAAGCTCGGCTACCGTCGAGGCCAATAGTGCCCAGATTGCAACCATCAGGCCATTCAGTGAAGTATAAAAGACCAGCGTGCCCAGGGCTATCAGCAGGACCACTAGTCGTGCGATCGATGCTGAACGGATCGGTGGAGTGTGGCCTTTGGTGATGAGCGCACCGTGGTAAAAGCTGCGCCAACCCATGAAAAAAGGCGAGATGAAGAACACTTGGTAGCCTTCAATGGCCAGGCGTTCTACTTCTCCTTCGAGACCGATCAAGGCACCAAAGACCCAGCGGTCAATTCCGGGCAGGGCGAGCAGGCCCATGGCCCCGGTCAGGACGGCGCTGACGACAACGACAAAGCGCCAAACCGCATTATAGGAAGCGCGATCGCATACCCGGGCAATGACTAGCTGCTGGACATTCCATAGTGGTACCCCGGCCAACCAGGTCAAAGAGACGCAGACCGGTGCGGCGGCGAGCGAGGGGAGGGCTAACGGTGCGCGGGCAATGGCAGCCTGAATGACGGGTTCGGCGCCAGCGAGGATGGCCGAAGAGAGGCCAAGCGGAAGGAAGAAGTAAAATACATAGCGGGTATTGCGTTGTTCGGGCTGGATCTGGTCGCTGTGTTTCGGGATAGTGATTCCACGCGTCGGCCACCAGACCACCACCAGATAGACGATCTGCCCGACGAAGAGCGCCAGCGCCCCCAACAACGCCCCTTCTATATTCCACCAGGCCAGCCCGGCCCAGACGAAAGCAGTTGTTCCCAGCAAATAGCCCAGCGCGCCCGTGCCGACCGGGCCGGCGCGATTGTAGCGAACGAGAATGCCCTGGTAGTAGCCGCGGCCGACCGCAAGGGCGGAACTGAAGGCCATGACCGCCAGGACTGGGGGGCCGATGGCGACGATGTCGGCGGGGATGCCCATCCACTCTCCGGCGATCAAGCGATAGAACGGTGGCCAACTGGCGACCAGGATAATGAGAGTACCGATCCCACCGAAAATCACCGACCAGTAGCGCAGATAGCTGCGCATCTCGTGGTCGTGGATCAGGGCGGTGACGACCTGGCGCATGCCGTGCAACGGCGAAATCAGCGGGTTGCTCAGTCCGCGGGCAAGAGCGAATGCGGCCAGGGCCATCTCGGGGTCGGCAGTGCGGGCGAGAGCAGCATTGACCACCGGCGAAGCGAGCGGGTAGAAGAGGCCGGAGAGAGCCAGGGGTAGAAAGAGGGCGAAGAGCTCGCGTTGGCTCGGTGATTCACTCATCCGGCGATGGACCCCGTTCTCCCGGCTGTCGCGCGAGCATTGCGGTCCGGCGAGATGCCGTGTCTGGCTTCATGCGGAGTGTCTGAGGGACGGGATTGGCCGTACAGCTCTCATAGCTTCCAATTCAAGAGCAGGCCGATATCACGCCGAGGCCAATCGAACCGGGCACCAGGGTCCTCATCTTGTCGCTGAGGGTTTCTTCTATCGTTTCGACCATGGTGAGGAAGCTGTTCTCCTGGAATTGGGCGATCTGGGCGTCGGGGACCTGGAATAAAACTGTCTGGTAATTAGTGGTGATTGCAATGTAATGGTTAAATCTAAACAATTGCCCCAACGGCTCAAAGGAGGGCCAGCAAGGGGACGAATCTGTTGCCGAGGCCTAGACTTTCCGCCGTGTTCAGTCGCCTCCGGTGTTAACTGCAGCTTGATTAAGTCCGAAGCGACAAGCCGTAAGCAGGTATCAGCCTAAGTCGAAGCAGTACCGATTATCCCGGTAATTATCAGCCTGGGTCTGGAATCCTTGTTGACGATTGCGGGGATGGTATCCATGTTGTGACTAAACCTTTGTTTTGATCCCTATTCGTCCGGATAACTAAAAACGTTCAATGAGTTATTGGTGCCTCTTTGTAATCTCATGGCTTTCTCAACCAATGCTCTGGGTGCAAAAGGCTTAATTTGCCTAGTGATGGAGTTGATAGATGGAAGTACTATTTCTCGGTACGGGGGCTGGTGATTTTCAGGCTCTAGACGACCCAGCGAATGAATCCCCTCATGTCGTGGCGGCACGCGAGGCGGGGGGCTGCAATCTACGCTATGCTTCTGCAAGCCTGATTGTGCCCGATATCCTCATCGATTGCTACGACACCCTACAGCTCGAACGCTTTCGAGGCAGCAGCGAGGAGATCCGGCATCTACTTATTACCCACGGCCACTGGGATCACTTCCAGCCCCTGGCCGTGCTTGAATTGGCCGAAAGCCTGGCTCAACCGCTTCAGGTGTATGGTTCCTCGGTTATCGGATCAGCCCTGGCATTTGCGGCGGAACACGTTTGGGATCCAGTGCAAGGGCGCTTCCAACCGCAAAAAAACACAGCGAATCTACACTTCCACAGCGTTGATCACGGCGATTGTTTCGCGGTTGGCGACGCACGGGTTAGCGCCGTGCGCGCCAGCCATATGCTCGATAAGGCCACCTTGCACATCGAGCAACCTGCCTTCAATTACATTGTCGAGAAGGAGGGGAGCACCATTTTTTATGGGCTCGATTCCTCCTACCTGTTACCGGAAACAGTGAATATACTTGCAGGTTTTCGCCTGGACGCGGCAGTTTGCGATGGAACTTTCGGCGATCGGATCATTGATCCAGCCCAATCGGGGCATATGACTTTCGCGATGGTCGCTGAAACGGTAGAAGAGCTAGGTGCAATTGGTGTGGTGACAGATGCTACGGAGATCATTGCTTCGCATATTAGCCTGGCCTCTGTTCCACCACATGACCAGGTCGCGGCCGACGTGGCTCTACGCGGTATAACGCTGGCCTACGATGGTATGATTTGGAAATCCGGGCCTTAAATCGACCGGGCTGATAAAACCCCCATCCGTTGTGATAAATTTAGGTAAAGGCTCATAGGTTATTTGAAGGTACATTTATTTTCAATACCTGAGGGGAGTAGAGAAAGATGCGAATCGGAATAATGGGCGTTCACTATGGTCATATCGGTGCCATGGTGCAATCGGCCCTGCAAGCTGCGGAAGCAGAAATAGTTGGTCTGGTGGAGGCAAATGACGACCTCTACCAGCAATATACTCGCGAGCGTTCTATCCCTCGCTACCAGGGGTTAGAGGAAATGCTGGCAGAGGCCCGCCCTGAACTGGTGCTGGAAGGGGTGTTACACGCAGAAAAAACAGCCCTGGTAGAAACCTGTGCTCGCTATGGTGCCCACGTCTTGCTCGATAAGCCCCTTTGCCGCACGCTGGAAGATTGGCAGCGGATCCGCAATGCCGTACGCGAACATGGCATCCAGTTGTCCATGTGGTTTAGTTCGCGCAGCTATCCGCCCTTCATTGCTCTACGCCAGGCCGTATTGGATGGTGAACTGGGCGAGATCGTCAGCCTTATTTCGACCCATCCCCACAAACTGAGCCGCGGTAGTGGCCCCAGTTGGTACTTCGATCCGGACCAATATACCGGCACTTTCCACGATCTTGCTTGCCATGGTGTCGACCAGATCCGTTGGTTGAGCGGCGCCGAATGCGTTGGAGTGCACGCACTGCAGACCTCTAAGAAATTCACCGAAGATCCCTCATTGATCGACCATGTCCAGGCTTCGTTTCAGTTGAGTAATGACTCGCTGGCTACCCTGACCGCCGACTGGCTAACCCCGCAGGTTTCGAACTCGTTTGGCGATACTCGTTTCATCCTGATGGGCACCAGAGGCTCGGCCCATCTTCGCGCCTATGCCGGCGACGATCTGCTCATTGTCTCCGATCAAAAAGGGGTTCGCCAAGCCGAATTCCCAGCTGACCGCAGTGCTGATTTTGTCCAGGATTTGATCGCAGCACTCGAGCACGGTGACGAGTCCTTCATCCCGACTCGCGATGTTCTGGCCGTGTCCAAAGCCTGTCTTGTCGCGCAGGAATCAGCCCGGCGCAACGGGGAATTTATGCCTATCGAAGATCCTCATTGATAAGTTAGTATAAAAGAGAAGTGGCACTTCCAACTGTCCCGTTTTCTTGGCTATCTATGTGCTGCAGCCTGATTAAATGCGCGGGCTTTATTTATGTTTTTCGGGCAATCAAGCATCTACGGAGAATTTCCGCATCACTTGTTAATCGATGCGCTAAGGGAGGTAACTATGGCAACACACTATTCATATTCGGATAGGATTAACCCTTTAGCAGGAGGAGGGGGATGTTTTGCCACCTGATCGCCATTTTATGATGCCAGAAACGCGGTTTAATTTTGTACATCTCACCGATATACATATCATCGACGAGGCGAGTGCAAGACTTAGTGCACGAGCTTTTCAGCAGATTCACAATCTGCGCCCGTCACCGGATTTTATCGTCATTGGTGGCGATTTCGTAGAGAATGGTACACAGGTGGAATTCGATGCAGTACTGCCGGTTGTTAAACAATCCCAAGTTCCGGTGTATTCCCTCTGCGGTAATCATGATCTGATCGAGGGGACAGATCCATCGCGATATATGGAGTATTTCGGTGAATTGTGCTATTCCTTTGACCATATGGGCTATCACTTTGTCATGCTGGATACAACTCACAGGGACTACGATACCCATAGTTGGCATGGCTACGTTCAGTCCGGAGCGATGGATTGGTTGCATCGGGAACTGGACTCAGTTCCCGCAGGCAAGCCGATTCTGCTTTTCACCCACCACGGCCTAGTGGGCAGCCGGGAGGATCTTTCCTGTGATGTGGAGAATGCCGATGCGGTGTTGTCGTTGCTCAAAGGGTTTAATCTGGTCGCGGGCTTTGCCGGTCATGCGCACAGCCTGCGGCGGAATGAGTGGGAGGGCGTGCCATTTTTTGTGAATACGGCGCTTTCGCAGACCCGGGCCAATCCAGGAGGGGAGCCCCACGGTTTCTTGGTAGTAGAGGTAGGAGCCGGAGAGGTATCAGTCAGATACCACTTAATAGATTAGGATGACCGAAAGACTTGCAAGATCAACTTAGTCTCTAAGTTGGGTCCAATTACTCATAACAAAAAATCGGCGATCCAACGGCCGAGGTGCCCGTGATGCCAGCAATGGAGCAATCGCGTATATCCGCCATAATTTGAATATTTTCATGCTAGTCAGGGAGAACTTACCCCATGCAATTAGCCCCCGTACGCACACTATTGCCAGCCCAGGACAGCGCTAATGGAATGCCAGATACTGGCAATCCGCTACTGACGGCGGGAGACGCGAGCCACTTCAAGCAACACGGATTCATCGTCAAGCGTGGTCTGATCCCGGCTGAGGTTCTCCGGCCCTGGCTGGACCGGATCTGGCAAACCCCTCCGCCGGGCGTGTCTCGGGAAGATCCATCGACCTGGGCAGATCCTGGTGAGCGCTGGCCCAATTCTACGGACGACCATGGGCCCTTCACAGCCGATGGGCGCAGCACTTCACGTGATCCGCATCATCTCACGCCGAACTCGCAGTGGAGGGCACACGTGCTGGGTCATGATCCTGGATTCGTCGATGCGACTTCTGCGTACCCGCCACTGCTGCGGTTGGTGGAAGAGTTGCTGGGGGGAACGCTGCGCCGACCGACGAGGAATCGCGGTATTTATTCGATCTTTCCCAGGCCGAGTCTAAGAGAGAATCCAGCCCGAATGCTCGCTCCGCACCTAGATATGGTCCCGTTGGAACTCAATGGTGCGCTGTATTTGGATCATGTCGGACAGCAAGCCGGGGCATTCACAGTTTGGCCGGGTTCGCATATCCCGCTATGGGACCAGAGCACCGAGGATGTCAACTTTGCGCCACGAAGCAAGGACGAGTACGAGGCGGTGACAGAGGATATCAAGGCGAGAGTGCAGCCGGTAGAGTTTGCCGGGGAAGTGGGTGATGTGATCCTGGTACACCCTTTCTTGCTGCACTCGACCGGTATAAATACCTCGGACCGTATCCGGCACGCCACCATCCTCGATTTCAACCGGGTGTGGCCATCCCCCCCTGGCGACCGTGGGGGGGGGAGGCGCAACTTGATGTGGGAGGTGTTGTCCGACCCGGAGGGCGGTGGGGATCTCACCCGGGTTGAACCGGATGGGACCGTGTGCCTGCCCGAGGAGGAGGGCGGCAAGCGCGCAGTCGTTCGATGGCACCACGATTGCATGGAGTGGCCACCATTCACTCCCAAGAATGAGGATGGAGAGGGCATGTGGACTTTGTGGAATCTGGGCCGGGTGCCCGCGAGTGGAAATATAGTCGCAGAACAGCCATGGTGGGAGAAATACGAGATGGATTTGCCGCCGTCACACGAGTTGCTAAGAGATATTGCGAGCTACGATTGCGGGGCAGGGCTGTGGAGACTCCACAGCACTTGAGGCAGCACTTATGGCGATGGCACCAACGAGTGGGCCTTTGTACGTTCGCAGCACTTCAATATTTTTTTTGCGCAGAGAATCGGAGTCGGACATAATCCGCGGTCCAGCCCTTTGTCTCATCATATAAGGTTGGTCGCACCTTTTCTTCGACCGCATCCAGGAATAATTTCGCCTGATCTTCGTTTAAGTGCCGGATGATATAATCGGCGAAGATCGTCAACCATGCCCGAACCCCGGCCTTTAATGGAGTGGGACGGGGGATCAGGTTGATCGAATCAACGCGAAAACCGCCATCCTCCAAAGCTTGGGCATATAGGCGGTCGGAGGGGAAGAACCAGGGCATCGAGAACACGCCTAAATCGGGGTGTTCGGTGTAGGTAGCTTTCATGGCGTCAATAAGACATTGGATATTCCCCTGGCCACCAAACTCACCGACGAAGCGACCCTTGGCTTTAAGGGCCGTGTATACCCCTTGGATTACAGCTTGGTAATTGGGCATCCAATGTAGAGCCGCATTGGTGAATACCGCGTCAAATACATTGGTGAAGGTGAGATTTTCACCATTCATAACGTTGGTATCCAGCCCCTTTTTCCGAGCCGCGTCAACCATGCTCTGACTCGAATCGACACCCAGTACGCTAGCCCCAGTTCTCTGGATTTGCGCCGCGAGTGTCCCGTCTCCACAACCCAGATCGAGGATGTGCTCGCCGGGGCTCGGGGCTAATAAGGATACTACCGGGGAGCCGAGTTCGGAGACGAAGGAAGCGTGGTCGGCATAGCTTTTGGCTCGCCACGATTGGTTGATCATTTACCGGGTCTTTATCAAAGCGAGAGCATTTGATTTGTTGGTCAGGTCGTTATCCGAGTGATGGCAGATCATATTAACACCTAGCGAAAGTTGATTAAGGACCAGTGTTTAGTTGCAGACTTCAGATCGCAGTTGACCAAAGAGGCGGCAGACTCTCGAGGGCTGCTTGGGGGAGCGAGCCTTTTTCTGTGGCGGCAATGGCTTGTTCGAGTTGGTCGAGGTCGGAAAGGCCGATCAGTGCCGAGGTGATAGGCGAGAGACTTAGCGCGAAGCGGATGGCAGCCTCGGGCAGATCGCTGACAAAACCCTCATCGATGAGGAAGGCGAAGCGCTGGGCGTGTGCCGCGTCACTGGCGAGATCGGCGTTGGTGGAGATGGGGTCGACGGATTGGGCGGCGACCGGATGGCGGGTGGTGTCGCCGCAGAGCCCGCCGCCGGCCATGATGCGGAAGGCTATGACTCCCTTTCCCGCGGTGGCGGCCCGGGTGGCGAGTTGACCGTAGTCCTGGAAGGGGAAATCAGTGGGAGCGGCCAGGACGGTGGAGGGATTGATGAGATTGCAGCAGGACTGAATGAGGTCGGCCGGATACTGGTCGACGGCCTGGAGCAGGGCGGTGCTCTCGCCGAGGCCGTTGAAACCCCAGTAGCGGATCTTTCCAGCGCTCTGGAGTTTCTGGCAGGCGTTGGCGATGGGTTCCAGATCCGCGACTTCGAGGTGGTTGCGCGCCGGGTCGCGCCGGGTGGTGATCAGATTGTGCACATAAAAGATGTCGAGGTGGTCGAGTTGCAGCCTCTGCAGGCTGAGTTCGGCTCCGGCGATGAACGCGTTTTCGATCTCATTCATCTGATCGCCCTGGATGGTGACTTTGCTGCCGACGACGACATCGGGTCTGAGTTCGGCTAGAGCCTGCCCAAGGTGGATTTCCGAGGCGCCCTCACCGTACATCTGCGCGGTATCGAAATAGTTGATGCCGGCCTCGGCGGCGCGGGCGACGGCGCGGATTCGGTCGGCGGCTTTTCCGCGGACCATCAGGCCGCCGATGGCACCACAGCCGAAGCCGAGGGCAGAGAGGCGCAGGTCGGTATTACCCAGTGTGCGGTATTTCATATCAGCTCATTGGTTGTATTCGTGGCTCAGTTGGAAATTTCAACCAACTCGGGTATCAGTATTTCCTCGGTGATCTTCAGCATGGCGTAGCTTAAAGGCAGATCGAAACGTCGGGGGCCAATACTTCCGGGGTTGAGGTAGAGCACGTTGTCTTTGT
>CAZFMY010000045.1:28908-48454 GCA_964520345.1 uncultured Gemmatimonadaceae bacterium | reverse complement strand
TGGGAACAGGAACGTACCGCGCCATAAATGGATATAGAACGGACCAGACATCTGTTCGGCCCATTTCCCCGATTAAGAGCCCTATGAGACGTTGCTGTTGGATCTCCCGTTGCGCGCAAAGGCTCCCTCGAGGTGCCACACTAACGGCCGTTGGGGAAAGGCCATCCTTGACCAAAACTCCGATAACGAGCTAATTCGTACATTTGATCGAGGGGGCACGATGCTCAACCCGCGTCCTCTCCACTCGGCATCGATCGACCCGGTCGGTCTCGCTCAGTATCTGCTAATGCTGGAGGATCAATCATGACGACAACGACGACAACATCGTTTCACAAATCGGCGGAATGGAAAACCGGTCTCAGGACCTACTTCGAATACCGCGACCTCGGCATCGTCGACGCCACCAATCGCAATGTGCTGGCGCATGTCATCCGCGCCACCGAATCCTGCCCTGGTCCCGGAGGGTACCATACCCACGATCTCGAATTTCAGATGAACTACGTGCTGCGCGGCTGGACGCGGGTAGAATTCGAAGATATAGGCGAGGTGCGCTTTGAGGCCGGCGATAGCTGGTGCCAACCGCCGAATATCAAGCACGAAGTGCTCGAGTTTTCCAGCGATTTCGAGGTGATCGAGATCTGCATGCCGGCGGATTTCCCGACCGAAGACGCGCAGCGATAAGGGGCATGCGAATAGCTCATGGGTAGACTCGACGGCCGCGTCGCGACCGTGACAGGCGGCGCTTCGGGTATTGGCGAAGCGATCGTCAGACTCTTTGCCGAAGAGGGCGCCCGCGTCGGCTTTGCCGATCTCGATAGCGATCGGGGTGACGCGGTGGAGAAGGAGGTGCGTGCGCGCGGCGGGGAAGTGCTTTTCGTGCCGACCCGCATCGAATCCGAACCCGAGGCGATTGGTTTCATTGAGCGCACCGCAACGCACTTCGGCCGACTGGATATTCTGGTAAACAACGCCGGTATTCGCCTCTACCAGGACGTTACTCAAGCCAGCGAAGCGAGCTGGGATCAGATCTGGGGTGTGAACGTCAAAGGATATGCTTTTTGCGCTAAGGCCGCCATCCCGCTGATGCGGCGCCAGAAAGCCGGCAGCATCGTCAATATCGCTTCCAACAGCGCGTTCATCGCCAGTGCCAACGCGGCGCTGTACGACACCACTAAAGCCGCTGTGACCGGACTGACCAGAGCCATGGCGCGCGACCACGCCGAAGACGGTATCCGCGTCAATGCGCTGTGTCCGGGGCCGACCCTGACCCCTTTTCACCAACGCCGTGCTGCAACAGCCGGGATGACGCTCGAAGCCTTCGCCGCACAGGTAGGGCAGCCAACGATGCTCAAGCGGCCAGCAGCACCGCGCGAGATCGCCGCGTGTGCCCTGTTTCTAGCATCGGAAGAGGCTTCGTACGTAACCGGTTCCTGCCTGGTGGCCGACGGAGGGGAATCGGCCTCCGGCAGCAACCGACCGATGCAAGATCCGTCTGACGGAGCCTGAAGGCTCTACCCAGCGCTTCGACTACGTCCATTAGATGCTCGTTAGCCAGGAATGCGAATGCAAATCCGCCTTCGCCGCGAAACGCCGAGATATCGATGCCGTCGCGATCCAACCTAGATCGCGATCGACTAAGAGAACTGGAACGAGTACAGTTTCGCGTTCTTGAAATAAAACCGCAACTTCACCGTCCGTCCCGCCATTTGACTCAGATCAGAGCACCCCTTCCACGACGCCACACAATCGAGACCGCCCTCCGTTATCGGGTCGGCATCCCCGAATTCATAACCCGGGATATAGGCGTGATTGGGCGCCAGGATTTCGACCCGAAGCTCGCAGGGTCCGGCGCCCCACTGCTGCCGCGCCGCCTCGATATTGAGATGCAGTTGCGAGCCACTGAACGAGAAAGCGCGGGTGACCAGCTCGCTGTACTCAGGGAAGTGCGGTCGACCGATGGGCGCGTTCCCCGCCAGCCCCTTGATGCCGTCGACCGAGACGAAGCCATCCAGGCGAGTGATCGCCAGTCCAACCGCTCCGGTCGCGCGGTCCCCCAGTTCCAACAAGGTCTCGGGCGAGCGCCAGTTCCGCCCGGTGTAGAAGGTTAGTATGCGGTCCCCGCGGACGATCGGCGCATTGGCATAGAGACACACCGAATCGAAGTCGATGCCACCGCCCCGCTCTATAAAGGGCTGGCGGTAATTGCGCTGATAGTGGATGGCGTCGCGGCTGAAGACCAGTTCGGGATGGTGGGTGGTATTGGTGGTGCGAAAAATCCACACCAGTCCCACGTACAGGCCCTCATAGGCGATGCAGGGCATGTGGTAAAATTCCGTATCGGGTGCGTCTTGCGCGTCGGGCAGCAAAATGGTCTCGGGCTCGGTCCAGGTGATGCCATCCGCGCTCTCCGACCGACCGATCAGCCGCTTGCCCAGCGAAGTGCGGCGATGGTGGCAGTTCTCCATATAGACTGCGTACACGCCCCGGATCGGATCCCAGCCCATGAACTCGGTCGGCCCCCAGCGGCCGATCTGCGGCGAAGTGTCGATTATGGGATTGTCCGCATAGGGTGTCCACTGCTTCAAATCCGGCGAAAAGTAGAGGTCGAAGGTCATGCCCGGGGTCTGGGTATCGCCCTTGCGGATATGTCCGCGGAACCTCCTGGCCGGATCGGTGGCATTGGGATCGGGATAGGTGTAGCCCATCAGCCATTCCAAGGGCAGGATATTGTTCTCCTTCGAGCCCTGGTATTCGACTTCGCCCACCACCGGTTTTTCCCAATCTAGACCGTCTGCAGATACCGCGAGGCAGGTATGGCCCTGGCCCTCGCCCTCCACGATCACCTCCCCCTTGCCCCGCCTCGCCTGCCACCGGGTCGCGGAGTAGCGCATCTCGAATCGTCCGGCTTCTTCGTTCCACCACACGTCGGACACGCAGAGATCGCTGCCTTCCCACGGGTGCTCGGGGCGCAATACGGGATTGCCGACGACCTTTTCGGCGCGGTTCATCGACTGCGTGCAATGGCTCATGCTCTCGATCAGATACTCATCGACGAAGAGCTGCTTTCGCGAGCCTATATCTATCAATGCCATCTGCAGGTCCCCTATGCTTCGCGGTGCGAATTTCGGGACGCTCGCCGCAGAGATTTTCTCCTCGGCGATATCGTCCCGCAGCTTAGAGAGTTCGGCCGGAAAATCGCATTCTGTAAATCCCCGCTCCTCTTTGAAACTCTCGGAATTCCGAATCAGGAGTTATATAATATCTTGTAGCAAGACGAGTCAACTAGCATACGGGTGATGCCGGAGGCTCAGGCGGGCCGGGGACGGACCAGCATGGGAGTAACGACCAAAGTTCCAGCTCGTACTAGAGCCCTTCCTCCTGTTCACCCAGTACCCCCGCCTGCACGCGCTCTAAAGCCGACTCCTGATCACCATAATAACTTGGAGAATGAGCTTTTAATTTCCTATACTTAGACCTGCACGCGCTCACTCTTCGCACCGAGAAAACGGAGACGGAAAATGACGGCTACCGAGATCAGGACAATGAACGCAGACGAAGACTACGGATTCGACATCGCCGGATTCATTCACCTGCAGCAGGTGCTCACCCCGGAAGAGGTGGCGGCATGCAACAGGGCCATAGACGATCAAGCCGGCGCCATGCCCCCTCTCCCACAAGTGCTGGAACATCCCGTACTGCAGAATTATGTCGGGGCGTTGTGTGGTGACAATTTCTTGCTGGATCAGGCGCCTTCGCGGGTTGCCGACGGGGATGCCGAGGTGACCTTCTCGACCGGCAATCCGGAGAACAATCGCAGGCTGCGCTATATCTGTCACGGCGACGTCCGTGTTTGCAACGGCCTTAGAGTCGTCGTAGCTCTTGCCCCTTCCTCGCCGGATGGAGGTCTGGTGCTGGTGCCGTCCAGCCACAAAAGGGCGGTCTCAGCACCGGGTTCCTTCCTCAGCGGCGCCGACGATTTCGGAATGACCGAGGAACCGGTTTTGCAGGCCGGAGACGTGCTCCTCTGCGCCGCGACAACGATGAGCGCCGTACGCGGACGGCCCCAGCGCTTGGTTGAGATGCGTTATGTCAGCGCTCGGGTGATGCCGACGGACGGTTTTCCCGAAGTAGAGGCGCCCGATTGGACGGCGGACCTGAGTCCGGCGCAAAGAGCTATAATCGGATTGCGGACCACGGGACGGGGCGGCAAGGTGATCTCCGATCGAGAAAAGATCTGGGTTGAAGACCAGATCGAAGAGCCGGCTTCAGTATCATTCAACCTGGACGAGCACAGTATGCCCGATGAAGAAGAACTGTGGTTCTGGGACGTGCGTGGCTACCTGGTCGTCAGAGGCGTAATGGACGAGGAGTGGCTCGCGGCGGCGAATGCCGCCGTCGACTTCGCCGCGGACAACGCCGCCAACCTGCCCGCAGGACATCCTTCGGCTCTCGAGGAAGTCCCCGAACAGGCCCTGCGGGAAAACAACTGGGAATGGCCGGAGGATACCTCGCCGCGACTGCGCGGAGAGATCAACCGGCCACGAATTGGCGGCCTCTACCAGTTGCCGGCACCCCACTGCGATCCATTCCGCCGGATGATCGGCCATCCGGCCATAGCCCAACGGCTCAATTGGATGTTGGGCTACGGTTTTCGCGAAAGTGGAGAGCCGATGTGTTGCGTCTACCCTAAAGGAACGACCGGCGGGTCGTTGCACGGTCAGAATCCGGGTGGCTACAGCTTCATCAACGGCCGCCAGCAGGTCGAGCAGGTCAATGTCGCCTGGGCTCTGCACGACGAAGTCGAGGGCTTCGGGGAGAACAGCGGTGGCTTCCTCTGTGTTCCGGGCAGTCACAAGGCCATGTACCAGATTCCACGGCCCCTGGCTACGAGCATCGACCTGCCCCAGGTCTACAAGCCGGGGCTCAAGGCCGGCGATGTCCTATTCTTCGGTGCCGTCGCCCATGGCACGACAGCCTGGCTCGCCGACTGGTATCGGCACACTGTCATCCAGTTCATGGGTTCGGCCAACGTCAGGGTGAAACCAGCGGACAAAGTGGTGGGCTGGCGCTGGAGTACGGCAGTGGAGAATCCGAACAATATTCTGGACAAAATTTAAGCTGGCAGGTTCACGTCGGTGGAATTCGAAGATCACGAGGGCGAGACCCGGAACGATGAGATGGCTCTCTGAAACGGTTTCGGGCCTGCTCACAGCGATCCTGCTTCGGCTGCAAGAATGGGTCTGGGCGTTATGGCCTGCGAAAGCTCCGAACTAGTGGAGGCGGACCTGATAGCGAGCGGTCTCCTTTTCTAAGTCAAACCTAACCCCCAGGAAGCAGCCAATGCACGTTACCCACAGCTTTACCGACGAGAGCGCGATAATCCGCATAGAAGGTCTGGCGGCACCAGTGCGGATGTTGCAGTTGACCGATACCCACATGCACTTCTACGACGAGCGGGACGGCGAAAAGGCCGCGGTCTGCGCCGAGTTCATCAAGCGTCGCGAAAAGCATATGAAGGAAGTGGAAGGCATCAACTACGTGCCGGGAGAGTCATTCAGCAAAAACCTGGCTCAGGCGGCAAGCGAAAACCTCGACCTGCTCGCCCTGACAGGAGATATCATACACTATCCATCACCGGCCTCTGTGGATTTCGTCGTCGCCGAGGTCGCGGCGCTAGGTGTGCCGACCATGTACACCTGCGGCAACCACGATGTGCACTATACCGACGAACCAGTTAACGACGCGGTGAGGCTCACGAGATTGGCGACACTGCAACCGCTGCACAATGGCGACCCGGATTGCCAAGCCCGGGAAATCGGGGGTATTCGCTTCGTGAGCGTCGATAGCGCGGTGCCGCAGATCTCGAGAAAACAGGTGGATTTCGTCGCCGATCAACTGCGGGCAAAAGCACCGACGGTGCTGCTCACCCACTGGCCCTTGAGCCTGCCGACCTTGCGCGAGCCGACCCTCGAGCACATGGGTTCGCCGCCGTTGATCGGAGATCCGGACTGGTCCACCGCAAGTCGGATTTCCTGGCAGGTCAGCGAAGACACGCCGGAGACGCTGGAGTTTGTGCACCTGGTGACGACGGCCCCCAATCTCGTGGCCATCTTCTGCGGTCATATCCACTTTCCCCATGCTGATGCGATCAACACGCGGGCAGTCCAGTACGTGGGTCGACCCGGTTTCGAAGGAGGTCGTCGCCTGGTCCACTTCGAGGTGCTCTAATGGGTGTCTACTACGATTTGGGACGCCCAATCGTCGGCGGCTGGTTCCAGGGCGGCTGGCTCATGCGCGACGAGGTGCGGGGACTCGACTTGCTCTGGGGCGCGGAGATGGGTCAGGAGGGGGCAGTATTATTCGCCATTGATGTGGACACCGCCCAGGTGGTGGAAGAACACCGCCTGGGTTGTCGTGAGTTCAACTGCATCCCCGACCCCGAATCCGGCTTGCTGTGGATCGCTACCAACCACGGCATCGATCAATCGGGCCACCTGCTGCTCTCGTGGGATCCCCATACCCGCGCGATCACTTCGCACGGATTTCCCGCCGTAAATGGCCATCGCTTTGCCGGCGAGCCCTTTCTCTCCCGCGAGGGCCGGGTCTATGTGGGCTCCCATCCGTACGGGTTTCTCTTCAGCTTCGATCCTGCCGATGGCATCTGGCACGACCATGGCTGCCTGGCCCCTGAGCCGGTTATTCCAGGGCAACATATCTGGTGCTATCCTCGGCTAGAGACCGAAGATGGGAATATTGTCTGCTCGATCAATCGCGCTCCCGGGGCTCAGGTCATCCTGGATCCTCGCACCGGGCGATGCCAGGTCCTGGAAGAGAGCCCACCGGCACCGCCACGGCCGCCAGCCATTCGCGACGTGAAGCCGGATTTTCGCCTCGCTGCCGACTATACCGTCGATGGAGAGGAGCGCCAGAGCAACTACCTCCCTCGTGTCGCCACCGATATTTGCGGGCTAAACAAAGGACCGGAAGGCAAGATCTATGGCAGCACCGCGATCTCCATGCACATCTTCTGCTTCGATCCAGCCACTCGCTTACTCGAGGATCTGGGCCGCGTCGGCTGGGGCAGCGGCGAGGTCTATGACCTAATCAATCACGGCGACAAGGTGTACATGGGCAGTTATGGCGGTGGCTACTGGGCCGTATACGACCCGGCCAAACCCTGGGATCCGCAGCCGGAGCAGGAGGGTTTCTCACCAGACGCCAACCCGCGTAGTTTCGGGCAGCTTGGCGACAATATGAACCGCCCCTTCGAATACGCGGTCGGGCCGGATGAGCGGATCTACATCGCCTGTCGTTCAAATTACTACTCCCCGGGTGGCGGTCTGGCGCGCTTCGACCCGGTTGGAGAGGAGATCCGCGTCTTTGTCGATCCGGACCAGAGCGTGCAGAGCGTGGCAGCCGATGCCCGCTTCGTCTACGGCGGTACCAGCATATCGGGAGGGCGCGGTTGCGTGGAGACGACGACCGAGGGCAAGCTCTTTCTATTTGATGTGCAAACCGAACGGCGGGTGTTCGAATGTGTTCCCGTGGCCGAAGCCGTGGCGGTAACATCACTGGCGGTGAGCAGCACTAGCGGGCTGCTCTACGGCAGCGTCAGCAGCGGCTGGTTATTTGCATTCGACGTCGAAGAACGCCAGGTGGTACAGCGCTGGCAGGCGCGCAATCAGGGTACGCCTCTTATCGGCGTACCGGAGACCTATGGGGTCATTCACCTGACCTGTGGCCAGGATGGCGATATCTACGGTGTCACCCAGAAAGACGTTTTCAAAGTGGATGTGGGCACAGGCCGAATTCACTACCTCGATGCTCCGCCGATAACGGACCTTTACCAGATCGTCGAGGGCGAGGCTGGCATCTTCTACATCGGCGCCCGCGGCCATCTGCTGGAGTACCACCTGCAGGACACGCCCCACTTTCGCTAATCGCCCGGCACCTCGCCAGCACCTGAACGATTCGGTCGATCACTCTTGCCCTATTCTGTGTAGGCGACTTTCAGCCGCGCGACGCGACCGGCCTTGCCAAAAGAATTCACTCCGCGGACTTCCAGTTCGTTGCCACCGGGGCGCAATGACCAATACATCGGTGCCTCCGACCTTTGCCATTCGCCCTGGTCGATTCTCGTCTCGAAGTGAGAAAAATTCGGCGTCGCCGTCTCGACGTCCACTTCGAGCACGCCCAGTTCTGTGCCTGCGCGCGGGTAGAGGCGGGTCTGATTGACCGACCAGTTGAAGTCGGCGGGACGCGAGGTCTGCAGCGAGTATTCGGAGTAGGCCGGGTCGATATCGACCGACCACCATAGATATCCATCCCAGTGGTACTGGCTGTAGCCGTGGTGCAGTTCGGCAGGTTCGGCCTGGACCAGGTGGTTGTTGCGCAGGGGAATTCCAAAGCGACAGAACAGGCTTCCCCACGATTTGGTCATCCTAGCCTTGGTATCCTGTGGCAGCTTGTGGATCGTCAGGTAATGGGCGGTGCCAGCTCGGTGCATCCGGTGAAACTCTAGGGCGTTTACAGGAACCCCCCGACTTTCGTATTTCGCGTCGTACTCACGATTCGGCCCCGGATCTTGGAGGATCCACTTCTGCAACTCGTCCGACCAGATCTCGGCCAGGCAATGGTGATCAACTACCAGGACCCGAGCCACGTAACCCAACGCGGACGCACAGCCAGCGAAGACGGCACCGTAGTGCGTGCACATGCCAAATCCCCAATTACCTTTGGTGGTATCGAGTATCTCGAGCGGATCCCAGGTGGGACAGTGGGGATACTGCACCGCCTGCCAACCCCACCATTGACTGTGGACCCAGTCCCGCAGCAAGTCAAATTTCTCCAACTCGGATTTTCCAGCGGCAATTACGTCTTTGAGACCATATTGCTTTACGAGCCTGGTCACCCGGTGGTGGGGCGCCAGATAGTCAAAATCATAAGAACTGTAGGCGATTTCCGGATGATCGATCTCGAGCAATTCGACGCCTTTGAGAGACCCGCGAGCTTCATTGTAATCGATCGTCAACGAGACGCCTTCCAATTCTGGAGTCACCGCGGCGGATCGCGTGCTCAGAATCGCCCGCCATTGGGCAAATCGACCGGGCTCTTCCAGGGTCGTAGCAGCCTGCCAGGAAGTCCAGTGGCGGGGTTCAAATGTCGGCGTCGACCCGGAACGCATTTCGAATTGGATATGGGTGCCGCGTGGTTTCCTGTGCTCCGAGGCAAGACGCAGACGGCGAATATCGACCTGCGGCGCGATGCCATCGCCCTCCGGATGAGCCAGGTCGTAGACCGGCGATAGCAACTCGCCTGATGGAGCATAGCCCTTGAGTCGCAAGCGTACCAGATACTCGCCTTGAAGCTTTCCGTCCACCCCTAGTGCGTTTCGGTGCCAGGTTGCGCCACCATCGAAACTACGACTGCTCCGGCCTCCCGCTCCCGGATCGATGAAGAGCCCCCCGCCCATGCCAATATCAACGGTGTTGAGCCCGTCTTTCAAGTAGCGAGCGGGAATCCGTGCCCGGTCCCAACCGCCGTTCATCATATTTTTGGCGTGCTGGCGGTGATTCATACCATGGCTGTTGACCACAATCCGGAGTGGTTTATCCGGGGTACTGTTTATCCCCTTGATGTAGTAAACCAACTCCGCGCCTGCGACATTGGCCGAGGGAATATCGAATTCGACTCGAGCCCAATCTGTGGGGCTAAGCGCCTCGGAAATATCGCCGTTGACGCCACTCTCGTTGGTGATCAACAAGGTGGGTGCCAGCGTGACCTTCTTGCTGGACTGGGCATCGATGAAACGATTGCGGCGGAAGTTTCGAAAATCGTTCTGGATAATCCGCTTTCTGGTCAAGGTTCGGGTTTCCTTGGTTAGGGTCTATAGGTGACATTGAAACACTCGCGACAAGTCGACGGCGCCCCGCTTATGCGGTCCAGGACGCGAACAACTGGTACGAGAATCTGAGAAGTATCTACATCGAAAATGGGTACTGAATCTGTGCGAAAGCCGAGTCGTCATCAAGCTCATGTTTCCCATGTGGCGAATTGCTGCGATGGCAGACGCAGGCAGGCGTCTCTTTTATCTTTCACTCCAACCAAAATGAGTATAGCCGTGCCTGGTGCGCATAAAACTTAAGCCGCACAGGCTGCTCCCACCCATAGTCTTCCGCCCCAATACCGGCCCAGCTGAGTGCAATGCCGCGTGGGTGGTCGCCCGTGACAGGTCCGCCAGCTGCACGGCCAAAACCGAGCAGGGGCCTGACCGCGGTTTCAACATCTACCACCTCGGCATATATCTGCCCCCAAGATGCATCGCAGTTGAGCAAAAGCCGTTGCCCCTTTGGCCAGAAGAAGGGCTTGGTAACTATCGTACCTTGCATTTCGGCATCGAGGCTCACAAATCCGTCGGGCCGCAGCTTTGCCAAACACAGCGCAGTCTGGTCCGCAAAATCAGTGGGTTGCACTCCGAGGCGGAAGAGCTCGCGGGCTCCGTCGAACTTGCGGTGGTCGCTGGCGCTGAGGTTGAAGCGATGGGCAGCGTAATAAAACCAGATCTCGCCGTCGGGCCGCACAACCGGAGCGCCTGCGGGCAGCAACTGACCGGTGTCATAGTTTTTACCGTCATACGGTTCGACTCCCAGTACGATTGCCCGGTCGGCGACGCGCTCCCACTGCGCCAGATCACGCGAGATAGCCATCTCTACCTGGTTGATGCGGGTAAAATTGGTAGCGGGCGGTGGAATCGCGCCGATTGGATTGAAAAGAGTGGGAAAGCCGAGATACATTCCCGCATAGGGCAACACAGCCATATTGTAGATTTCGGCAAAGTAATCCTCGTCATCGACGATTGGCGGGGTGAGAAACGCCGGATCCTCGCAGAAATTTTTTACCCGGGAGCGCGCATTGGCCCAGTCTATCTCATCCGCCTTGATCATCAACTGCGGCGCCGAAAAATTGCCAAATTCGTGAGCCGGGCTCTGGCAGAGAAAGACCGAACGTCCGAACTCCGTAGGTTGCTTCACACACGCGAGCCAGCGCTTCTTATATGGGTCATAGGAAAACTGCGATTCGTCGCGCGAGGCAACGGGTGGCACGTCGAGCAGGGTCCATTCAAAGCCGTCTGCGGATATTGCCGGCGCGCGATTGGCAACGCCGAAGAGACCCTTGTAGCGCTGTTCGGCAGGGGCACTCTCGTCGCGTATGACGTGGTAAAGCTGAGGACCGGCGGGGTCGACTGCAATGCTGTTTTCGCTGCTGCCCTCCCATTCGAATAGCCCTAACGCTGGGAACTCCCATACTTCGCCGTCCGCGGATCTTGCGTAGAGTGTGAGGTGATTCACGGGGGTGTCGTTGCCGTAGTAGTCCTTTTGCCGTACGGCGTCCGGATGAGCGAAGACCAAGGGTCCGCCGCTACCTGCCTGTCCTTTCTCCAGCACCTCCTGATGCCCGGGGACACCCTTGCGATCCACTACCGACCCGCCGCCATCGGCCCCTTCGCCATCGCCCTCGTTCTGGCGCTGAGCCATCACCCACCACTCCCACACTTGTTTGTCGGGATTCCACTGCGGGGCATTGCGACTCTGGACCGCAAAACCGTCAATCGGCGATTTCACGACCGGCCCAATTTTGACCGGCGGGTGAAGGCTGCGCGTAATCCCCACTGCTGAGGCTAGCGCGCCATCATCGACAAAAAGCTGATGGTGTCTCCCCGGCTCGATCAACTCGTCGCGCCATGCATAGGTTTCAGCGTTGCCCTCGTCATCAGGATCGATGTAGCTGCCGATGCCCCAACCCGCCCAGGGCCCCTGTTTGTCTTCGCCCACATTGATCAGGTTGCGCTGTCCAACAGCATCTTCACCTGCTGCTGGCTGCCTGGGACGAGATTGATGTGTCATATTTCCCCTCTCATGTTGAATATTCCTATCCCCACAGGACAGAACAGACCACAAAGGCCAAGTCCCTTATTTCAGCAGTACCAATTTGCGCACCTCGGTATATGCGCTAGCCTGCACTTTGACGAAGTAAATGCCGGTGCCAACTTCCCGGCCCTGGTCATTCCTGCCGTCCCAGGATAGCTGGTAGGAACCAGCGGGCTGCTGGGTGTGCAAGAGCGATCTCACTTTCTGGCCGGCCAGGTTGAATACATCCAGGCTAAGCTGGGACTGTGCAGCCAGATGATAGCGAATGACAGTGGAGTGATTGAAGGGGTTGGGGAAGTTCTGCTCCAGGGAAAGATGCCGGGGGCGCTGGCCGTTATAGGTTTCCAGGACCGCCGTTGCCCGTGGCACATAGGCTGAAACCAGGCGCATATGGTCGAGGTGAAACGTGCCCCGGATATTGCTCGTGAACAGGATGGAATTGAGCCTCTGGTCCTGATTTTGGGGGTCCAGTGGTATTTCTACTTCTTGCCATTGTCTCTGGCCAAAGTCCACCTGTCCAGTGCCCAGCAAATCGACGAGGGCGTCGGGGCGCGGCGATACGCTGAAGCGCCCCTCGGCGCCGGGTTGCGCATCGCCGGGGTGGAAGGCAAACGCCAGAGCGCGATACCCAAAGCGTTCCACCGCTGCAGCGGGATTGAGTCGCAGCGTCCATCCCGTCCCCTCGCCTTCGGCACGCATCGAGACCGCCGTATCCCCGGAGTACACTGGACCGTCGGCAGCAAAATACAGGGGTTCGAGCGCCCCCGATGGCAATGCCTCCCAATCAGCTGCCAACTCATCGTCGAGGATCGGCAGATCCCCACCCGGCATCAGCACCACTGTGCGCACCAACCCGCCGCGGCGCACACCGGCCGCGGTCTGCTGTTCGATCTGGACGACGATTCGTTGCCGACCTCTAATCCCCTCCGTCGGCAGGCTGGTCTCCAGGTGGAAAGTACTCTCGTCCCGGGCTATCAGCGGCAGCGCCTCCGGCCCGCCCAAAGAACTTAAATCTGCCAGCACTCTGGGTGCCTCCTCACCCGCGATCACCCCGCGCAGACGAATGGTCGCCTGTACTGCGAGCACCAACCCTGTGGACAGGGTATCCGGCAGATCGCCCTCCCAACTGGCGTCGATACCCTGGAATGCTACTTTAAGCACCAGGTGGTTATTCCAGTCGCTGGTCAAATAGAGCGCCCCCTGTTCATCGGTTTCCAACCCCACGGGATTGCCCCAGATAGTACTGCGCCGGGGCGGCTGCGGCCAGAAGCCGGTGAGGAAATCCCCCACCCGGGCTCCCGAGCCGTCGGGCTCGACGAAGAGAGCCACCACCTTGTGTCCCGGATCGGGGCCGCGGAAGCCGGCGCGACAGGCAACGAAGGCGGCGTTGTGATACAGATTGGGGAACGCCTGCCGATCGTAAAAGTGGATGGCCATGGGCGCCAAATGAGCGGCGATGAGCGCCGCCGGGGGCTGCATGCTCTGGACATCCAGACTGTCAGCCCGCGTCAACGGCAGCATCCGGCGGTAGCTACCCGTGCGCTGAAAATCGAAGTACACCTGATAGGCGTAGGCGAAAGGCCAGCCGTAAAAACCCCCGTCGCGAACGATGTCGACCCACTCCGGTGGCAGGGAATTAACGGCCTCAGTATGGCCATTGTTCGTCGCCCACAATTCGTTGGTCAGCGGGTGCAAGGTCAACCCGATGGCGTTGCGCAAGCCCTGCGCGAAGACCCGTCGCCCCGATCCGTCGCCGTTAAATTCCAGGACGGCGGCCCGTTCCTCAGTGCGCTCCCGACACACGTCGCAAGTCGAACCTACCGATAGATAAATCTTGTCGTTGGTCTCGTCGACGACAATGGTGCGGGTAAGATGGGGACTGCTGGCCGTGGGAATCTTGTCGGCGAAGATACTGCGCTGCTGATAAACTCCATCGCCATCTGGCTGAGTGAAGCGAACGATCTGATGGGTGTCGGCCACATACAGATCCCCCTGGTAAAAAGCCAGGCTATGGGCCCAGCGCAAATCGTCGGCGACCACGATCAGGGTATCGGCGACCCCATCGCCATTGCGGTCGGGCAGGGCGACGATCTGGCTGCGCGATCCCCCCGCAGGAGTGAATTCTTCAGCCCCACCGGCCTTCATATTAGCCACGTGCAATACCCCTTCCGGACTCCAGGCCATAAAGCGGGGGCCTTCCAAGCCGGCGGCGAAAACCCGGACAGTGAATCCAGGCGGCAGATTCAGGCTCAAATCCCCCGGCACGACGTCGGCAAACCGCTCCGGCACGATCAGGGGCATAGACTCCAGACCCAGCTCCAGCTCGGGCGTCATGCGCACTGTGCCGGGCGCATATGGATCTTCCTGGGCGTAGAGGACGGAGACAAAGCCCAGTATCAGGGCGGCGCTTGTACGTATTCCGGGGATAGCTATCTCATCGAGGTTGGTTGTTCAAGCGAGAACAGGCCTTTTTCGTCGGTTGCGCATACAGCGCACCGAAAAGCGGTAGATTTGCCCGTGAGAGTTGCGCACATGGAGGCACAGGAGCTATGAAAAACCTTTTAGACTGTGTCGCGCCAACCACAGCCGCCAATTGCCATTACATCTCAGCTTCACATTACTGTCTCCGGCCTCTAAGGGGATACTGCCCTGCTCTTTTGAGAATCTTGCATCAACTCAGCCCAACGCGGTCGGTCTTGCCGATCTTTTTGTGCTGAAGCAGGTCACCGTCCTGCGCCAACTCGAGAAATTCGGGTGCCAAGAGTGATTTGAGACCCTCATCGGAAGGGGCGGCGGGATGGGCACGGCCAAATTATGCGATTTCGGACACCAACGCTTATTTCCAGTTCAAATCCTCGAGCAGTATCTCGACCGCTTCCCCTTTCACATCGTCCGACTCCGATTCCGCAGCAATCAAACCGCTTTCACTCACTGTACCCTGTTGCACCTGGACGTATTCTAGATTGGCCCGCGCCTCGCGATCCTGGGGATAGGCCGCCAGCAACTGCTGCAACGTAGCAGCGGCCGCATCAAATCGGCCCTGCAGGATGAAGATAATCCCGCGGTTATTCCACACCAGCTGGTCGGGCGCTCCCCTATCTTCCAATGCGGCCAGATGATCCAACGCCCTGTCGAACGCGCCCAATTGTAGCAAATTGTAGACATAGGCACTGTGCAAGGAGTAATTGTCCGGCGAATTGCTCAGCTGCTGCAGGTACTCGCGCTCGAGAAACGTCTCTCGCAACGCGTGCAGATAATCCCAATCGGCTGCAAAGAGCGTATCGACGAGGCCCTTATCCGGTATGCTAATCTCACGATCTTCGAACTCCGGGGCCGAAGGGGGATAATTACGCCAGGCACTCTTCGTATCGACCACAATCAGGCGGTCGTCGGCCGCAAGCTGGTTGCATTCTGTCACCGCCGTACGCCAGGCCTGTTGAAACGACTGACCGAAGAGCGTCACTTCCACCGGAAGCCATAGTTTTCCATCGCGCTCGATGAAGTAGCTCTCGCTAATGCCCAGATTCTGGATCGAATACCGATCGACTCCCGTATCGAAGGCCATCAAAATATGGCCCGGGGCATCGATGAGCGCCGTCGAGATACCGGCGTTTTCTAAAAGTGAACAATAGAGCGCGGTGCAGTCATCGCAATCACCCGTCTTCTTCTGCAGAAATTCGGCCGGATACTGAATGCTGTCGATGATGATCTCCCGCTCGCCGATCTGCTGGTAGGGCGTATTGGCATCGGCCAGGTAACGCATCCCATAGATTCCGAGCGCATCGAAGAGCGCCATCGCGCGCAGCAGCGGACGGCTCGCTCGGCCACCGCTGGCAACCTCCTGATCGAATTGGCGCAATACACCGCTGGCAAAAGACGCCACCGCCGCATCGTCCGGCGTGACAAAGGCCGCCGCCGCTCCGATCCCGGTCCACTGCATGGCGTTTTTCTTGTAGACCGTCAGCCGGCCCTGCTTGCTGGTGCGGCGAGTGCGTCCGCCATCGGTGTAGGCCAGTTGGATCTGGGCCGAGAGCATGCGGTTGCGCGGCCAATCGTTGAGCTGCTGGCCGAAGAGGGCGAAGAGATCGACCGTTTCGCTACCGGGGGCCACCACCACCTCCAGCTGTTCGGTGGGTTCCAGCATCGTATCGGGGATAAAGAGGTTGAGCCGGGCAGCCAGAGGCTCTTTCGACGTATTGGTCAGCTTGACCCGACCGATGGGCTGGTCGAAATAGCGCTTCTGCAGCGCCGGGAAGATCGGCTGCAAATCGGGTTCGCCAATCTTGATCGCCGAGGCCGAGAGGTTGAAAGCCAGGCCCAGCGAAAAGCGATGAGTGACGTCCAACCCGGGAGCGGCAGCATAGGCGTAATCGGCCTGAATGAAACGGTAATTCACTCCCGCACCGAAGGCAAAAGTAGTCCCGAGGGCATCGTGTAAATCGCGCTGCAGACCACCCCGCAATACCAGCGCCGGATGCAAGCGATATTCGCCGCCGAGGTGGGCAGCGGCATCTACCCCGCCGCTCAGCAGCCATTTCGCGGTCGGGCGCCAGGCCGCACCCAGACGCCAGTTCATCGGATGGATGGTCCGATCGACGCCGTTTTCGTATTCGATGCGGGTGCCGCCGAGATCCTGGACCACCGCGCCGAGTGTAAATCCCGGCAGAGGAACCACCAGCAGCCCCAAATCGAAGCCCCAGCCATTGCCCCTGCTGCTGAAACCCGTCGGCGCGGCCAGCCCCTCCAGCCCGGCATCGATATCGACCCACTTGGCACTGGCCCCAAGCGACAGCCGCTGGTGAATTTTCAGACCAGAGGAAAATCCGATCCGGTTCTGGGCGAAGCGGAGTTCCTCGTCGCCGAAGCCCAGGCGCAGCCAGTCCAGACCAGCGGCATAGCGATCGCTAAACGGCAGCGCATAAGACAGGTAATTGCTCTTGAAACCGGTGCCGAAGAGATCGGCCGTGGCAGTGTGGATCTCCTGGCTCTGCAGTGCGGAAAGACCGGCTGGATTCCAATAGGTCGCTTGCCCGTCGTCGGCGACAGCGACAAAAGCCTCTCCCATCGCCACAGGGCGGGCACCCACCGCCTGCTGGTTGACGCGCTGGGCGCAGAGTGCACCACAGGTACTCAGCACCAGGATGATTGCCAGCACGAGTCGATTGCGCATCTCAACGCCCCCCATCGATCACGGTGACGACCTGGCTAATCCGCTGACCACCAGTATCCACCATCACCAGATAGGCTCCATCGGAGACGATCCGATCGGCCTCGTCGCGACCATCCCAGGATGTGGTATTGGACCCTTGAAAGAGCGTTTCATCCTGTATCAGGGAGCGCACCACGCGGCCGACCATATCGAAAACCCGCACCGAGGTCGGGGTCGACCCACCCAGATCGAATGAGATATCCATGGCGGCGGCGAATCCACCACCCCGCGGAGAAATCAGACGCGGCTGGCAGGCCAGACCGGAAAGAGTGGCCAGGCCCTCTGCCACGGGGGCCAGAAACACTGCATAGAGACCGAAACGATCGATCGCAGCGCTGAGTCTGCTGGGCTCGCCAACCAGACGGCCGCCGACGCGCAGCCACTGCTGGTCAGTATCAGACCAGAAGAAAAGCGCGGGCCGCAGCAAGTCTCCGGCGGTGGACTCGCTATCCAAGCGGATGGAAAAAGTCGCGGGTCGATTCAGCATCAGTTCCTGGGGCTCAAGGCGATAGGCCTTGCCGGCGAAGCGCATATCCGCCGCAGCAGCCACCGGCAACTCGCTGGCCGGTAGCGGCGAGACGGTCAATTCGCTATTGCGCTCAATGCCATTGGGCGGCACGTAGAGCATCACCTCGTTGCCCTCGCCGCCGACGCGGCCACCGAAACGCGGATCGATCTTCTCCGCCGCCGCCACGATCTCGACTTCGACCTGATAGGCACTGCGATGCCCGAGGGCATCTTCGGCAGATAGACGCAGGAGATAGGACCCACTCAAACCGTCGGTGTCCCACCAGCCCAGCAAACCGTCGATTACGGGCTCCGAAACCTGGTCGTGGATCCGCGTCGACTCCCATGACGGGTCGTGTGCCACTCGTGCGTATTCGAGGCGAAAATCGTCCAGATCCGGGGTAGAGGAATTGTCGAAGATCGAACCGGTGATCGCGACGCGCCCGAAGATGGTACCCTCCGGCTCGGCAATAATAACCGTAGGTGGGGTGAGATCGATCGTGAAAGCGGTCGTCGATGGTTCGGCACTGATATTGCCAAAGCGATCGCGAGCCCGCGCATGGAAGGTCCAGTCGCCGTTTTCCAGATCGGCGATTTCGATGCCCGGAAACGACGCAAAAGCAGACCAGTCGCCCGCCCGAGGCTCTCGATCCGACGGAGTACAGGCAAAGGAGAGCAAGGGCTCCAAGCCTGCGCCACGCTCCCTCCCACTCACCTCGAAGAAATAGCGATCGGATCCGTAATGCCGCGGCGGCGGATTGGTGACGACAGCGACAGCCACCGGAGTCTGCGGCCGCACGAACCGCACCAAACCCGATTCCGTGCCAATCCACACCGCATCGTCGTTGGCTACATATATCCGATTAATACCATCGAGCAGACCTGAGCCGGGGTCGAAGCGCTGCCATAGGCCATCGTGGAAACGAGTGACTCCCTCAGCGGTGCCGAACCACATCGCCCCATCGGCCGCCTGATCGATGCTCGAGACGCTGCTATTGGACAGGCCGTCGTCCTGGGTATGGAGTTGCCAACTGGCATCGACCAGCGGATCACCGCCCGCAAAGCGCCAGGCGCCGCCCCAAGTACCAAACCACAATCCGCCATCCCGGGCACGGAGCATGGAGACAACTTGATTCTCCTTGACACTTTCCCCGAGCCAGTAGGGGACCCAATCATTGCCGCCACCCCAGCGGGTGGTCAACGACTTCCCAACAGTTGCGAATCCAGCAAACCACATCGCTCCGTCGGCCGACTGACCCAACGCCAAAGTCAGGTTATTACCAAGCCCATAATCGGTGTTTTCGCTGGTGAAGGTCTCGAAGGTGTTCCCATCGTAGCGCGTAACCCCGCCGTCGGTAGCGAACCAGATAGACCCATCATCCGCCTCGTAGATATCGCGCACTGCGTCTGCGGCCAGCCCATCGGCCGTCGTGTAATTGATCCAGGTCTCGCCGTCGAAGCGAGATACCCCGCCGTCGGTGGCAAACCACAGGGCATCGTCGGAGAGCCGGCGGATCGCAGCCACATTGTCCGAGACCAGCCCATCGGCGCGGCTGAAAGTTTGCCAATTACGACCATCGAAGCGCGCCGCACCCGATAGGGTGCCGGCCCAGAGCCGGCCCCGCACATCTTCAGCGATGCCGCGCACCAAATCGTCGGGCAGCCCGTCCGCAACGCCGTAGCGGTGCCAGAGCAGGCCGTTGTATTGACTGATGCCGCTATTGGTAGCGAGCCAGACGATGCCCGAGGGAGAAACCAGAGCACCGTGTACCTCATCGTCGGCCAGCCCATCGGCCTCAGTCAGCGTTGTCCAGGTTTCGCCATCGAAGCGGCTCAACCCGCGGTCGGTGGCAAACCACACCGCCCCGTCGGCTTCGAACATGCCGCTGACCCAGTTATCGCC
>CAZFMY010000045.1:0-28808 GCA_964520345.1 uncultured Gemmatimonadaceae bacterium | reverse complement strand
TGGCAAACCACACCGCCCCGTCGGCTTCGAACATGCCGCTGACCCAGTTATCGCCGAGTCCATCGTCTCTGGTAAAGCGCTGCCACTCGCTATCGCGGTAACGGATGACACCCCCGTTTCGACTGTAAAACCATATCGAACCATCGGTCGTCTGCATACCATCTTGTATATTGTAGAGTTCATACAGGTCATCGGACGTAAAATTCTCCCATACAGAACCGTCAAAACGGCCGACACCATAGTAAGTAGCCAACCACAGCGCCCCATCCCGCGCCAGGACCAGCCCTTGGCTTTCATCGCTGACAATTCCGTCTTCAAAGGTGATTTTGCGCCACGTCCGCCCATCGAAAACGCGTGGGCCGTTAGCAGTGGCTATCCAGATATCGCCATTGGCGGTCTGCTCGATATCGTGCACCCGGGAAGATATTCCTAAACTGTCTGGCGGAAAGGTGTAGGTGGAATCGCCATCGATCCGCGTTAAACTTCCTCTGGTGCCGATCCAGATTACTGCGTCCCGATCTTCGAAAATGCAGTAGACGTCGTTGTGACTGAGACCGTCATCTTCGCTAAAAGTCTGCCATCCTCCGTCGTAGCGGCTCACACCCTCGCGAGTGGCGAACCACAGCGCCCCGTCGCGGGTCTGAAAGACTCCCCCGAAGACCTGATTATCGACCAGACCGTCGGCCGTAGTCCAGGTCTGCCACAACTGCGCGCGGCCCTCTGCGGCGGATAAAATCAGCACCCAGGCCAGCAGGGCATATGAGAGGCCATCTCGCGCTTTTGTTAAGTATGGGAAATTCAAAGTCCGTCCTCCGAGTTGCGCTTATTTAAGGTCGAACATTAAAAAAAAACAGGCTAATACTCCTCAATAATGGAGCCCGTCTCTCATATTGAGTGGTAGCGAAATGAGCTGCAGCCCTTCACAAGAAAGAAATATAACGATGTGATTTCCCTGAATATACTTTAGCAGCTCATGCTGCCAATATATACTTTATGAGCGTTGCTTTTCCCTTTCAGTTCTAGAGCGCTTTCTTCTATCTCTAATTGATGCAATACCTTTTGGGTAGAACCTCTTATATCTGCAAAAAGCATGGTCATGCAGACTTCTGCCCCGCCGATATGGCTTTTAGCAAAATCTTTACATTTTTTGCAAAAATGGGGAGATACATTAGAGCGTTTGCTCCATAACGAAAAATTAAAAACGTTGTGCTCCGTGAAGGGTATATTACAACACTCACACCTTTCGCTGGATGAGAACCTGGCGAAGAACGTACGGATTTGGCTCAACGGCACCGCAGGCTTTTCGCCTGTTAAAATGCTTCGCCAAAATTCCTCCATTTTCTCAGGACTACTAGTATTGGAGCCAATGTTCATTATCCTTTTTGATTTTTCTCGTACTCAAAACGTACATTAGCAAAATATAGAAGACCTTTTAGGTGGCTTGGTCAAGCAGAGTGGGTATCTCTGCGCCCCTGTATCTGGCGGAGTGGTTGGCGGTTCTGATTATGAAAAAATATCCGATCTTGCTCAATAAGCACTATGACGAAGCGACGGTATTCACTCCCGACAACCTGCTTCGCGAGGCGAGGCGGCAGAAGTCGCTCAAGCAGGTTCCGGTCCCCCGCATCTGCTTGCTCGATCCCGACGGCGATATCGTGCGCTGGCTCCGTACCCGCGGCATCGAGCGCGACGCGGGATGGGCCTGCTATCACACTGAGTTGTATATTTTCACGCATGAGGGGATCCGCTTCGGCATTGTCGGGTGTGCAGTGGGCGCCTCGTTTGCCGTCCTCGTTGCCGAGGAGTTGTTTGCATCCGGCTGTGAATTACTCATCAGTGTGACATCCGCCGGGCAGATCGCCCAGGACGGCGACCCTCCGTACTTTGTTCTCATCGAAAAAGCACTGCGCGACGAGGGAACGAGTTATCACTACCTTTCCCCCGCAGAGTTCAGCCACATAGCACCAGACCTCCTATCGATGCTCGATCAAGCGCTCCGGCATACGCATCTCGCCGTGCGGCGCGGTGCGGTATGGACGACCGACGCTCCGTTCCGAGAAACTGCGGACGCCATTGCCCATAACCGGGACCTCGGCATACTAGCTGTTGAGATGGAAGCTGCTGCCCTTTACGCGTTTGCGGAGGCAAAGCGGAAAGCCGTTGTTTGTTTTGCGCACGTCACCAACCAGATGGCCTGCATCGAAGGTGATTTCGAGAAGGGCGATACCGCTGGCAGCCGTGATGCGCTGCACATAGCGACCTTGGCCGCCCGCGCATGGAAAAATCGTCAGGATGGATGAGCAGAACCGAGACCCATCAAAAAGATCGATGAGAAAAATGCCTCTTTGAGCTCAATGAGGAGCAAAAAATGAAGCTGGCCATCAAGACCAAAAGGCTATTGACGCCTTTGAGCGAAATCCGCGATGCCATCTTGCTGATCGATGGCGAAAACATCGAAACGGTCGGGCTGCAGTCCCATATTCCCGTCCCCGCAGAGTACGAAGTATGGGACGTCGGCGAGCACATTGTCGCCCCCGGTCTGATCGATGTGCACAACCACGGAGCCAATGGATATTTCGCTCGCGAAGGCGCCGAGGCGGTGATCGAAGTCTCTAAGTGGTTGGCCGGCGCCGGCACCACGAGTTGGCTCTCCAATATCGGCGATCTGGAGGGCCTTGGCGGCGCGGTCGAGGTTATCGAAGGGGGACGACAACGGGGCGCTGCGTCTTTGGAGGGCATTCACGTCGAAGGCCCCTTCCTCTATCCCAAATACCTGCCCGGCGAACCCAAGGACCCGCCGCGGTCGGCCGAACTTAGCACCTATCACGCATTCTTGGAAGCCTGTCAGGGGCATCTGGTGATGATGGATTGCTCACCCGATCTGCCCGGTGGGCTGGAGATGATCCGCGAGATCCGCCGCACGGGAGTGATCGCCTGTTTCGCCCACGGCGAAGCCGATTACGAGCTATTTATGCGCGCCGTCGACGCGGGTCTGACCCATATCACTCACACCTATAACGTGATGTCCGGCATGCACCATCGCCGACCCGGTGTGGTGGGTGGCGCGCTGACCTGCGATGCGGTGATCTGCGAATTGACGGCGGATGGTTTTCACGTCCATCCGGTAGCGATGGATGTGCTATTGCGCTGCAAGGGGCTCGACCGCGTCTGTTTGGTCTCCGATACACAGGCCGCCGCCGGACTGCCCGATGGCGTCTACGACTGGTCGGGGCGGATCATCGACGGCGAGTTCGGGTGGACGGATGTAACCCTGGTCAAAAAGAACGGCGTAGTGCGTTTGGCCGATCAGGAGGAGAGCCAGGACGGATCGCTCTCCAGCTCGGTGTGGCCCATAATTCGCGGCGTCCACAATATAGCCCATCTCGTTGGGCTGCCCTTGAAAGACGCCGTCAGATTGGCCTCGCTCAACCCGGCTAAAGCCGCCGGTCTCGACGGGCATATCGGCAGTCTGGAAGCCGATAAACGCGCCGACCTGATCGTCATCGACGAAGAGGTGAATCTGTACGCCACAATGGTCGCCGGAGAGATTGTCTTCCAATCAGCAGAGGGCAGATCGGTACTGGTCGATGCGTAAGTATCCCCCATTGCCCCTGCACTCGGAATGGGTCGAGCAAGCGCTGGGCTCGATGTCGCTCGAACAGAAAATCGGGCAGCTCTTGCACCCCTGTATCCAGCCTTCAGCCTCGACAGCGGCGTGCGAGGAGGTACTCGGCAACATAGAGCCCGGAGGCATTTTTCTATTTTCGGGCACGCGGGAGGAGTTTAAACGCACCACCCGCTTTTTTCGCGACCGCGCCGCGGTGCCGATGATCGTCTCGTCCGATCTGGAACACGGCGCGGGACGCATGATCCTCGACGCCACCGTCTTTCCCGGTACCATGGCTCTGGCCGCCACCGACAGCGAAGAACTGGCCTATGAGATGGGCCGAGCAGCCGCGGTTGAGGGGCGAGCATTCGGAGTGCATTGGGCCTTTGCCCCGGTGGTCGATGTCAATATCAACCCCTTCAACCCCGGCACCAACACCATTAGTCTGGGCGACGATCCCCAGCGCATAACCCGGCTGGCCAATGCGATGATCTGCGGCATGCAGGATCACGGCCTGTGCGCTACCGCCAAGCATTTTCCCGGCGGCGGTGTCGACGATCGCGACCAACATATCTGCAATACCATCAACTCGCTGCGAATGGATCAGTGGTTTGCCATCAGCGGGCACACCTTTCAGCAGAGCATCGATCTGGGCGTGTGGAGCGTGATGATCGGACACGTGTCGCTGCCCGCCTGGGACCCTGGTGATGGCACCCATATTCAGAACGCACCTCCAGCTACGCTCTCGCGGCGTATCCTGGTCGATTTGCTGCGCGAGAAAATGGGATTTGAGGGCGTAATCATTACCGACGCGATGGATATGGGCGGGGTGATGGCCTTTGGGCGGCAGGAGTATATCGTGCCCGCCGCGATTGAAGCGGGTTGCGATATGATCCTATTTTCCAATGTCAAAGACGATTTTGCGGCGCTAAAGCAGGCCCTGGCAGAGGGGCGACTCAGCGAGTCCCGCATCGAGGATTCGGCCCGGCGCATACTGGCCTTAAAAGAAATGCTGAATCTTCATCGCGACACCGAATCGCCCGCGCTGGTACCGGCAGATCGCGCGCACTTTCAAAAGACCAGCGCGGAAATCGCTGCCAAGTCGGTCACTCTGGTGCGCGATCAAGAGCAGATTCTGCCGCTCGAATTGGCGGCGGGTGCGCGGGTGCTTTCCTACCACCTGCGCGGCGACGCGGACGACGACGACAATGTGGACAGCTTTGACGAAGTGCTCAGCGAGCGCGGCGTGGAGGTGGATCGCTACGACGAGCGCGAGGTGGGCAAATTGCACAAAACCAGTGCCTTCGCCCACTACGATGCAATTATTTTGAGCGTCGTTATCGGCACGTCGTGGGGAACCAATCGCATTCGCCCAGCAGGCAATTATATGCGCGATGTATGGGCGCTGATCAACTCACACCATCCCGCGCTGATCCTGGTTTCGTATGGCTCGCCCTATCTGCTCTACGATATGCCGCATATGCCCTGTGTGATCAACGCCTATTCGCCCGATGTGCAGATGCAGCAGGCAGTGCTACGCGTGCTGACGGGCCAACTCACAGCCACCGGCACCAGCCCCGTCAATTTGGAAGCCCCCTATCTCTTCAAGCCCCTGGAGGGGCTGCGCTACGGGCGCTAGCCGGCTATGGCCACTCTGATTCTCGCCGCCGATGTGGGTGCGAGCAAAACCGACCTGGCTCTTTATTCGGCGCAGTCCGGACCGGATAAACCGCTGGCGAGCGCGACCGTGAGTACGGCCAAGTACCCCACTTTTACAGGGCTGGTGAGCGAGTTTATCGAGGGGGCGGGACACGCCGTTGATCGCGCCGTTTTCGCCGTGGCTGGCCCGGTGGTCAACGGGTGTGTGACCGCGACGATTTCCCATCTGCCCTGGGCATTGGACCAGCGGCTCTTGCAGCGTGATCTCAATATAGAATCGCTCGAATTGATTAACGATCTCGAAGCCGCGGCATTGGCTGTCCCACACCTTGGCACCGATGACTTAGAGCTGTTGAAATCGGGCCGGCCGGAAGAGCACGGAGCGCGAGCGATCATTGCACCGGGTACGGGATTGGGCGAGGCCTTTCTGCTCTGGGACGGCAGGGAATACCGCGCCTGTACTTCAGAAGGCGGACACGCCAATTTGGCCAGTAGCACCCCCTTTGAGGCCGAATTGTGCCAATATATCCAAAAAACCTATGGTTATGCCAGCTATGAACTGGCCTGCTCCGGCCTGGGCTTGCCCAATATTTACGCCTGCCTCAAAGCAGGCAATCACGCCGCAGAGCCGGCCTGGCTAGCTGCGCAACTAGCAGCGGTGGAAGACCCAACTCCGATCATCATCCAGGCTGTGGTAGATCGGAATCCTCCGGCTGAGCTATGCGACCTGACCGCACAGGTATTCATAGATATTCTGGCAGCGGAAGCGGGAAATTTGGCGCTGAAAGTACTCGCCACCGGCGGCGTATATCTGGGGGGCGGTTTGGCGCTGCGCCTGCTGCCGTTTTTGCAAAGGGAGCAGGCGCGTTTCAGCGAGGCTTTTTGCAACAAGGGCATTATGGCCGAGATGATGGAGGATATCCCGGTCCAGGTGATGGTGCATCCGCAGGTGGCACTGGTCGGAGCGACTCGTCGCGCAATGCATTCTGCAGACGATTGAACGCGACCACGTCACTACTTTTGCAGAGAGCTCAGGACTTGACCGCGTGGCGTTATACCACATTGTTTCCCAGCCTATCAACAGGCGCTATGATGCAATAAGGAGTTCTACTATGAACGTAACTAAGCTAATGAGCAAAAAAGTGGTTACGGTCGAAATGAATGATCCGATCAGTAAAGTGAAGGATATATTTGAAGAAACACAATTTCACCACTTGCTTGTTGTTGAAAAGAGAAAGCTCCTGGGCGTTATTTCAGATAGGGATTTACTTAAATCCATCAGCCCGAATGTGGATACTCTTGCTGCCACGACCAAAGATTTAGCCACGCTAAATAAAAGAGTGCATCAAATTATGACGCGAAAGCCGATTTTCTTATATGAAACTGCCACAGTCTTGGATGCTATTGAGGTGTTTAATCAAAATAAAATATCGTGTATTCCTATCGTTAATGGTGAGGATCAGCCTACTGGAATCCTGTCCTGGAGAGATATTATGCAAGCTTTAGTTAAAGGCAAATGAGCAGTGTTACGAGTGAAATCAAGCGTGCAGATCCATCGTCAAGGTTTTCATACCCGAGAGAAGGCTCGACAGGCGATCTTCGGATACACTGTGGCGTGATTCACTTATCTTCGCCTACGGCCTATGCTGTTTCTCAAGCCATTCCCATAAAGCAGGGTCTGCATACGCCTTCTTCCACGCATCGACGTGTCCAGCTTCTGGGTAGACGGTAAATCGCACGTTGGATCCTGCCGAATTAAGCGAATTCACCATTCTGGTTGATTCGGAAAATGAAACTGCTTCGTCTTTAGCCCCATGAAAAACCCATGTGGGTATGTCTTTAATACGGGACGCGAAGTCTGGACTCCCACCGCCACAAATCGGCACTATAGCAGCCAGACGATCAGGTACAGCAGCGGCCAAGTTCCACGTGCCGTATCCTCCCATACTCAAGCCTGTCACATAGATGCGGTCTTCATCAACCTGATAGCGCTCAACAAGGTCATCTAATAGAGCAACTAACACATCCTCGCTCCAACATTGGTCTGGTGGACACTGCGGAGAAACAACTATAAACGGGAAGGTATGGCCATCCTTGATCATTCTTGGAGGACCCCAAACAGCGACTGAGTCTAAGTCTGTTCCGCGCTCTCCAGAGCCGTGCAAGAATAAAAGCAGAGGCCACTTTTCACCCGGATCTTGGTAGCCTTCTGGCAGGTGAATAAAGTGATTTGATTGGACGGTCTTCTCAATAAGCTGCCGCATCTCATGCAAATATCGAGTTCGGGGAACATGGAATGCAAGCGCATGCCAAAACAACAAAAAAATACATCTTCATTTTTGTCACACAGACCTCCGATACATTGCGGATTAGTCACCAGCAATCTCTGCTATACTCTTTTTATGTCCCCGCCTTCATCCCGGTCTATATCCCAACGTCCTCGACCTATATTTCGGCAGGAACGGGCACATTGTCCTGACAGTGAACTGGACGAAAGAGAGTCTGGCGCTTAAACGGCATTTCCTGCAAGTGCTGCGGGTGCGGGTCCCACTTGTGCCATTTATTACCGACCACGTTATAACAGTTGAAAATAGCTACCCGATCTACATGCTCATTTTCCCACCGATTGCCGGTGTGGGTAATGGCCTCGGTAAATATCAGCGCTGAGCCGGCAGGGCATTCATAGTCGTGCCAGAGATCGGAGTTTCTATCAGCGGTGGATGCAGGCGGTGGATATGCCCCTTTGTGACTGCCCGTAAGAAAGAGCGTTCCACCGTCTCCTCGCTGCACTGGATTGAGTTCCCAAACCACCCTGGTCAGGCCGCTATGAGCCCGGTCATGCTGCATGTGGTAGGTATGGGAATTACCAGGAAAATTCAGTATCCCACGGCCCCCATGCGGCTGGAAATTATCGGCCCCCTTGCTGCGAATCGTCGAAAAGGTGCTCTCCAGCCTGAAGCCATAGCAGTTTTCGTTCGCATAGCCGTTGGCGACAAATTCGTCCATGAAGCCAACCACCGCAGGATGATCGACCAGGTCTTCGAGTGGGCCGCCGATCGAAGATCGATGATGGATGGGAATCGAGTCGGGATCGTTTTTGAGGTTGTAGCAAAAATCTCGCATTGACGCAATCTGCCCATCCGTCAGCAAGCCGGGCAGCAGCAGCCATCCGCGGGTATCGAAAACAAAACGTTGATCTTCGCTCAGGGCGATTACCGGCAGGCCCTCTGAATTAGTCGTGGGATTAGGCATGGTTGCTGCTCCTTTCAGCTGGTCCGACCCTGGCCCGCGGCCAGTTCGGTGCAGTATTGAGCAAGATGGTAGGCCAGTTCTCCGGTGGCATCGCAGTTGAGCAGAGCCGACCCACCCTCTACTTGCCAGCTACCGTCTTGCTCCTGGCACGAAAGCAGCTCGGCTGCCGCCCGGCGAGCGCTCTGGCCATACTCCGGACGACGGGTGAGACGAAAGAGTGTGGCTGCCGCCCAACCGGTCTTGCAACAACCCGTGCCGCTGTAGACCGCCTCGCCACACGCCTGGTTGACGGCAAAATAACCCTCTGCTCCCGCCAGAAATTTCACATCGCCGGTGACCGCGTACAAGCGCGCCAAAAACACTGCGGCCATGCCCAGGTAGACATACGCTTGGTCCGGCTGATCTAAACGGATAAAAGCCAGTCGCTCAGGGATCTCATCGGGGGTCATCAGCATGCCTGCACCATCGATGTACAAGCGAAACGGATTGCCCGCGCCTTCTTGCATCGCCAGAATCCGGTTCAGACACTCTCCGGCCCCGATGGCTTCGGACAATTCGCCCCACGCCAGAAAGGCATTGCCGCAGCCTGCTATGGTGACGATGTCCTGGCGCCTATCAGCATGCTGTGTAGCAAAACCGGTGAGGAATCCACCCGTCTCTTCTACCCGGCGATCGCGCAAGCATTCCAGCGCCGGGTGGGCGATCTCCGGCCGATCCAAAACCCTGGCGGCGACGATCGGCCAGGTGTTGGTGTAGCTCTCGGCGATAAGACCATAGAGCGGATCGCGACTCTTTTCCGTACTGGTGCGAAAATCTCCGTCCGCATCCATGAAATCATCGGCGATGATTTGCAAGATCTCATCTGCCTGCGCCAGACGGCCAATGCCGCAGAGCGCAAGCGGCCATTTGTAATACGCGGCCAGATCGTGCAGGTCGGGCTCGAGGCGCCCGGCACGATCCACCTGCCGGTCGAACCATTCCACCGCTCGTGCCGTGGCGTGTAGCCAGGCCTGCGAGGGTGGGTCGAAAGGAAGTTCGGGGCGAGTCTTTGCCTCCGCCATAATTATCACTGCTCTTTTTATCGCAACCAGGCTACCACCCGGTTGCGGCCTTTTTATTCGTCTTGAGCTTAGTATACCTCGGTCGCGGTTGCAGGGCAAGAGAGATACTTTCGCCGCCCGTCTTATCTTCTAAATTGGTAGATCTTTTCAACAATCAGTAAGCGCTCCACGATTTCACTGCCGGAACTGTGGTGATTTTTACATAACCTCAACTACCAGATAATGTATATTCCTCTGATGCAACCCGATTCAGCCGCTCTAGCTCGCGCGTACAATTAAAGGAGGTTGCCATTTAAACTCTTAACCAAGCTAAGGTTTGCGTGACCGAAACTTAGCTCAACGACCGCCTCGGAAAAGGATCTGGATTGCGAATAGCCGACGGAATTAACAACTCGAAAAAAAACCGGATACTAAACGCGTGCTCCCTAGTTGAAACCGCCAAATCCCAGGAGGAACGGCAATGAGCAATCGAGATAGTTTTTTCACGCTAGAAGAGATCCGACAACGCCTCTCCATATCTACCCTGGTGTTCGACGGGTTTAGACCGATTGGAGAAGCCGCGCTTGAAGAATTAGCCCGGCACGGCATCCGCTCTATTGAACTCATAGAGAGTCCTGAACAATACGATCTGGCAGAGCCGAGTTCGATGCGGCACATCGGCGAGGTCTGCACCCGGTGCGGCATCCAGGTCGTTGCCTATCACGCCTATAAAACCAGCTTTGCGGATGTAGATACAGAGTCCAAACGACAGGAGCGAGTGGATCTGTGCCGGCGCCAGATCGATACCTTACTCGAACTCGGAGGCACACTCTGGGGATCGCATGCTGGAGAGGGTGACGACATTGTCGAAAAGAGTTACCAAGAGCTGGCATGCCACGTCGAAGGAACGGCCGCAACTATCGCGGTAGAGAACTTTGGCCGCCCAGGCGTATCAGTAGAAGATCGGGTAGCATTCCTCGACCGCATGAACCATCCGCAGGTGGGCATGATTCTGGATGTTGGCCACGAGCGCAACGCCGCAGGGATCAACCCCATGACCCTGCCAGGCGGGCCGACGACCATCCTCGAAGAGTGCGGTCACCACCTCGCCCATCTCCACCTGCATGGCTTCAAGGAAGGCAGGGATCACCATCCGCCACTGGTGGACGGTGATGAAATCCAGTGGCAGGAACTATTCCAGATGGCGCACGCAGTGAATTATCCCGGGTACTTCAACTTTGAACCGCGCGGTATGCTGGCCAATCACGAGACACTAAACTACGTCGAGCAGGCCCCGGAGAATTTATTCAACCTCTCATCTTCCCAAGTCTAGGCAGTGCAGGATCCAAGCGGTCTGCTGAAGCCGACCGTCACACCGAGATCATGCTGCCCTACGCAGGCATAGATCTCATCGCCTCCATCATGCCCGCGGGCAAGGTCGCAGATATCATCTGGCCGGTTCGTCCTGGAGGGTATAGAGGAATTGAATAAGCCATTTGACTAGCAAGCACCAATAAGACAAAACCTCAGGACTAGCCAGTGAAAATTACTAAGGTCGATCTCTACGAGCTTGAAATCCCACCGATCCCGGCAATCGCTCGTTACTTGCCCAAAATATTCAACGTCACTCTCTGTCGAATACAAACCGATCAAGATCTACAAGGCTGGGGCGAATACCAGAGCACCAGCCTCATCCATCAGCAACAAGCCGAAGCCCTTGTCGGCAAAGATCCACTGGCCATCGATCCCTATACCTTCGAGGACGCCTTCACCTGTGCCCTGCTGGATATTTCAGGCCAGGCGTACAATATCCCTTTGCATCGTTTCTTTGGAGCCCAGGTACGCGACAAGGTCCCGGTGTCTTACTGGTCCTGCCATATGGAACCCCGCGAAACAGCCGCAGAGGCCGAGGTCGGCGCCAAGCTCGGTTTCATCAACCACAAACTCAAAGCGCGATCGTGGAATATTGTTGAGACCGTGCGCCTGGTAAAGGAGGCGGTTGGAGGTGATTATACCATCGGCGCGGATCCCAACACTCAGTTTTCGCTGCTGCCGAATGCTGCGCGTCTGGCCGAAGAGTTGGAGCCGTACGGTACCGTGTCGGTCTTAGAAGATCCGATGCGTAAAAGCCATCTCGAGTGGTATCGCATGCTGCGCGAAAAGACCCATATTCCCATCGCCCTGCACCTGGGACACGCGGCACCTCCATCGGCTTTTCTGGCCGCACTCAAGGCCGAGGCCATTGACTATGTCAACCTGGGGGGGACGGCGCTGGAAGTCCGCCAGGCGGCGGAAATCGCCCATGCCGCAGACGTGCCTTGTTGGATCCAGATGGGTGGACTTTGCACTGGAGTGATGGCGAGCTATTCGGTGCATCTACAGGCGACCCTGGCCAATGCGACCCTGCCCTGCGATGAGTTGCCCTTTACGCGAGAAGCCGATGTACTTGCCGAGGGATTAGCACTGGCGCAAGGCCAATTCACGGTACCACAGGGACCGGGATTGGGCATTAAAGTCGATATGCAGGTCATCAACCGCTACCGCGTAGGCTGAAGTCCACTGGATTTTGCTGAATACTTCAATTACCGAATTTGGCAGGACAGAGCCGCGGAGAAAATCACTGCTCATTATCAACCCGCAAAAGTGGACTAATCCAGTAGCCTGTCTTTTGTTTCAGGAATCAGAAACAACACCGTTAACAGGGACACTGCACCCGCTCCACTTACCCAATACGCAGGTGATATGGGATCCCCTGTCGAATTGATTAACCAGGCCGATATAAGAGGAGTCGTACCGCCAAAAAAGCCAATCGAAGCATTGTAGGCAAAGGCCAGGCCGGTACAACGCACGGCGCTCGGAATTAACTCCACATTGGCGGCCACGACGCCACCCGCCATCAGTGCAACGGCAAACACGAATCCAACCTCACCCATGAAAATCGTTAATGCGTCTGTAGAATGCAGTAAGTGGAACAAAGGTATGGCTGCAAATGTCAGGATTGCCGAACCCATCACCATCAGGGGTTTACGACCAATACGGTCAGACAGCCAGGATGCAAGCGGTATCACGCATAACAACAAAACCATGCTCATAGTGTTGAGATCCAGAGCGATCTTTTCGGGAAGTTTATCGATGGTCTTTATATAAGTCACAGCATATACGAAGGCGGCATAGAAGCCGACACCAAAGCCAATATTGAGCAGTGCTACCTTGATCACATCACCGCGATAGGCACCAAACGTGTCTTTAATGGGCGAGGTACTGACGCCCTCAGGTTTGGACGCGTGAATGCCCCTGCGTATCAGGTAACCAGTTCCAGCTACCAGCGCACCAAATAAAAATGGCACTCGCCAGCCCCAATTCAATAATTGCTCTTCACTGAGCATCCCCGAAATAAGGGCACCGATTGCAGAGCCCAACAGTATTCCGGCGGTGGCCCCCCACATTCCCCAGAACGCGGTCCTTGCCCGATGCCCCGGTTTGGCATGTTCGGCAAGAAAAACCAGGGAACTGGTATATTCACCACCTACCGAAAGTCCCTGGATGATGCGCAGTGCTACGATGAGAATGGGGGCGGCAATGCCGATGCTCTGATAGGTGGGCAACAAGCCGATCAGTACCGTTGGTATGGCCATGGCCATCACTGAAAGCATCATCGCCCGATTGCGCCCCAGCAGATCGCCAATTCGACCGAACAACAGGCCACCAAGTGGTCGCACCAGGAAACCGGCGGCAAACGCACCAAAAGCTGCAATCAGCGATACCGTCGGGTTTTCCGATGGAAAAAAATGTGTGCCGATAATACTGGCGAAGTAACCGTAAACGGCAAAATCAAACCATTCCATAACATTGCCGATCAGGCCGGCCAGTATGACCTTGCGACGAGTACCTGAGCCCGTGGAATCCATAGTGTTTATTGTCGAAGAATTGCTCATGGTTCTCATCCTCTGATTAAGAATCAAGATAGGGTAAACTATTAGCTGATCTGATTAACCTATCCCGAATCCCCCCTGCTGCACCTATGCTGAAGATCGACGTATCCATTGCGCCTCTTGGCAAAAGCCCAATGAGAAAACCTTAGCAGGGATCACCGGCTAGGCAGGAATGAAATGACGCTGGCAGCGCGGCAGATGAGATTGAACAGGCGCGCGTTGAACAGGCTGCCAGTCACTCATGACGTAAATAAATATCTCCATACATCAAGCCCACGCGAGTCCGTTCCCTGGTAATCCCAAACCGATCGTTCGAAAAGTCGCTTCATGCCGGGACGCATCAGTTTGGGATTCTCGGTGCACAGGATCATGCCGCAGGCTTTTCCCTGCAACGATGGATTGGCGTTAAAAAAGTAGCGTGTCCCTTGGGTGATTTGCTGCATCAAACCGGGGACGCGATCGTGCGGGCGAATGAACATGCGATAGCATAGATAGGTTGCATCGTCGTCGCCAAACGAGCCCGCATAGACTGTGCTGATGCCCACAAGTTCGCAATTGGGATTTCGCGCCGTCAGCACGACTTCGTCCACGCGACGTTTGGCCTCGTGAATGTCTTGCAACGCACCGTTTTCCAGCCAAAAGACAATGATCTCATTGCGGACCGACTTGGTCAGGTTTTGGTAGACGGGCTCGATTATGTAGTCCTGGCAGCGAACTTTTGCCATGGAGATGATCCTCGAAATGGAGAACTCATTTGTAGATTCCCTCGCAATACTTTTAACACCTTTATAATATCATTGCAAGTTACCCAATCATCCGAGCTATTCCAATGATTTTTTGTGCATGGTTACATCCCTCTTCAACACCAACTTCGACACCTAGCATTATGGAACGAATAATAGATACATCATCGTTCAAGTACATTCCTAAACGCCCTGATTTTTGTTAGTTGAACGAAAATGGTTATTATCAAATAACCCATGGCTTTTACCCTCATCTCCTGGAGCCATGACACACCGGGACATCAAATTATGGAAATGGACCCCCAAGGGCTACAGGCAATCCGCAAGACCATTAGCCATCGCTCGCTGATCATCCTACTAATCGCCTTAGTGCCAACCCTTGTGTTGAGCGCACTCAGAGCCGTCGATATAGGCTGGCAGCTGTCGATGACAGTGCACACATGCATGCTCGTTATAGCGCTAGCTCTATTTGCTCTGCGAAACCGAATCCACTCGACTCTAATAGCAGTATTTATCGCAGCGACATTCTTACTCATCGGCACTGCCGGCCTCGGCACGCTTGGTTTGATGAGCGCCGGCATGACAATGAGTGTCACGGCTGTTTTCATCTCCACAATACTCATTAGCCGGCAAGCGGGCATTGCCACGTTCGTGTTGGTCGTATTGATAACCGGGTTCTTTGGCTTTCTATTTGTCACCGAACAATTGTCGTTGGGACCAAGTGTCGCAGACTACAACAGCGAAATCAAAAATTGGATACTCGCTGTCGCCATTACCGCCTTCATTTCCATCGGCATCGTCGTCCTCTGCTCGGGACTGCTCAGTGCGCTTAATGCGCTCATCGATAGACTGAATCAACAAACAAGCGAATTGGAGCAGGCCATCGTGGATCTCAACAACGCGAACAGACAGCTCTCCGAGGCTCGCAACCAGGCAGCGGCCGCCAGCGAGGCGAAGAGCCATTTTCTTGCCAATATGAGCCATGAGATTCGCACGCCGATGAATGGGATCATCGGCATGGCCGATCTGCTGAAAAATTCGGATCCCAACCCGATCCAGGTCGATTATATCGATATAATCAGCAATTCATCTGAGGAACTTTTGGATATCATCAACAGCATACTCGACCTATCCAAAGTTGAAACGGGCAAGCTCGAACTGGAACAGATCGATTTCTCCCTAAGCAAAGTGCTGCAAAATGCGGTACAGCTGGTTTCTGTACGCGCGCACAGCAAAAATTTGGAATTGCTCTGCCAAGTAGATATGGATATACCCGACCAGTTAAAAGGCGACCCGGTACGAGTGCGGCAGGTATTGATTAACCTGCTTGGCAACGCAATCCGGTTTACCGATGAGGGCGAGATCGCGGTGCGAGTACGTGCGGATGAGATCGGCAGTGCTCAGGTGAAGCTGCACGTCACCGTGCGAGATACCGGCATTGGTATACCCGAGGAAGAGCAAGAACGGATATTCGAAGCCTTTTCCCAGGCCGATACCTCCACCACCAGGCGCTATGGCGGCACCGGCCTGGGACTCAATATCTCTGTACACCTGGTACAATTGATGGGAGGAGAGATCTGGGTGGAGAGCGAAGTAGGTAAAGGGAGCACCTTCCATTTCACGGCAGAATTTTCCTTTTCCAACGAACCACGCCAAGAGGTCGTACAAACACTTGAATCGCTGCAGGGTCTGCGCGTGCTGGTCGTCGACGACAACCACACCAACCGAAAAATATTAAGCGATTTGCTAGTGCATTGGAACATGCAACCAACCCTTGTAACAAGCGGGCCAGAAGCTTTAGAGGCCATCGATCAGGCTAAGCTCGTTGACACACCGTATCAACTGATCCTGCTGGATGGCATGATGCCGGAAATGGATGGTTTGGAGTTTTTGCAGCAGCTGGATGCCTCGCCCGAAACCATAGCTTCTACCGTAATGATGCTCTCCTCAGCCGACGATATCGAATTCATCAAGAGCATCTACGCCACAGGCGTGCAAAACTACCTTCGCAAACCCGTCATTCGCTCAGACTTGTTGACCGCGATCCTCGGCGTAGCGCAAGTCGATAGCGATCTAACCAATATTCCAAAAAGCGATCCTGATTCTCCAACGCGTATCGACTTAACCGGCCTACGCCTTTTGCTCGCCGACGATAACGAGATAAACCAGAAGGTTTTTCTAGGCATGGTGAGCGACACCGGCTGTGTCTGCGAAGTCGCTGTACACGGCAAAGAAGCCGTTGAACGCGCGCTAGCAGAGCACTTTGACCTGGTCTTCATGGACATGCAGATGCCCATCATGGGCGGGGTTGAAGCAACGCAACTCATTCGCGCTCACGAAGTGGAGAGCGGTAAGCATGCTACCATCGTAGGTCTGACTGCCAATGCGATGATCGGCGCGCGCGAAGAATGCATTGAAGCAGGCATGGATGAATACCTGACCAAACCGATCAAACGCACGGCTCTATACGATCTAATAGATGAAATGCTCGAGCGCAAGAAACTCGGATCTCCAGATCAGAGTGCAGCAACAGGCGACGCACTGAATCGAACTAACTCGACAATTGCGGCTGACGATCGAATGCAGGCCGACTCCGGACAACAAAGTGCAATTCCGCTAAGCGAGGCAGGCGAAGAGCTCGTTCTCGACCAGGTCAAGCTAGACGAGCTCAGAGAGCTTGAGGCATCGAGCGATTTCTCCCTCGACCAGGTTGTGCAAATCTTTGTGGAGGAAGCAGACGATTATATCTCCCGCATGCGCAAACTGTATTCCCAAGAGCAACCCGCCGAACTACAACAGCTTGCCCACACCTTTAAAGCCAACGGACAAGAGTTAGGCGTCACGCGTTTAGCTGCCATATGTCAAGAGATTGAAGACTGCGGGCGGGAGGCGATTCTTGCAGGAGTCGACGAGCTGATAGATCAAGCCGAGCGAGAAGCGCGGATCGCCTGTCTGGCGCTACAAAAAATTGTGTGATTATTGATGAGAGCTCAAATCTAAGCGGAACTCGTACTGGCGCGCACTCAACTGGTACACGCCGCGGAGCTTTGCTCGAACTTTTTCGGGACTTTCTCCAATTTGAATGGCGGGTATGCCTTCGATGATCATGGCTCTGCGCATCTGGTAGTCGCGCAGCAGCGTTTTCATGCGCGCTCGGAGCAAAAGCTCGATCATATCGCTATCGACTCCCTCCAGCAAAAGGCGCAAACCCACCTTCAGCAGATCTGCGGCCGACAAATCGCGCCTACCCCCTTCCTCAATCACCGCGCTCACCCGCTCGAAACCGAAGAGATCTCTCGCCGCGTCCTCAGCCTCGATGATCCCGTCCGAGCAAAAGATCACGCGGTCTCCCGGCTCTAAGCGAATTTCCACTACCGGATAGTCGACATTCGCCCGCACGCCCAGCGGAAAGGCATCCAACTCCACTTCCTCGACCTCACCTGTGGCAGCGCGAAAGAGATAGGGGTAGGGACAACCAGCGTTGGCCAGCCGCATGGTCCGGGTGACCGGATCCAACTCGCCCATCGTGAAGCAGACGAAGGTGCGGTTGTCGAGGCTCTGGTGCATGGTATTGTTCAGATTGGCAAAGAGGGTATCAAGGGCCGGTCCGTATTTGATCTCGGTGTTGAGCACGCCGCTAAACATCATCACCGGCACCGCGGCCTCCATAGTATGCCCCGTCACGTCGGCCAGTCCGGCCAAGAGCTTGCCATTGCGGGGAAAATACTGGTAGAAGTCACCGCCGACGTGGGTCGCCGGCTGGCAGCGCCCGGCCAGGGCGATGCCGTCGACCTCGGGGGCACGCTCCGGCATCAACCCCATTTGCATCTTGTGCGCGGTTTCAAGCTCTTCTTCCATCTCGCGCATCAGCGCTTCCCGCACCCGGTTGCGTTCGCGCCGCTCTCTCAGCGCATAACCAGACACAGCCACCAAACCCACCACCGCCACAGCCACAGCCACCCAGAGCGCCATGGTGCTCTGGGGGATATGCACTTCTATTTGTACCTGAGCAGAATCCGAATAGTTGAGGTCCCGATCCACAGCGCGCACCTCAAACGCATAGTCGCCGGCCGGCAAATCGCGATATTCCACCCGGGTAGCACGCGTCAAGAGCGGCTGCGAATCATAACTCCGCAACTGGTATTCATAGGCGATACGACTCTCGTGCGTAGTCGCACTCGTCCCCGCAAACTCAAAGGCCAAGAGCGATTGCGAAGTGGGCAGGCGCAATCGAGCGACCGCTCCGTAAGCGCGATCCGACTCTACGTCGCTGATGGCAACTGTTGGCCGCTCCTGCGGCGTGCGATACTGGCTGACCCCGTTTTCGCTGGCGATCCACAGATCGCCCCGACCATCGGTGTGCAGATCGCGCACCCCGTGGTGTACCAGGCCATCCCAGGCCGACAGATTCTGGAACACCCGTCCATCGTAGAACGTGAAACCGCTATCCCAGGTCCCAAAAATCAGACACCCATCGGCCCGTTGAGAAACACAGGTCACCAGTTCACTGGGAAGCCCATCGGCCGAGGTATAGCTCGCAAACGCCGTCCCGTCGTATGCGCTCACTCCGCCCAATGTCGCAAACCAGATCCGCTGCTCTCCATCCAGGTACAGCGCGCTGATATAGTCCGAGGCTAGACCGCTTGCCGTGGTGAAATTCTCGAAACGCTTGCCATCGTAGCGACTGGCCCCCCTGCGTCCCTATCCAGAGCCGACCCTCACGGTCTTCCGCAAAACAACTAACCCGTTTGTCGACCAACCCCTCGGTTGTCCCGTAGTTCTTCCACGCGGTGCCATCGTAGGCACTCGCCCCGCTCAGTGTCCCCGCCCAGATCCGTCCCGCACGGTCCTCGTACAACGCATATACCCGGATATCAGCCAGACCATCCCCAGTACTCCGCACAAACCGCGTCAGATCCTCGCCGTCGTAGCGCAGCACACCCGATGCGCGGGTCGCCATCCACATATTGCCGTCGCGGTCGAAAAGCAACGCCGTCAAATTCAAACCTTCGGCGGGACCAAAAGGCACAGGCTTGCCGTCTTCGATGCGGTACAGTCCGTTGTCCGTCGCCACCCATAAGACGCCATTGCGATCCTCGGCCAAGCGGGTGGTAAAAGAGCCGGTAAGCATCTCGCGCACGAAACCCGTGTTGGCACCACTCACCGGGGCGACCGAGAGGCTGAGGATCAGTGCGCAAAACCCGTGTATTAGTCTAAGCGTAAAGGCCACAAGGTGATATCATCATTGTGCGGCACCGTTCTGCTGCCGCCGCATCAGTCGAGTAGCAAAAAAATCTCGTGCCATCGGCAACGAGTTTGTCGAGGCCTGCCTCCTGCAACCGTTCTCTGGTCTCTTCCCCCAACGCTTTGATCTCCGCCGAAGACATCAAACGCTCATAGGCGGCGTCCATCAGTTCCTTGACCTGCGGAAATGCGTTACCGAATCAAGAGCAATTTGCGAGTCTCTACGACCTGGTCAGCGAGCAAACGAGCCAGGTACAATCCGCTGGCCAGCCGGCGACCATTGCCGTCCCGCCCATCCCAGATCAACTCGTAATAACCAGGCATTTGCACGGTATCCACCAACTGCACGACTCGTTGCCCACCAAGCGAGTAAATCACCAGTTTCACAGGTTGTTCGCGATCGAGATCATAACGCAGTACCGTGGAGCCATTAAACGGGTTCGGTGCGTTTTGATAGAGGTACGAGCCTTCGGGCACTTGACCCGTTTCACGCTCACTGACGAGGGTGTCCGAGTTCCGCGGGTACACAACAAAATGGACCGTCTCCTTGGAATGGTAAGGAGCAAGATCGCGGTGTTGTGCGAAAGATACCTCGCCCCGTATAGCACCATCGCTCTCTCGGGTTATATATACTCCGTCTGTGAAATTCATACTGAGATGTATTCCCAGGCCCATCGAATCAGATCCGAGATGAGTACCCGCTTCGGAATCCATACTTATATACGTATCCGAATCCGCGCTCCCCGGTTCAAAACTTTCCAGATCCAACGTCTTGCGCAACCTTTGGAAACGCCCCGGCACATCGATATAGACCGCGAAAACGGTTTCGTCCTCCAAAACCATCCGCACACGTATCGGATTGTCCGCATTGTATATCGTAGTTGCGGTCGAATCCCACGGGGCAAAGCCATTGCTCTCGCCGCTAAAGGTTAACCATTCTGAATACTCTCGCCTGCCGGTGCCCAAGTACTCGTCAGACCAGAGCTCGACGATGCTCAAGAGTTCAGCGCTGAGTCCTGAGTCGACCGAGCTTGAATCCGCACTGTCTACCGTATCATCATCGGAAATATCTGCTACGGTATCCACACTGGTGCATCCCGATTCAAAGAAGAAGAGCAGCGTATCCTGCCAGCTCAAAGAGGGAATCAGATAGTTTCCAAGTCCGAGTTCCATATCAATAGACGCCCTGTGGATATCGGGCTCAGATGGATTGACAATCACTACACTGCCCTGCGGCACGACCAGAGTATCCCAATCACTGGTGATCGGCGTCCAGGTCAATGATTCGAGTGAACGTTTCAGTTCATTGGAAAACTCGCCCCGCTCCGGATTCAAGAAATTCTGTACGACTTGAGCTGGAGGCAGGTCGGCACCCGTGGAGTCGATCAACACCAGAAAGGTGTCGCGCAACCCAAGCGCATGGTTCCACACCGCCGTATAACCGGACAAGTTCGCCCGTGCCCAGAGCTTGCTGTAGGGATTGCACGTCGACCTCAAAATCGCTGTGGTTTTGTTATCCACCCACTGTTGTTGAGTGGATGGGTTCCATCTATCGGGAGGTCCGACAACCGTATCTGTCTGACCTTCCGCACTATCTACCGTATCATCATCATCAGAAATATCTGCTACGGTGTCCGCACTATCCCCCGGGTACACGACAAAATCCACCGTCTCCTTGGAATGGTAAGGAGCAAGATCGTAGTGTTGCTCGAAAGATACCCTGCCCCGTATAGCGCCATCGCTCTCTCGGATTAGATACACTCCGTCTGTGTAATTTATGCTGAGATGCAGTCCCAAGACCATCGAATCAGGTCCGAGATGAGTACCCCCTTCGTACTGCCAACTGTAATACGTGCTCGAATCCGTGCTCCCCGGTTTAAAACTTTCCAGATCCAATGTATTGCGCAACCCTTGAAAACGCCCCGGCACATCGATATAGACCGCAAAAACGGTTTCGTCCTCCAAAACCATCCGCACATGTATCGGGTTGTCCGCATTGTATATCGCAGTTACGGTCGAATCCCGCGGGGCATACCCACGGCTTGAACCGGTAAAGGTTAACCATTCTGAATACTCTCGCCTGCCGGTACCCCAGTACTCGCCAGACCAGAGCTCGACGATGCTCAAGAGTTCAGCGCTCAGTCCTGAGTCGACCGAGCTTGAATCCGCACTGTCTACCGCATCATCATCAGAAATATCTGCTCCGGTGTCCGCACTGATACATTTCGATTCAAAGAAGAAGAGCAGCGTATCCTGCGGACTAGAATAGACCAGATGTTTACCCGTTCCGGCCCCATAGATATCTACAGGCGCCACATCGATATCGGACTCAGATGGATTGACAATCACAACGCTGCCCTGCGGCACGACCAGAGTATCCCAATCACTGGTTATCGGCCTCCAATACAACGATTCGAGGGAATCCCTCAGTCCATCGGAGAACTCACCCCGCTTCGTATTCAAGAAATTCTGTACGACTTGAGCTGGAGGCAGGTCAGCACCCGTGGAATCGATTAATACCAGAAAGGTGTCACGCAACGCAAGCGCATGATTCCACACCACCGTATAACCCGACAAATTCGCTCGTGCCCAGAGCGTACTGTACGGGCTGCACGTCGATCTCAAGATCGATGTAGTATTGTTATCCATCCACTGAACTTGGCCCCCATCTGTTTCGGCCCAATAATCAGGAGGCTGGTCAGCTCTATCCGCCTGTCGTTCTGCGGCCAGACCTGTACTCCAGGACAGGACCGCATGCAGCAAGAGGACGACAGGCGCTGCGCACCGGCCCCATTTCAGCGGCGTACGTAGTACCAATCTTCGGAGATCAGCGGCTAATGGCATATGTACTTTCCTCATACTAAGCTCAGTGATCTGCAATGTTGGACGGATCTGGCAGGCGTCTAAATAGGCTACGGCGATAGTGCGCAGCGCCCTAACGTCACCGAAGCCCGCCTGTATAGGAGGAATAATTTTAATTTTAGCCCAAGATGCAGTCAAGGTCTGTGCCAGAACCAAGCGAGGTCGCAGCAATGAGTTGCTAAACGATTGTAGTTCAGGGATTTTTGAACCACCCCGCCGCCACTCGTGCATAGGCCTGCGCGATCTCATTGAGTCGCCTCTGTTGCGCCTCGCGAAATTCCACGAGTTCCGCTTCAATATCGGCAGTCGGTTCGGGAAGGGTTTGTGCGTCTGGTGAAAAAAGAATAGCCCCCGATATGCTTCTATGCGCTCATCGGGGGCTATTCGTATAGTGATGGTTCGCAGACTTGCGTCAAAGGCCGCGGCAGCGCACCGCCTTAATGGCCGATAGACCCATCACCAAAACTCGCCTTGATTCTCGCCCAGGACTGATCCTCGACCGCAGTAGCACCCCCGATGCTGATCAACCGACCGTCGACGAAGCGCTCGGCGAAGCGAAAGGTCGCCGCCTGACCAGAGAGGTTGTGGTAGCCCCGGTATTTCGCGGGCTCTTCGTCGAAGTCGGGCATCGCGATCTGGAAACCGATCACATTACCCGCCTCCAAGTCGGTGACCACGCTGCCTTCCTGATCGGTAGCGATGATATCGTCGTACGGCGTGACGTAGATCTCGAGTATCGACACCGTCGGCCCACCGCCGGTCGATCCACCACCGCCATCGCTCAAGGGTGGGGAGTTGAGCCAGGCGGCGCCACCTGGATAGCCGAGATACCGACCATCAGGCACGTCGAAGGTCGCGTTCCATTTCTGGGCCTGGGCGTTCTGGTGGCGTGCCTTCTCCTCGTCGGTAAAGTCCTCCATGTTCCCGAAATTGTACTGACCGCCCGAGTGATCACCGTCGACCATGAACTCGACCGAGTCCTGCCTCCACACGGAGGCGGGCGCACCGCCGCCGTACTCGTTGATATAGGTGTTGTCGATGCGCTCGACGGCCAGGTATAGCACATTCCTGGTCTCATTCCAGGCTATCCAGATCCGGTAGTCCAGATCGGCCGGGTCGTATTGGGCTCCGTCGCCTACGGTCGGGTCTGCGTAGAAATCCTGCGGCCTGAGCGATGCAGCACCGACTACGTCCTCCCAATCGGAAATATCCGCGTCGAAGAGGTCAATGTCCTCCAGATCTGCATCCGAAATCTCAAAGATCATGTAGACATCTTCGCCAATATGGGCATTGACATTACTAGCCATTATAGCAACTAACACCAAACAAAACATGCTACGCATATGAGCCTCTCCTTCATTAAACCTTGGTTGCCGAATCCCTTCCCCTACATTATATATAGACACTATACGTATTTCCCACACACAAGGCAAATTTGCAACTTTGCCACAGGTGGTGTTTAGGGTGCAGGGGGCTTGGGAGCTAAATTCTATTTTTTCGTTTGCAGAGTTATATCCAGGCATGTATGGCAATGGCACACCAGGCTCACCAGATAACATCAAGCCATCGCGATTGCGGACCAATCCTGAGCACGGGTCAAAGCGAGCTTTGACGAGTAATTCAGCGCGCATGTACGACCCATTGAGTCTATTGACAGGACATTTTTTGTTGCGGTTTTTGAAGCCCATGCTATGGTGCATTTTCTTGGTCCTGCTGGCTGGCGAGGCGTTGGCTGAGGATGGGCGGACCCGGATTGAAGTGCCGCTCTTCGAGGGGGGCGCTGGGCTGGAATTCTACTACTATGTCTCCCGGGCCTACGAGGAAGCCCGACCCGATGTGCTGGTCGATTTCTACGGCGATCCGCGCATCGCCGATAAGGTGCGGGTGCGCATCCTGGAGGGCACCTTTCCAGAGGTGACCAATGCCTGGCTCAACTACTGGGCACTGATCCGCAACGGAGCGGTACTGCCGCTCGACGAGTATCTCGATGGGCCGAGCTGGGAGGGAGACCGCACTTGGCGCGAATCCTTTCTGCCGGGCAGTCTCGACCGCTACGAACACCAGGGCAAGATCTACGGCATTCCCTTCCTCTACTCGATCAATGCCGTCTGGTATTCCAAGAATCTATTCGAGGAGCACGGCTGGGAGATACCGCGGACCTGGGACGAATTCTTTGCCCTGTGTGAAAAAATTCGCGCGCAGGGAATCTGGCCGCTGGCTTTTCAGGGCCGCTATCCGGGCTATATCGGCAGCGTGATCGACAACGCCTATTACCACTTGGCCGGTCGCCAGCGCTTTTATGCGCAGAAAGACCTGGTGCCGGGCAGCTTTGACAATCCCGAATTCGTCGAGGCGCTTCGGCTGACCCAGTACACAGCGCAGAACTACTTTCAACCCGGGGCGCTGGGTATGAGCCATACCGAATCGCAACTGGAATTTTTCCTCGGTCATACAGCGATGGTCTTTTGCGGCTCCTGGCTCAAGAGCGAGATGATGGGCAAGATCCCCGACGGCTTTAGGCTGGGCGCCTTTAATTTGCCGATGCCTCAATCCACCCTGGCCGAGCCCGATGCGATCAACACCGGCTCGGGGTATTTCTTCGTCCTCAAGAATAGCCGCAACCCCGCTATCGGTGCCGATTTCCTGCGCTTTATGACCTCGCGCAAGATGGCGGGCACTTTCGCCGAGATGCGCGATATCCTGGTAGCCGTCGACGGGGCGATGGAGGGACGGACGACGGCGGATTTACAGGATCTGGTCGAGTTGGCGCAGCGGTCGACAACGGCCTTTGGCACTGCACCGGGCGAGGGCTTTCCCGAAATGGACCAATTTCTCAACGATGTGCGCTTTAAGATTGTCAACGGGCAAATGGCACCCGAGGAGGGGGCTAGGGCGCTGGAATCGGCGGCCGAGGCGGTGCGCAACCGCAGCCAGCGTCCCGACGAGATCACCGTGCGGCATCTGTGGAAACCGGCGTTGTTGTTGGGCTTGTTGTCGCTGGCGATGGGATATTGGCTCTACACTACCTTCAAACAATGGCGGGAAAGACAATCCGGCGCAGCGATCCGGCCGAGCAGCACCGTGCGGCTGAACGGGTTGGGAGTGGCGTTTTTCGTCGGACCGGCGATGGTTTTCTACACGCTCTTCGTCATTGTGCCCAGCGTCAAATCCTTCGTCTGGAGCTCGATGCGCTGGGACGGATTGACGGAGATGGTCTTCGTCGGGTTATTGCACTTCCAGCGCTTGCTCTTCGAAAGCGACGAGTTCTGGGTCGCGCTGTCGAATAATCTCTTTATCATGTTCATGATCCCGCTTTGCGTCTTGCCCTTGTCGCTCTTTTTAGCGGTGTGTATCAGCCGTGAGGTGGTCGGCGCGAAGCTCTTCCGCATCGCCTTTTTCTTCCCCAATATTCTCGGTGGAGTGGCGGCGACCCTATTGTGGATGCATCTCTACAACCCGCAGGGCGGGCCGGTCAATACAGTACTGGTCGGTCTGGGTCTTGAAAGTTTCGCTGGCTTTGCCTGGTTGGCGCAAGACAATCTCTACTGGGCGCTGATCCCGATGTCGATCTGGGGGGCGGCGGGATTTAATATGATTTTATTTTTGGCGGCGATGGAAAGCATCCCACAGAGCATGTACGAGGCGGCCGATCTCGACGGCGCCTCGGCCTGGCGGCAGTTCTGGTCGATTACCATCCCGCTGATCTGGGAGGTGTTATCGATTTCGATCGTCTTTATGATTATCGGCGGGATGAAGGCTTTTGAGGTGATCTGGCTATTGACCAATCAGGCCCCAACCACCGACAATCACGTGATCGGCACGCGGATGGTACAGGCGATGTTCAACGAGTTTAAAGTTGGAGAAGCCACGGCGATTGCAGTCTTGCTCTTTTTAATCGTGTTTTTCGGAACGACCGCCACTCTGCGGGCGATGAAACGCGAAGCGGTGGAGTTTTAGTCATGGCCGATATATCGAAAACGGGCGCATCACCTAGCGATACAGTTTCGCGTAAATTCTCCTTCGCCAAGCCCTTCGTTTATCTGGCGCTTACTAGCTATCTGTTGGTGGTTATTTACCCAATGCTGTGGTTGCTCTACACTGCGCTGAAGACCGATCGCGAAATCTTTCTCAATCCCTTCAGCTTGCCCGATCTCGGCGATTTGCAGTGGATCAACTTCACCAATGCCTGGACCAAGGGGCATTTTGGCGACTATTTCTTCAATAGCGTGCTGCTGACGGTGGCAACGGTGGTGTGCTCGATGTTGTTATCCTCCATGGCGGCCTATGCGCTGGCGCGATTCACCTTTCCCGGAGTTAGGCCGCTGTTCTTTTACTTTCTCTCCGGGTTGATGATCCCGCTGCAGTTGTCGATCGTGCCGCTCTTTTTCCAGATGAAGGATTTTGGATTGCTCAACTCGCGACTGGGAATCTTGATCGTCTACGTGGCTTTCGGGATGCCCTTTGCGATTTTCATCCTCACCGGATTCTTCAAATCACTGCCCTCTAGTTTGCACCAGTCGGCCTTGATAGACGGGGCTGGGGAGTTCCGCGCGTTCTGGTCTATCATGCTGCCCCTGGCGCGACCGGGGCTTATTACCGTGGGCATTTTCTCCTTTCTGGGTACCTGGAATGAGTTTTTTATGGCCTTTATGTTCCTCTCGGGCGAGGGATCTCAAGAGTTGCGCACCCTGCCATTGGGATTGGCCAATATCACCATTGTCAGCCAGTATCGCAGCGACTGGGGCATGGCCTTTGCCGGGTTGGTGCTGATCATGGCGCCAACGATGGTCGTCTATGCCTTTTTGCAGCAATACTTGACCAAGGGCATCACCGTCGGGGCGCTCAAGGGCTAGCCGGCGATGCGCTATAATCGACCGGTCATTGATTTCCGATATTGGAGCTGGGATCTGACCCGACCGCGTAGATTCGCACCGTTTTGGGTGAGTATTTCTTAAGCACCGAAGAAATCGTCCTGGGCAGGACGGATCTGGCAGGCGTTTTAATAGGCTACGGCGATAGTGCGCAGCGCCGTATCGTCGCCGAATTCCGCGTCGAGGTCGACGCGCAGTATATAGATACCGGGAGCGACAGTAGTACCGGAGTCATCGCGCCCGTCCCAGGTATATAGAAGTTCCAAACTCTCCGTTTCCAAATTCAGAGCGGCCACAGTATCACCGGCCAGATCGAAGACTTCCACTCGCGGGGCAGTGTCTTCGACCTTGAAGGCGACGAAGCGGACCTCGAGCAGGTCGTTGGCGCCGTCGCCATTGGGGGTGAATACCGGAGAGGCTAGGTGCAGATCGCCAATGAGCCGGCCGTTACCAACCAGCGAGGGGAGCATGACGATATTGGATCGGCGCTCAGCCGCTTCTACCGATTGCCACAATCCGGGCCGACCGCTTGAGCCGATATCGAGCGCGAAGACAGTAGCATTCTTCAAGAGGCGAGTGGTGAAGCTCACCCGCGTGGAATCGTCGGTTATCGTCTCCGGCAGGTCGATGAAGAGCGAGTCGCCCCGCATCTCTGCCGCACTCGGCACTACCTTATCGGTACCGACCATGACCGAAAGACTTTGCAGATCTACGGGTGCTGCGGCGGGCACGGTGAATCGCAGCCGATCGAAACCCGTGTCGAGTTCGTCGATCTCGGGCCATAGGGTATAAGTGAAAGGAGTGTCCTCATTGGGGTTGGCCTCGCGCGGGACGACGCTTCCGCGCGCTCCCTGGACCAGGGCCGCCTCGAACTCGATCGAGACCGAGTTGACAGTCGGAGCGACGTCGGGGTCTTCGGTGGAGAGGATCATCTCCAATAATACGAAGCGGCGCGGGCTCTCCGATTTAAAGGTCTCGCCCGAGGCCTGGTAGGTATTGCTCCACGCGTTCCAGTCCTCGCCCACCACCAGCGATGTATCCACCCCCCCGCGCAGCACCTTTGGAGAAGAGTTCCACTTCTCCTCGGTGACCTCCTCACCGATTTTGTTGTGAAAGGAGTAGACTTCGGACAGCGTATTGCCCGAGCGCGAGCGCAATTGCATCCGGGTGTTCGGAGGCAATTCGGCATCCCAGTACAGGGCCTTGATGACTTTGGGGCGCTGGTCGCCGGCCACCTGGCCGAGGTCGACGAAGTCCGAGTGCAGCACGATCTGGGCGGGATAGCCCGGCGAGAAGAACTGCATCTCGCCCCACTTGGTCACGCCCCAGCTCCGGCAGGTGGTCCCATGGAAAAGCACATAGCGCGCCTTGCGGGGATTGAAGAGATAGCGGAGGTAGAGCAGCCGGTCGCGGTTGGGACTTTCGTGGGTGAAGACCTCGGTATAGTCGACGGTCTCGGGCACGGGAATGGGGGACTTGGCGCCGGTGGTGGGCGTGCCGTCGGAAAAATTCACCGTATGCCCCGGCCCGGTACCCGCGACCGTAAAACCGAGGGTGCCTTCGTCGGGGCGCATCGAATAAATGAACATCTCGTCGAT
>CAZFMY010000044.1:38634-49329 GCA_964520345.1 uncultured Gemmatimonadaceae bacterium | reverse complement strand
ACTCCGTTCTAGATCTAAATCCTTTAAGGATACAGCACTGCCAGTATGAGGCAGCAGCTTATCTCCTCAGGCAGGCGATCGAAAGATCTTCGAAGGTATAGAGAAACGGGGCGGTAAGCCAATACCGCCCTTGCGAATTTCACAAAATGATAGATGGTCCATTGATTCCGACTAAGCTCAATTGTATAATCAGTATTTCGGCCTCTTACTCTTACCCAACGGATTCCGATGTCCCATCAATTAACCGACGATCACATCGATGAACTCGAAGAGCGCGGCTACGTGATCATACCCAATTTTCTGGACGAAGAGCAGCGAAAGAAAATCGCCTCCGCCGTGCGCAGCATCTTAAAGCCCTGGGACGAGATCCGAGAAGCGCCACCGCAGGACCGCTCGGACTTCCGAATTTTCCCATTTACCGAATCCATACTCAACGAGGCGGCGATAAACCGCGATGCCATTCACTTCGCTCGGCAATGGTTTCGCACCGACCACGTCCATTTTCGCCCCAGAAGCTGCCTGGTACGGTACCCCGGCTTCAAATGGCCATCTGCCAGCGCGCACCTCGACAACGGAAATAATTCTCTGCTGCCGCCGACGGACGACAGGACTCACAAGCAGATCTGGTTCTGGATTCACCCCGAGCCCGTTGCCGAAGGCCAGGCGCCGCTGCAACTCGTCGCCCATGAACACAATGGCGATCTATCGAAAGCGGTGCCCCTGATATGCGATGGCGGAACCCTCTGCATTTTTCACACCCATACCTGGCACTCCGCCAGCGATTATACCCTGGAGGACGGCCAGCGCTATACCTGGGGATTCGCCTTTGGGCACGGCGACTATTACTGGGAAGGAGTACGACACTACACGGATGTCGGTCACAACGCCGAGTTCCAGAAGTTCATCGGCGGCCTAAGCGCAAGCGACCGCGAACTCTTTCGCTTCCCCCCTGCCGGGCATCCCTACTACACGACCCAAACGCTGGCAGCCCTCGAAGAGCATTATCCCGGCTGGAACGCAAACAACGAATACAGCGCCGCACCAGCAGACCACCCCTGAGGCGGAGCCAGGAATCTGCGTCGGCGACAATCGGCGAGAAGTATCTAACTATAAGACGAGCTGGTCCGGCGGCTCCCAATCGCTGGTGCGCGGATCCCAGCGCGTGCCGCATTTATCACTGATGACGACCCATTCACCGGGGCTGAGATTGCCCTGGTGATGGTAGTTGAAGCGCCGCAGCCCGGCGGCTTCGGCGGTATCGAGGAGCATCTTCAGATCCCGTGACGACATCGGATCTCCATCGTGGGGAAAGCGCCCCGTGTCGAGCCAGGGTACGATGCGCTCCGGATCGTCGACAGCGGCGAGGGCCCGCTTCGTTTCCTGCGTGACCACCTGCTCGAAGAACTCCGCATTCAAAGCACTTTCGAAGTCGAGCATATCGTTGTCGACACCGGGCAGCACGATCCCGAAAATCGCTTGTACAACCTCGAGCGTATCGGCAACGGTAAGACCGGGATTCCACTCCATCAAAGTCTGCGAATAGCGATACACCGTACCGATGAACCCATCGAAGCCGCGGTGGAAGAAATAGTGCTTGGGCAGCAGAAAATCCATGAATTCGGCCAGGTCGACGAAGTCGTAGCCGCATAAAGGCGCAAAAGCAGCCGAGCGCGGACCGCAGCCCATGCGCACCGGGCGATCCAGGTGGGCGGCCACCCCCTCGCGCATCTGGCGAAAGTTGCGAGTCAGGCTTTCGCTGCGGAAAGAAAACCACGACATCAGGTCGGCATCGGCACCGAGCATGCGGTGCGCGCCCACCAGACCTCCGCGTGCATTGGAGCGAATCCGCCTGGGATCCAGCTGGTGAAACAACGCCAGCAAGCGGTCTTTGGCCGCAACCATCGCCGCATAATCGTAGCCGAGATCCCCGGCCATCGGCGCCACCGACTCTGGCAGATCGTTGAAGAAGTAGGAGCGGTGGTCCATGTGGTGCGGCGCCATCTCATAGCCCCATTCGGGCCCGTCCATGACCACACCATCGGCCATCGGATAGTGCTCGAGCGTATCGACCATACGAGCGATACGCGACGCCAGCGTCTGCGGGTCGTGCAAATGATGACCGCTACCACCCGGTCCGGCGCCGCCATCGGCATACATGATATAGACCTGCATGCCGCGATCTTTGGTGGCGACCATGGTCTTTTCGAGCAACGCCCGCTTTTCTGGCAGCTTGTGTTGCGGAGGAGCTGGCGCCTCAACACCGAGGCGCTGGTAGACCGCCGGATTGGGATCGTACGTCGGTGCCACCGGCCCTTCGGAAGGCAGCGTCTGCGCATTCTGTGATAGTTTGGCTTGGCCGAAAACCAGCGGCCCGAAGACGACCCCATCGACACCGCCCTCGTGCCAGGCATCGAGAATTCGCTCGTGGTCGTACATCACCCCCTCGAGATCGCGCTGGATATCCATCCATAGTTTCATGACCTTACCCCTCTTTCTACAAGATTTCAGACCAGGTGCTGCGGACGAAAATGCATTCTCCGCTATCGTCTTTGTCGGTAGCGAACAAACAACGATTCTCCTGCAACGGTCTCTATTCGGGTGGTGTTGCTCAGGATTGCACCGGCAGAATGCACACCGGACTAGGAACCTCTACAATATGTCCCGTGGGTTCCAGGTCACCCGTTTCGCGATCGATGCGGAAGGTGACCACGGTATCGCTGTCCTGATTGCCGACAATCAAGAACGTGTCCGTCGGGTCGATGGCAAAATCGCGCGGTGTTTTCCCCTGCGTCTCGGTATGGCCAAGGGCACTAAGGGAGCCATCGGCAAATGAGAATCGCGCGATGGTATCGTGGCCCCGGTTCGACGCATAGACGAAACGGCCGTTGGAGCTAATCGCAATCTCGGCACATGAAGGGCTTGCCTCGGCCCCTAGAGGCAGCGTCGATATCGTCTGCAGGGGATTGAGCATACCGTCGCGGTAGGCAAATACCGTGATGGTCGCGTCCATCTCTCCCAGAGCAAAAGCGTACTCTTCGCGAGGATCGAATACGAAGTGTCGCGGCCCGGCGCCGGTGTGGAGTTTGGCAAATGGTGGATCGCCGGGAGTCAGATCGCCGGTCCCGGGGTCGAGTCTATACACGAGAACCTGATCGAGGCCGAGATCCGGAACAAAAAGCCGATCGTTGTCCGCATTCAAAACCACCGCGTGGGCGTGGGGACCGAGCTGGCGCGGGTGGCTGCTGCCCGAGCCCTGGTGCTGCATAACGGTAGAGGCTTCACCGAGCGACCCGTCCTCGCCAATCGGATAAACGGCGACACTGCCGGTTTCATAGTTGGCACTCAGAACGCATTGACCCGTCGAATCGACCAGAATATGGCAGGGTAGACCACCGTGTGCGGGTTGGTTGTTGAGCGGGACGAGTTCATTGCCTGCGATGGCAAAAGCATGGACTTGAGGATCGCTATCGACTTCGGTTTCCTGAACGGAATAGAGATATCGCTCTTGCGGGTCGATGGCCAGGTAGGATGGATTGCGAGGACCAGTGGTCGTGCTGAGGTGGGTGAGTTCGCCCGAATCCATATCGAGGCTGTAGACGTAGATACCCTCCGCTTTGCCCTCCACAAACGGTAGCGTTTCTGTATAGGTCCCAATATATACGGTCTGCGACGACATTTCCGACACCTCAGCCTCAACCGATTTCTTCGGGCACGTAGTGGCCATGAGCCCGCTGCCAGGCCGCGGCCTCCGCGTAACGGCTTTCCGGCAGCGGATAACAATCATTTAAATGCCCGCCGTTGGACAGATAGTGTCGGGCGGCAGGTTCCCACCAATGCTTATTGCATCCTTCGAGCACCTCTTCCAGCTTGTCTCCCGGGAAAAAGCACACGCCATCGTCGTCGGCGCGGATCCAATCGCCGGGCATAATCGTATTGCCGGCGATCGAGATCCGTGTATTCACCGCCAGGGGAGCGATATCGTGTTGCGCGTCGTAATCCGTCGTGGTCTTGGCATCCTGAGTCCATATCGGAAAATCCTGCGTCGCCGCTTCTGCGTAATCGCGTATCACCCCATGCACGACCAGACCCGCCGCCTTGCGGTTTTTCTGCAATGCCATCAGCATATTCCCGCCCAGAACGCCACTGCGGGTATTTCCATCGGCCTGAACCACGAGCACATAACCTTCCTGCGCGAGGTTCACCGCGATACGGTGGTTCTGATCCTCGGTCTTCGCGTACTCGCCCGTGGGCATCAAATCGGGGCGTTGAGGCCCGTACTGCAGGGTAATGGCCGGCCCCAGAATATCGTGGCCTTTGCCGCGAAACAACGGGCAAACCCCATTGAAAAAAGTACTGGGCGTACCCACAATATTTCTCGCAACCACGGAAACGGTCGCGGCAGAATATTTCAATAACTCCGGGACCAGGTCCATATTCGGTTTCGGGAACTCCCAGACCTCTTCTCGGGTCATGCGAAAAATCGGAGGACTTGTTTTATCACTCATGTATTCCGGCTTCCTTTTTTTGTTGACGAGCAGACCTCACTGAGATCGCTCGCGATTTTCGTCAAAGTGCAACACTTTCCTCAATCACGGTGCCGATCCGCTCTGGGCGAAAAACGGATGTCGTGAGACCGGCGGTTTCAGGATCTCGCCGCTCGGCGGTTTTACCGTGATATCCTCGAAGAGGATGCCCGCCGGAACGACGACTCCGATCATACCGGCTGTGCGGCCACTGTTTCCAGATGGCGCCGGAGTCCTGGCAGAATAGTGAGTATTGCTGGTACGTGCCTACGCGCAGGTCGATATCGAGCTGGCGGCGGCGATCGACATAGCTGTTGGTGAGCACCCCGAAAGAGGCTCCGACCTGAGCAGTGTGCATATCGGTGATTTCGTAGCTGAGAAAATAGGGAGGAACCTGATCTTGGCCGAGGACTGCCATCGAGCGCTGCAATTCTTCTTGCATCGCCTGCAGAATCGGATGATTTTCGCCGGTTAAATCGCCATTTTCTTGTGCCTGGGCCGGAAACCAAGTTCGGAGCAAAAACAAAATTACCAGCCAGCATCGATAGTTTGTGAATGAATCCATGCCTTGGCCTCTCTGGTTGAATTGGCCGCTCAACATACTAAACTGAAACTCTGCATGCAAACGCGTCTACCACTCGACCAACGGGTACATTCCTCTCGGTCAAGACGAACAAAGACGCTATCTAGGCGTCAAACTCTTTGAGCCGCTGCCGATAAAGCGCCCACTCGATCAACAAATCTTTGTGTTGGATTCGGAAGGCCGGGGTATTCAGTTGCAGTTTATGCTGCACTTCGAATTGCTTGTAGCGATCGTCCAGCGTATCCCCCGAATAGGCCTCCAGCATTTTTCCCAGCCTGGACTTCTGGCTCTTCACTCGACTCACAAGCTCTGCAACTTCCTCAAAAAGGATATCTCCATCGCTTGCTTTCTCCAGCAAATCACACCGATAGCTTCTGCAGACCGAAGGGCGTTGCTGATAGGCCGTACACAATCCACTGAAATGTGGACAGGGCTGCCTGAAGGATCGGTCCGTCTTCTTCACTTCCTCCATGCCAGGCAGCAACACATCATCGTCCTTGACGACGGCATAGCGAAAAAGAGTGCCATCGCAGCAAAAACCACAGCGCTTACACAATTCTTGTTCCGGGTTAATTTCGGTCATCGCACCCCGGCCGAACTGCGCAAGATCCCCTGAACTGACAAACCCGCTTCAAATCCCAATCTCCCTATACTGCTCGGATCAGTGTCTTCTTATCGAGCATAGCCTCGATGAAAGCCAGAATATCGTCCTGGCATTGCGCTTCAGAAACCTCGAATTCGGTCAAGATATGACGGACAATAGTCTCCACGGTAGTGGGGCGCTCAACGAGTTGCCAGATCGCTGAGCCAACAGCATTGAGTCCATAAAACGTCCCCTCGCTGACACTCATCATCACAATACTATCGTCTATTTCGCTAGTGACGATATCAGAACTGCGGCAGACAACGCTCTCCATGCTCAACGCCTCATTTACTCCCGGTTCATCCATAACGAAAATACAGCAACTCTGCCCTCTAACTCAGATTTCTAGACTCAAAACAGCTCTGTTAATTTTTCCTGTGAAATATAATAATCCCGAGCTTTGCTTGCTATTTGTCAATTCAATCCCGTTTTAGTTACTCTGTATACCCATCAACCAATAGTTCCCCTCCCCCGAACAAAGGCGTCCATGAATGCTCAAATCGCCGACTCCTTATAACCTTAACTCGCAGCGATTTTGAAAGAGAAGGGATTCATATGCTCTTAGGAATTGCCGATATCTGTTTGCTCGATCATATCAGGGCAGGGTTGAGCCAAGAAGACTTCATCCGCAAGGCTGCGGAACTCGGCGCACAAACCGCCTCGATTCGGTTTCCCGAAGCAGGCGAGGGACAGCACCTTCCAGCCCTGGCCGAAGAACTTGGAATCGAGCTCGAGTTTCGCACCGGACCGGCAAACGCTAAAGAACTCGCCGAGTGCATCCGCAGAGCCCACAGCTTCGGCGCATCGTTTCTGCGGACCATGGTCAGCGGCAAGTACCACTATAAAGACGCCGCCAAACAGGCTCAGACGCTCGCGGCGGCTGAACAACGGCTCAAGGCGGTCACACCCCTATTATCCGAAGTGGATATGCAGCTCGGTATCGAGAATCACGCCGATGTGACCAGCCCGGAACTCATTGCCCTGATCGACGCCGTAGGATCGCAGCGCGTGGGGGTGCTGCTGGACCTCGGCAACTCGATTGAAGTCTTCGAAAACCCCCGCTACACCATCGAGATGCTGGCCCCTTACACCATCGCCCTGCACGTCAAGGACCTGAGCATCGGGCAGCGCCACGGCGTCGATTTCTGCCATCTGCCAGTACCGCTAGGCGAGGGCATCATAGATTTCGATCACGCGATGGAGCAAATCACGACCCATTGCCCGAATGCGCGATTCGTGATCGAAGGGGTGCATCCGCCATTGGAAAACCCCGCAGAGAGCCTGGAGGATGAGGCGGAAATGCTGGAAAAGAGCGTGGCGTTCGCCCAGCGCCTGCTGGTGCAGTACAGCGCCTAACAAACTGGGCCCGATAGCACACCGCTACTACGCAACCAAGTGCGTGACATTCCAGTTGCGGTACGCGCTGCAATAGCCATGCGATCTGCGGTCTCTACAAACAAGCATATTGACCAGATCCTAGAGGATTTTTTATAATTCCGCGTACAAAGCCTATTCTTGGGCTAGAAGGCCCGGCGACTCGTCCCGCAATATCGGCGAAAACCCGAAGAAGAGAAGAAGGAACCCATGACGGCATCCTGCATATCCCTCACTCGACAACTTCAGCGTGCCTGCCTGTGGGCGCCTCTCGTGACTCTGGCGGTCATCAGCTCGGCCTGCGGCCTGACTGGTACGCCCATCATCCAACCAGGCGCACCGGGAGAGCCGGCGCGAGAGCTCAGTGCCGATGAGGCGATCGCGGTCGCCAAGACCAATTACTCGCCGGATGACGTCCGGTTCATGCATGATATGATCCCACACCACCACCAGGCCCTTGAGATGTCCGCCCTGGTGGCCGACCGTACGAATCATCCCGAGCTGATCGACGTGTCCGGGCGAATCGATGCCTCTCAGGGCGACGAGATCGAGTTCATGCAGCAGTGGCTCCGCGATCGCGATGAGCCCCTGCCAGACCCGACGGCTCACGAGGCAATGCATACTTCCCACAAAATGGCCGGCATGGCCACACCGGAGCAGATGACCGAGCTAGCGGCCGCGCAAGGCGCGGCGTTCGACCGTTTATTCCTGAAGTTGATGATCACCCACCATGAGGGGGCGGTGAAGATGGTCGAAGAGCTACTCGAGAAATCAGGCTCGGCCTACGACCCGGTGCTCTTCGAGTTCACCAGCGACATCACCAACGAGCAGAAGGCCGAGATCGAGCGCATGAACGAGCTGATGGTCTCACTCTCCGACGATGCGCGCGCGAACCTGAGCCCGGGTTTTGACGACGCCGGCCAGGCCCTAGTGAACCTGGAGCTTATGGCCTCGTTGCCCAAGCCACCCGGGTTTTTCGACCCGGCCAACCCGAGCGGGCTGCCGCCGGAGAGACTGACGAAGGATGTCGCAGGGGAGGAAACGAAAGAGCCGGACGAGGCGGTTGCAGGGGAGGAAACGAAAGAGCCGGACGAGGCGGTCGCAGGGGAGGAAACGAAAGAGCCGGACGAAGTGATTGCCGCGGGAGCGGAGGATCCCCAGGAGGAAGAAGAGGAAGAAGAGCAGGTGGACGACGAGGACAAGCGCTGGCCGCTGCTGGGCTTCGCCAACACCGACATGGCCTTTGCCGGCGACGTGCTGGTGGTCGGCAACTACCACGGATTCAATATCTACCGTCTGTTCGGTGACGAAGTGCCGCAGCACCTCAGCTCGGTGGTATGTCCCGGTGGCCAGGGCGACCTCTCTATAGTCGGCGACCTCCTGCTCATGTCGGTCGAGGAGACCCGGGGGCGGGTCGACTGCGGACTCGAGGGCGTGAGCGAAGATATCAGCCCCGAGCGCTTCCGCGGGCTGCGCATCCTGGACATCAGCGACCTGACCCGGCCGCTTCAGGTCGGCGCGGTCCAGACCTGCCGTGGCTCGCATACCCACTCAGTCGTTTCAGGTCCGGGCGAGGACGGCAAGATCATCGTCTACAACTCCGGCATCACCGCGGTGCGCGAGGAAGAAGAACTCGAGGGCTGCTTCGACGAGACTCCCGGCGACGACCGCACGGCGCTCTTTCGCATCGATGTCATCGAGATCCCGATCGACCGGCCGGACGAGGCGCGGATTGTCGCCAGCCCAACGGTATTTGCCGATCCGGAAGAGGGCCGCCTGGCCGGGCTATGGCGAGGCGGCGACCACGGTGACGAGACACAGGAGACCGAACGCACCGATCACTGCCACGATATCACCGTTTTTCCCGAGCGCGGCATCGCGGCCGGCGCCTGTTCGGGCAACGGCATCCTCTTCGATATCTCCGATCCGCTGAACCCCAAACGCATCGACGAGGTCGTCGACAAGGGGTTTGCTTACTGGCACTCGGCGACGTTCAACAACGATGGCACCAAAGTCATCTTCACCGATGAATGGGGCTTCGGCATGCGGCCGCGCTGCCGCGCCTACGACCCGCTCGACTGGGGTGCTGACGCGATCTACGATATCGTCGATGGACAGCTCGAATTTCGCTCCTACTACAAGATGGCAGCGCCTCAGCTGGAAGAAGAAAACTGCACGGCACACAACGGCTCCATCGTGCCGGTTCCGGGTCGCGATATCTTTGTCCAGGCCTGGTATCAGGGCGGGCTCTCGATGATCGACTTCACAGACTCAGCCAACCCGGTTGAGATCGCCTACTTCGATCGCGGACCCATCGATGCCGAAGATCTGATCCTCGGTGGTTTCTGGTCGACCTACTTCTACGAGGGCCGGATCTACGGCACCGAGATCGCGCGCGGCCTGGACGTTCTTGCTCTGGTTCCCAGCGAGCACCTCTCCGTAAACGAGATCGCCGCAGCGCACCTGGCCAACCTGGGGAATGTATTCAACCCTCAGCAGCAATTCCGCGCCAGCTGGCCGTCCGACCCGGTCGTGGCTCGAACCTACCTCGAACAGCTCGGACGCGACCGGGCATTGCCCGAAGCCTTTGCGGTCGATATAGCCGCCGCACTCGACCGCTCGGCGGCAAAGCTCGAGAAAGGTGCGAGCGACGAGGATCTGGCCGCCGGGCTGGAGGACCTAGCCGCAGCACTAATAGAAGAGAGTGAGAGCAATGAAACCGCCCGCACTCGGCGGGCCGCGTTGGCCGAAACGCTAAACGGAATCGCGACTAGGCTGCGCTAATTGAGGACAACAGCAACTCAACTCAAAGGGAGTAGGATCTTGACTCTACGAACGATGTATTGCGGAGTATTTGGACTCTTAGCTCTGCTGGGCATGAACTGCTCGAGCGACTCGGTCAATCAGAGTTCTCAAGGAGATTCGGAAAACGCAGTCTCCGGCGAGAACATGATTACCTTAGAAAACGTCGCCGATCTTTGGCAACAATACGAGGCGAGTACCAACACAACATGTGTCGAGGCACTAAAAACTGCCATTGGCGAATCGGGTCTGACCGGAAATCCTGACCCTGATGGCCAAATTCCATGCACGGGCAAGTGCATAAACGCCAGCGTCGTCAATTCTTTTGGCGCAACGGGAATCTGGCAAGTCAAATGCCCAGAATCGAGTTGGGTTCTTATTTACAACGCATTTAAAGAGAATGGACTAATTGATGAGACCGGCCAGTGTGTCGACCTCAGAGTTCCTGCCCATAACGCGCTGGCTGCGTCTCTGTACATAACTGTTTCGTGCCCTACCTATGAGCAAAGCGGATTCTGCCAACACGACTGGACAGGGGATCAGAGTCATCCCGAGATTACAGGCGGTTATTACAATCAATTCACCCTTGCCGCAACAAATGCATGTGCAAATTCGAACTAAATATTTTTCGCCTGGAACTGATCAGGAAGCGGCAGAGGGGCAAATCTGGGCCCACAGAGAGACTGTTTTCGATCTGAGCAAGATGTGTCTGAAAGAGCCCTATCCTCTGCGATAGGGCGACTTTAGACAACGAAGACCCACGTCGAAAA
>CAZFMY010000044.1:0-38534 GCA_964520345.1 uncultured Gemmatimonadaceae bacterium | reverse complement strand
GTGCACCGACCTCTCCGTCTTCGTCCTCAACCCGGCATGCCGTAGTCCATGGATTGCGCAGGCGGCATTCTTCGCCGAACCGCGACTCGATCTGAACCTCGGTAACGCAACCGTCCCGCATCGTTGCGGCAACGACAAAACCACCTCTCGCCAGCAGCCGGAACGAGACATCCCAGGTCGGCGGCCAGGCGGGGAAGACACGGATAATCTCAGACTCACCCGGATGCGGGGCGACGCTTTGCAGCAGGGCCTCCTGGACCATCATGGTGAGCAAGCCGAGGTGCTCTATCGATTGGGCCGTCACTCCCTCGAAGAAGCTGAAACCGTTAGGCTGAGGCTTAAGGGCAGCGCGATAGTGTTCGAGCATCGCAGGCAAGTCCTCCGCAGCACCAGCACGCACGGCGGCGATGGGCGAGCGAATGGCAGTATTGAGTTCTTCGCCGCTCAGCACCCGCCGATGCCGCGGCGCCACTTCCAGAGTCCGACGGGCGACGGCATCCAATGAAGGATCCTTCGTTTCGAGCGTCCAATCCTCAAAGGGGAAAATCGGCGTGAGTTGCACATCCTCGGAATTTTTCGAACCATCTACCGCGCCGAGATACCCAGCCGCCCAAGCATCATCGGCCAAGGCACCGCCGGTCAACGCCCGGGCGCGTGGGTCATCGCCCATCGGATACGGCGCCAGCTCGCGAAGAAATTCTCGCCATTTTACGCGCAATGCCGCGTCGACCTCCAGTCGTTCGGCAGCACGAATCGCCAATGGCACCGTGCCGCGGATCGCGGCCAAGTCCATTATGCCGTCGCTCACGCCCCAGAAATCCTCATGCGCATTGGTGCCGTGTACATGCCAGCGCCCGTCTTCGCCCCTGCGGCAGAGAGTGCGGTAGAATTCGGCCACGCCGCGCAGCAGCGGATAGGCACATCTGCGCAGCCATTCCCGGTCTCCCGAACAGCGGTATCGCCACCAAGCATGTACCGCCAACTCCGCACCGGACGAAGCCAGATGACTGATCCAGCTGTAGCCGTCGGGCGTCCTTTCCCCGCGGCTCGTCGATGCTTCCAGATGCCAGTCATAACGAGAAAAAGCGGCCAATTGCGTCGGCACCTCGGCACTGTGGGGATCGTAGAGGAAGCGTTCGCGATATGCCTCGACAAGCGATGCGGGCAACTCGGTCGGTCCATCGAAAGGCATCGTTTCCGGGACGAATATCCCCTCTGCATCCCACCGTTGCCGGGCGGCCGTTTCCAGCGCCGGTATTGCATTGCGATACAGCGAAAAGAAGGGCTCGGCCAGATCCCCGGCATCGGCAGCATGCAGCGGCCAGTAGAGCATCTCGGTGGTCCATAACCAGAACTGCGAGCCCCAGGCGCGGTCGTCGCCCGTGGTGGTGAAAATCGAACCGTTCCACTTGGGCGGATACGGGCCGCGTGACGAACTGGCCATGTGGTAGAGGAAGATCAAGCGGTCGCGTGCCACCCGTTCGCCACGACCATCCGAGCTGGATATATCGACGCTGGTTCGGGCCCAGAAATCACACCACCAGCGCGCGTGGCGCTCGGCGAGTGTCGAGAGCATATCCGGCGTACTGAACGTCGTCAATATGCGATCGACACTCGCCTCCGCGCCCTCAACCTGAGAAGCAGCGCTGGCTACCAAGATCGTGCGCGTACCCCTGAGTGGCGGCAGACGCAAAACGCGCGACACATCACCCGCATCGACGACCTGCGCACCGGCTTCGGGACACGCCACCACCACGGCCGACGAGCAATAATGATCGGCCTCGGCCAGGGTTTGCACGACGCCGATTCGATCTTCGCTATGGCACAAAGACAGGGTCGCCACGTGAGCACCGCTCCGCACCTCCGGCTCTCTCCACAGCGTCAGGCTCAGATCGATCGGCAGCGGCGTCTCACGAGCGTCGGTTAGGGTCACGATCAGAACATCGTCTTCGGCCGCGACCCAGCATTCGGCACGCACTCCCCGACCATCCACCGTGCATTGCGCCGAGTGCAGTGAAAGCGTCTGACGAAAATCCGGACTAGGCCGGAACGGCTCATTTCCGCAATCGATGCGCAGCCGCGCGCAGGTCCCGCAATAGTCGGTCGTAGCTCCGGCAGCGGAAAAGTGTTCGCCTGCCGCGTTGCGGTTGACTGCAAAAACATCTACGCGGTTGATCTGAAAATCGAGCGACGAAGGCGTGGTCCACACCAGGGTGCCCATCCGACCATTGCCGATCGGCAAACCCTCGTCGGGACGATTGGCAGGTGATTCGAGTACTATAGCGGAAGACTCTATCTGCTCTATATCTCGCTGCATCGCGCGTTGACTAGCTCCTGCCTTCGGCTCCTGGCCCTTAGTAGGCCGCAATAGGATAGAATCAAAATCGTCTAACTTGAAAAAAAACACGGCGATTGACCCGTGCAAGGTCAAACCCCTCGAGTCATGCGAGCTAGAGATATGGACCGCTTAGAAGGACTCCGCCTTGCCCATTGGAGACAGTACTCACCTTGAACCAAGCCGTTTTCTATATATATTCAGCCTGATTACACTGCATGCAAGTGCTAATGCCCTTTAATTACGCCATCCATATTCTTGCTTGCACCCTGATAGTATTCGGTGCAACCTCCGCTCAGACGCTGACCATCTACCACATCGGTCGCCCCGATCAAGCTCTACCTGAATTAGACCATTCTTTTGAGTTCGTCCAAGTGCCCTGGGCAGGTCTGGATCAGCAGTACCATGGCCAGTCTCATTTAATCTCGATCCAACCCGACCATCTCACTCCCGAACACGTGTCGCCCGAGACCAACCTGGTCCCCGACCTGGTACGTCGTGGTGGGGGAATACGCCGACTGACCTGGAGATCGTGGGGTCCCATCGACTTTCCCCTCCGGTTTCTGACCGACGGCAATACATCCACTGCACTCTTAGGCGGCAGCACCTGGCTGGATTTCCGCAATGTATTCAACTATACAGACCAAGAGACTATGGCTCCCAGCGTGGTCTGGAACTTCGATCTGGGAGGAATCTTCAAAGTCCATCGTCTCCGCTTCTATCCACGTTTAGAATTTCGCTTTGCGCGACCAGTGCAGAACTTTCTTATAGGACTGGGCGAAGGAAATCCAACCGCCGAGCAGACACCCGACTACAACCTGGGCCCCTGCCCCACCTGCGAAACCCAACCAGATGTTCTACAATTCAAGGTGGTACACCGCAACCCCCAGAATATTCAGGCCCATGTCGATCTGGCTCTTCCGCCACAGGTGACCCAAAACGTCCTCTTCCAGGCCTTTCCAAATACTCGCGGGAACTGGGAGATTGCCGAGTTCGAGATCTACGCCGACGGCTATGCCGCCCAGGCCCAGTACACGTCTAATATCATCGACCTCCAGGACATAGGCGTTCTGGGCGACGTGACCTGGTCCGGACAAGAACCCGCTGGGACGCACATCAACTTGCGCGTTCGGGCCGGCAATGAGCCCGATCCCAATGTATACTGGCGCTATACATTTCGCGACGATGAGATCACTCGCTACGACTATAACGGCCGCCGCCTGGATAGGGAGAGCTACAACCAGCTAGCTCTGGGGGAACAGGCCGGCACGACCTACAATACGGCACATTGGACACCCTGGAGCTCCCAGCTCACCCAGGAAACGGGTCAAAACCGAACCCTCGACAATCGTCTGTACCGCTTTGTCCAGATTCAGGCCGAACTCCACTCCCTCCCCCACCAAGGACCCCGCATCGACTACATTCGGTTCAGCGTATCGGCACCAGTAGCCGACCGACTAATCGGCGAAATCGCACCGAAAGCGGTAGAGGCCGGTGCAGTCAGTCCATTCACCTATACGATCAAACCCACCCTGGGCCCAACCCAGGGGTTCGACCGCTTAATCGTCGAAACACCAGCCCATCTGGTGGATGTCGAGAGTGTCCGTCTGGGAGGCCAGACCACCGACTTTACCCTGATAGACCTCGATACTCATCGCTTCGAAATCGCTTTTCCCCGGATTGTCCAGCGGCGCTCCGACGAGCGGCTCGAGATCGATTTTACCGCACGCCTCTTCCGCTTCGGCACCTCTTTTGCCGGCCGGGTTGCCGATCATAGTCGACCCTATGATTTAGCCCAACCCGTCGAGCCCGGCGATGCCAACCCCCTGACGGATAACCAACGCCTGCAGGTCGATCTACTTGCAGTACACGTATCCGCCCTGCACTCCCTGGAAGTCTCATCCCCGACCTTAACACCCAACGGCGATGGGATCAACGACGTGCTGCAGATCGCCTACACGCTCATCAATTTGAGTATCGCAGCGCCTCTGGAGCTGGGCATCTACGATCTTAGCGGCTGCCTGTTACATACCCTGGAGCATAGAGCGGGAACCAATGGACGATTCACCGCTCAATGGGATGGGCGCGACGAAATGGGCAACACCCTGCTGACGGGCTTATATATCCTGAAACTCTCATTAGAGACCGACCAGGGTCCAAACGAGCAACATCGCCTGATTTCAATCGTTTACTGACCACCCATAATTCAAATGAACGACGACTAAAACCATGCCACAGATTAATTTTTCTTTTTATCCTAGTGTAATACGAATATCTTTTGAACAAGATGCTCAAACACATAATCGCCATCTCCTTTGTCTTTTTCTGTACTGCCATTGCCTGGGGCGTCCTCGGCGCAACCGTGCAGTTTCGCACTCACGATCAAGACGAGGAACTCCGCCAGAGCATTCATCAGCTCTGGGGCGCACCCCAATTCCAGCAGGCCCCAACCATCTATTACACGGTGGAAAAAGAGACTGGCGAGAGCCAGTATTTCCACCCCCTGCGATCTAGCCAGATCGACGTCGACCTAGCCCTCGATCACCGCCGCAAGGGGCTGCTCTGGTACGCGACGTATCGCGTCGGATTCACAGGCGAATACATCATTGAAAATTCCACCGACGAAGTACTCGAACTCACCTTTGATTTCGCACTGCCGACCCCCGAAGCCGTGTACGACGGTTTCAACTTCTCCGTCGGCCAAGAAGTCGTCCAATCGGTGATCATGACAGAGGGCCACCTACTCCATCGCTTCGACCTCCCCCCGGGTGCTAGCGAGCGATTCCGCGTCCACTACGCTTCGCAGGGATTGGACGAGTGGTGGTACCGCTTCGACCAGGATGTTTCCCAGGTCCGTAATTTTACTCTCGATATGCGCACCGACTTCGACGCTATAGACTTCCCGCTCAGAAGCATGGCTCCAACCGAAAAAGTACGCCAGGAGCAGGGCTGGGCACTGTCCTGGCGCTATGAAGAATTAGTCACCGGAGTCTCCATCGGCATGGCCCTGCCGCAAAAACTCAACCCCGGCCCCTGGGTCTCCAAAGTTTCCTTTGCCGCTCCGGTATCGCTTTTCCTCTACTTCTTCGTGCTCTTCGTATTCTCGACGCTGAAGGGAATCAAACTGCACCCCATGCATTACTTTTTCGTCGCCGCGGCTTTTTTCAGCTTTCACCTGCTGCTGGCCTACCTGGTCGACCACGTATCCGTATACGCTTCCTTCGCCGTTAGTTCGCTGGTCTCCCTCTTGCTAGTGACGACCTATCTGCGCCAGGTGGTCAACGCCCGCTTCGCCTTCGTCGAGGCCGGCATCGCCCAGCTGGTCTATCTGGTGCTCTTCTCAACGGCCTTTTTCTTTGAAGGTTATGTCGGACTGACCATTACCTGCCTGGCCATAATCACGCTCTTCGTCGCGATGCAGTTGACCGGACGCCTCGACTGGGAACGCGCCTTCGCTGGCGATTAAACGCCTCCCCAGACACAAGCCCATCCTTGTAGCAAGCGCATTTGCCCTGGATCCTATTTTGAGCCCCGTGATACAGCGATTTCACGGATCAGCTCAAAATATGTTTAATGATCGTACGTGCGTGAGATCTGTTCTCGGCGCAGTGCTCTACCTTACGACAGTGCCATCGGGGCGTCGCGAGCACCAGCGCTCGTTGGGACGACCCAGTTCCCCGGGTGGAAAGCGGGCGGCCAGTTCCTCATCGAGATCCACTCCCAGGCCGGGCTTGCCATTCGGCCACATGTAGCCATTGCGCAGTTCCGGCGTGCCGGGAAAAACTTCTTTCAGAGTCTCGTGGGTATTCAGATATACCGAGGCTTCCTGGACGCCAAAATTCCAGACATTCATATCCAGCATAAGATTGGCCGAATGCCCGATGGGCGAAACGTCGGCCGAGCCGTGCCAGGCGGTACGGACATTGAAGGCCTCGCACAACGCCGCCATTTTGCGCGCTGGCGTCAACCCGCCGATCGTGGATACATGCAGCCGCAGAAAATCGATCAACCGGTCCTTTATCACCGGCACTACCTCCTGGGGATTGCTGTAGAGCTCGCCCATGGCGATCGGCGTACAAGTCTGTTCGCGCAAGAGCCGATAGTACTCGTTATCCTCCGGTGTCAAGAGGTCCTCCATGAAGAAAGGTTTGTATTGTTCTACATCTTTGGCCAGGGCAATGGCCTGAATTGGCGGCATCTGCGCCTTGACGTCGAAGAGGATCTCCGGGTTTGGACCAAAGGTAGCGCGGAAGCGCTCGAACGCACTGACTATGCTGCGGCAGATCGATGCAGGCTCCATTATACTGTTGTCGTCGATGCAGGCCTGGTCGGTGATGATGGTCCGCTGGTAATACGCTTTCTCCTGTTCTGTCATCCGGCCTCCCCAGCCGAATTTGATGTGGTGAAACCCCTCTTCCAGTAGCTCCCGGGTATGGTCTTCACGCTCGGCGAGGTCTCTTCCCTGTGGGATTACGTACACCGCCGCCGCCGCCCTCGCTTTGCCGCCGAAGAGTTCGTACACCGGCATCCCCGCCATCTTGCCCTTGATGTCCCACAGGGCCTGATCCACGCCGCTGATGGCGTTGTTGAGGACCGGTCCGCTTCGCCAGTAGGAAGACGCATAGCACGACTGCCAGATGTCTTCGATATCGGCCGGATCTTTGCCGATCAGAAAAGGCTTCAGATAATCGTCAACGGCGGTAGCGACGGCCGTTGGCCGGGTACAGAACGAAGCGCAACCCAGACCGTAGAGCTCTGGCTCACTAGTCTCCACCTTGACGACGGTAAGGGTGCGTGCCCCAGGTGGTTGGGTGATGATTGCCCGTACATCGCGAATCTCAAGCTTGCCCATGTGGTTTTCCTTGGTCAGTATTTATGATTTAGTGTCAACGGGGGCGATTTTTGCAATCACCCATAAGATCCCAGCCAAAATAAAAACCCCTGCGTAATCGATCACCGCAATTCGAGGCAGCTCGGTATAAAAGAGCGGCCCACGCTGGATGGCCACCACGCTAGCACCGGCGAGGTACAAAAGGGTGAATCCCCATTTTTGGAATTTCGTTAAGTTAAAGCCGTGCATTTGGGTGATGATGAAAATGCCCGAAAAACCAAAAAAGAACATGCCCCACATATTGTGGGAACTCTCTAAGGCCACGATGGTGCCGTGAATGATCACCCACATTTCCAAAAAAAGGGTCCATTTGCGGTTGATGTGAAATCGGGTAAAAAACAAGCTACCCTGCAAAAGCAACACGAAGATATAAGAGAAGCCCATGAGGTGACCCCAGGTGGCTTCGGTCGGGTGATACCAAAAAGTATAAATGATAGCCCACGAAAAATAATAGCCGTGATATTTTTTGGCCGCGCGAATGATGTTTTTGGAAAAAGGTATTTTTTTGCCAAAGAACAAACCCCGCCTGGGGGTTTCCATCAGCAACACCCAGATGAGCATGATGGCTACCGAGACCAGGGCACTCCAAATCGAAACGTGTTGGGCCAAGCCGTCGTACCAAATATGGGTTTGGGCAATGTGCAACAAGCAGAAAAAGCCGTTGAGGCCTAAGGCCCACCTATTGAAATTGTGCAGGGTGTGTCCGTATTTGGATTTGGCCCGTTGGGCGTAGAAGATGAGCCCCCAAATAGTGATTTGGTGCAGGCCGTAAAAAAACCAGGCGCTAAAAACGCCCATCGCAGTGCGCTCGGGCAATTGCCACCAATACCAGGAGGCACCGCTATCGGCCAAATGGGGTACGTCTTTGAGCAGCGGTGCCATTGCCCAAATGAGCACTGTGAGGAGTAGAGTAACGCCAATGCCCCAAAAGGCTGCTCTGGTGTCTTGGGGTGTAGTTTTCTCATTCATCGGGCGATTCCAGAATTGGTGGGTTTCGCGTGAGATGAGCTTAATGATTTATTTTAGAAATCTCAAATCTTTGCTGCTGGCTCTAGAACCTCTCCCGGGTATTCATGGTCAGGGAGTGGCCCTTTTGAAAATACGACCGGGATGAGGCCGCAGGCGACCGGATCGGCCTGAGCACTAATCCTAACTTTCAGCGCCCAGGCCAGGGCTGTCTTTGACCAGACCTGTAGCACCCCACAAAAACGCCTTATCGAATTCACCAAGAAAAAGGAAAAAGGAGCACCTGGATGCACCGGCGAATAACGCTCACCCTGACGACTCTGCTGCTTGGCGGCCTCTTAAACGGCTGCGCAACCCTGCGCCAGCAACTTGGCGCTACTCTGGTTCCACTGAAAACCGAAATTGAGTTGGGCGAACAAATGGCGGCGCAAATCGAAAAACAGGAAAAGATCCACCCCAACCGCCGACTCCAAAACTATATCCGCGAAATCGCCGCACCCATGATACACCACAGCCTCGCCGACCGCCCCGGCATCACCTATTCCGTCACCGTATTGGACGATCCAGATCAGGTCAATGCGTTTGCTCTGCCCGGAGGCTTCCTCTACATCTATACCGGATTGCTGCTGCTGGCCGAAAACGAAGCCGAGGTCGCCGGAGTCCTGGCCCATGAAATCGGCCATGTGGTCGGGCGCCACTCGGCCAACCAGCTCGCAACTCAGTACGGTCTGGCGCTCCTGAGCAACCTCGCCCTGGGCGAGAATCCCAATGAAATAGCACACCTGAGTTCCCAGTTGATCGGAGCAGGCACCCAGGCGCGCTTCAGCCGCGACGACGAGCGCGAAGCCGACAAATACGGGGTCAAGTACATGATTGGGGCCGCCTACGCTCCCCACGGGCTATTGAGTTTTTTTCAAAAAATGAACCAGCTGGAAAAAGGTCGACAGAGCAAAGTGAGCAATCTCCTGTCCAGCCACCCACCCACCGAGGAACGCATCCAGCGCATCGAAAAAATGATTCGCAGTATGGGTCGTCCCAAGGGAAAAACCGAAGCTGCACGCTTCATGAATAGAACAGCGGTGTTGCGAAAATAAACCCGCTTGCCTCACTAAAAGAATCTGAGAACGGGCTGCGATCCAGGAAACGTAGAATTCGTCGAACGCTGCATTCAGCGAATTGGGACGTTTAAGCTAGGGAAAAACGGATGATCCGGGTATTCCGCAAAGGGCTCAGAATTTAAAAACTGGAGGTACTACTATGCCGAAAATCAAAAAGACCAGAGATATCGTAATCTACCACGATGACCGATATTACTGCGGTCCGGGACCTTCGGCCGTCCACCTGCCTGACGGGAGAATCATTGCCGTATTCAGGCGCGCTTATAACTGGGTATCCGAAGGGATCTATGCTCATGGTTTTCCTTCTACCGAAGCGTGTCTGACGATCTCTGAAGACATGGGCAGGACCTGGAGCACACCCCGGATATTCAGTGCGGGAAATATCACCAACCAGAACCTGAGCCTCCTACCAGATGGTACACTCCTGTGTCTATCGCACCGAGGCGAGCTTGTCCCGCTGAAGGTCTACGAACGGCTCAAGGATAAGTTCCAATTCCATGCCGATGAAAATTTCGGCTGGGTATACGCATCGCACGGAATACAGGTCATGCGATCCACGGATACCGGTCTGACATGGGAAGGGCCGTTTTTCATATCTCCGGTTCCCGATACCGAGCCGATTCTTCCAGGCTGGCCCTCACCTGCCGGTCTGCGAGCTTCCGCCGTACCTCTGGATGACGGCGGCGTGGGAGTTGCCGTCTATGGGCTCTTGCGGGGCGATGGAAATCCAAGCAATGTGTGGTTTATGGTATCCGATGATAGCGGGATGACATGGGCGCCGAGAGGGCGTATCGCGAACGACCCTGATGGACGGTATTACTACAACGAAACAGGCATATACCAGTGTGAAAGCGGTAAGCTGGTCGCGTTCATGCGCGTTGAGCACGATCCGGACAGTCGGCTGCATACCTCTGTTTCCCACGACCGGGGGCATACCTGGTCGCCGATCCGTCGAGAGAAGATAAAAGGATATCCGTATCAGGCTGCTCGCATGAGAAGCGGACACGTGTTGCTTGCATATGGATATCGTTTTGAGCCCCGGGGGGTCCGAGCCTGCCTTCTGGACGCTGAATGTGAGGGATTAGATGAGACCAATGAACTGGTCCTGCGCAACGATGGCGGCGTTTCAGATCTCGGCTATCCCCACGTGCTGCCTTTACCCGACGGCACAGCGCTGGTAACCTACTACCACAATACGAGCAGTGGTACCCGACATGTGGCAGCCTCGATTATTGCGGAGGCTTAAGGGGAAAATCAGAGTAAAACAGACCGTTTCAAATCAGGGAAGCGCGTTCGGCAACCCGGCATTGGTTTAAATAGAATGGTTTAGACGCCTTACAAGAAATCTTCTAAACCATTGCAATTATCTAATGGTGGGCAGCCTCACCAGCATCCTTGGGATTTCGGAAGTTATCTACCATAGCTTGAATGTTCTCAGGAGCCGAACCCGTAACTTGGAGGACAGCGAAAGCTACCGCAAAGTTAACTAATGCACCTACCACCCCAAAAGCATTAGGGGAAATCCCAAAGAACCAGTTTGGTTCCATGGTACCCAGAAAAGACGTTCCCGGAATGAACATGACGCCCTTATGTTGAAATACATACAACATAGTTATACCTATCCCTGATACCATTCCCCAAATAGCTGCTCTGCCGCTCATCTTCTTTGAAAAAATTCCCATCATTAGTGCGGGGAAAATTGAAGAGGCAGCCAAACCAAATGCCAGGGCGACTGTGCCTGCTGCAAATCCAGGAGGATTCAACCCGAGATATCCGGCAATAAGTATTGAAACACTCATTACGATTCGACTCGATAAAAGTTCTTTTTTCTCAGGAAGCTCGGGTGTCAATACACCTTTCATCAAATCATGCGATATAGCTGATGATATGGCTAAAAGCAGTCCCGCAGCAGTCGATAACGCAGCAGCCAATCCTCCCGCCGCTACCAGAGCAATCACCCAATTGGGTAAATTGGCTATGGCTGGATTAGCCAAAACCATAATATCCCTGTCAACTTTTACCATTTCGTTTTTTGCTTCATCGGCAAGATATTGGATTTTGCCATCTCCATTTTTATCTTCGAACTTTAGTAAGCCCGTTTTCTCCCAATCTTTAAACCACTGGGGTCGCTCTTCATACTCGAGATTCTCACCAGCACTAGGAGAGATAGTATTCATTAAGTTCAATCGTGCCATTGCCCCCACTGCCGGCGCAACAGTGTAAAGCAACGCGATAAACACCAGGGCATAACCAGCCGAAGAGCGAGCCGTCTGTACATCGGGCACGGTAAAAAAGCGCATAATGACATGCGGTAAACCAGCGGTGCCGATCATCAACGATAAAGTATAGGCAAACATATTAACGGTCCCGCCCATATTATCCGTAGTGTACTCTTTAAAGCCTAAATCCGTAACTATTTGGTCTAATTTATCGAGGAGATAGACACCACTTCCGTCTGCAAGCGTACTTCCCAATCCCAGTTGTGGAATTGGATTGCCGGTGAGCTGTATGGAAATAAAAACTGCGGGAATAGTGTAGGCAAAAATAAGCACACAATACTGCGCAATTTGCGTGTAGGTGATCCCTTTCATACCACCTAAAACCGCATAGACCCAAACAACCCCCATGCCAATGCCTAATCCGATCCCATAATCCACTTCCAGAAACCGCGAAAACGCAACACCTACACCTTTCATTTGTCCGATAATGTACGTCAGCGAAGCAATTATTAAACAGAGGACTGCGACGATCCGTGCCGTTTTGGAATAATATCGATCCGCAATAAATTCAGGCACGGTGAATTTACCATGCTTACGCATATAAGGCGCTAAGAGCATGGCTAGTAAAACATATCCCCCAGTCCATCCCATTAAAAAAACAGATCCCCCATATCCTAGAAATGCAATCAGTCCCGCCATTGAAATAAATGATGCAGCACTCATCCAATCGGCACCAATAGCCATGCCGTTTTGAACGGAAGAAATACCACCACTAGCAACATAGAAGTCGCTGGTTGATCCCGCCCTAGCCCACCACGCTAGGGCAAAGTAAAGCGCAAAAGATCCAAAAACAGCGATGTACGTGTAGAGTTGTAAATCATCCATTACTATTCGCCCTCTCCTTCACCATCAACATCATATTTCTTATCAAGCTTATTCATTTGCCAGGAATACCAAAAGATAAGTGCGACAAAGGTATAAATTGAGCCCTGCTGAGCGAACCAGAAGCCTAATTTGTAGCCCCCCAACCGGATAGTGTTTAATTGCTCTACTAACAACAATCCAAACCCAAAAGACACGATGAACCAGATAACAAGGCAAATAAATATTAGGCGTAAATTTTCGCGCCAATATGAGTAATGATCTTCCACAACAAACTCCCTGACGTTTTAAATTACTATTTTTGCGAACACTTTCCTTTATCAATCTTCTCACATGAACGAAACCATTAGTAGGATCAACATCAACACAGGTATTAGCTCTTTTATGAGAAGATAGTATCTATATAAGGAAATAGACTGTATATAGCAAAGAATGAAGTAGATGTGGAGCTGCTGCTCTTTCGTACTTTATATTAGTGCAGTAATGCTTGTCGATAAGCGCATCCTGCGCGACAGCCGAGGAAGGCTCCCCCATGGTCGCTTACCCCGTTGTGGATCGGCGGTCGATCGGCCCGCCCAAAATCGAATCTTCACGACTATTTTCTCACCACTAAAATCACTATTCATAACAATCTATAGGAAATCACCATGCCCCGTCCCAACATCCTCTTCATCATGTCCGACCAGATGGTCGCCGCCCTCACCGGCGCCTACGGACATCCCGTCGTCCAGACGCCCAACCTCGACCGCCTCTGCCGCCAGGGTATCCGCTTCGACTCGGCCTATACGCCCTTCCCCGTCTGCTCGCCGGCGCGCGCCTGTACTATGGCCGGTCGCCACGCTTCGGAAATCGGCGCCTGGGACAATGGCGCACTCTACGCTGCCGACCAACCCAGCATGGCCCACTACCTCAGCAACGCCGGCTACGACACCGTGATGTCGGGCAAAATGCACTTTATCGGCCCGGATCAGTTGCACGGCTTCAATCGGCGGCTGACCACCGATATCTATTCCTCTGATTTCAACTGGGTCAAACAGGAATGGATCGATATCAAAAAAAACCAGGGGCGCGACTACGAAGAAGTCATGCGCAATCGCAACACCTACAACGCCGGCGGCTACACCGCCGAAGGCGTGCATATCGGCCAATGGCACAACGCGCTCAGCTACGACGAGGAGACCCACTTCCGCGCCCTGGAATACCTGCGCGCGCGCGGCAACCACCCCGAGCCCTTCATGCTGGTCGCCTCCTACCACCACCCTCACGAACCCTTTCACGCACCGCACGAATACTGGGACCTCTACGAAGGCGCCGAAATCGAAGTACCCGAATTTCCGAACAACCTCGACGACACCTATTCGATGATGGACCGCTGCCTCAACGCCTACCACGGCACGCGCCGCTACAACCTGCGCGACCCCGACGGGCTCCGCAAACTGCGCCGCGCCTATTATGGTTTAGTCACCTATATGGACCGCAAGGTCGGCGAATTGCTCGACACCCTGGAGCAGACCGGTTTAGCGGACAATACCGTAGTCGTCTTCGCCAGCGACCACGGCGATATGCTCTGCGAAAAGGAGATGGTACAGAAACGCTGCTTTTACGAATGGTCCTGCCGCGTACCGCTGATCGCGCGTTTTCCCGACGGCTGGCAGGCCGACACCGTCTGCGACACACCGGTATCGCTCATTGATCTGCTGCCTACCTTTTGCGAGATCGCCGACACCGAAGCCTCGCTGCCGCACGACGGCGAGAGCCTGATCGGCATCCTCGACAACCCGCCACAAGACCGCATCGCTTTTGCTCAGGCGCACGAAGCGGTCGGCATGCCCTGCATCATGGCGCGCCAGGGACAGTACAAATACAATTATATCCACGGCCACGAAGACCAGCTCTTTGATCTGGTTGCCGATCCAGGAGAGTGGAATAACCTGGTCGCCGACTCGGCACACGACGCAACAGCTGCCCGGCTGCGCCAGGTGATTTTAGAACGCTTCGATCCCGAAACCATGGCGAGCGAGACCAACGCCAGCCTGCTGCGACGCCAGCTCATCGACCAGACCATGACCCACCACGGCCAGACCTGGTGCCACTTTCCCCACTTCGACTATAGACGGGGCGCGTCGGACCAACACTTATCCTGAGAGGCTCACCATGTTTAAAATCGCCACAGCAGAAGTTGAAGAACACCTGTTCTCCTCGCCCAAAAATAAATTCGGCCTCACGATGAGGAATATATCCGCATCATTAGCCGAACAAGATCAAGAAAACCGCGAGGCGCCGGTAGATATTGAACACTGCGTGCTAGCTCCTGGCAAGAGCAATTTTCCCTACCATTGCCATGCTACCGGATGGGAAATCTATTATGCGCTGAAAGGCCAGGCCCGCGTGCGAACCGAGGCCGGTATCGAGGATTTCAAAGCCGGCGAAACCGTCAGTTGTCCGCCCGGCGACGCGCATCAGATCATCAATGAGAGTAGCAAAGACTTTGAATATCTGGTCATCACCAACAATCCGGGCTTCGACACCTATTATTACCCCGACAGCGATAAGGTCTTTGTATCGGGTCTGCTCGGAGCCAACAGAGAAATGGGTGAAGACGCGCGCTGGACCACTTTTAAAGAAGGTGCAAAAACCGATTATTGGCACGGTGAAGAATGAGCGGATCTGGATCCCGCTGGTCCGCGACATCATTCCGGACTAAGGGCGAGCCACCGCCAGTCCCGATTGCACTGCCGAGACGCGATTCCAGCCGGTGCCCTTGAGCCCGGCGTAGATCATGTAGTACGCGCCGTTCATTGCAAAAACCTGCGGGGTCAGTAGTCCATTACTGTCCCAGGCCTGCGGATCGACTGCGGGCGTGAAGATCGGGTTGCGCGGATTGGGCTCGAAGGTACTGAAATCGCGGGTCCGCACATGCCCGATGGCCCAGACCGCCCCGTCGTAGCCCCCGTAGAAGAGGTCGAAATACCCGGGGCCTCTGAGAATTTCGGCCTCGCGCACCCCGTAGCGGTCCCAGGCCTGGCCCGAGCCGGCAAACACCGGGTTGGCAGGATTTTTAGTGACTCGAACCGGGTCGGAGACCGGCGCCGTCGCGTGGCAGATCGTCGGCACATTGTAGAGGATCTGCCGCCGCTCGGGCGGAGCCGGCCGCTCACCGGTATAGACCATGTGGATCACCTCGCCGTTCACCGCCACCGAGGGGTGCGAGCAACCGCTCTCCTCGTGCGCACCCCCGCGCGCAACCACCGGTTCGGCGCAGACCCTCGTCCAACTTCCCAGATCGCCGTCGCTCACCAGCAAACCGGTCTGCTTGCAGCGCGGCTCCTGCTGCTGACCCAAATAATACATATAGCAGCGGCCATCGGCGGGGTTGTGAAACGGAAAAGGGTATTCCACGTCCCGGCTATCGAAGCCCGCGGCCGAGGGCTCCAGTATAGGGTTGCGGGGATCGTGGCACACTGCCGTGGGATCGTCGATCGGCGCCCAGCTGTGCATATGCACCCAGAAATTCTCCGCCTTCTTTTCCGCCCACAGATAATGCACATGCTCATCGATGACGATCGCATGGGCGGCAGCCGCCCACGCGGGCGGCTCGACTGAGAGCAGCGGCTGATCTGCTGTCAGTCGTTCGAAAGAGGCGAAGGTCTCAAAAGGGATCGGGTCGGTCTCCACGACCCCTACCCCGCCATGCGAGGTTCGGCGAGGGTGCGCCAATTATCGTAGTAGATCCGGGTCGGTTCCGGCAGGCTGGGGCGGAGATTCTCCGCGAGCATCCACTGCTGATCGCCCTTCTCACTCTCGTGGTATTCGGCCCGGTGGTCGATCAAGCCCCCCATCAGGCTCAACCTACCTCCCATCCCCTCCGGCTTAAGGCCGCGATGGATGGTATTGCCGTTCCAGAAGATCGTCTGCCCGCGCTCGAGATCGACCCGCAGAGCCCCCGGGATCTCGCCCCGAGGTTCCTGGATCAGACAGTGGTGTTCACGCTCGGTGCGGTAGCGGTTCTGACTACCCGGAACGATCCACAGGCAGGGGTCATCGACCAGCGCCATATGCCATTTGACCATGTGCTTGCGATAGGTACTCAGCATCGCCATTTCTTTTTCGTAGCTATTGTCGCGGTTGCCAGGCCCTACATCGCGGTGCCAACCGATGTGATAATCCCCGGCGATCGCGCATAAGTGCACCCAGCCCAACCGCAACTCATCCCCCAGCATTGGCCACACGTAGCGCACTAGCTGCTCACTGCCCAGATATTCGGCGAAGACCGGTTCGCCGAATTCCGGCGCGATCAGCCCCGAAACAAACTGGGGCTCGACACCCTCACCCCCAGTACGCATACCCGCTTCGTCGTCGACCACTGCACCCGAACGTATCTTATCGACCACTCGCCGGGCCGCTGCCTCCAGCAGATCCAGCAGATCCGGCTCAACCGCGTCATCGACGATGAAATAACCCCGGTCTCGATATTGCTCCACGAATTCTTTTCCGTCCATTGTTATCGCTCCGTCTTTATTGCTCCATCAAATTTCGACTTTACGCCGAACGCACCTGCTCGGACCAGTCACGCCACAGATCGCCGTGCGGATCGCGCCGCACCGTCTCATCCGACACCGACTCCGGCGTCTTGGCAAAAGCGTAGATCGTCGCCTGGCGAATCACATCGCTCAAGGTGTTCTGTCCGGCCATATGCAAGAGATTGGCGTGCCACAGCACCACGGAACCCACCGGCCCCGCGGTCTCTATTGGCTCGGTATCGACTCTGATTTCGGGCAGAGGCGGCGCGGTATAGCCATTCCACTCGGGCACCCCCTCGGGCCGGGCTGGCGGCGGACTCTCGCGATGCACCGCCTCCCAATAATCCCAGATCCGTCGGTGACTCCCCGGCCACAGTGTCAAGCCACCCGCCCTGGGCGGGAGTTCGTCGATATAGGCGGCTATCTGTAGGCGCCAATGCGTGTCGAAAAGCGCCTCGGCATGGGCACCGCGGTAATTTTCCAGCGGCGGCGGGCTCTCGGGCAGGGTGCAGTAGAGACCGCGCGTGCCTTGGCCGGTCATCCATACCGGTCCGGTTTTGGGCAGCCGCAGCTGCTCGGATTTGCCGGTGGCCTGGCCGGTCCACCGCTCGGGCTCCGATCCCAAATGGGTGGTCATTCCCTCCACATTGCCCTCGGTCATCAGACACGGCCCAACCGTCGTATCCGACTCGTCGATCCCGGCGGGCCAAACCACCTCCCCCTCACCCAGTAGCTGTTCGGCAATCCCCCACAACGCTCGCGGGGCCAGATTCAGCAGCAGTTCCTCGGCCCCGTTGCGAATGTAGAATCGATGCCCGTTGCCAAAAAAATACGGGTCGCCGCCCTTATCCGGTCGTTTGTACTCGTCGGCCTCGTCATCGCTGACCGGCCCCCAGGTGGATGGATCATCGCGCTGCATCGTCGGTCTGTGCTCGGCCAGTATGGCCCACATCTGATCGCGGGCCTGACGACAGAGACCCGGATCTAAAACACCCGGCAGCACCAGTAAACCATCGCGCTTGAACTGCGCCACCTGCTCATCGGTGAGACGATCGACCTGATGAAGATCTGGTGAAGGTGTAATCATAGAACTCGCTCCGTTGAAAAACCTAATCGTCATGCGCCACCTGCGGCACATCGGTGAGCCCAAAGGCGACTCCACAGTGATTAAGAAATAGTCCCATCCTCCTTGGGGCAAATCATATTAGCGAAGCGAGATAGAAAACTCCAGTCAGCGAAGCAGAACCATACGTCGGGTCAGCATCTGCAAGGAACCATCGTCGGCCACATAGCGAAATCGAATCGCATAGACTCCCGAAGCGGCCTCGGCACCGGCGCGATCGCGGCCATCCCAGTGCCATGCTAAACGACCCGCTCTTTGCTCGCGCTGGCTCCACGAACGCACCCGACGCCCGAGCGCATCGTAGAGATCGACCTGCAACCGGCCCGGACCCGGCACGCGATAGATCGCCTCGACGCTGGCGTTGAAGGGATTGGGATAGAGGGGGTCAACCTGAAACGCGACGGGGTTGACACCCTCACGGTCAACCAGGGTCGGGACCCGACGGCCATTGAGGCTCTCGATCAGTTGCCAAGGCTCGGATTGGTCCCCCTCGTAGCCGAGCGCCCACATGCCAAACCCGCGCAAATCGTTGTCGAGCGCCAGGGTGTATTTCAAATTCAGGCTGGCCATATCGTCGAACCACGCCTGTATCCACTGCTCTCCATCCTGAAAGCGATACCATGCCGTCTGCGAATCCTGATCCCAGCGCAACCCCCAGGCGAGAGCCTGGGGAACCGCATCGCGCAGACGGGGATAGTTGACGAATTCTTCGACACTGGCGCCAGGCTCCCCGTCGAGCGTTTTCCATTTGCACCCGTAGTAGGGTACGCCGAGGATCAGCTTTTCCGGGTGATCCCGCGTAATTTGGCCGTAATCGCGGTCATCGCTCAACATCGTCGTGATAGTGCGACCAGGACCCGTCAGCGGTGCCGTTGGACCCGCATTCCCGCTCCAGCTGCCGGAGAAGGCATAACCCATCACGAAGAGGTAGTCGCAGCTGGCAGCGATCTCGGCAAAATCCCAGCGATTGCCCCAATCGATGGCGGGGCTGGCGAAACTCACTTCACTGCCCGGAATCTCAGCGTGGAGATAGTCGGTCAGCGTCCGCAGAAAATCGCTGATCTCGTCAGGCCAGTTATTCTGGCCGGGTCCCTCGAAATCGATGATGACCCCATCGGCCCGACCAACCCTGATCTTGTCGCGAATCTGGCGCATGAAGCGGGATCGGTGAGTTTCGTTTTCGAGCAGGGTGCGCACGTCTTTGTCGCCGAAAAGCGTCGCGGTCAGGATCACGCGTACGCCGTGTCGGTGCGCCCGATCGACCAGCGCAGTCCAGGGCCAGCCGTGGTCCTCGCCGAGTGACCCATCGGAGTTCACTTCGACGGAGAAGGGCGCGATATGGGTCAGCAGGTCGAAGTCTATCGACTCGTAGTAGTCGGCATCGATCCAGTAGGGCAGAAAGCCGAAGACCACGCGCGGCGTCCGGGCGATGCGCGCCGCCTGCAGCGAGAGCGGCTGTGGCGAGCCAGCTGGGCCAATCAAGGCCGGCTGGGTGGGCTGATCGCGATGACGCAGCCAGGCTTCATGATGGATGCTGATCGGCGCGGACTCGGCCGCAGCCCAACCTGAAGCAAGAATCTGCACCACAAGTGAGATCAGGGTGGCAAGACCGATAATCCCGGCAGAGCACCCTGAGCATTGCTTGATTTGTATATGGTTCGGTAGAATTTTCACCATCGGATGGAACCAACGCACAACCGTGATTACGCCATTATACAGGGCACTTAGGATCCGGTCAAGCCCGATCTAACTCAAGATCCGCGGGCGAAGTGGCAGGCGGACTAGTCTGCTATCTGCGGTAATCAAGAAATCGGATTTCGGAGCACTTGGCAAAAATGCTCTCACGTACGGGGCCGGAATCCGCGAGGCTCGCTTCCCGTGCCCTCGGGAAACAAATAGCGAACCTCCAACTCGACGTCTGCCACCTCGACAGGCGCTTCCTCCTGAACCTGATGGGGAAGGTCGCGCGATAAGAGTCGGATGCCGATCTGGTTGCCACCGTTGCGCAGCAGCGTGAACGGCACCTCGTAGCGCAGCCAGACCGGGGTGTCCATTGTCCCGGGGATCAGCGGATTGGCGCAAGTCAGTGGAGCTCCGTTCAGCATGACCTCGAGCTCATCTCCCGCATCCGCGTCAATCAGGTGCAGCCATAGTCGACAACTTTCCAGCCGATCAGCAGACGCCGTCAGATCATCGGCCACGCGGATACGCATTTCGAGCTGCTCCGTACCCAGCAGTGCGGGTAGTGGTCCAACCTGCAGGTCGCAGTAGGGATACTGGCCGTCGCGACGGGTTACGACGTAGCGCTTGTCGCGAAATTCGAGCCGCTGTGGATCGCCAAGGTTGTCGAGATTGAGCCGATTGCCCTCCCAGGTCTTGCAATGCCAGTTGAATACGTAGAGACCGTCCACCCCACGGGCCCAGTGGTTGGCTGCGCAGGCATTGATCATCTCTTCGTCGAGCAGCAGTCGGCTCGGACTGGTGCCGTAATCCAGTACGCTGACGTCGAGATTACCGGTATGGCCCGCCTGGTAGGCCTCCTCGATACCGGCGATGATTCGCACCGATCTATCGCGGGCAAGGCCGACCCACTCCTCCATGTCAGCGCCGAAATCCGTACAGAAAAAGCAGGAGGGAATGACCACATCCACAAGCTCTTCCCGAATCCAGGTTGGTACATCCAACCCAATGGCCTTTGCGCCCGCTACCGTGTTGGGCACCCGCACCGCAAACCCGATCGGTTTGCCGCGCCTGGCTCCGATGCGGTCCAGCTCGCTCCGGCTCTGACGGATGAGCTCTGTCATCAGAGATGCGTTCTCCTGCTCGTGGCCTATCTTGAAATAGCCGGGTACGCGCATGAAATCGTAGTGAAACCCGGCTATATCGTAGCGCTCACTGGCTTCCACCAGCACTTCGAGGCGCGATAAGCGCACCTCCTCGTGCGAGAAATCCTGAAAGAACTGCATTGCTTCCGGCCGCTTTTCGCCCTCGTAAGCTGCTATACCATCGGCGCCGATCAGGTACTCGGGATGCTCTTCGTAGAAGGGACTGCTGTAGAGATTCAGAGCGGCTGGAAGACCGGGACGTTCCGGGTCCTCTTCGGTCGCACCCCAGTGGTGCCAGTCATTCATGCGCAGGTGCAGCCAGAAATCGACGCCCATGCATTGCGATTGCTGCAGCAGCAACTCCGTCGGATCGTGGCCGGAATCCCAGAGGCGGCGAAAATTCTCCACGAATCGAAACTGGCGCAGACCCTTGTGACCACCGAGCTTTTCCACCTCTTGAAGCCGGTCAATGATAAAGGTGTATGCTCGCGAGTGCGTCGGATAGGTCGTCGTATACCCACTGAAGCAGACCGGATAGAGGTAAGAGTCCACCGGGTAGCCCCGCAGGTAGCCAAGGTGGATCTGTTGGAAACGCTCGGGCGAGAGAGGCGGGTGATAGTGGCTCGCCATGCCTCCGTCGTCGTTCCACATGATTCGATAGTTGCGCTGCAATCGGTGTGCTGGCTTACCCATCGCCGGCTTCATCCCATGCTCCTCTTATCGCTGCGGGCGAGTTGATCAGGCCCGCACTAATCATCAAGTTTGTGCAGTTGGTGTAAACCCACTGAATGCGCATAACCTTCACGAGTCTCGCGTTGATCTGCTTTATATCTGAAGAATGGCTGCGCCAGGCAATGGAGATCGGTATATCCTTGCGCCCGAGCCTGCACCAAGCAGAGTTCAATCGCCTACTGTCATCCCGGCAAAACAAGTCTATACAACTGATGGCGTACAACGAGGTAGAGAAGCATTGCCGAGCACAGTGCCACCGAACCCCCGTTGAGCCTGGTCCGTCCCGCTGGAAGAATCAAGCCCGCAGAGCCCGCCAACAAACCCAATACCGGTGCTGCAAGAGACAGGACGACCATGGTCGTGATAATAATCCAATGGATAAAAGCGAATATGCCCAGCAGCGCCACATGCTCCCAAAGGCTCAAATCGCGTAGGTTTTCACTAGTGTCGAGCACCGTCAGCTCGGCAATGGTACCGATGACAACACCGGCAACCGTGAAACCTCCAGCGAGCCAACCCGTCCACAACCTGGTCCACCATCTTTTAATCAAGATCACTTCACCTGTGCTATCTTTATTTGCAACGACTAGCGGCGATTTGCCGCTCCTGCGGTATGAACCCATGGTTGCGGCGTAGTGTAGCCCTCGCTGGCGTAGGGATCCTCGCCTCTGATCGGAACGATACCGCGATAGTTCTTCTCTCCGCGCCAGGTCAGCCAGGTGGTGGCGGAGGTGTAGTGCAGCGTGAGTACCGGTCTACAGGCAGCACTGAGGTTGGGCTTCGAACTGTGCAGCAGATAGCCCGAGAAAAAGAGGACGCTGCCTGCCCGCATCGGGACCGGACAAGCATTCGAATCATCGAAGCCGCGCGCCTCAGGATGAAAATCGACCTTGGGATCATCGTGATCGTGGCGATCGTAGATGATACCCGTCTTGTGAGTTTGCGGAATGACCCATAAACAACCGTTTCCTTCATCAACATCGCATGTGGGGATCCACACTCCGGTCAGCGACCGATCGCGGGTGGGGATAGGATGCTCATCCTGGTGCCACGGGCTTCCTTTTCCATTGGGATCTTTGTTGACGAACATCGTCTGTACACATCGGTAGCCGCCGTCCCAGAACGGAACAAATTCGCCGACGATATGATCGAGGATCCGAAGCAGTGACAGATGTTTGACGAAGTGATTGATCGCATCGCTTAAGACGTGCGGCATCCCGATATACATATGGCGTCCGAGGAGGCTCTCGTCGTCGAGATCGCAGGCCACCGCTTCGATTACGTCAGACTCGTAGTCTCCCCGGCTGATTCGCTTGAGCTCGGTATTGATCTCCGCCAGATCACTCTCGGCCATCGCACCCGTAATAACAACATATCCGTCTTCGCGATAGGATTGCTTGAGTTCTTCAGTCCTGATCGTATCGAGCGCAAAGGATCGCATCTATACGCTTTCGTTGGGAGATTCATCGAAGGGCAGCGCATAGGACGGATCGTTGACGTGACGCTCCATCTCGAGATCGAGACAAATTTCTGCACCGGGTTCCAGGCGAAGCAGAAAACGGGTGCCATTAATCGCAGCCGTCCGGTCCTCTAACTGCCGTTGCACTCCCTCGCGATACTCCGCCTCATGAGTATGGCCGACTCCCGCTTCGTCAGCGCTGATTGCCCGGCGGCGCTGGTAGCGAGCGCAGGTGAAGCGGTGTTCGCCAAAAACCCCGGCCTGAAGCAGAACCTGACGATCTTCGGTAGCACTGAGGTTGACCAGACGTACTACGACGCGGGAGTCGGCAAGTGTTTCGACCAGCGCGGCCACGTCCGGAGGCAATCCCGGTCGGCGGCGCTGCGGATCGAAGTAGCGCAACCGCGCCTGGAGCAGGCCGCCGTTGTACATGCAGAGCGGACCGCCCATGGTCAGTTGCAGCAATCCCTCGGTCGAGATCGGGTTGCGGACCTGCAAATACCAGTCGCCATAGGTCTCTGGATCCTGCTGATCGTCGCGCATAAAGGCCAAACGCTGGTGGACCTGGGCGTGATTGTGACGCAGAATTTCGACGGGGTATTCGGGGTACTCGCCCTGAAGATAAGCGACCCAGGGCTCCTCATGGCCAGCACCGTGTTTGGTGAAAAACGAACGGACGCGATTCCCTGCGCGGTGGTCGCACTGTTGGCGCAGCCTTTGCAAGTCGTCTGGGTCCATACTCATGCACCAGATATGTGTCATCGGGTGCGCCGGCATCACACCGTAGCCATCCCAACCCTTGTCGTGGTGGAAGTGGGGCGCGTGCAAGGTCCCGTCGCGAATCTCGCCCTCAGCCATCAGGATATCAATTTGACGGCGCGGTAACTCGAGATAGTCGAGATCGCCCGTGAGCAGAGCAGCGTTTTCGGCCGCAGCGATCACTGCGTCGCCCAGCGTGTGCCAGCCATGCGGCCAGGTCCAGCCATAATAGCCGCCGTACCACTTGCCATCGAGATATTCGCCGACCTCGCCCGAAAGACCGACATTGTCGGGGATGAGTCCCCCATTTTGTCGGGCGCGTTCGACCCAGGCGCCAACGTATTCGACGATCCAAGATTTGTACTTCTCGTCGCCACTGCACAAATAGGCATTGGCAACCATGCTGGTCGCAGCGAGATTGCAGGCGGCGTCGCCCCGGCCCATACGCGCGACTACGGCCTGCCCCATCCACTCCTCCATCCCGGGTTTTTGCAAGTCTGCAACCGAGTCGATTCCCTCCAGGTCGTGGAAAGGCAGAGGCCAGGGCTTCCACTGGGCATAACGATAGGCGGTATAGTATTTCTCGAAGTTGCGGAAGGCCGGCCCCATCGAGCCGTTGTGGGCACATTTTATGATTTTGTGCTCGGAATCGTAGTTTTGCGCCTCGGGATCTTCGTTGAGGTAGAAGCCTGCATAGCGCCGCGCGCGCGCGCGGTTTTTCGCATTTTGCGGGTCGGCCAGGCAGAGCAAATAAAAAAACAGGTAGCCCTCACCCTGGTGCATCCAGTCGTAGCCCTGCTCGTATTCTTTGACGACCATCGGGTGACCATGGCCGGAGTCGTAGCGGGCGAATTGCCGGGTGATGCCATCGTAGACCAAATGCGAGTGCTCGAGCAGGTGGTCGCCGCCGCCGATCAGGTAAAAGAGCGGCCAGTTGTGAAAACTCTCATAAGCGTCATCGAGCCCATCAATACTTTTGAACTCGTCGGTGGTTGGCCAAAGAACAGATCCGTCATCACGTACGTAGCGCTCCATCACGGGGGCGACAGCATCGTTCATGAGATCGATGAGAGAGCGTTCGAGTATAGCCCACTGCGGGGGCTCGACAAAGGGGATATTGGCATCGATGTGGATCATAGTTGCTCTTCGGGACCGGCGCAGAGTACAGCGCAGTCGCGCTTTCTGGTTAAGAGAACATTGGGCTCGAGAAAAATTGCTTGCTTCCGGTACACATTTCGGCATCTAAGAAATTAGGAAAAATCATTACTCGCTCAGATATACCGATTCGTGCCCCTCGGGCCACGGGTACTGAAAATGCTCACTGGCTGCTTCATTACCCTGCTGACGCAGGATATCCTCCAGCGCTGCATAGGCCTGCTTGTACGACCGGGTTTGGCCGTCGTTCAGAGCAGACCAGAGCAGCATGCTCTTGTCGCCCGTCTTATACGCTTCCAGACCGTGCTCCATCTTCAGCACCATCGGCAGCAGCTGCTCGAGCATGATCTTCTTTGGCAGCTTGTCCACCTGGAGCGGCTGAATCCCCTTCTGATTGATGAGGGCGGGAACCTCCACCACCACATCGTCGTCGATCCCGTCCAGCGCACCGTTATTCGGCACGTTCACCTGGAACTGACCCTCTGCATCGTTGGTCAACGCATCGATGATCGGCACTTGCTGTTCGCGGGTCTTCGCCGTCCCGAAGAGCTCCGTCATCTTCGCCTTTGGATCCTGACTGGCCTCCCGGATCTGATTGAGTCGCTGCTCCAGTTTCTCGACGTGAACCGGTCGGGCAATGTGCGTATCCGGACCACCATAGGGTTGGCCGAACCACCACTTCTTTGTGTCGATGTCGGTGTGATACCACCAATTTCCGAGGCGCGGAGAGTCTCCGATCGGAAAAAGCCCATAGAGCCGGTACTGGTGCACGGCCCCTCTCGACAGCTGGATATCGTGCGTGCCGGTGGCAATATGCGATGCCCAGTAGGCTTCTCCCTGCTCCTCGATCCACTGGTCGATCAGCGGGTACGCATCTTTCCCATCGTACAGGAAATGCGTCATCCAAATGCAGTGGTTGACACCGGGAGCCTGAAAGGAGATTCGGTCGAGATCCAGCCCCAGCGTCTTTGCTATGTGGTGATAACCGTAGTGTCCGTGGCAAAGGCCGCAGATCTTGATGCCGGTCTCGCGCGTCATAAGCGTACAGCCATCGAAGACGGGGTTGCCGGATTGAATCAGCCACGCATCGGGACAGATTCGTTCCATATCGCGGACCACGTCGAGCATCAGGTTGAAATTGTAATAGTTCCCAAATCCGGGTCCCCGGTAATAATAACCGTGCCTGGCATATACATCTCGCATGTCGACCTGGTGATAGTGGCTCTGAGCCGCTGCCGTGTTGATCACAAAATCGACGTCCTTCAGCGAATCCTCCCGCGAGGTCGTCTCTTCGAACGAAAGATCAGACCCGAGCTCCGCTGTGAACCGAGTGGCCATCGCGGTCACGGCATTGAGCCTGTCGGTATCGACATCCATGAAGGTAACGTGACTGCCCGACAGGTTCTCGGTAAGGCAGAGGTCCTTGACGAGGCCGAGTGAGAAGGTTGCACTGCCTGCGCCAATCACGCTGATTCGTACGGGTTTCGGCATGGGGTTATACTCCGCTTAAGCGTTGCGTACCATTAGCTAATGGTACGCTTATTAAGATTTTTTTGGGTTTTTCTGTCAAGCACTTTGCGAGTCTCTCAGGCTTCTCAACCTCAGTTCCAAGCTCGAAACCGGCCCATAAGTGGGATTAATCCAACCTCTGAGCACCGGAATACATTGGATCATAGCCTTTGAATTTCCTATACTTCTGCCGGCCTATTCATCATCACCCACAACGAGAGGATTCCAATGCGCCACTTCCACAACGGCTGTCTTGCTTTAGCACTCATCCTAGCGAGTTCAATACACGCTCGTGCCGAGCAACCAGCCGGCACGGTGCTCTACTTCAAATCGGGCAAAGAGGTGTACCTCCTGCTGGCCGAACACGCAAATAGCTCGCGCGGTTGGGCAGGTTTTGGCGGTGGAGATCAAGAAGGCGAGAACTACGCGCAGACGGCGGCACGTAAAACACACGAAGAAAGCCGCGGTTATTTTGCCTCGGAGCAGATCTTGGCAAGCATCAAGGGGCAAACCCCGCTGATGGACGGAAATTACGCTACCTATTTTGCCGAAGTGCCTTTTGTGCCGATCCCGGTGGTTGCGCAAACGGTGATTCCAAAAGAGGCCGACCTCGATGCCTACGGCGAACGCAGCGCCTTTGCCTGGATTCCCTTTTCGGCCATTGAACCCTATTTACAAGAGGATATCGATCGAAAAAAGCAGTACCCGATCGATGCAAAATATCTACCCGCCGACAGTGCAGTACCGCTCTTTTGGCCGATATGGTTGACCAATATGCGCAAGGGCGTTATTGAAAAAACGCTTCCCTGGATCGCCGAGTAGTCAGCATGCAATTTAGCAGCAGCAGCGAGCGCTCGCACGTGCTCTATTTCAATGCCCAAATTAAATTTGGGAAATATCAGAAATACCAGTTAATGTCAAGGCCAACACCGGCGAAGAGAACGGAGCCGAAATAAGGTTCCGAATAGAAATCCGATTTAAACGAAAACAGCTTATTGAAACTCAAACCCAATCCCAGAGCAAGTTTCTTGGTGGTTCTTAGCTCGTATCCTCCGCCCAAGAGCAGACCCCAACCACTTTCGCTCTCACACAAATCCCTGCACTCAGCCATCTCGACCTTAGTGAGAATTATATCGATAACCTTGGGTCGTGTAGTTTCGTCAACGCTTTGGGCTTTGCCAATTCCAGCGCGGACGTACCAGCCACCTTTGGGATAAAATGTCCCAGCGAGCGCAATGTTGTCGAACTCTATGAGTCTCGTCCAATCGTCTTCGTATTCCTCAGTTAAGGAATAGCCATTGATCTCGACACCCAGCGATACCGACGAATGGACCTTTCTCGCGAGCCGAAGGGCGAAGACTCCTCCGGATTCGCTCCACTTATCGCCTTCGCCCGATTTATATCCGCCTGGGCCTGCTCCCATAGAAAGCCCGAGTACCCATCCATCACGCACATGTTCATTGAGCGCCAATAGGTCGGATGGGTTGACGATCATAAGACAAAGTGCCGCAAGCAAACAAGCGCGTCTATTTATTGAGAACATATTCACTCCTGTCTAATCAGATCACTTGATCATCAGGCCAAAATAGACAACTCGTGCCGGCGGTGAAAGCAGTAAAAAAGTGGCCAGCGGTTCAGCGGAAAAAACGGCAAGGGATCTGCTTGAGGCGATCCATCGTCAACAGACTCATCCTGCACACACCTACGCTGCGGCCCGTTCGAGCCACGGACTCCCCGCAAATCCACCATTTGATAGATGAAATGGCAAAGCGCCAGAATAACCTGGAGGACGGGCTTTGAATTTCCTATACTTCGGACTCAGTCGATGCCCAGGATACCCGGTGAGCACCGGCGACGATGGACCTTGACCAGATCCGATCAGAAACGCAGGAGTCGCGCACACCACACAGCGCATGCACACCACAATTATATGACCTATAAAGAGATCGAGCTTCCCAACGCACCGCACGCTGAACACCTGAAGGCCACTGCATCGGAGTACCAGGCCATTGCCATCACCACCATGCGCGAAATCGCGCAACGCTATCAGCGCACTCCGGAGTACCCATTTATCGACACCAAGCTCAGCCTGATCACGGGCGAGGATTTCCCTGCCAGCGATCCCGTCCGCGGTCCGCAGGCCATCTACGGTTGGATACAGGGTCGCGGCCTAGAAGCCCTCGCCGGACATGCGCGCTGGATTGAACAACGCGGCATCGATGAGCTACTGACAAAACAACTGCGGACCATAGCGCGAGAGGTGATGGAGCAACTTCAACGCATGCGCGCGCGCAATGCAGGGCGCCTGCGCTTTTTCATGTTTCCGGACGGTCAGCCCTTTATCCTCGATGCAGCCGGCCAAGCGCAGCCCTACGAGGTGACGGCCGATCACCCATACGGTTTCAGCGACCTGTTCTCATCAAAGGGCTTATTCGCCGCCGCCGAGTACCTGGGCGATGCCGCGGCTAAATCGGAGGCACTGGCCTATATACAGGCGGTCGAAGACGCCATCTGGGCAGGCCGTTTCCGCTCGGACCAGATTGCTCTCGATCCCAGCAATCGCCCCGAACCCAGAGTGGGGTTTTATCCGCACGGACCGTTTATGATCCAGCTCGGCGCGATCGCCCTCTTAATCGAAGCCGGCGTCGAAAAGGCCGTCGAACGCGGTCTGCGCCTGATCGAACACGAGTTGGCAACCTATGCCAATTTAGATGGGCGCATACCCGAGCTGCAGGAGGGCGACTTCTGGGAGGGCGTGGACGACGACGGGCGACCCTTTGTCGAGCCAGACGGAGTCATTATCTCCGATCCCGGTCACTCTTTGGAATTTGTCGGCCTGGCGCTCAAGTGCATCGCCGCCGCAGACGGGCGTGCCACGCCCCGAGAGCAGCAGCGGCTGGACGCGGCGCGACGACGCATGCCCGGCCTCCTCGTGCGCAACTTTGAAAACGGCTACCTGCCCGGGCCACAGGGTCTTTCCAAGGCATTTGACCTCGCGACGCGAACGCATCTGAATACCGATATGCCGTGGTGGAATCTCCCCGAGACGATTCGCGCCGCCGCCTTCTGCCTGGTCAGCACTACGGACGAACGCGAACGCGCCGCCTGCTTGCGCATCTGGCGCGAGTGCCACAACGCCTTTCGCCTCTTCACTCGACCGGACCTCCACCTAATGGCTTACCAGACGCGCGCTGCGGACGGCAACCCCGTCGATGCCATACCCGCCACATCCGACGCCGACCCCGGATACCATACGGGGCTCAGTCTGATCGATGTCATCTACATCTCGGATCAACTATGAAATACACCCTGCGAATTCCCACTGAATTCTTTCGCCATCCCGATTTCACATACTCTCAAGCTTTTTAAGGAGCACGTTGCCCATGCGATCAGCCCTCACGCTCTTCACCCTATTCTGGACCACCGCCGCTATGCACGCTGCAGACGAACGCCCCCAACTCATCCTCGACGGCACCGCCGCCAAACTAGTCGTCGACCTGGGCGGCGGCTCTATCGCCGACTTCCACCTCAAAGAAAATCAGCTCAACCCCCTGCAATGGGACTCGTGGGACTTCAGTGACGATCCCAGTGCCGAACCGCCCATGGAACCGCGCTCGATGGGTCATTTCCTGTGCCTGGACCGCTGGGGACCCGCCACCGAGGCCGAAATAGGGCATGGCATGGGCTGGCACGGAGAAGCGACCCGCGTATGGTGGACCGTCGACGAAGAAGCCAATAACAAAGACGGCCAGCTCACGGCGACGATGTCAGCCGAGCTGCCGCTGGCCGGGCTCAAGGTTGCGCGCTCGATCCGCATGGCCGATAAAGAGGCCGTCTTCACCGTATCCGAAGCAGTCACCAATACCCGCCATATAGGCCGGATCTACAACATCGTCCAGCACCCGACCATCGGCCCACCCTTCCTCGACGAGAGCACCATAGTCGACGCCAACGCCACTCGCGGCTTTATGCAGGAGACGCCGATGCCCACACCTGAAAACCCGGAGGTCCGCTGGCCCGGTGCCCTGCAAAAAGACGGCACCGAAGTCGATATCCGCTTTCTGAGCGACGACTCCTCACCCGGTGTGGTCTCCTATATCGTCGAGGAAGAATACGGCTGGACCACAGCCGTCAACGCCGCCAGGGGCCTGCTCATCGGCTATATCTGGCCGACGAGCGACTACCCATGGTTCGACGCCTGGCGCCACGTCAGCGATGGCAAGCCCTTTGCACGCGGACTCGAATTCGGCACCACCGGCCTGCATCAGCCCGGCCCGGTACTGGTCGAGAAGGGCAAAATCTTTGGCGAACAGATCTTCCGCTTTATCGATGCAGATGAGACGCAGACCTTTTCCTATGCCAATTTTTTAACGGAAATTCCCGAAGACTTCGCCGGGGTCGCAGACATCGACTACACCGGCGACACGCTGGTCATACGCGAAGACGGCGGTCAGTACCGCACCCTGACCATGGAGGTCGGCGCGCTCTTCAGCGAGTAAGTGAGCTGGTCCCAGCGGGTGCAGTTCCCAGCCCTGGGTACTGCACCCGACCCCACTGAGGCGCCGGTTTTTCCCGCTCAAATCATCCCGACAATACGCTGCGCCTCGTCCAGAGCAGCCGCATCGCTCAGCGTCCTGAGCGTCGGCGGCGATTGCTCCCAATCTATCGCCCCCCAGAAGAGGCGGGCTTCAGCACCGCGCGCAAAGACCACCAGCCAAAACGAAGGACCGCGATTGAAGATCCGCACCCGGCGCGGCGCTTCGCTGCCCTCGTAGGACAGCGGCTGCAGCTCGCCCTCGGCCACGGCCACGTCCCGGGGCAGGATATAGTGCGGCAGAGACGACTCGCACCCATCGAAGACCACATCGGCGACAAAGGCGCAATTCGAATCGGAATAGTAGGCGGCGATGATCAGATCCTCGATCCGCCCGCCCGCCGGCGCGCGCACCGCCACCGATTCATCACTACCCTCACCAGCGTCCGACCACTCCGCTCCCCAGCGGCATGAAGCCTGCGCGGGATCGTCCTCACTCACCACATAAATGGCCTGATCGGCAGCAGTCTTACTAGGATAATTTGCATAGATGTAATAGGGCGTGACGGTCCGACACCGATCCAGATCGGCGACGAGCTCCCACTGCGCAAAATCCAGGCTCGAATAGACCTGTGCCCTGCCGTCCTCGCCGGTGATGGCCAGGATCGCGGCAAAGCCATATTGATGCAAGTGCAGCGTCCGCACCACACCCATCGGCCGGAGCAAAGACGGGCACTCGACCCAGTGAACCCGATCATCGCTTTGCCAGCGTCGTATCCGCGTCGGATCTTCCTCGCTCACCGCCAAAAGCTGCGCTCTTCCATCAAAGTGAAGCAGCGCATAAGCACGCACCCTTCCCAAGTCGGCGAAACCCTCGCGCAGCACGGCCGCACTCTCCTCGTCGATCGGCGTGGCAACCACACCCAGGTCCACCTCGAAACGATGCTCCAGGTACCGCGCCGAATTAGCCTTCTCGATCGTCGACATCTGCTCGAAGGGTTTATCGCCCGGCACGATCCGCTTGTCCAGCGGCACCCAGCGCGCCAAAAGCGCGTGGCGCGTCTGCGGATCGGCGACGTTGTCCGAACCGGTATGTCCCATTAGATGATGAAAAAAGAGCACATCGCCCGGCTCGGCGAGAAATTCCTCGGCCGGACCCGAGAAATCGACCGCCGCCGCGACCTCTTTGATCGAGTGGTAGCTCCGCGCCATGCCCTGCCGGTAACGCAGCGGCGATCCCGAGAAATAGATGAAGGCCCCACCGCGCGAGTGCACTCGAGTTAAAAAAATAAAGGTGCCGACCGCCCAGTTATTGGGCATCAGGGTGGGATAGGCATCGTCAACGTGGGCAGGCGACAGCGCCCATTCCACATCGTCCTTGCGCGGACGGGCCATGTCGCTCCCGCCGCGCTTCTTGGCAAAAGGGTATTCCGGCCCGAAAAGCTCGGTGAGCACCTGGAACACGATATCCGTTGTGCAGCTGGCCGCCGGATCGAATTCGGGATCGGGATCTTCCGCTTCGAGTTCGGCTACCGATCTCTCGATCACCGCCGGTGGCACCGCTTTTTGTACGACCACATAGCCGTGGGTGAGAAAGTGGTCGTGGTCTTCGGCGCTGAGAATGGTTTTAGCGGCCATATCCGTTATGGGTACCTCAAATCTTGCTGAGCGTTCGGAGTGCAATAGAGAAATTTCGCGGGCAGAATATATAAAAAAGGCCGAGCGAGCACGAGCGGTGGACTGTGGTGAGTACGGAGATTTCCATAAAGGTCTCTTGAGAGGATCAGTCAATTTTCTGGGAGGCCGAATCAGAATCGCGGATATTCTTACGGCCTTGGCAGTTGCAGGGGGACTACCTTTGCATACCAATTCACATTGAGTCGACCCGATCAAAACGCAGCCCGTTTTGTTTAGCTCTCGGCGTCGGATAAAACTCTGCTTTGGGCTTTGTCAGATCTTATATTACTCTCATGCCCTCAATAGAAACAATGACACGATGAGTTCCCTCTCCTATCGCACTGGCTATTGGACTCCTTCTCTTGGTAGCCTGTGCAGTTCAACCCAGACAAAAGCAGGAGCAGAGCATGAAAGACCAAACACACCTTGCAGCACCCATTGCCAAACGAGAAGCCTACGCAATGGTACACCACGGTCATCAACGCGTGGATCACTATTATTGGCTGCGCGATGACGATCGGAAAAATCCCGAGATGCTGGATTATCTCGAAAGAGAAAACGACTATACCCAGAAGTTTTTAGCTCATACCGAAGACGAGCAAGAGATGCTCTTTGAAGAAATCAAAGGCCGCATCAAGAAGGACGATTCCAGCGTACCTGACCTTCGAGACGGCAATTGGTACTATCACCGCTATGAACAGGGCAGAGAATACCCCATTTACTGCAGAAAAATCACCAGCCTCGATGCGGTAGAAGAAATTGTCTTAGACATCAACGTAGAGGCAGAAAAACACGCCTACTATCAGGCCACTGGACTTACCTTAAGCGACGACCAGAACCTCTTGGCGTACGGCGAGGACAAAGTCAGCCGGCGTATCTATACCTTGCGCGTGAAAGATCTGCGCACGGGAGAGATGCTCAGCGATGAGATCCCCGCAACCAGTGGCTCCTATGAGTGGGCAGCAGATAATAAAACACTTTTCTATGTGAAGCTCGAGGAGGAAACGCTACGTTCTTTTCAGTTGTGGAAACACCGCCTCGGCAGCGATCCCAATGAAGATGTGCTGGTATTCGAAGAAAAAGACGACACCTTTGCGATCTATATCACGCGTTCCAAAAGCCGCGAACATCTGATTCTGCAGAGCGAATCGACGCTCGTCAGCGAAGCGCGGGTTTTGCGGGCTACCGACCCCGAGAGCGCTTTTATTCCGTTTCTGCCGCGCGAGGCCAACCACGAATACAGTATCGATCATGCGTTGGGCTCGTTCTTTGTCCGTACCAATTACGAGGCGAAAAACTTTCGCTTGATGCGCGTAGCACCTGAATACACCCAGGACAAAAACGCATGGCAGGATGTGGTTCCGGCACGAGACGATGTGCTCTTCGAGAATTTTGAACTCTTTCAAGACGAACTCGTAGTCAGCGAGCGAAAAGAGGGCTTAGTGGGCTTGCGGGTGATCCCGTGGAACAATCCTGCTGCTGCGTACGATATCGATTTCGGCGAAGAGGTGTACCTCAGCGGCCTGGGGACCAATTACGAGCTCAAAACAAAAAATCTGCGCTATACCTATGAATCACTGGCAACTCCGGCCTCTGTATTTGATTTCGACATGGATACCCGTCAAAAGGTGCTGCGCAAGCAAGAAGAGGTCCTGGGGGGCTTTCAAAGCGAAAATTACCTAACCGAACGTCATTGGGCGACGGCGCGAGACGGCACGGAAATTCCGATCTCGCTGGTGTATCGCAAAGATCTGCGTCGTTCCGGTGTGCAGCCGCTCTACCAGTATGGCTATGGCTCATACGGTGCATCTATGGACCCCTGGTTTTCAGCCGCCCGTATCAGCCTTTTGGATCGCGGGGTGATCTATGCCATGGTCCATATCCGCGGCGGTGAGGAGATGGGCCGTTGGTGGTACGAAAACGGCAAGCTGCTGCACAAACGAAACACCTTCACCGACTTTATCGATTGTTCGAAATACCTCATCGAAAGCGGTATGACCGATGAGGATCATCTCGTTGCAAGCGGAGGCTCTGCAGGCGGCCTGCTGGTGGGAGCGGTGGCCAATATGGCGCCCGAACTCTACAAGGCGATCATTGCCAACGTGCCATTTGTGGATGTGGTCACCACCATGCTGGATGAATCCATTCCCCTCACCACTTTTGAATACGATGAGTGGGGCAATCCCAACCAGAAGCAATACTATGACTATATGCTTTCCTACTCGCCTTATGATCAGGTGCAAAAACAGGCCTATCCCCATCTCCTGGTCCTCACCGGTCTGCACGATTCGCAAGTGCAATACTGGGAGCCCGCCAAGTGGGTAGCGAAATTGCGCCATCACAAGAGCGATAACAACAGACTACTGCTGCACACCAATATGGAGGCCGGACATGGCGGGGCTTCGGGGCGATTTCGTCGTTTTCGCGAAACCGCTAAGGAGTTCGCTTTTATATTCGACCTCCTGGGCATAGAGGTGCGGTGAGTCTGCTCTAACGACCAGAATAGATCTCAGAGGTCGTGAATTTCCCGGAGGGACAGATCTTTCGGAAAATCCGCATGGATCGAGTTAACGAGAACCTACCAGAAGACTCATTGCTGCGGTTCGAAGTCGCGCCACGACATCGCCTCGAAGGGTCCACCGATCCCCAGCAGGCAACCCTCTTCTTCACGCCCTGAAATCTCAATGATTTCCAGGGCATCCAGCGCCGAACCCGCCACACACACGGCGTAGGTCTGCCCGGCCCGGGTTGCAAAGGCCAGTACATCCCCGTCTACTTCATGCGCTACGATCTCTCCACCCTGCATCACCACCACCTGCTGCCCCGGCCAGGGATTGACCAGGCGGCAATCGACCCCCGCCTCACTCTCGATGAGCACATAGGCCGTACACCCATCGCGCCGCTCTGCTGTCACCAGGAACGCCCCCTGAGCCCGCAAGCGCGAGAAACGCACTTCCCGCCAGGCCTCGACGATGGCCGGAAATACGCAAATCAGTGGCTGGCCCTCGAGATTGCCGCTGGGACTGCGCAGCAAAAGCTCGTTGATCCCGGCACAGAAATTGCCGCCCGACTCGCAATTGGGCAGTTTGTTTTTCCACCCGCTGCCTTTTCTTTCGGCCATATAGGGCGCCAGACCCGGAAAGCGGGAGGCCCCCAGCAGACTATAGCCGTTGACATTGACGAATGCGCGGATATGGTTGCGGATATTGGCCAGTGCTTCCTCGGCCATACCCATCCGCGCCGCACACGCAGCCATCCAGCCGAAGCTGAAACCGGTATAGCCCTCGGACCCGCGCGCCAGGAAACGCAGCACGCTCTCTTTGCCGATCCGAACCCTCTGAGCATCGCTGTGCTGGTGTATTTCTTCGCCGGGGAAAATCGGGTACAGGGGACTGAGATGGCGGTGCGACGGCCACAGACTGACCCCCTCCCACTCCTCCAGCCAACCCTCTGCGGAAACGGGAAATGGGGCCAAGTGTTGCAGCACTTGCCTCCACTCTTCGCGCTCGACCTGATCGACGTCGAGAATCTCACTGGCCCTGATGGTGTGCATGAGGTGTTCGCGCAGCAGGGCAAGGTCGTAGGAAGAATTCTTGCCCCAGGCCCCGCCCGCGCCAGGCACCGGCGGCAGCCTGGATTGCTCGTGGGCCAGGGAGGGCATGATATTATAGCGGCCGCTGGCATCCGCCGGGCCAATATAGGCGATAAAAAAGTCCAGACAGGCGCGGAAGATCCCATAGCTGAGGCGCAGAAAATCCAGGTCCTGGGTATACTGATAATGCCACCAGAAATGGGAACATAGCCAGGCCCCTGCGCCCGGCCAGAGCTCCCAGTTCGGGCTCCGATTATGCGGTCGTCCCGAGCGCCCGTGGCCGCGCACGAAACGCGCGCCCGGCAACCCCGTATAGCGAGCCGTATCCTCGACGATATAGTCCAGAATATCCAGGTACAGATCGTAAAAAGGCCAGCCCAGCTCAGCGCGATTGGCACAATAAATCGGCCAGTAGATCTGCTGGATATTGATATTGGTATGGTAGTCGCCGCGCCAGGGCGGATCGGCAAAACCACACCAGTGGCCGAACTGCCCGGGTGCCTGGCCGCCCCGGCGCGAGCAGCAGGCGATTTTGTAGATTTCTGCATACCACAGATTTTCGATCACTTTCTCGGGCAGCGAGACCCACCCCTTGCGCCAGTACTCCGCCCACCACTGCCGATGAGCTTGCCGAGGCTCCTGCACACCGGCCCAACCAGCCAGCTCTTCTTTGCCCCGGCGCACCAGTGCAGCAACCGACTGGTCCTGCCCGGTGACAATGGTCAGACGCAACGCTATCTTTCGCGCGCGCAGATCTTGCAGGTGTCCGGTGATCCGATCGGCGGCCGGCTCGAATTCCATCGCGGTGCCGGGGGTCTGCACCACCACGGCATATCCAAAACCGTCGAGCATCCGCATCTGCATCCACATGGTGTCGTCGTCGTGACCGAACCCGGGTGCCTCCATATAAGGATCGGGCTCGAAGGGCTCATTGAAGGGCCGCAGGTCCCGGTGGAGTTGCAGACTCAGCGGCCACGAACCGGGCTCTTCGCTCTCCAGATCGATGGCGAGCAGGTTGTAGTCGGCGTGGGTATAGGCACGGTAGGCGTAATGCTTGTCCGCGCTGGAGAAAGAGGCATCCACTTCAGCGCGGTAAAACGAAAGCTGCTGGCGGAATTCGCAGCATTGTTCCGACAGATCGCCGATGATATCCAGATAGCCAGCTGCTTGAAAACTCGGAAAATTGCGCACGGCGTCCTCGGGCACCCTGACCGTCGGCCGGGGAAGATCGTAGTATTCCGACCAGTCCCCGGTCTCGACAGCCTTCGTCAGCACCTCCCGAGTCCGCTGCCAATCGAAGTCGGCCGGGTCGTACATCCGATCCAGCCACTCGGCCCGCTCATCCCAGATATCGCCTTTGTTCAGCAGCACGCGGGTGCGCCCGGGACCGCCGTGCAGCGTCGCCGCAATATCGCCATTGCCCAGGTACAGGCCGTCTTCCCACAACTCGGCCGGCGCTCTGTGCACGACACTCTGCGACTCGATCATCGACTCGAGGTCGGCGCGAAACCGCGCCAGATTACAGGCTGCAGATGGCAATTCTTCGGTCATATTTATCCGCACAGGTGGAGGCACTTAATAGAGGGAACAGCACCCGGATATCAATCCGCTTGATCCTGCGAAAAAAACGAGCCCAGTTGACCTACGAGGGTATCGAAGAGCGCCGATCTTTGGGCCCGTTCCTCCTCCGATCCTTTGACGAAGTAGAAATCGCTCATCGATCCCATTCCTCCCCACATTCCGTTGTACAGATCCCGCGCCTCGGCGAACTCTTCCCGGGCTCGTTCCGGTGACTCTATACTGGCGACAAGGTGATCCGTCGCCGCTGCCACAAACGAGTGAAACGTTCTCTCTTCATCTGCCAGCATCAGCGCTCGCAATTGCCGGAGACGCTCGACGTGCTCTCGGCGTTCGGATTCCGGCGGAAGGATCACCTGAGAATAATCCTTTTTGAGGCCGATAGCAGTCAATACGGTATGGAAGAAACCCGCCATATACGCGAAACTTTTCTGAACAATGCATTTACTACAACGCACCGATTCGTGGAGCCATTGGTGTGAACAAGAACCTAATCGATGAGCTTGTCAATCTCTACAAAAGCAGCGTCATTGATTAGATGGTACAGCAGACCCGCAACCGTATTCCATCGGGGTTTTTAAAATACAATGATCGATAGTACCCATTTTCCACTGCTCATAACAGGTCTGCCCGGAGTACCCGGCTACAACTCTTTCCATT
>CAZFMY010000043.1:44314-49393 GCA_964520345.1 uncultured Gemmatimonadaceae bacterium | reverse complement strand
GGCATTGGCGTTGGTGGTGGGCAAATTGGATCCGACGCCGTCCTGGTCGTTGGCGGTGAGAGTGAACGATTCTGCGTCGACGGTGGCGGTATAGATGAGGCTGCTGAAGGTGGCCACGCCGGCACTGGCGTTCTGGGTATTGTTGGTCAGGTCTCCAGCCGATGCTTCGGTGAGGGTGATGGTCTCGGTGAAATCGGCATCGGTATTGCCGGCTGCATCTTGAGCTTTGACCACGGGCTGGGTGGCCAGTGCCGCGCCGCTGGTAGCCCCGGCAGGTTGGGTTGTGAAGTTCAGCTGAGTCGCGGTGATATCGACAGTGCTGCCGGCGCCATTAGTGACAGGGCTGGTAGTGCCCATCTGCGTGCTGGCATTTGCTACGGTCAGGTCGGTATCGCCATCGATAGAAAGGATCAGACTCTGGTTCTCACTGAGATTGGTGTTGTCGCTGTAGTAGGCGTTGACGGTATAGTCTTCGGTAGCGCCGTTGAGAACCAGAATTCCGAGGGTACCGAAGGTAATGGTGCCGTTGACGCTGTTGTAGGTTCCTGCGACGTTGCTGGCATCGGGACCATTGAGGCGAAAAGTCACCTGGGAGAAGGGGCCATCGCCAGATGTGTTGAGCGTTATTCCGGTTATGTTGAGCACATTTCCGTCGCAGGTTCCGCCGTCAGATAAGGTGAAGTCGAAGAGGTCAATGGCAGCACCAGCAGAATTTGCTGTTGAAGGCAGGGCTACGGGTTCGCTGACCGTGCTCGATGCGGTGAGGTTACCGTCAGTGTCATTGGTGGTAAAATTCCAGGTATTTTTGTCGCTGATGCCGGTAAAGACTTCGCTGGCGGCGTTTCTGATTGCACCGGAGTCGATTAATGCGTAGTACCTGGTACCAGCCTCCAACGTTAACGGGCTAACGGTTTGGAGAATAGACCCGCCTATAGAGATGTCACCACTATTAACATCATAGGTGACCACTGTCGTATCGTCGGAGTATTTTTTGACAGTAATATTGCCGGAGTTTGCTAATATACTCTGGTCAAAAATGATGAAAATCTGTTGCCCGATGTGGCTTATATTACACACACCATGATTAGGTGATTTGCCAGTAATTGTGGGAGCGGCAGCTACGGCAGGGCGCGTGCTCAGCACCAAAAATAGCAATACTCCCAGGCTGCGGCGCAGGCAATAGGTCGTGCGCGCAGCGTGTTTAATCCGTGCAATCATTTAATCCACGCAGAGGATAGGTAATTACCAAGTACGCCAAAGTTATCTTATTAGGCAGTAAATTATATCTTTAGGGCGCACTGTATTTATCCAATTAAGCGGTGAGTTGTATATTTGTCAAGTTGAATAATAACAGCACTTTGTAGAAGGTAGTGGCTGCGATTTATTGAATGGTGGCTATGGATGGGAGTTTTTCGCCCTTGATCTTAGGAGCGAAGCGAGGGGGTATATGGAGATCGTAGACCGGGAAGTTAAGCGTTGGTACAGCGGATCTGAGATGGGGGCAGGAGTTCAAAGCCGACCCTTTTACGGGCGGTTTGTGGTGCGATCTGTTTTGTTGGGTTAAAAAAAGCGCGGTGGAACGGATCTCCGTTCCACCGCGCTTTCAGGGCCTAGCAGAGCTGCTTATTCTTCTTCGTCTCCGCGTTCTTCTTCCTCTTCGAGATCATCCTCTGCCGCAGCGCGGTTGGACCGGGGCTGTCTGCCGTCGTGTGGGTCACCCCAACTCTCCATCTCGTCGTCCGTATCGGGAGTGGCTTCCTCAATCTCCATATCTTTGATCGGATGGTCGTCGAGATAGGTCTCGTACTCGGCCTGGTCCTTATCTTTGAAATAGTCGCGGACGCTGAGGACGATTTTCTTCTGTTCCTCGTCGAATTCGATGACCTCGAGCGGGAGTTGTTGACCGTCCTCGAAACTCTGACGCGGATTCTGCAATCCGTCAATGGCCAGTTGCGATAACGGCACGAAACCATCGACTTCGTCCCCCAACGAGACGACTACGCCTCGTTCGAGGATCCGCGAGATCGTGCCCGTGATCTCGGTGCCGACCGCGTAGTGTTCGGCGAATTGAGGCCATGGATTTTCGAAAACCAGCTTGTGGCTGAGTGATATACGGCGGCGCTTGGTATCGATTTCACTGACCACCACCGGGATCACATCGCCTTTTTTGAACATTTCGCTGGCTTGGCGGATTCGCTTGGTCCAGGACATATCCGAGATATGCACCAGACCGTCGATATTGTCTTCGATCTCGACGAAAGAGCCGAAATTGGTCAGACTGCGGATGGTACCTTCGAGCCTGGTGCCGGGTGGATACTTGGCGTCGAGCGTTTCCCAGGGATCGTCCTCGGTCTGCTTCATTCCGAGCGAGATCTTCTGGTTTTCGCTGTCGACCTTGAGCACCATCACTTCGACGATATCACCGATATTTACCAGCTTGGAGGGATGGCGTACGTGCTGGGTCCAGGACATCTCGGAGATATGTACCAAGCCCTCGATGCCTTCCTCCAATTCGACGAAGGCACCGTAGTCGGTGATCGAGACGACTTTGCCGCGAATCTGGGTGTCGACCGGATATTTTCCCTCGATATTTTCCCACGGATGAGAGGTCAGTTGCTTGAGTCCTAAGGAAATGCGTTCGCGTTCGCGATCGTAATTGAGGACTTTGACCTTGATCCGGTCGCCTATAGAGACCAACTCCGATGGATGGTTGACCCGGCCCCAGGACATATCTGTGATATGCAGCAGGCCATCGACGCCCCCCAAATCGATGAAGGCGCCGAAGTCGGTGATATTCTTGACTACGCCTTCGCGTACCTGGCCCTCTTCGAGGACCTTGATGATCTCCTCGCGCATTCGCGAGCGCTCTTCTTCGAGCACGGCTCGCCGCGATACGACGATATTGCGCCGGGCTTTGTTGAGCTTGATGATTTTGAAGGGGAACTCCTGGCCGATGAATTGATCGAAGTTCTTGACCTGGCGAATATCGATCTGGGAGCCGGGCAGGAAGGCCTCGACCCCGAAGAGATCGACGACGATCCCCCCCTTGATCCGTCGCATCAGACGGCCTTCGACGGTGTTGCCGGTATCGTGCGCTTCCTTGATCGAATCCCAGACTCGCATGAAGTCGGCTTTCTGCTTGGAAAGCACGACCTGGCCTTCTTGGTCTTCGACGTTTTCTAAGAAGACCTCGATCTCCTGGTTGATCTCGATCGATTGGGGATCGGCGAATTCTTTGATCGGCACTGCGCCTTCGGATTTGAAGCCGATGTCGACCATGACCTCGTTGGGATTGACCGAGACGACCACGCCCTGGACGATTTGACCTTCCTTGATACCGGAGATGCTCTCCTCGTAGAGAGCCATGAATTCGTTGACCTGGTCCTCGTCGTACTCGGGCTTTTCGAGTTCCTCGATACTGACATTGCCGTAGACGGGTTTTTCTTGCGGCTCTTCCACCGCACTCGTTTCTTCAGTCATTTTGTTCGAATCCTTGCAAAGGTTAAAGCAAAGCGATCAAACGAGTCGCTTTGCGCGTGTAAAACGGCTGTCGCGGTCTTTCCGCGTCAGCGGTCTGGCAGCGCGCTCAGGCGCCGCTGGTATGGGCCAGTGCGACGATGTGGTCGACCTGGCCTTCTAAGGTCATACCGGTGGTATCGACTTTGATGACCCCCACGACAGCATTGGCAATGCCGTAGTCGCGTTCGGCGTCATCTCGATCTCGGGTTTCGATATCTGCCCGAACCTGTTCCGCGGTGATACTCACCCCCTTGTCGGTCAATTCTCGGTGCCGTCTGCTGACGCGTTCATCGAGATCGGCGACCATGGCGACCTTGAGTTCGGCATCGGGGAAAACCACCGCACCGATATCGCGTCCCTCGGCGACAATGCCACCCTCCTGCCCTAATCGTTGCTGCTGGGCGACCAGGGCACGGCGGACCAGAGGAAGATCGGCATATGAGCCGACCTTGCGGGTGATCTCGGGGCGGCGAATCTCTTCGCTCACATCCTCTGAATCGAGAAGAACTCGGCCCCCTTGGTCACCGGGTTGCAAATCTATGGTCAGCAACGGCAGCAGCGCTTCTAGTGCGCTGAGGTCGCTGGCTGTTATTCCCCGACGAGTCGCTGCCAGGGTCACGGCCCGGTACATGGCTCCGGTATCCAGGTGGCGGTAGCCCAGCCGCTGGGCCACTCGCCGGGCAGTGGCCGTCTTGCCTGCGCCAACGACGCCGTCGATAGCGATGACGATGCCACGCGGTTTCATTGGCCGATCCGGCTTTTGAGATTGCTGATTTCCGCCGGATCCAGATGGCGGTACTGGCCCTCGGCAAGGCCCTCGACCCGCAGTCCGGCGAATTCGATTCGCATCAGTTCCCGTACCGGATAGCCTACGGCGCGAAGCATCCGGCGCACCTGGCGCTTGCGGCCCTCGTGGATGCACAGGGTCAGCCGTGCCCGTTTTTTCCAGCCACTGCCCCAGCGCTCTTCGACCTGGAGCTGGGCCGGGGCAGTAGGACCATCGTCGAGTTCTATTCCTTGACGCAGACGATCGAGGTTCTCCTCGGTCGGTGATCCGCCGACGACAGCCATATATCGCTTGTCGACTGTAAAGCGCGGATGTAGTAGCCGGTAGCCTAGATCGCCGTCGTCAGTCAAGAGCAGAAGCCCAGTGGTATCCATGTCGAGGCGGCCGACAGGCACCGTGCCCGGGTGCAGGTCGTGCAGCAGATCGAAGACCGTGGGCCGGCCGTCGGGGTCGCTGCGGGTGACCAGATAGCCGGCGGGCTTGTTCAATAATACATACTCATATAATGCGGGCAGGGCCACAGGTCGGCCCTGGTATTCGACGCAGTCGTTGCCGACGGCAACGACTCTGCCGGGCTCGTCGACGATCTCGCCGTTGACGAGTACGGCACCGCTCTGAATCAACTCGTCGCTGCGGCGGCGTGAAGCGATGCCGCAGCGTGCGAGAAAGCGATTGAGCCTCATCTCTTGCTCGATTGCACCCGGTTCAGGGCCGGTCATCCTCTTCTACATCCTGCTCTGGTGTATCCTGCTCTGGTGTATCCTGCTCTGGTG